>JBMNNW010000185.1:0-5020 GCA_050942735.1 Armatimonadota bacterium
GTCGTTGTGGCCCCGGCGCCCTCGCCGGGGGTGCGCCGCAGGCGCACTGTCGTTCGCCACGAATAGGCATTGGCCGGGATGGGACCTCAGGTCACGCTTCGTTTCGCTGCGCTTCGCCTCGCTTCGCTGCGCTCGCGTGACCTGCCTGCGCCGCGCGCGGCGGCCCATGCATAGTGCTTTCCGAGAACGAGGCGATCAGCCGAGCGGGTCGCGAATCTCGATCTCGCCATCGCCAAGGAAGGCCGTCACCGGGCTGCCGTCGCCCGCCTCGGTGTATGCGAGGTTCAGGTCCGCGACGGCCTGCGCCGCCTCGATCAGCGCCACCGTGCTGCGCTGCGAAGCCGCCGTGGGATAGTCCTGAGCGAGTTCCTCGCGGTCCACACCGAGCAGCCGGCGGCGCATGATCGCCGAGAAGCCGGCCGTCAGCGAGTCCTTCCCGTAGCCCTTCATCTCATCGAAACGCTCGTAGGCGGGCGTGAGGCCGTTGAAGAACGGGTTCGTCGTGCGCGAGCCCTCGCCGGTGATGCAGTAGCGCAGGCCGCGGTCCTGCTGGTCCATGAAAGCGCTGCCCAGGGTCCCGAAGACCTTGATCTCCTGGTTGACGGGCCCCTCGAAGTCGGCGGGATTGGTCCACGCGTTGACGTAGAGCGCCTCCATCCCGTCCTCGTAGGTGACCTTGACCTGCACCGAGTCGAAGGTGTCGATCGGGGCGGGTTCGCCGGTCGTCGGGTCGGTCCAGTTCGCCAGCAGCTTCTTCTGCCCGGTGGCGTGCAGGGAGACCGGCTCGACGCCGAGGTAGTGGTGGACGACGTCGGTCCAGTGGCAGCCGACGTAGCTGAACGGATTCGAGCGCGCCGCCCACTTGAAGATCTCCGTGGAGACCTCCAGCGGCTCCTCGAGCACCGCCCGGACGTAGTTAACCTCGCCCATGCGCGGGACGAGGTCGCGGAAGAGCTTCACGTTCATCGGATCGTAGCGCTTGTGCATGTCGCAGGAGACGATCAGGCCGGTGCGATCCGCGGCCGAGATGATCTCATCGGCCTGCTCCAGCCACAGGCACAGCGGCTTCTCAGTGATGACGTCCACGCCGTGCGCCAGCGCGCCCATGATCGGCGCGTAGTGCAGGTCATCGGGGGTCGCGACGATCAGCAGATCGGGCTCAACCCCGGCGATAATGTCCTCCCAGACCGTGTCACCGTAGAAAGGCTCGATGGCGCTGTCCGGCACGCCCTCGCGGTACCAGTCGCAGATCTTCCCGGCGGTTCCGCGCTTCTCTGAATGCGTACCGATCGCGACAAACTCGACCTCGATGTCCGCGAGACCCCGGGCGTGGGCGCCCTGGCCGATGTCGCCGAGGTAGGGCGCGATGCCGTAGCGCTCGAAATCCATGACCGCCTGGCCGATGACGTCCTCGAAGAACATGCCGCCGCCCACGACGGCGACGCGAAGCTTCCCATTGCTCATGGTGGTCCCTCCCGCCTCAGTTATGTGCCGCACGTGAGTTCGCCGCCGCGAGGGCTCGTTCCTTCGCGACGGCGACGACCGCGAGCGGGCATCTCCTACTCCGTGGCCAGTTCGTACCACACCGTGGCGTGCTCCGG
Organism: Armatimonadota bacterium; assembly: GCA_050942735.1. GTDB lineage: Bacteria > Armatimonadota > Zipacnadia > Zipacnadales > UBA5352 > UBA5352. The sequence continues at coordinate 1,602 of JBMNNW010000185.1, forward strand.
CCCCATGATGAGCCTGTCCACCGCCGTGGAGCGCGTCCCGTCGCCACCGAGCGCCCATGCGCGGAGGTCGTCGCGGCCGGCGACGCCGACGGTCAGCGGCACGCCCTCGCAGATCGTCGGCCCGTGGCCCCACTGGCGGAGGACGGTGGTGCGCTCCTGATCCCAGCCCATCTGCTGGTTCTCCACGCGATTGAGCGCCACCAGCAGCATCCGCTGCGAGCGAGCGAGTGGCAGCCCGTCGAGGCTCGTCAGGGCGATCGCGGCATGGCCGTTGCTCGTCTCCCCCACCTCGAAGCGAACGCCGCCGAGGTCCACCGTCCGTCCGGCGACCGGCCCGAGCAGTACCTTCGTCCGCTCGGTGTCCACAACGAACGTCGCGCTCTCGTCGTCGGGTGGCGACCAGCGAACCGCGAGGGGGCCGGTGGCTGTCGATTCGACGTGCTGCAGTTCCGGGTGGGCGCCGGTCGTCCAGCCGACCTCGAGTCGGTGGCTGAGCGCGACCTGCGGCTCGATGCCCGCCTCGCGCCAGACCGGCGTGGCGTCGTTCCCGTGCGCGCGGACAAGCTCAGCCACGGCGTCGCTCGGGAGCAGCAGGCGGATGACGCCGTGCGCGGGCTCGACGTCGCCGCGTCGGAAGAGATTCGCCGCGATCGGCATCATCGCGAGCTTCGTCGGGTCGCCCGCCATGCGAAAGTAGCCGTCGATCTCAGCCGCCGCCCAGTCCTCGGGATGCTGGCCGTAGCCGAACTGGAAGATGCCGTCCCAGTCCTGCAGGGCGGCCACCGCGGCGAGCATCGGCATGCACTCGGCGCGGTAGTCATTCGGCGCGGGATGGTTGTACTCGCTGACGGTGAAGGGCTTCTCCGCGAGGCGGTACATCGACAGCCGCGTGAGCGTGTCGCGGCCGAGGGCGGCGGTCATCGGGGTGTTGGGGATGAACCAGTTTCCGCCGTCCCACGCAACGCCGGGAAAGCGCGGGTGCTCCCAGTAGGCGTGGACATCGGTGTAATCCATCCGCGACTCGCGCAGCAGCCCGCCCGCGCCGCCGTAGGTCGCCTGGGTGTTCGTGACGGCCGCGCGGACGCCAAGCTCCCGCGTGAGGAAGTCGTGCATCTCGACGGTATACCTGCGCTCAAGCTCCATGACGAAGGCGATCCAGTCGCGGCGCGCCGCCTCGGTGGCGGTGGAGGTGGGCAGCGCGATGTTCTCCGCCTCCAGGTTCTCGCCCTCGGGCAGCCCGCGTGTCCCGCCACGCCGCATGGAGATGTCGGCGTACCACACCCCGCCAATCTCGTTGCCGTTGTTGAAGCTCAACCGAGTGTGCTCGGGCAGCGGCCCATCGGCGCGGAACGTGAAGCTGAACTCGCGCCACTGCTCGTCGAGATCGACCGCCTCGTTGAGCCCGACCATCCGCCAGTCCGGCACGTCGTAGCGTGCGTTGACGAATATGCGGCGGGGCGGGTCGGCCTTCGCCGCGAAGCTGACGGTGTAAAGCCGGCCGTCCTCGAGCGTGTGGCCGACCTGGTGGATCTGAAAGTGCCATGCGCGCTCGCCGACCTGCGTGAGGTGCGCGTGCAGCACCCGGCCGCGCTCAGGGTCCTCGATCACATCGAGCGTTCCCTGCGCCGGAGGGGGCGTCTCGAGCCGCCACTGCGCGGCGCCGCGCTCGAACTGCGGATCGCGCAACATCTCCGCGCCCAGCGGCTCCGAGCCCTCGTCCCACGCGGTGCGCAGGGCCTCGGTGCCGGTGTTGTGCTCGCGCAGCCAGTCATGCCAGAGTTCGCTGAGGATGGCTGCGTAAGGCTCGGGGAGGCCGTGCAGTTCGCTGCCGAGCGCGAAGCGAAGTGCTGAATCCTCGTTGGTGATCTCGACCATCGCCACGGACGGCTCATCGACGTAGGCGCTGCCGGTGTAGGGGTTGACGTGGGTGAGCAGGTCGCGCGCGTACTGCTTCTGCAGCTCGATCATGCGCGGTTCGAAGTTCCCGACGCCCTTGTCGTACTTCGGGCGCAACTGCGGGTCAGGGAAGCCATCGGCCTCATCAAGCCAGCGGGAGACGTGGAGGTTGATGTTCGCGTAGATGCCGTGCTGTTTGAGCTGGTGGATGAGCCAGTCGAGGCGGTCGAGTTGCTCCGCGTCGATATGCTGGTGGTCGTCGAACGCCGGGTCCCAGATGCCCCTGGGCGCGTGGTGGCGGTCGAGATGGTGGAAGCGGACGATGTTGATGCCGAGAGCGGCCATGCGTCGGGCGATCTCGGGCGCGGTCTCCCTGTCGGGGAAGGCGTCATCGAAGGTCAGGTTGGTGCCGAGGAAGCGGACGGGCCGCCCGCCCCCGTCCACGAAGCGGCCCTCCTGGATGATGAGGTTGCCGCTGGCGCCCGCGGGGCCGGCGCTGAGCGCGGAGACGTCCACGGCGCAGCCCTCCGCCGGGATGCCGATCGTGAACTCGAACCAGCCGTCGGGGACCTGCGCCCACGTGGACGCGGTCAGCAACACGCAGATCACTGCCATCGAGAAACGCATTGCGCTCACCTCGGTTGTCCGGCGTATGAACTGCTCACGGCCGGTCGGTCATCGCCGCGGCCGGCGCCACGAGAAAGGGCGCTGCGGCATCTGCGAGCGCGCGGGGACTCAGTCGCCGGCATGCGCCGCGGCCCGGGCCCAGTTCAGGTAGTCCAGCGGCAGCCACATATCCGGATTGCTCTCAACAATGCAGAGCCACTCCGCCACCATCGGCCGGGCGCGGGCGCAGGTGAAGGTCGCCGAGCCGATCTGCCCGTACTTCACCACTCCCCGGGCGGCGAGCATCTCCTCGATGACCTCGCGGTCCTCGATGCGGATCGCCGGAAAGAACCCGGACTCCATCCAGCCGGAGAGCCCGTCGAGCAGCCACGCTCGATCTTCCGGATCGGCACGCTCGATCATCCGCTCCGCCAGCACCGCCTCCACGTAGTGCACCATCGTGCAGACGTGGAATGTCACGCCGATGAAGCAGTACGCCGCGTTCCATTCCACCAGCCGCTGCCACGGGCTCTCCGCCGCGAAGGCCGTCGCGCTGAACGGGCTCGGCCGAAGGCCGCCGGAGCCGTGGCCGGCCGTCAGCTCCTCAGCCCGCGCGCCGATCGCGGCGACCGAGTGCGTGGCGTGGTCGCTGCGGAACGCCCCCGGCCGCCGCCGCAGCGCCTCGGTGATCGCGCCGACGTAGGAGGGCGAGGTCGCCCGGTCCCAGCACTCGAAGACGAGATGCTGCTCATCCTGCCCCCAGTTGCACAGCGTCGGCACGGCGACCGTGCCCTCGGGCCCGACCGCCTCGAGGAAGCCGTCGATCACCGCGTCGGGCCCGCCAGCCACCGTGCCCATGCTGCTGAGCGAGCTGTGATAAAACACCGTGTCCCCCTGCTCGATGCCGATCGCTCTTG
>JBMNNW010000199.1:0-3372 GCA_050942735.1 Armatimonadota bacterium
CGCGTCACCTGCACACGACGGTCGCCGGTCTCAGGTCTCACTCACCGACCCTCCTTAAACTCCACGGTGGCCTGCCCCGTGGTGCGGACTTCGGCGGTGTTGGAAGCGCGCAGGGTCACCGCGGCGTGATGGGGGATGGTGAAGCCCGCGCCCTCCTCGAAGTTGTACACGTAGCCCTTCGCGTAATCGCTGCGATCGATGAACTCCCGAACAAACGAGAGATCGCCGAGGCTGAGCATCGTCAACTCCCCATCGCGCTCGACGCGCCTGATCTCGTAGAACGCGTTGCGCACGTCGTCGTTCTCGATGGCGATCCACTCGCCCACGAGCGTCTCATCGGCGGGCAGTTCCGCGTCCACCCAGATGCGGCCCTCGCCCTCCATGTCGCGATCCATGCGGACGACAGTCCCGGTGAACGCAGGCTCATCGGTGGTCAGCCGGAAATCCCCGAGGCCGACCTCGGTTCCGGCGATGAGCGCGGCGCGCTCGACCTCTCCGTCACGCAGACGGAGCCACGCGAGGCGAGCGCTGAAGCTCGGCCCGCCGGGCACGTCGATGACCTCCGCGCCGCGGGCGCTGAGCAGCCAGTCGGTCGCGCCGTCGGCCAGTTCGACGCGCACCGCGACCGCGTCGAAGCCCTCGGCGTCCCGGCCGCACTCGATCCGTTCAACGGACGCGATCACGGGCGTCTGCCGGTAGGGCTCGTAGATTGACGCGAAGGTCGAGGTGAGGCCCTCATCGCCCTGCGTGCGCGCGAGCACGTAGCGCAGGCGGCGGGGGTTGCCGGGCTTGTTCTGCGGCGGGTCGCCGTGCGCCAGCGCGACCTCACCGACCTGCGAGAGGTGATGGTAGCGCAGATGCAACTGATCGGCCGCGCTGGCCCCGCGGTAGCCGTCCGGGACGTGCCAGTCCACCGACCACTGCGCTCCGGGAGCGGCGTCGCGCTCGACGTCGTAGAGCCACGAGAAGCCGAGCGGGACATGATCGCTCTGCCGTTCGCCGAAGGGCACATCGGGTCCGGCGTAGGTGCCGCCGGCCTGCGCCGCCGGCGAGAGGCCCGCAAGCTGCGGGTCGCCGGGGGTGGCGTGGAAGCTCAGGAGGTGATCGGAGCCGCCACGGACGCGGAAGACGTCGAAGCCGTAGCCGATCTCGTCGGTCACCTGCACCATCGCGAGGGTGCGGGCGTAGGTGTCACACTGCGGGTAGACGTTCTCGGAGCGGATCTCGACGCCCGAGACGCCGTCGAGGGTCTTGAAGAACGCGGGCTGCCCCGCCCAGTTGGCGGCCTGCGGGCGGGCATCGACGACGACCGTGTTGTGTGAGATGGTGTTGTCGGTCCACTCACGGCGTTTCGGCCACGCGGTGGCGAACTCGGGGTAGCCGAGGTCGGGCGAGAGCTTCAGCCCGAAGCCGTAGATTCCGACGTTGAGACGGTCGCGGTGGCCGTGTCCGGAGTTGCGGCCGAAGTACGTCCACAGCGCGGTTCCCGCCTCGCGGTGGCCGACCTCGAGTGAGGAGAGGCCGTAGCCCGCCCGCATGAAGCCGCCGCGGGGCTGCGCCGGTCCGGCCTCACTGCCTGCCCGCTCGATCTCCCCGGCGATGGCGTCGGGGTCTTCGTCGTAGACGCGCCGCTGCAGGCCTGCGGCGGAGTGGTTGTTGGCGCGCCACGCCGCGATCGCGATCTCCGGGTCGCGCAGGTGGCGGTAGCCGCGCGCCATGAGTTCGGGGTTCACGCCGATCCGGCCCATCGAGCCGGTGGAGCCGGCGTCGCCGATGTTGGGTGTGCCGAGGCCGAGCACAACGAGCTTCCACCCGGCGGTGAAGCCCCTGCCGAACATCGGGTAGTCGCGGTAGATGTCGTTGGTGTCGTAGCCGTCGTACTCGGCGATGAAGTCCGCGAGGTTCGCGATGCTGCCGATCCACCCGAGGGAGTAACTCGGCGCGCCCTCGGCTCCGACGCCGTCGCGGTCGATGCGACCGACGATCGTCCCGGGGATCGCGCCGCCGTCCTCGGCGAAGATCCAGTCCATCCACTCGCCCGTCTCCGGGTCGCGGTCGAAGGCCATCGCGATCGCCGCCATCGCGCTCTGATGCATCCCCTCGTTGCCGCGGATCTGATCGCTCATGATCGCCTCGGCGCCGACGCGCAGGATGCCCTCCTCGATGTTGCGGAAGAGGTCCTCCGCGGAGCCCTTCTCACCGGGCAGGTCGTACTGCCGCGCCTTCTCCGCGAGGAACTCGAGCAGTGCCGGCGACTCGTCGAGCCCGTCGGCCACGCGGTCGTAGTTCAGCGCGAAGCCGCGGATCGTCCCGGTCTCCCAGATGCGGCCCTCGATCTTTCCCATCCGGCTGCCGCCGCTGGAGTGATACCAGCCGCGTTCGGCGTAGGGGCGCCAGTCCATCTCCGGGTAGACGTCGGCGATGCGATCGAGGAGGATCCCGGCCTTCCGGGCGTAGATCTCGTCGCCGGTGTACACCCATGCCTCCGCGAGATGGTCGAGCATCCTCCGGATCTGCCGCCAGTGCTGCCACGTGTAATACCCGATGAAGCGGAACTCCCGCCCGTCCTGGTTCACGTAGCCCCAGCCGTCATCCACGCCCCAGGTGTGCAGGGGATCGTCGGGGTCGGGGTGGTCGGTGTTGAAGAGCAGCGAGCGATCACCCAGCGAGGCGTCGAAGCAGCCGCGCTCGTCGATCGCGCTTTCGTAGAACGCGCCGAAGTCGTTGGTTGGAAAGACCATCTCGCAGGAGGGGCACTTGATCGTCCACGGCGCGTTCATCGGGTCAACGATGTAAGGGTAGTTGCCGTGCTCGAAGACGTCGTCGCCGCAGTTGAGGCAGCCGGGACGCACGATCCCCTCGGGGGTTCTGGTGAGCGTAACGTCGATGGTCCTCGGCAGATCCTGGCAGGGCACGAGATGCCACAGATCGTCGTCGGATATCTCCACCCAGCGCCCGGCGCGCTCGACCGCCGCATCGCGCTCGGCGGCCGCCCAGTCGTGCTGCTGCACGTTGGCACGGGCATTCGCGATCTTCTCGGCGGTGAAGTACCCGCCGCCGTCGCGGCCCGCCCAGCTCACCGTGGTCAGCGCGAGGAGGGCGAACGTCAGGGCAATGCGGATCGCGGCCTCAAGCATCCTGGTCACCTCGACAGATCAGCTCGATGATTGCGTCGGTTGGCACAATGCATTCCACCGGGAGGGAACGTTCACCGCGAGCGCCGCGCGTCCCTTCGACGAGCCCGAGCGAGTCAAGGGTTTCCTCGTGCCGACCGATCAGCAGCATCGGTTTTAGTTTGGTGAGCGATTGAGTTGTCGGTTAGGTGTGTTCGGGTGAATGGTCAGTGTGCGGGGTCTACGGTGGTGGTCGGCC
>JBMNNW010000159.1:0-8385 GCA_050942735.1 Armatimonadota bacterium
TCCTCCAGCACGACCTGCCACTGCTCGGCTCGCTCGATGCACACATGTCAGTATTCGCAAACCTATACACGAGTACCTCCCCCACCACCAAAAAACTTGCACAGCTAAAACCGATGCTGCTGCGAAGCGGACTTCAACGCCCTCCCGGTGACGGACGCGGACGGTCGCCCGGCAGGCATCATCACGCAGGGCGACCTCGTGCGCAGGGCTGAGATGCCGCTTCGGCTTGGCCTCCTCACTGAGGCTGATAGTGGAGTGGTCGCTGAGTTCTACGACCGGGCAAGCGCGATCGACGCCGAGGACGTGATGACGGCGCCCGTGCGGACGGTGCGCGTCGACCAGCCTGTCTCCGAGGCCATAGGGTTGATGCGCAAGCACACCCTCAAACGCCTGCCTGTTGTCGATGAGGATGGGATCCTCGCAGGCGTCATCACCAGGCTTGACGTGTTCCGAGCGGCCGTCGCCGGAACCCGCGAGCCGGACGCGGAACCAGAAGCGTGCTACGTGGAATGGCAGGGGGTTCCCCGGGTAGGTGACTGCATGACGCGCGAGACAGGAACTGTCACCCCGGAGGCAACGATTGACGACGTGCTCCGTCGCCTCGACGAACAGAGCGTGCAGCGTGTCGCGGTCGTGGACGAGGACAATCGACTTCTCGGACTGCTCACCGACAGGGACATACTCGCCGCTGTCGCTCATCGTCCTGACGGCTTTGTGCGTAGCATCATCAACCGGCTGCCGCTGCCGGGCAGGCGAGGACGCGCCGACAGCGAGGTAACCCTCGACACAACCGCGGGCGAGATCATGAAGACCGGTCTGATCACCGTGACCGAAGACGCGACACTGGAAGACGCCCTGCGCCTGATGATTGACCACGCGCTCAAGCGTCTTCCAGTGGTTGACGCCGACGGGCACTATCTCGGGATGATCAGCCGCAACGCGTTGCTGCGGCTGAGCATCCCGGACTGACGGGCTGTCGCCGCTTCGCTTAGCGCCGGAACGCGGTGAGATCGACCGTCACTGTCGCCTCCGCCGGCGGCGCTCCGCCCTCGGTGAAGGCAATCACGTCATCGCCCACCCGAACCGTGTGGTCGTCGATCCGCTCGATCTGCGGAATCTCGCCGCCCGGCGCCTGCGGGTAGATGACCGCCAGGAATGTCCAGTTGTCGGAGGGCTCGGTGTTGCTGATCCACAGGTTGTGCGCCTCGATGATGTCCCCACGCAGTTGGTCGCGCCAGTCCTCGCCGGTGAACGGGTTCACGCGGCCCTCAAGGCCCTGGCGGTTGTCAAGCTCCAGCGCGTCGGGCCGCGAGATATGCTGCAGCCGCACCGGCACCTCCCCCGCCATGTAGTCGATCGTGAAGCTCTCCGCGTCGAAGTTGAGCGGGTTATCCTGCAGGATATGCCACAGCCAGGTGAATGTCGCCGGCTGCGAGCAGCGTAGGTCGTCGAAGATCACGAAGTAGCTGTCGCGGACGTAGAGCACATGGCGCACGTAGCTGTCGAGGTAGGGGAGGGCCCGCTCGGTGTAGGGCTCGGCGAGCGGGAAGCTCCAGCGGCGGAAGTTGCCCGGCTCGTCGGGGTAGCAGTTCGTTGGGTCGGCGGCGAAGTAGACGTAGCGACCGCCGTCCGCAAGCTCGCCCTCGGAGTGTCCCGCGATGTGCCCGTAGGTCGGGTGCCGCATCCCCGACGGCGGCTGCGCCTGACCGAGGCCGTCGATCATCACCACATTGTGGCTCATCGTGTGGAACGGGTAGGCGTCGAGGTTCGCGGAAGTCCCGCCGCCGTGGTTGAGCATCTCCCCGTAGGCGTGAAGCTGCACGGAGCCGTCGGAGTTGAACGAGTGGCCGTAGCCGCCTCGTGGCCGGCACTGGAGGATGACCCCGGTGCCCTCCGCGTAGGTGGCCGGGTCGCTGGGCGGGCCACTTGCGGCCATCGCCCAGCCGGCAATCTGGAAGACCTCGCTCGTGGTCTGCTCGGCCACCGGCTCAGGCTCATCGTAGTACGCCGGCAGCACGAACTCGATCCACGGCCGGAATGTGTTGAAGCTCTCGCCTCCGTAGCTCTGCCAGTTGTAGACGAAGCGGCCGTCGCCGGTGAGGTGCGCGAGCTTCCGGAAGGTCGCCAGGTGGTTGCCGCGCGAGGCGTTCCGCTGATTGCCCCATGCGTGGTGGTCCATCCCGACGGGGATGATCCGCCGCAGCCAGCTCCCGAGATTCGAGTAGAAGGGATTCTTGCCCAGATCCGCCTCCGAGAGCGTCGTGTCGAAGTAAAGTGAGGCGTTGGTCAGCCACTTGTTCTTTGAGGAGCCGTAGCCGGCGCCCTCGTTCCACGCACCCTCCGGGCCGTAGCCGCAGGTCACGCCGATCAGGTAGTTGAGCATCAGCTCAAACCACTCGCGACCGATCGCGCTGTGCTCGTAGAGAACGAGCCCGCAGACCGCGGTGTCCATGGAACCCTCGAATGGGTGGCTGGAGACCATCCCCGAGAGCGACGATCCGCGCACCGCGGCGGTCATCATCGACTCGCTGGTGCGGTAGCGGCCGCGCACGTAGTAGGTCCCGGGATCGTCGATCGGGATGTTCTGCATCCATGCTCCTCGATCGCCCGAATCAGGACAGATCACACCCACCTGCCCCGCCTCGGCGTCGTATCCCGGTGTCGAGTTGGTCCCGAAGTTCACGTAACGCCACGAGGCCGGGGCTTCGCCGTCCGCCTGTCCGAAATCGGCGTTGGCCAGCAGGTTCGGGCCATCCGGTGTGCGGCCGACGAACAGCTCGTCCCACCAGACCTCGCCGGCGGCGTAATAGTTGAAGGCCTCGACCGCCAGCCGTGTGCCCTGCGCGGGGGCGCGAATCTGCCACTCGAACTCCCGCCACTGCGGCGAGCGAGTGAGCCGCAGTCGCTGATCGCCCTGCACGTTGAGCCGGAGCGCGTCGATCTGCACGCCGACCTCGCTGGGGGTGACGCGGATCGTGTGTGTGCCGGCCTCCCTGACGGTGAAGGTGATCTGCGCCTCACCCCGCCCCTGGATGTAGGATCGCTGCGGGGTCTGGTCGCCCACCGTGACGACGAATGCGTCCTGATCACCGGCGGGCCCGTGTCCCTCGACGTTCAGTACGTAGGGGCCCGCGTCAAGCGCGGCTTCGAGGGTGATGGTCGCGTCCTCGCTTCCGAGCACAACGATCCGACCGCCTGAGGCCTGCGCGTCCTCGATCACCCGCGCCCCGCCGGTCAGCGGCAGATCCTCGGCCTCGAAGGTCGCCGCCTCCGCGTCGGTGCGGAAGGTCATGCGCAGCATCGGCCCGCTGCTGCGCTGCCCGCGCCACGCGAAGGAGTTCATGATATGATCGACGCGCCACTCCAGCGAGTCGATCATCACCGCGCGCTGCTCGTCGTTCATGTCCTCGTAGAGCCAGTCAAAGAGCAGCGCGAGGAACTCGTTGCCCTGGGTGGCGTCCTCGCTGCCGTCGCCGCCGAGGCCCTCGGGGGAGGCGCGGCCGCCGGGCGGGTAGCTCGCCCAGGTGACGGCGCGCTCTATCACGCCCGCGTAGCGATCATCGCCGGTGACCTTCCAGACGAAGGCGACCGTCGCGAGGTCCTGCGCGATGAGGTAGAACGCGCGCGTAGGCTCCTCGGCGCGGTCGGTCTCGGGGAAGTCCGCCCACCACGGCTGCTCGAGGGTACTGTCCGCCTGGCGCCGCATGTACTCAAGGGCGCCTGCTGAGGCCTCGTCGGTCTCGGCGAGCGCGCGAAGCTCCGCGATTACGTCCGGGCGCAGCAGCACTCGCGGGTGGCCCATCTCCTCAAGCCCGGGCTCGGCAAGTGCCGAGCGATCCCACACCGTCGCGCCGGGCGCGATCTGGAAGCTCCGCGTCTCGCTCCACCGCTCGCCCTCGGTGCCGACGTCATAGCCGACACGCCAGTACCACGTCGCATCCGCGTCCAGCGCGGGGATCGTGTTGTAGAAGTTGAAGGGCGTGATCACTTCAATCGCCGGGTCGTCGAACTGGGGGTTGTCGGCGACCTGGAGCGTAAACATGTGCATCGCGTCGCCGAAGTCATCCGGCGCGTTGGCGTTGTAGAACCAGCTCAGCCGGGGGGGATTGAGGTCAACGACTTCTCCGTCGGCGGGGCGGAAGTTGACGTACCGTGACCACAGGCTGCTCTGGTGCACCGGAAGGACCGACTCGGCGCCGATCTGCACGGTCTGCGCCATCAGCGGCCCGGCGGCGACTGTCAGGCAACACAGCATCGCGATTGCGCGCATGGTGAGACCCCCTTCATCGCGTCTTACAGGTATGCTCTCAGCTTCCTTCTCAGCGCGCGCAATCCTTCAGGAGGTGCCGAAAAACTTCTCGCGGAAGGGGACATCGACCGAGTCAGCAGTTCGCCGACCCGCTTCCTGCCATGAGAGGACGATGACGATGCACCTCCACCTGTGCGCAACGATCTGCGCGATCGCCATCGCGGGCGGGCTCTGCCTCGCCATCGAGGTCCCCGAGCCGATCGTGCTCAAACTCAACGAGCACGAGGCCGCGCAGTTCGGCTACGCGCCGGAGTACGTGTGCAACACGCCGAGCTTCGACGGGCGCAACCGGCCTTACCTCCGCAGCCGCGGCCTCGACCTCCACGAGACCGGCTTCTTTCATACGCTGCGCGACGGCCAGTGGGTGGAGTTGCACTTCACCGATGCCGTGAAAGCGCGCTACCCCGACTTCGAACGCTTCGACCGTGGCGCGGGGTGGTACTTCACCCACGCGGTCTTCGATGACGATGACAACATGTACTCCGTGGTGCAGGTCCGGCGGGAGGGCGCGAACAACACCGCAGCGCTTCTCTACTCCAGCGACCACGGCGAAACGTTCACATGCTACGACCTTCCCGGCATCTGGCCGAACATTGAGGTGCGCACCGACGGCCACGGTCTGCCGGGGCCGCCACTGATCGCGACCCTGCAGAAGGTCGCCGACCACCCGACCGCGCGCTGGGGGGCGTACTACCGGCTGCTGCTCACTGAGCCGGTCGTGACCCCGGAGGGCCTCGAGCTGCCCGAGCCGGTCGCGGTCACCGAGCAGTGCATCGGGATGTGCGAGCACTCCGGTGGGGCCTCGTTCGCGACCACCGTCGGCGGCAACACGCACATCGTCTGGGCCGAGATGCGCGCCGAGGACGATCTCCCCGGAACACCGACCTTCGCCGCGACATACGACCGCCTGTCGCGCACCGTGGGAGAACCTGTCTTCGTTGGCTACGCGCCACCGGTGAATGACTCGCACAACGCGCCGGGCGTCTGCGCCGACTCAGACGGGTATATACACGTCGTGACCGGAGCGCACGGCGATCATTTCTACCACTATCGCAGCAGGCGACCGAATGATCTCGGCGAGGGATTCGAGGATCCCGTGACGATGCTCGATCACGGCTATCAGCACCCGGACCCCGAGCGGCACGAGCGCCCCGCGAGGCAGACCTACCTCGGCCTCGTCTGCGATGCCGGTGACACCCTGCACGCCGCCTTCCGCTGGTGGATCATGGACGCGGACGATCCCTACCACCCGGGGCGGGTCTACGCGGCGCTCGGGTATCAGAAGCGGCCCGCGGGAGGGGACTGGACCGACGCGCGCAGACTGGTCATCCCTGTTGCGCACGGCTACAGCAACTACCACGCGAAGCTCGCCATCGACCGCAACGGCCGCCTCTATCTCTCGTACTCGTACTTCAACAAGCAGCCGAACTGGGTCTACGGAGAGGACACCAGTCACTACAACTTCCCGGCGATCCTGACCTCCGACGACGGCGGCGAGACGTGGGAGTTGGCGGAAACGCGGCACTTCGAGGCGGGGACGGCGCAGTAGGCGAGCGCCTCGCCCCGGCGGCCTGCAAGTTGACGACCGCCCCGCCGCCTGCTACCATGCCGACACCATCATCCCTCCCTGACGAGAGGCTGCGTTGACCGGTGGCAGATGACCGTGCAGTGGATCTGACCGCAAGCGACGAGGATGCAATCGACGAGCTTGCCCGCCTGCGCCCGGCAATCACCGAGCAGGTAGGACGGGTGATCGTCGGCCAGGAGCGCGTGATCGAGGACCTGCTGATCGCACTCTTCGCGCAGGGCCACTGCCTCTTCATCGGCGTTCCCGGCCTCGGCAAGACGCTCCTTGTGCACACGGTCGCGAGGGCGGTCGCGCTGGAGTTCTCCCGCGTGCAGTTCACGCCAGATCTGATGCCCTCGGATATCACGGGCACCGACATCCTCGACGCCGACCCGGAGACCGGCGAGCGCTGCTACCGCTTCGTCCCCGGTCCGATCTTCAGCAACGTGCTGCTCTCCGATGAGATCAACCGCGCCCCGCCCAAGACGCAGAGCGCACTGCTGCAGGCGATGCAGGAGCGCCAGGTCACCGCGGGTGGGCGGACGTATGACCTCCCCAGCCCCTTCTTCGTGCTCGCCACGCAGAACCCAATCGAGCAGGAGGGCACCTATCCACTGCCGGAGGCGCAGCTCGACCGCTTCCTGCTGAGCGTTCACGTCGGCTACCCCGACCACGATGAGGAGAAGCGGATCGTGGAGGAGACGACCTCGGCCTACGCGCCGGAGGTCGAGCCGGTGCTGTCCTCAGAGCAGATCATCCGACTGCAGCGGGCGATCCGCGAGGTGCCGGTGGGCGACCACGTACTCGACTACGCCGTCAGGCTGGCCCGCTCGAGCCGCCCTGAGGACCCGATCGCGCCGGAGTTCGTCCGCCGATGGGTCGCGTGGGGCGCGGGGCCGAGGGCGTCGCAGACGCTGGTGCTGACGGCGAAGACGCGGGCGCTGCTCTACGGCCGGCCCGTGCCGTCCATCGAGGACGTGCAGGCGATGGCTCGCCCGGCGCTCCGGCACCGGATCATCACCAGCTTCGCCGCCGAGGCCGAGGAGATCACCGGAGACCAGGTGGTCGAGAGTTTGCTCGACGCGGTGCCTGAGCCGTGAAGATCGCTGAGCAGCTTCTCTCCGCGGGCGGCGTGGTGGTCCGGCGCGACCGGCACGGGACGCGCGTGCTGGTGCTCCACCACGCGCCGACCGGCGAGTGGCGTCTGCCCAAGGGCAAGCTCAAGGCGGGGGAGAGCGCCGCTGAGGCCGCGGAGAGGGAGGTTCGCGAGGAGGCGGGGCTCGACCTGCGGACCGGTCGCTACCTCGGCGTCACGCACTACTTCTACCTCAACCCGCGCGGTGGCGGCTGTGTCAGCAAGTTCGTGTACTTCTTCGAGATGGACGCCGGTGAGGGTCGGGTTGAGCTTGAGGACACCTTCGACGATGCCCGCTGGCTCCCGCCCGCCGACGCGATCGAGTGCCTCGACTGGGAGAACGAGCGTCAGATGGTCCGGCGGGCGACGCAGTGGCGTTAGCCCCGCCCACGGAGTGTTTGCCGGTGGTTGACAGAAGCGTCATCCGGCCCATCGCGATCTGCGTGTTCCGCCACGACGGGCGGATGCTGGTGGGAGAGGGCCTCGATCCCGTGACGGGCGAGGCGTACCATCGACCGGTCGGCGGCTCACTGCGGTTCGGTGAGAGCAGCGAGCAGGCAGTTCGGCGGGAGGTGCGAGAGGAACTCGGGATCGAGATCCGGGACCTCCATCTGCTCGGCGTGCTTGAGAGCATCTTCACCTGCGAGGGCAAGCCCGCGCATGAGGTCGTGTTCGTCTACGAAGCCCGCTTCCGCGACGGAAGCCTCTACACGAAGCCGATGCTCCGCGGATACGAAGACTGTGCCGGGGCGTATCCGGCAGTCTGGCGAGACCTTCGTGGTGGCCGCGACCAGCCGCGGTTGCACCCGGAGGGGCTGATGGCGCTGCTGGAGGCCGGTCCTGCGCGCTGACGTTGGGTTGCGCGGCGGCGTACACGCGAAAGGGCGCTGGCCCGTGCGTGCCGGCGCCCTGTTGCGCTGTGGTCGATCCGATCACTCAGGGATGAACGGGATCAGTGCCAGTTCGCGAGCGACCTTGATCTCGTTCGCAAGCTGCGACTGGTGCTTGCGGCAGGTGCCTGTCTGGCGCGCCTTCCGAATCGAAGCGTCATCGTCAAGGTAGCGCTTCAGAAGAGGCACGTTCTTGTAGTCGAGGATATTCTCCTGCGGCGCCACGCAGAACCGACAGACTTTCTTCTTGCCACCGCCGCGTCCCCCGCGTCGGCCGCGGTATCCACCCTGTCGTGCCACGGTGTAACCTCCCGGACATCGTCTCATCGTATGGTGCAGGTTGGTATCTTACCGCATTGCGCCTGCATGCGTCAAGCTCAATCGTGGCCATGTCATCCGAGCACGCCGACGGGCTACCCCAACTCACCCATGCGGTCGAGGCAGATCGCGGCCGCCACCACGGCGGCCGTCTCAGTCCGGAGGA
>JBMNNW010000057.1:0-31179 GCA_050942735.1 Armatimonadota bacterium
TGCTGCAGACGGCCCGAAAACATGGCCATGCTGCCCTCGAAACGCTCACCGACGCCGTCGGTCCCTCTATTGACGAGAACCTCCTCCTACAACGCACCTGATACCACAAGGTGAGTAGTTACGGGAATTCTACTCGAATGTCGGCGCGCGCAAGCGACTGGCGAATCTGAGCTGGCTTCAGCTCAGGAACTCTCTGCCTGATCAGCCGCACGATGCTGCTGCTCGCACTGCCCAGCAGCTCCTCAAGCGCTCCCTGCACCTGGCAGTCGACGAAGAAAGCCTCCCAGAGTTCCTTCAGCTCATCGGCGGCGAGCTTGTCCTTCGACAGCAGCAGCAGTGTATCGATGGTTGTCTCCTCGTTCGCGGCGTCCGAGATCGACACCGTTCTGAAGAGCTTCTCTTCTACGTCCACTGGAGCGTGCGCATTGTAGATGTGATATCTCTCGCCATCGGTCAGCAGACACCACTCCACTCCGACCACCGTCGCGTAGCCCATGATCTGGGACAGCCACTTCCGGTCGGAAAGATTGCTTCCGAGGTCCTTCGCTTCAATGAAGAGCAGCGGGGAGCGCCGAAGCAGTAGCGCGTAGTCAACGGGATTGTCCTGGGAATTCGAACGGTACTCCCGCACCACTTGCTCAAAATCCCGCAGATCCCATCCGAGCGCCTCAATCACCGGCTCAATCAGCACTGCCTTCGTGTTCTGCTCACCGAGGGTGCCCTTGCGCTCGACTACTCGTGCGATGCGCTCTCGAACTTGCAGCAGCGTGGTTCGAAGTCGCTCTCGCGCGTCTTCAGCTGCCATCATGTAGCCCCTCCCTATCCTGCTGGCGTCGAGGATGAACCCGACGTGTGCTCTGATGCAGTCCGCCGCCCTCTTTCACGCACCGCGCACGCGGGACCTCCCGCCCACCGGCTCATCGCCGCAGACCCGCGCTCAGTTCGCCTGGCCCGCCGTCAGGTCACAGCCGCAGCAGGCGCCGGAGGCTCCCGCCCAGTACAAGCGCCCTGTCCGCATCGCTGATTTCCAGCATCTCGATCTGCCGGACGGCGTACCGGGCGAAGCCCGGCAGATCCGGGGCGCTGTGTGGGCCGTCGGTGCCGAAGAGCACGCGCTCGGCGCCCACGCGCCTGACCGCCTCCGCGATGGTGTACGTCATCACCACTCCGCTTGCGTCCAGCCAGACATTATCATGCGCCTCCGCCAGCGCGATGAACTCGGCGATCAGCACCTCGTTGGTGCACTTGTACTGCCCGAGGTGCGCGACGAGCAGCGTCGTCCGGGGGAAGTTTTTCGCGAGCCTTCGAGCGGTGGCAATGTCGCCTCCGAGATCCAGCAGCACCGGAGCGTTGTGCGCGGCGGCGAGGTCGAAGACCGGGTCTGAGATGTGTTCCCTCAGGCGGCACTCCCCCACGTGCATCTTGATCCCGCGGAAGTCGCCCTCCAGCGCCTCCTTGAGCTCGGGCAGCACCGGGCGCTCGTAGTGCGGCAGGGCGTAGACGTAGGGGATCAGCCGGTCCGGGTGCTTCGCGACCGCGGCCGAGGCCATCGCGATCGATCGCCGCGTGGTCGTCTGCATCGCGAAGACGACGGAGCGCTCGATGCCGACCGCGTCCATCACGCGGACGATCTCGTCGGCGGAGTACTCGGTGCCCCCGGCGTCTCCGTGCTTGAGATGGCAGTGCGAGTCGATAATCATCGTCACCCTCCTCGGAGCGAAGGTTCCAGACGCTCGCGGGCCGAACCTGCCGGGCGATCGTTTTCTGCTTCGAGGAGGCTGATGGGATGCGCTGGTGGATAGCCGCGACGCTGGCAGCGCTGATGACGCTGCCGGCGCCCGCGGCGGACTGGGCGTACAACATGGCGTTCAGCCAGTGGTCGGGCAGCAATGACGCCGATCGTCATTATACCAACACGCCGGAGGCCTGTGACGAGCGCGCGGCGGCCTTCGCCGCGGCCGGATACGATGCCGTCATCTGCTCGGGCTATCACTTCCGGCTCAACTGGCTGGAGCGCGACGAGGACGTTCGCGAGATCACGCGCATGATCGTCGAGGCCTGCCACCGCCACGGCTTGAAGGTCATCGAGCACATGGACCTGACGATCGCGTACTACGACGCCTACCCGCTCGCCTGGGCGAATCCGGACTGGTTCCAGCTTCACGCGGCGGACATGATGACCCGCCACCGCATCTTCTGCCTCAACAATCCCGAGTTCCAGCGCTTCTACCTCGACTATGTGGAGCGCTGGCAGCGGGACACCGGCATCGACGCGTGGCAGATGGACGAGATCCAGTGGCTCGGCAGGGGCTTTTGCGGTTGCCGGTGGTGTCGCGCGAAGTGGCGTGAGGAGAAGGGGCGCCCTTACCCCGCCGCCGAGGCACCGGGTTTCTTCGGCGTCGCCTTTGAGGACCCGGAGTACCGCGAGTGGATGCGATGGCGCGGGAAGTGCGTCAACGACTTCTACGACCTCGTTCGGGAGCGCCTCGTCGCGATCAACCCCGACGTGCTGCTCTTCGACTACACCACCTCGTCGCAGTCCTCACCGTGGGCGTGGTCGCGCGGCGCGCCCTACGAGGTGCAGGCTGAGTCGGTGGACACCATCGGCACCGAACTCAACCCGGTGCCCTTTGACAGCTATCCGTACATCGCGGGACTGCTCGCGCAGCGTCGCGCGGTCGCGGAGGTGGCGGGCCTCCCCGCGTGGGCGAAGTTCGACATCACACGGCCGAGCGCGCATTTCTCCTGGGCGTTCGGGCGCACTGTCGGGCACTCGATCTGGTGGTCGCTCGCGCCCGACAACGAGGACCCGCGGCCGGAGCATCTGCTCGACTGGCCGTGGCAGATGGACGACCGGACGGCGCGACTCGATGCCGACATCGGCGTGCTGCTTTCGGGCTCCACGCGAGACCTCGTGTACTCCTTCGACTACTTCAGCACCGAGTTCGAGGGCTGGCTTCAGGCGCTGCTGCTGCAGCCCTGCGCCGTCCGCGCGATCATCGAGAGCGAGTTGGCCCGGCCGGGCGCGCTCGACCGCTACCGGCTGATCGTGCTGCCGAACGCGACGGCGATCTCGGCCGGGCAGAAGGCCGCGCTGATGGCGTATGTTCGGGAGGGCGGGCGTCTGCTGCTGACCTATGAGGCGGGCACGCTCGACCTCGACGGCACAGCGTCGGCCGACCCGCTGATCGCCGAGGCGGGCGTGACGCTGGAGGGCGACGTGGGCCCGGAGATGCTGCCCGAGGACTGGCCGGAGGCACCGATCAGGCGCGTGCGGCCTCACGAGGGCACCGTGGTGATCGAGAGCGCGCCGGGAGCGGGCGAGGCCGTCCCACTGCTCACGAGCCGGCCGGTCGGGGCGGGTGAGGTGTGGTACTTCGCGGCGCGGGCGGGGAAGCTGGCGTACGAGCCCGCACAGCTTCCGGGCAACTATGCTCGCGGCGGCGGGTATACGCCCCCCGAGGCGCCGGAGGTGATCGGCGCGCTGCAGAGCATCGCGGGCATCGCGCTCGGCGACGCGCCGGTCTTCGCGATCGACGGCCTCGACGGGCGCGGGCTGCTGGCGTGGGTCTACCTGGCGGAGCGTGATGGTCGGCCGGCGCGCGCGATCCACCTGCTCAACTGCACCGGCCGCGAGCTGCAGGCGGGCGACGAGATCGCCTTCGATCACGACAGCCCGCCGCCGATGCCGCCGCTGCCCGAGCTTACGATGCGCCTCCCGGGCGGGGTGGCCGAGGCAGTGCTGGCGACCCCCGAACGCGAGGCCCCGCGGGCCCTGGCGACGCGCGGGGAGGATGGGGCGACGATGGTGACGATCCCGGCGGAGAGTTTCAGCACGTACGCGGTGGTGTGGGCGTATGATGAGTGAGGGAAGGCAGATGGAGCTGATGAATCGCGTCTCCGGCCCGCGCCGGGCGAGGGCGGGGGAGGTCTGCCTCACGATGGTTCTGGCGGCATTGCTGCTCCTCACCACCGCTCTCGC
Source organism: Armatimonadota bacterium (assembly GCA_050942735.1). Lineage (GTDB taxonomy): Bacteria > Armatimonadota > Zipacnadia > Zipacnadales > UBA5352 > UBA5352. The sequence goes on from JBMNNW010000057.1 coordinate 3,983, forward strand.
CTTCGCGCAGGTTGACCTCGTATCCGTCGATCCGCTCAGGATCGACGTGTCCGGCCAGCGCGTGGTTGATGGCTGGCACATCGACCCGGAGGTGGGGGAGGTCGAGACGTGGCGGGTCGAGGCCGAGGGCTGGGAGCAGGTGCATCACCGCTGGGCGGTGGGGGAGGGCTGGAAGCTGCGCCAGGAGATCGCGGCGCGCGGGGACCGGCTGGAGATCACGCAGTTGCGCTTCTTCGAGACAGGCACGACCGGCATCTCCGCCGCGGGCGTGATCCTGCCGCTGGAGACGTTCGACGGGGCGCGCTTCGAGTGCGTGGGCAGCCCGGTCGGTGATGCGCGGCGCGATGGACGCGTCGCGACGGGGACACTCGGATCGGATGGCGTGCGGCGCATCAACAACCTCGAGTATCTGCGCGTCCACCTCCCCGGCGGTGGCGTGGACTTCGATGCGAACCCCAGGGGCGCCTGGTACACGGGCCCGGGGATGGGCCCGGCGGTCGTGCGCTTCACACTGCTGCGCTACGCCGACGGCTGGCGGCTGTGGAGCGCGGACGGCAAGGCGGGGCGCGGCACGATCCATGACTTCAAGCTTGTCGTGACCCCCGCGAACGAGACACCGGTCGGTGACGTCCACCCGCCCGTCAACACCCGCTGGACCGAGCCCTGGCAGCCGACCTCGCGCGTGAACGTCGGCACCTTCGAGGTCGATCGCTTCGACGCGAGCGTCCGGCCGGACGGTGAGTTGAGCCGCGACGAGCGGTTCGTGGGCGTGGCGGGTGAGCGCGTTGAGGGCGCGGCAGTGACCGACGGGACGTTGACGCTGATCCTGCCCGTCGAGCGTGACGGCATCTACCTCGTGAGCCTGCTGGCGGGCGACCCGGAGCGGGCGATCGGCCCATGCTGGCTTGACGGGGGCGTCGGCGAGCCCCGCGAGACACCGCGCGTTGAGGCCGGGGAATACGACTGTTGGGTGACGCCGGGGCGCGCGGTTGATGGCGCGATCGCGGTGACGCTCAGCGGCGACGCGCGCATCTGCGCGCTGCAGGCCGCGCCGATGATTTTCGCGAACGAGGACTATCTGCTGGAGCGTGGCTGGTGGGTCTCCACGCAGTTCCACGAGGAGGACGATCTGCCGCTGTGAGGTGACCCACGGCATCCGTCGCCGCGGGTCCTCGACCCGCGCCCGCGGCGGACTCGCGGCAGCTTCACGCCGACAACCGGGGTTCCCCGCCTCGGCGCGTCGATTCTTGCGCCTGCCTCGGGGCGGGTGCTATACTGAGAATCCCGAGGCGGGATGCAGGACGGAAGGAGCAGTGAGTCATGGCAGGTCATTCAAAGTGGGCGAATCGCGTGCACCGCAAGACACGACAGGACGCGAAACGTTCGAAGGTCTTCTCAAAGTTCTCCCGCGCAATCATGGTCGCAGCCCGCGAGGGCGGCGGCAACCCCGATCATAATGCGACGCTGCGCTCGGTGATCGACCAGGCCTCGACCGCGGAGATGCCCAAGGACAACATCGAGTACGCGATTCAGCGCGGGCTCGGCGAGGTCCCGGGGATGGAGTTCGAGGCGGTGCGCTACGAGGGCTACGGCCCGGGCGGCGTGGCGATGCTCGTGGAGTGTGTGACCGACAACAATCAGCGCACCGTCGCCGAGGTGCGCAACATCATGAGCAAGCGCGATGGGAAGATGAGCGGCGCGGGCTCGGTGACGTGGATGTTCGAGCAAAAAGGCGTCATCACCATCCCGCGCGATGGCGCGGAGTACGACGACGTCTTCCTCGCGGGCGCGGAGGCGGGCGCTGAGGACATCGTCGAGGACGATGAGGAGTACTGGGAGGTCCGCACCGCGATGGAGGACTTGCATGCCGTGCGGGAGGCGCTCAAGAAAGCGGGCATCCCGATCGAGCGCGCGGAGCTTTCGATGATCCCCAGCAGCACGATCCAGGTGCCGGATGAGCTTGCCGGCAAGCTTCTGCGGCTGCTCGAGGACCTTGACGACCATGATGACGTGCAGAATGTCTACGCGAACTTCGAGATATCCGACGAGGCGCTCGCGATGTACGAGGGCGACAACGCGTGACGACCTGAGACGAGGTGCCCCCTGTGGCGGAACGACGAGACTGGAAGCTTGCCGAGACGAATCTCAGTCGCGCGGAGCAGACGCCCTACGAGGTGGCGGTCCTCCCGATCGGGGCGACGGAGGCGCATAACCTCCACCTGCCCTACGGCACCGACACCTACCAGGTGGAGGCGATCGCCGAGGCCGCATGCGCGCAGGCGTGGGAGCAGGGGTCGGAGGTGCTGCTGCTCCCGACGATCAGCGTCGGGATCAACGAGAACACCCTCGGCTTCCCGTGGACGATGAGCTACAAGCCGACGACGGTGCTGCAGATGATCCGCGACACCGTCAGTTGCCTCGAGCACCACCGGCTGCTGAAGCTGCTGATCCTCAACGGACACGGCGGGAATGAGCTGAAGCCCTTCCTGCGCGAGCTTTTTCGCGAGACGAAGGTGAATCTGATCCTCGTGGACTGGTGGATGGTGGACCCGCACGCGTTGCAGGCGACCTTCGAGGAGCCCGGGGAGCACGGTGGGGAGATGGAGACGTCGATGATGCTGCACCTGCGCCCGGACCTTGTGGAGGTCGAGCGCGCGGATGCGGGCGAGACGCGCGAGCCTCACTTCACCGGGATGAAGGAGGGCTGGGCATGGATCGCCCGCCCGTGGGATGTGCTGACAGACAACTCCGGCGTGGGTAACCCCGAGGCCGCGAGCGCGAAGAAGGGCGAGGAGTTCATGGACAAGTGCGTGAAGAAGATCGTCGAGCTTCTCGTGGAGATGGCAAACGAGCCGCTGGACGACTGGTACCCCTACGAGAGCGAGTGAAGCATCCTCGCCGCCGAACCTGCACACAGAGGGGCCGGGCCGCAGAGGCCCGGCCCCGTAGCTACCCGCCGATGCGGATCGATCGGAGCGCTGACCGACCCGCGCGCTCAGCTCACTCTCCCGCGAGGTCGCGCGCGATCGCGTCGGCGGCGGCCACCCCGTCGGCGACCGCCCGCACGACCGTCTCGCCACCGTTGACGATGTCGCCTCCGGCGTAGACACGGTCGCGGGAGGTCTTCCCCGAGACCCCCCTGGTTGCGATCAAACCGCGGTCGGTCAGCTCGACGCCGGGAAGCCACTCGGAGAGGTCGCTCGGCGCGGCCTGGCCGATCGCCTCGATCGCGAGGTCCACCGCCAGCACGCGCTCGGTGCTCTCGTCAACGACCGGGCGACGGCGGCCCGAATCGTCGGGCTCGCCCAGCACCGTGCTTGCCACGCGGACGCCGGTGAGACGGCCGTCCTCGGCCACGTAGCCGAGCGGCTGGGTGAGCAGCATGAAGTGTACGCCGCGCTCGAGCGCCTCATCGCGCTCGGCGGGCCACGCGGGCATCTCGGGGAAGGAGCGTCGGTAGACGAGGTAGACGTCCATCGCGCCGAGTTCCTTCGCGGTGACGGCGGCGTCCATCGCGGTGTTGCCGCCTCCGAGGACCGCCACGCGCGCGGGCACCTCAAGCGGCGCGTCCGACTTCGCCCGGCGCAGGAAGTCCAGGGCGTCCATGACGCCTGCATCTGGAGGCTGCGCCCCGGGCAGGCCCACCGACTCGCTCATCCCGACGCCCACGAAGACCGCGTCGAAGCCCTCGGCAAGCAGGTCGTCCACCGTCAGGTCAGCGCCCATGCGCGTCCCCAGCCGCCACTGCAGCCGACCGGTCTCACAGCCCTCGAGGATGCACGCGATCTCCTCGGGCGCCGCCGTCGCGGTGAGGCGCTCGATGGGGATCGTCTCCGAGGCGACCCCGCCGGGCTCCTGCGCCGCGTCGATGATCGTCACCGCGAAGCCCTCCTGCAGCAGCCGGATCGCGCAGGCCACGCCCGCCGGGCCCGCGCCGATGATCGCCACGCGCTCCTCGCGAAGCTGCACGGGCTCCTCCAGCGCCGTCCAGCCCTCCCTGCGCGCCACCTCGCAGACGTATGCCTGAAGCTGGCGGATCGGCACCGGACCGGGGCCGATGTACTGCTGGACGCACGCGCCCTCGCACTGCGTCTCCGACGGGCAGACGTAGGCGCACATCTCCGGCAGCGGGTTGGACTCGCGCAGCACCGCGTAGGCGCGGCGCTCGTCCCCATCGGCGATCGCGGTGACGAAGCCGGGGACGTTGACGCCCGCGGGGCAGCCGGTCTGACAGGTCGGGGCGTGGCAGTCGCGGCAGACCTTCGCTATCTCGCGCATGACCGCCGGGTTGCGCGCCTGGCCCTCCCGGAAGATCGGCTCGTAGACCTGCCAGTCGCGCACGACGCAGCCCGAGCGGCCGCCATCGCGCATGATCTGCGTGCACGATGAGCAGCAGATGCACAGCTTCGTGGGCGTCAGCGCGCCGTCCTCGACGATCTCACGAGCGAAATCGGGATGTGCCAGCGCCATCCGGCCCCAGCCGATGTTGACGGCCTCCCCGGCCTCAACCAGCGCCGCGCCGACGTTGGGGCCGAACTCGCGCAGCCACGTGAAGCCGGTGGCCATCAGCGGCATCTGAGGCACCTGCGGCGCGAGATCGCGGTGGATATCCATCATCGTCGCGACATCGACCAGCGGGTGCTCCTCGGGGACGTAGCCGCCGATCTCGTGGGTGTCGTAAGGCCGCTCGACGTGCGGGTTGTAGTAGGGGCTGCCGTAGGCGACGTTGATGAGGCAGACGCCCATCTCGCGCAGTTCATTGATCAGCCGCACCGGCTCGGTCAGGTCGGGCTCCATCGAGCCGTCGTCGGCCATCCCGAAGCCGTAGGGATGCGGCATCGCATCGTAGACGCTCAGCCGGCTGACGACCGCGATCTCCGGGACCTCCTCGCGGATTCGCGCGACAACCTCCCGCACCATGCGCGTGCGATTCTCGTAGGAGCCGCCGTAGCGGCTGTCCTCGCGGGTGAACGCGTTGAGCAGTTCGTAGAGAAGATAGCCGTGGCACGCCTTCACGTCCACCGCGTCGAAGCCCGCGTCGCGGGCGCAGCGGGCGGCGTCAACGTATGCCTGCTGGAGCGCCTCAAGCTCCTCATCGCTGATGACCGGGTAGTCCTCGGGAAGACTGTGCCTCGGGTCGAGGACCGGGTGGCGATAAGCGATGATCGGCGCGGGCGCGGCGTCGGGCTTTGAGTACCGGCCCGAGTGGGTGAGCTGCGCGACGGTCACCGGCCGGTGGTCGCTGCCGAATTCATCGGCGGCGCAGCGGTAGATCGTGTCCACCATACGCGCGAAGTCGCCGACGGTCTCCTGCCGCAGCCAGAGCTGGCGAGGGTTGGCGCGGCCCTGGTGGACGACCGCCGTCGCCTCCAGCCAGATGAGGCCGGCGCCGCCGCGGGCGAAGCGCTCGTAGCGGCGCAAGGTCAGCGCCTCGGGGCGGCCGTCGGCGGAGCCGTCGCAGCCCTCGACGGGATGGATCCCCACGGCGTTGGGCATGTGCAGCGGGCCTGCCTGCTGCGGCTCGGCGAGCGCCCCGACGTTTTCAGTGCAGGGCAGCGAGAGGCCGAGTTCGTCGAGCTTCGCCTCGATCTCGGCCCAGGAATCAAAGTCGAACTCTTCGTGGCGGGACGGCATTCTGACATCCATGATGAAACGATGCTCCGTTCACTGGGATTGCTGAGTTACCGCGTGGCTGTCGCCGGGGTATTCCGCCGGGGAGACCGGCATTCCTCCCGCGGATATGCGCGAGGGCGCCGCCGGGTTGGCGACGCCCTCGGCTGGTGCTCCAGGCGGCCGAAAGCTGATCAGGTGACTGCGTCGCCGGTGTCGGCGTCGAAAAGGTGCGCTCGGTCGAGGTTCAGCGCCACGTCGAGCGCCGCGCCCTCCTCCGCACAGGTGGCGCTGTCGAGGGAGGCCACGAGGCTGTGCTTCGCCGCGCGAAGGTAGACCATCGACTCAGCGCCCATCGGCTCGACCACCTCGACCTGTGTCCTGACGGTGTTGGTCGGTCGCGGCGTGACCGGGCCGGGCAGGGAGGCGTCGTGGATGTCGCCGGGGCGAATCCCGAAGACGATCGGGCCGTTGGCGTACTCACGCACGGTGGCGCTCTCGCGAAAGCGGGCGGGCAACGTCAGTGAGATGCCCTCGGCCTCAACGGTCATCTCCTCGCCGTCGTCGCTGAGCAGCGCCTCAATGAAGTTCATCGCGGGGCTGCCGATGAACCCCGCGACGAAGCGGTTAGCCGGGTGGTCGTAGATCTGCTGGGGGCTGTCACACTGCTGGACCTCGCCGTTGCGCATCACCGTGATACGATCGCCCATCGTCATCGCCTCGACCTGATCGTGCGTGACGTAGACGGTGGTGATGCCGAGGCGGCGGTGCAGCTTGATGAGCTCGGCGCGCGTCTGAATGCGCAGCTTCGCGTCGAGGTTCGACAGCGGCTCGTCCATCAGGAAGACCGCGGGCTCGCGGACCACCGCGCGGCCCAGCGCCACTCGCTGACGCTGCCCGCCGGAGAGTTGTCCGGGCTTGCGGTCGAGGTATTCGTCGATCCCCAGCATCGCGGCGGCATCGTGGACGCGGCGGTCGATCTCCTCCCGCGGAAGCTTGCTGAGGCGGAGGCTGAATGCCATGTTGTCGTACACGGACATATGCGGGTAGAGGGCGTAGTTCTGAAAGACCATCGCGATGTCGCGGTCCTTGGGGGAGAGGTCGTTGACGCGGCGCTCGCCGATGTAGATGGCCCCGGAGGAGGGCTCCTCGAGGCCCGCGATCATGCGCAGGACGGTGGTCTTGCCGCAGCCGGACGGACCGACGAGCACCAGGAACTCATGGTCGCGGACCTGAAGGTCCACGCCCCTGACGGCTTCGGTCTGTCCGAATCGCTTGGAGAGGTTTGCCAGGCGAACTTCAGCCATCTCGTCGAATCCTCCGAACGCCATCCCCCGGCTCGCCGGCCACCTCTCCATCCTCCGCGGCGCAGGTGTCGCTCCCTGTCCGGTCCGGGCGGCGTGGAGTATCCCACACCTCGTCGGGGGCTGTCAAGCGCGCGCAACGTCGCCTGCTACTCACCGGCGATGACGACCGAGACGGTCGTCTCGATCACCGGAAGCGACGCCGCGTTCATCCCCACGACCGTGATCTCGTGAACGCCGGGCTCCTCGTACCCGGTGTCCCATTCGTAGCGGAACGGGCGGGCGTTGGTGATCGCGCGCCACTCGCCGTTGACGTAGAAGGCCACCACGTCCACCTCCACGTTCGAGCCGGGCTCCGCCAGCACCTCGACACGGCCGCTCAGCGCCGACGGCGCACCGCCGACCACCGCGACGTCCAGATCATCGGGCCCGATCGCGCCGAGCCGCGCCAGCGCCAGTGGGCTCTCGGTCTGCGGCGGCTGACTGCTCGCGACGGCCGATTCGGCCGGGATCTCCAGCGGCCCGTAGCTCTCCGGCTCCGGCGGTGCGCCCGCGGGCGGCAGTGATGCGACCAGCCGCGAGACATCCGGCACCCGCCCGTGGAAGTAGGGGTTGTCCACCAGCTCGCGGTAGCGCTCGAGGAACTCAGGCGAGCAGGTGAGCGAGTAGTTGTTCTTCGCCAGCCCCGTGCCGACCGTGTCCACGGAGAACCAGTTGATCATCTTCACCCGCGGGAACTCCGTCGGTAGCGCCTCGTAGAGCCGGGTCATCTGCTTGAGGCCGAACTCGGTCACGTCGTGATCGCAGGCGGCGCAGAAGTGCGTGGCGGCGTACTCGCAGATTGCGATGGGCTTGCGGTCCGCGTACAGGTTGTAGACGTAGCGCAGTTGCTCGCGCGGATCGTCGATCGCGGGTCTGGCAGGGTCGCCGTCGTAGTGGTGGACGGAGTAGATGTTCACTCCGACCCAGTCAACCCACGCGTCGCCCGGGTAATACTGCGGGATCGTGCGCTGGGGGGTGGCGAACGGACTCCAGACCATGATGACGTTCGGCGCGAGTTCGCGCGCGGCCCGCGTGACGATCTTCCACTTCTCGACATACTGCTCGGCGTCGTTCGACCACGCCTCCCACGTGCCGTTCATCTCCGAGGCGTAGCGCAGGAAGATCGGGCCCTCGGTGCGCGCCGCCGCCTCCATCCATCCCCGCAGGTAGTCGTCGTCGCGCACATGCTCGAGACCCTTGTTGGGCTCCCACGCGATGTGCGGGAGAATCCCGCGCCGGTGCATCTCGCGCACCCAGCGGAAGGGGAACGGCGAGCCGTACCCCACATAGCGGAAGTAGCTCGCGTGACGGACCCCGACGACCTCCTCGAACGTGTCGATGTCGCCGCCGCTGGCGTAGTCGAAGTGGATGTGCGCGCCCAGATACGCGCCCTCCGCCGGGATGTACCCGGCCGCCTCCGCCGCGGAGGACACGATGAGGCCCGCCAGCAGAAGCCCCACCAGTCGGCGAAGCCAGGTTACCACCAGCGGGCAGGCGCAGGGTCGTCGTCGCGTAAGCGTGGTCATTGGGCTGAATGTTAGCCTGTCGGGGGGGCGCTGTCAATGCCCGGTAGATTGGCTTCGCCAACTCGCAGCAGATTGGCTTCGCCAACTCGCGCGAGAATGCTTGCCAGCTGCCAGCTTGCGGGGGGCGCGGGGAAGCGCGCCGCGAGATCAAGCCGTTAAGGAGGGGCGGGCTTCCTTGCCCGCCCATGTCGTTGAGCGGCGGGGCGGGAGGTTCCACCCCGGCGCGGTGTCGAGGACGCGCGCCCCTCCTGCACGGCGCGCCGGGAACGGCGGGCCGGTCAGGCGACCGGCCCCTCCGGAACGACACGACGCGAACGGCGGGCGGGGCACAGGTCCCCGCCCTACAGACTACAACGGCGGGCGGGCGACTCGTCACACTGGCGGCTGCCCGAGAAGGCCTCATTGGCGAAGCCAACTCGCAGTAGATTGGCTTCGCCAACTCGCAGTAGATTGGCTTCGCCAACTCGCGGTAGATGCTGCACTGAGCCCCCCCCGGAACCAACCTGGCCGCCGCGTAAGTGATATGGTATCATTGCTCGCGTCATCTCGTGCGCCGGTGTAAGGTGAGGAGACCGACCGATGAGCAAGCAGCTTGAACAGATCGGGCGACGTGTCGCGGAACTGCGTGAGATCGAGGGTCTCTCTCCGGAGGCACTGGCCGGGCAGCTCGGCATCCCGGTGGAGCTGTACCGCCGGTATGAAAGAGGGGCTGAGGACATTCCCGTCGGCGTGCTGATTCAGATCTCCGCGGGCTTCGGCGTCGAACTCACCGCCCTGCTGACCGGCGAGGAGCCGAAGCTGCAGGTCTTCAGTGTTGCGCGCGCGGGTGAGGGCGTCGTGGTGGATCGCCGCACCGACTATGACTACGAGGCCCTGGCGTACAACTTCGTCAACAAGAAGTGCGAGCCGTTCCTCGTGACGGTCGAGCCCGAGAGCGATCCATCGCTCAACTCCCACCCCGGTCAGGAGTTCGACTACGTGCTCGAGGGCCGCATGCAGATCGTCATCGACGGCCATGAGATCGTCCTGGAGGCAGGCGACTGCGTGTACTTCGACGCCGGTCGCCCCCATGTGATGCGCGCTCTCGACGACCGCCCGGCGAGGTTCCTCGCCGTCATCGCCTGAAGCCCCCCGCGCGGCCCGCTTCATCCCGCGCTGTGACCGGCCATGAGAAGGTGAAGACAGTGCTCGACCGCTTTCTTGCGCAGACGCAGTTCTCATCGTACGAGGATTTCCGCGCCAGCTTCCGGATCAGCGTGCCCGACCGCTTCAACTACGCCTACGACGTGGTTGACGCAATCGCCGCCGACGAGCCCGATCGCACCGCGCTGGTCTGGTGTGATGAGGGCGGCGCACAGGCGACCTTCAGCTTTGCCCACCTCAGCGAGCAGTCAGACCGCGCCGCGGCACTTTTCGGCGAGATGGGCATCGGCCGCGGCGACACGGTGATGCTGATCCTCCGCCGCCGCCATGAGTACTGGCCGTGCCTTCTGGCGCTGCACAAGCTCGGCGCGACGGCGGTCCCCGCCACCCACCTTCTCACCGCGAAGGACATCGCCTACCGCAACAACGCCGCCGACGTGAAGATGATCGTGAGCGTCAGCGAGGACCGCGTGATCGAGGCGGTTGAGGAGGCGGCGGCGGACTCGCCGACCCTCGAGCATCGCGTCGTCGTCGGCGGCGAGCGCGAGGGCTGGGTCAGCTACGATGCGCAGATGGCGGTCGAGCGCGAGTTCATCCCGCCGGAGGGTGACGCGAGTCCGGTGAATGATGACACGATGCTGCTTTACTTCACCTCGGGTACCACCGGGATGCCGAAGATGGTGCGGCACGACTTCACCTACCCGCTCGGGCACATCCTGACCGCCATCTGGCAGGGCTGCGAGGACGGCGGCCTGCACCTGACCATCGCCGACACCGGCTGGGCAAAGGCCTCGTGGGGGAAGATCTACGGCCAGTGGCTGCTCGGCAGCGCCGTCTTCGTGTACGAGTTCGAGCGCTTCGTTCCCGGGGAGATGCTGCGCGTGCTGCAGGACTACCCGATCACCAGCTTCTGCGCCCCGCCGACGGTCTTCCGCTTCCTCATCAAGGAGGACCTCGACGCGTGGGATCTGTCCTCGCTCAACTACGTGGTGACCGCCGGCGAGCCGCTCAACCCGGAGGTCTTCAACCGCTTCCGCGAGGCCACCGGCCTGCGCATCATGGAGGGCTTCGGGCAGACCGAGACGGTGGTGACCGTCGCGACGTGGCCATGGGTGGAGCCGCGGCCGGGGTCGATGGGCGTGCCGTCGGCCGGCTGGGAGATCGACATTCTCACCGAGGAGGGCCGGCCGTGTGCGGTGGGGGAGGAGGGGCAGATCGTGGTCCGCACCTCCGAGGGCACTCCGACTGGGATGTTCAGCGGGTACCACGCCGATGAGGAGCTGACCGCCAGCGTCTGGCGCGACGGCATCTACTACACCGGCGACGTCGCGTGGCGCGATGAGGATGGGTACTACTGGTTCGTGGGGCGGATGGATGATGTCATCAAGTCATCGGGCTACCGCATCGGGCCCTTCGAGGTGGAGAGCGCACTGATGGAGCATCCCGCGGTGCTCGAATGCGCGGTCACCGGCGCTCCCGACCCCGAGCGAGGGGCAATCGTCATCGCGACCGTCGTGCTCTCGGCCGACTACGCTCCCTCCGACGCGCTGAAGACTGAGCTTCAGGAGCATGTCAAGAGCGTGACCGCGCCCTACAAGTACCCGCGACGGATCGAGTTCGTGGACGAACTGCCCAAGACGATCTCGGGGAAGATCCGCAGGGTCGAGATCCGCGGCGACGAGTAGGATCGGTCAGGTCCGCAGCAGTGGGTTCCCCGGCACCGACGTCGGCCCGCAGGTGCAGACGTAGTCCTCCGGCCCGTGGCCGAGCTCCTCGCGCGTGAACTCCGCCCAGATCTCGGGCGTCTCGTCGCAGAACGAGATCGGCACGTCCGCGTCGTGGCGGCGGATCTCGTCAACGTAGAACCGGAGGATGTCGAGCCGCAACCGGTGCGGGAACATCTGCTTGCCCGCCGGCCAGTAGGGCTTGCCGGGGTGCTCGTCCGCCTCGTAGATCTCGCGGCAGGCCTCCACGTAGACCGGGTCGAGCAACTCGATCTCGAAGCACCCGCGGAGGCGGTCATACCCCAGCAGCGCCAGCGTGTCCATCGTGATCACGTCCGGGCGCACCCGCGTGAGATACGCCTCGATCATCCGCGCGCTCTCCTCCCGCCATCCCCTCACCGGGACGATCGGCGAGAAGCGCGCCCGCACATGGTAGCCCGCCGCCTGGCACTTTCTCGCCGCCTCGATACGCTCGAGTGTGCCGGGTGAGTTCTTCTCGACTTCACGCGCAACCGTCTCCGAGGAGATCGTCCACGAGATGATCGTGTGCCCGCGGTGGTCGAGCCCCAGCAGGTGATCGACGTTGTCGGATTTGGTGTAAAGCATCAGGTACTGATCGTCGCGGCCTGCGAACGCCCCAATCATCAACTCCGAGGCGCCGTACTCCGGCTCGAAGGTGATCGTGTCGGTGATGTTGTCGTACTTCCACAGCCTGCACCAGGCGTGTTCGTCGAGGATCGCGGGCAGTCGCTCGACCATCTCCTCGAGGTTCAGGTGGATATTGAGGAATGTGCCGATGTTGCAGTAGTCGCAGGCGTGCAGGCATCCCCACGCGGAGTGGAGGTCGTAGGCGTTGCGACAGAGTCCGTTGCGCTTCTCCAGCAGCGCCTCGCCGTCGCGGTAGCCGACGAAGCCCGCGCCGCCGAGCCGGCCGTAGCGCAGGAGCGGGTAGCGCTCGATGACCTCGGCCTGCTCCTCGGCGTCGCGCCAGGCGTAGGCGTTGAAGATGACATCCGGATCGCGGGTGCGTCTGTACTGCCCGGTCCGCCACTCGCCGACGCGGTCCCAGCGCTTCTGTTCGGCGATCTCGTTGAGCGCCGCGTCATCGACGGTGACGGGCGGCTCGTCCGGCTCGATGGCCCCCATCATCCGCTCCATGCGGGCGACGCAGCGCGGATCGCCGAGCACGCGCTCATGCACGTAGACGTTCCGTGGCCTGATCGTATACACGCGTCTCATTCCTCTCCGGGGAAGCCCTCGCCACGAAGCCGCTCTCCCACGCGCCTGAGGACCGGAACGTCCTCGGGGTCGAGCGAGCCATCCTCCAGCGGACCGGTGTTGAGCAGCAGGTTGCAGTTCGCCGCCCGAGCGTCGGCGATCTTCTCTCGGACGTGCTCCTCGCCCAGATGCTCGCCGGCTTTCTCCCGCATGTATCCCCACGAGCCGGGCGTCATCGTGGTGCAGATCTCGCCGGGCTTGCCGCCGGTCTCGACCGCTTTGTGCTCGGGCGCGAAGAAGTCCTCGGTGCCGAGGAGCCCCTGCTTGTAACTCACCAGCACCTGCGGCTGCTTTGAGTGGATGAAGTCGTACAACTCCTGGCAGTGGAACTCCTCGGCCGGACCGTTGAGCGGCACCGCGATGCCGTCGAGCCAGATCGCCGCGATAGGGCCGTAGTTGCTCAGCAGCTCGTCGATCTGATTGCGCATGAACTGAACGTAGATCTGCAGGTCGTGGTCGTCGCCGTACGCGTAGGTCGGCTCGGGTGGGTCGTAGTCGGGCCGGGCCTTGCCGCCCCAGCGGTCGTTGTTAGGCGCGTGGGGGTGTCGCCAGTCGCGGCCGTGGGAGTAGTAGAGGCACAGGCCCAGCCCGCGATCCGCGCAGGCCCCGGCAAGCTCGGCGATGAGGTCGCGCCCGCAGGGGGTGTTGACCGCGTGGAAGTCGGTCTCCTCCGTCTCGAAGAGACAGAAGCTGTCGTGGTGGCGGGTGGTGATGTTGATGTACTTCATTTCGCACTCGAGGGCGAAATCCGCGATCCTCTCGGCGTCAAAGCCCTCGGCCGTGAAGTCCCCGGCAAGCCTCGCGTACTCGGCGACGTAGATCTTCTCGCGGAGCTGCAGCCACTCGTGCCGCCCGACGAGCGAGTAGAGTCCGAAGTGAAGGAAGAGCCCGTACTTCGCATCGCGGAACCACTCGATGGCCGCCGCGCGCGGGTCGTCGGCGTACCGGTCGGCGTAGCCGCTGAGGTACGATGGGACAGCTGACACAATGACCACTCCTTTCGACCGACGAACGAGTCTGTCAGGCGCGTCCGTGCTGCGGCGCGTCGAGCGCCTCGCGGAAGAGATCGACCAGCCGCTCGAGGTTCGCCCGCGGATCGAAGTGCTCCCGGGTGCGGGCGAGCGCGCGCTCGGAGAGTCGCTCGCGCAACCGCCCGTCGCCCGCGAGCCGATCGAGCGCCCCGGCGAGGGCGAGATGGTCCTCCTCCGGGACGATCAGCCCTGCGTCGCCGATGACCTCCGGGATCGCGCCGCAGCTTGAGCCGATCAGCGGCGTCCCGCAGGCCATCGCCTCCGTCAGCACCATCCCGAACTGCTCCCGCCACGTCGGGATGCTGCGCGAGGGCAGTACCATCACGTCGAATGCGCACATGTAGCGCGCGATCTCATCATGCGGCACGCGCGAGAGCCAGCGGACCTCCACGCCCGGGGGCCTCGCAGCCATCGCGCGCAACTCGTCCTCCAGCGCACCTCCGCCGATCGCGCAGAGCACGGCGGGCCGGTCCATCTCGCTGAGGGCGCGCAGCAGCAGATCGACGCCCTTCTCATGCACGAGACGGCCGACATAGCCGATGAGGAAGCGACCGTCGGGCGAGAGCCGCTCGCGCAGCGCGGTCGCGTCGCGGGGGTGGAACGTCTCGGTGTCAACGCCCAGCGGCAACACGCGGATGCGCTCGGCGGGGTAGCCGCGCTCGATGAGCACGTCGCGGGCTCCGGTCGTGATGGCTCTGATCATGTCGATGCGGGGGAGCGTGGCGGCCTCCGCGCGGCCCCGGAGCACCTTCGGGAAGCCGCGCCAGTCACGATGCACGTTCTCAAACGAAAGCAGCACGGTCCTGCACTCAGGGAGGACGCGGCGCGCCGCGCGCAGAAGCTGGGCCACCCCAAGCTCCGACGGCTCGCCGATCGCGTAGATCAGTTCCGGGTTGACGTCTCGCAGCGTGGCGGCGAGGCCCCCGGTGAACATCGAGTAGGGGTAGGGGCGGACGGGGAAGACCGGGAGCAGGCGCATCGGGGCGTCGTAGGCGGCCGGGTCGGGCTCCGAGTAGCCGAAGTCACCGCAGTCCACGCGCCGCGCGTGCAGGCAGGTCAACTCAAGCTCCGGGTGGCCGAGCGCCTCGGGGCCGGGCGGAGACGGCGCCTTGATGCAGTACCACAGTACGCGCATCAGGCGTCGCCCCGTGCGACCGCGTCGCCGCGGTAGTGCCGCTCCAGGGCCGGCGGCAGCGCGCGGTATGCGGCGTAAAGCTCATCGTAGACAGGCGCCTCGTCGGAGGGCTCGACCGTGCGCTCGCCAAGCTCCGCGGCCTGCCGGCCCTCCTCGACCGAGGCGAATGTGCCCGCGCCGATGAACGCGAAGATCGCCGCGCCCGCGACGGTCGCCTCCTCGTTGCTGATCGTGGTCACTGGAAGGCCCGTCACATCGGCGCGGAGGCGGGTCCACAGGTTGTTCTTCGCGCCGCCTCCGACGAGGCGGATGCCTCGCGGCTCGAAGCCGGTCGATAACGTCAGCACCTCGGCGGCGTGGCGAAGCTGGTAGCAGAGGCCCTCGAGGCCCGCGCGGTAGATCTGCGCGCGGGAGGTGTTCAGGCCGATCCCAAGCAGCGTCCCCTTCGTGCGATGCGGGGCGCTCGGACCGGTGTCGGGCACGAAGCTCGGGATCATCATCACCCCGCCCGCGCCCGGCTCGACCTCCTCGGCGGCCATGATCATCCGCTCGTAGGCGGTCGCCCGTGCCGGGATGTCGATGAAGAGCTGCTCGCGGATCCACTCCAGCGGCCCCGATCCCATCATCAGAAGCTGCGGGTTCCACCGGCCCGGCTCCGCGTCCGCCTCGATGATCAGGCCCGCCTCGAAGCCCTCGCGCGTGGCCTCGTACGTCTCCTGGCGGAGCATCAGGATCTCCCACGTCCCGGACGAGAGGATCGCCTCATCGGGTCGCGCGCCGGAGCCGACCGCGGCGAACTGCGTGTCGTGCCCCGCCGCGACGACCGGAACGCCCTCCGGCAGCCCGGTCTGCTCGGCCGCATCGGCGGTGACCTCGCCGATCACCTCGCCCGGCTCCACCCAGTGCGGGAAGAAGCTCGCGTCGAGGCCCGCGAGCGCGAGCACCTCATCCGACCAGTGCGAGTTGGCGAAGCCAATCTGCTGCGAGTTGGCCGAGCCAATCCTCCCCCGCCGCGCCATCTCCATCGCCATCATCGTGCCCGCGGCGGTCGGATCGATTGAGCGCTCGCCGCAGAGCATCATGCTCAGCAGCCCCGGCATCATCAGCCACGTCTCCGCGCCCTCCAGCGCCTCGGGGGCGTTCTCCCGCAGCCAGATGAGCTTCAGCAGGGTGTTGAACGGGATGACCTGATAGCCGGTGGTGCGGAACAGCTCCCAGGGGTCGATGCGGTCGGCCATGCTCGCCGCGAGGTCTTCGGTGCGGGGGCACTGCCAGGAGATCACGGGGTACGTGAGTTCGTTCGCGGCGTCCACCGGAGCGCCGTCGGCGCCGAAGGTCGTGACGGTGACGGCGGCCACGCGGCCGGGATCGACCTCCGCGAGCGCCTCAGCGCAGGCGCCCGCGAGCTTCCCGAAGACCGCCTCGAGCGGCCAGATGCGCCAGTTGCGGGGCGCGTCATCCTGGCGGACGGGCTGGTTGGGGAGGCTGACGGACGCGACGACCTCCCCGGCGGTGTCCACGGCGACGGCGCGGGCGTTGGTGGCGCCGCAGTCGAGCACGACGACGAGTTCATCGGCTGCGAGTTGGCCGGGCCGATCTGCTGCGAGTTGGCGGGGCCGATCTGCTGCGAGTTGGCCGGGCCAATCTGCTGCGCGTTGGTGGAGCCAATCTGCCATCGGGAGCGACCCCCTGTCGCTGGCGGGTTTACCTCTGATCGGAGTCAGTGTCCGATTCGCGCACGGGGGGCGGGGGACCTTCCACGACGCGAGAGACGAAGATGCCTGACACCTGCCAGTCTGCCGGGGGCGCGGGCGGCGGGCGCGTGCAAGATGTCTGCCGTCTGCCAGTCTGCCAGGGACGCGCGGAAGCCCGCCCCTCCTGAACGACACGGCGGGAACGGCGGGCGCGCAGGGAAGCGCGCCCCTCCTGAACGACACGGCGCGAACGGCGGGCCGGTCAGGCGACCGGCCCCTCCTGCACGACACGACGGCAACGGCGTGGCGCGGCACAGGTCCGCGCCCGACAAAGGCGTGGCCGGGAAGCAGTCGTTTGTCGTTGTAGGGCGGGGACCTGTGCCCCGCCTGTCGTTTGTCGTTGCTCCTCGCGGTCATGACCGAGGGGCGGGCGCAGCTCTTCCGAGCTGACCTTGCCCGCCCATGCCGTTAAGACCGGACGCCCCCGCGCGTCGTGCATCCCGCAAGATGCCTGCCGTCTGCCTCCTCGCCGGGCGCGCAAGGAAGCGCGCCCCTCCTGCACGACACGGCGGGAACGCGGGCGCGCAAGGAAGCGGGCCGCGAGAGCTGCGCCGCCTCGCCTTAACGACTTGTGCACGCGGGCCCGCCCCGCGCCCCGGACAGACTGGCAGATGTCAGACATCTCGTCCGCCGGAGCCCGGTCGCAGGCTCCTCTTTCTGACGAAAGGACAACTGCGGAAGATTGGCCTCGCCAACTCGCGGAAGATTGGCCTCGCCAACTCGCGGAAGATTGGCCTCGCCAACTCGCGGAAGATTGGCCTCGCCAACTCGCGGAAGATTGGCCTCGCCAACTCGCGGAAGATTGGCTCCGCCAACTCGCGGAAGATTGGCCTCTCCAACTCGCGGAAGATTGGCCTCGCCAACTCTAAAGCGATGGAGGAGGAGAACGCGCAGCAGAGGGGGAACTACATCGGTGACGGGGACGCCGCCGGGCGCAGCGATTCGAATGCTGACCTCCGGTGACGTTCGCTTTGACAGTCTCAGGGGGCTTGTGATATATTCGACGCGAGCGAATCCGCAGGAATCGGTCGCACGTGGCCCAGCGGGGCCGAATCGCCGAGAGGGGTGTTCGCCGTGCGCGCGCTCACGGTCATCACAGTAACTGTCGCAGTCCTGCTTGTCCCGGTCACGATGGGCATGGCAGGCACGCTCTCCGTCGAGGGAGCCGGAAGCCTGTCGGTCAACATCACGTGCGATCTGCCGCCTTCGGAGGCCGAGATGCCGGAGGTCGCGGGGCTGATCACGATCGCTCCGGTCGCCGATGATGTCTACGGAAAGCCGCTCGTTCTCTACGTGAACGGGAAGGTCGCCGGGCTCACCAGCAGCACCGCGGGGCGTTTCGACGTCAACGCCGATGCGCTGGGCGAGGGAGAACACACTCTGCGCGTGGACGCGATCGAGGGCGAACAACTGATCGCCTCCACCGGCAGTGTGCCCTTCATCGTTGTGAGCGCGGCGAAGGCGGCCGAGCGACAGGCGGCGGCGCCTGAGCTGGGTGGGCCGCGGCCCGCGTTCGTGAAGCTCTACAAGCCGAAGATCTACCGCGAGATCGTCTACTTCAACAACCGCGAAGCGGACCTCGAGAAGCACGCCTTCATCCGCAACGGTCGGGTGTACATCACCCTGACGGACCTGATGCGGCACATCGGCGGCAGCATCATCTGGGGGCCGGCCGACAACCAGATGATGGTCTACCGCAACGACGTCGAGGTCAAAGTCTTCCCGAACAGCTCCACCGTCTACGTGAACGGTGTGAAGACCGATCTTGGCCGCACCACGATCCGCCGGCAGAACCGCACCTACGTTCCGGTGCGGCCCTTCACGGAGCTTTTCGGCATCGCGACCGAGTGGGACTTCCAGGATGATCGGGCCTACGTCACCTACCAGGGGTAGGCCGCCTGGTCGAACTACACCATGCTTGAGCGCGAGGGCATAGAGAGGCTGGTCGCCGCCGCGCGTGATGCGCGGGAGCGGGCGATGGCGACGTATTCGGACTTCCCCGTCGGCGCAGCCGTCCTGTGCGCCGACGGTCGCGTTTTTGAGGGCTGCAACATCGAGAACGCCTCATTCGGCCTGACGATCTGCGCCGAACGTGTCGCGCTCTTCTCCGCGGTGGCCGCGGGCTGCCGGCAGATCGACGCGATCGCAATCGCCGGGCCGGGGGCGGAGCCGCTCAGCCCGTGCGGCGCATGCCGGCAGGTGATGCTCGAGCTGGCGGGCGAGGCCGAGGTCATCATGGCCGGTGAGACCGAACGGAGGACGCGCTCGGTGCAGGACCTGCTGCCGGACGCGTTCGGGGCCTCGGACGTGGAGGGCAGGACGTAGGCAAGCGCCGCTCAACTGGAGGAGTGCGAGGTGTCGGCCCGCTCATCGCAGTCAGCATCGAAGCCCCGACGGCTCACCCGCATTGTCATGGCGCTGCTGCTGGTTGTGCTCAGCGCCCCATCGCAGGCCGCCTTCCCGTGGCCGTGGGCAGGGGCCGCCGAGCAGACCGCCGAGGTGTCGGGAGAGCAACTGCAGCGCTCCGACCTGAGAGAGACGGCCGAGCTTTTTCCCACGTGGGCTGAATGGAGCGGTGAGGGGCGGATCATCGTTCCGGGCGTGTATACCACGCGGCGGATGACCGTTGACGCAGCCACCGGTCGCCCGGTCTCGATCGAACTTGCGCTGGCCGAGCCGCGAATGGTGCACAGCTACCGTGGCGGCGGCGACCACCCTCCGCGCATCGCGCTGACCTTCGATGACGGCCCCAGCGCCACGTACACCCCTCAACTGCTGGAGATACTCGCGAAGCACAACGCTCGCTGCACGTTCTTCACCCTCGGCGCACTGGTCGGCAGTCACCGGCAGATCCTCAAGCGCGCGGAGCAGGAGGGGCACGAGATCGGCATCCACTCGTGGTGGCACGCCAGTTACACCGGACTGTCCACCGCCGCGATTCAGGCCGACATCGCGCGGTGCAGAGCGGCGCTTGACGGTGCGGTCGAGCGGCCGATCCGCTGGGTGCGGCCGCCCTACGGTGCGGTGGACGGGCGGGTGCGCGGGGCGATCAACGACGCGGGCTACCGAGTGGCGATGTGGTCGGTCGATCCGCATGACTGGCGGCAGCCCGGCTCCGGCGCGATCGCAAGCCACATCCTCAGCCATGCGCGCGATGGGGCGGTGGTGGTGCTGCACGACGGCGGTGGGAACCGGGCGGGGACCGTGGCCGCGATGCGCACGGTGGTGCCGGAGCTTCGGAAGCGCGGCTTCGAGCTGGTGACGCTGTCGGAGCTGACCGGGCTGACCGACCCGCCGCCGCAGGAGCGGGGTATGCGGCTGGCGATCGGGGACGAGGTCTTCGAGGTCGTCTCGGAATTCGAGGACGTGAAGCTCACCGTGGACGGCGTCGCGGTGGAGCTTACGCAGCCGCCGGTGATGATCAACAGCCAGTTCCTCGCGCAGGCGCGGCCGGTGCTCACCGCACTCGGGTCGAAGGTGCGGTGGGATCAGCAGAACCTCGCGGTCGCGTTCGACGGTGCGCGCGGAGAGTTCGTGGTGAAGCTCAACAGCCTCGATGTCACGCTGCAGGGAGACCAACTGCTGGTGCGCGTGCCGTCGCTTTACTACCGCGGCACCGCGATGATTCCGGTGGGGCTGATGGCCAACGCGGCCGGGGCGGCGGTGAACTGGGACCCGGCGGCGCGTGTCATCGAGTTCACGACCACCTCGGCCGGCCGGAGCCGGCCCGCCCCCGACGGGCTGATGTCACTTCGCCGACATGACGGCACCCGCATCTGCTGGTGGCCAGAGTCACCGCTGCTGAGCCTTCTGCCCCCGGGGGTATACCGCCCTGCGCGCATCTGACGGGTCGGCGGCCGACGTTCGGCGAGCCGTCGCGGGCCTCTCGGGCGGCGTGGACAGCGCTGTGTCCGCGCTGCTGGCGATGCGCGAGGGCTACGAGGTCATCGGCCTGACGCTGCGCTTCCACGAAAGCTCCCCCGAGCCCGCTCAGAGCGTCTGCCGGACGCTGGGCATCCCTCATGCGGTGGTGGACGCGCGCGCAGACTTCGAGCGCTGTGTGGTGCGCGAGTTCGTCGATGACTGGACGCGCGGGCTCACGCCCAACCCCTGCGTGGAGTGCAACCCTCGCGTGAAGTTCGAGCATCTGGCCCGAGAAGCGGACCGGCTGGGCTGCGAGACGATCATCACCGGCCACTACGCGCGGATCCGTCCCGTCGGTGAGCAGTGGCACCTGCTGCGCGCGACCGATGCCTCGCGCGACCAGTCGTACATGCTCTACCGGCTCCCGCAGCCGATCCTCGCCCGGCTGCTGCTGCCGGTGGGGGGGCTGACGAAGGACGAGGTCCGGGCCATCGCCGGGGAGGCGGGCCTGTCCGCCGCCGGGCGGCCCGACAGTCAGGACGTGTGCTTCGCGCCGGACGGCGAGGTGCAGGAGTTGATCGGCCGGAAGCGGCCCGAGGCGCTTGCGCCGGGGCCGATCCTCGACAGCGAGGGCCGTGAGCTGGGTCGCCATCGGGGGCTGGCGAGGTACACGGTGGGGCAGAGGCGCGGCCTCGGGATCGGCGGGCCGGACGGACCGTGGTTCGTGCTGCGCATCGATCCGGAGCGGAACGCGGTGATCGTGGGGGACGAGGCGAATTTGTGGGTCGAGCGCGCGGAGGTCGAGCGGCTGCACCTGATCGGTGACGCGCCGCGGGGGGCGTTTGAGGTGAGCGTCATGACCCGCTACCGAGGGGCCGAGACGCCCGCGACGATCGAGCCGGAGGGCGACGGGGCGGTCATCAGCTTTCACCGCCCGCACAGAGCGCCCGCGCCGGGGCAGTCGGCGGTGTTCTACGACGGCGAGCGATGCATCGGGGGCGGTGTGCTGATTCCAGCGCGCTGAGGGGGCCGGTTGATGTCGCGCATGCTGATGTCAGGCAGAGGGAGAGTATCATGAACGGCAGACCAAACATTCTTTTCGCCCTTGCAGATGACGCGGGGATGCACTTCGGCGCGTATGGGTGCCCGTGGGTGGATACGCCCGCATTCGACCGGGTGGCGCGGGAGGGCGTGCTTTTCACGCAGGCGTACACCTGCAACTCCAAGTGCGCGCCGTCGCGGGCGAGCATCATCACGGGCCGCAACTCGTGGCAGCTCAAGGACGCGGAGAATCACCAGTGTCACTTCCCCGAGGAGTTCCGGTCGGTCTTCGAGGCGCTTGCGGAGCACGGCTATCACACCGGGCACACCGCGAAGGGCTGGGGTCCGGGCGAGCCGGGCACCGTGGACGGCAGGCCGCGGGAGCTGACCGGCCCGGCGTACAGCGAGCTGAAGTGGGAGCCCCCGGCGGAGTGCATCAACCGGACCGACTACGCGGCGAATTTCCTGGACTTCCTCGAGGACAACCCCGACGATCGGCCCTTCTGCTTCTGGTACGGCTGCACCGAGCCGCACAGAAGGTACGAGTGGCGGGCCGGGATTGAGAAGAACGGCCACCGGCCGGAGGATGTGGATCACGTCTACGGGATCTGGCCGGACAACGAGATCGTGCGGACCGACCTGCTGGACTACGGCTTTGAGATCGAGAACTTCGACCTTCACCTCGGGCGGATGCTCGACACGCTGGAGCAACGCGGGGAGCTTGAGAACACGCTGGTCGTGGTCAGCTCGGACAACGGGATGCCCTTCCCGCGGGCGAAGGGACAGGAGTACTTCTACTCGAACCACCTGCCGCTGGCGATCATGTGGGGCGGGGAGGCGCGCGCGGCCGGCATCGTCAATCCGGGGCGGACGGTCTCGGACATGGTGAGCTTCATCGACTTCGCGCCGACCTTCCTCGACGTCGCGGGGGTGCCGGAGAGCGAGTCGGGGATGGCGCCGATCACCGGGCGGAGCCTCACGGACATCTTCGAGGCGGAGGGCGGGGGGCAGGTCAACCCCGAGCGCGATCATGTGCTGATCGGCAAGGAGCGGCATGACCTCGGGAGGCCGGGCGACGTGGGCTACCCGATCCGGGGGATCTTCAGGGGCGACTACCTTTACGTGCACAACTTCGAGCCCGACCGCTGGCCGGCGGGGAATCCTGAGACCGGATACATGAACTGCGATGGAAGCCCGACGAAGAGCGAGATCATCCGGCTGCGGCGCGAGGGACAGACGCAGTACTGGGAGTGGTCGTTCGGCAAGCGCCCGGAGGAGGAGCTTTACAACATCGCGGACGACCCCGACTGCATCACGAACCTGGCCGACGATGCCGCTCACGCTGAGCTGAAGGCACAACTTCGCGAAGAGATGGAGCGCGAGTTGACGGAGCAGGGCGACCCTCGGATGACGGGCGGCGCGCCGCTCGATGAGAACCCGGCGGCCGACCCGCAGGGTCTTCGCCGCGGGTTCTACGAGCGCTTCATGAAGGGTGAGCTTGAGGTCGCCCGGTGCATCACGCCCACCGACGTCGACCCGGAGGCGGCGGACGACTGAGGGCGGCGGAGTTCGTGGAGCGAATCCTGAGGTTGCGGGAATCGGACTCGGCTCGCGGGCGTCTCTCATGGTGAACGACCGAACCCTGAGAGATAGAGGAGTGGATGGGATGCGCACAAAGACGATGTTGATCGGCGTAGCAGTGATGGCGCTCATGGTGGGCGGGCTGGCGGTCGGGCTGACGAGTGTTGCGGCGAAGGACTGCTGCGACGATGAGTGCTCGCCGACGGCTGCGAACTGGGAGGCGTTCATCGAGGCCCATGACGCGGACGGCAGCGGCACGATCTCCCGCGAGGAGTTCACCGGGTCCGCGCAGGCCTTCTCCCGGATAGACGCGGACGGAGACGGGCAGATCACGCGGGAGGAAGCCGTCGCGGCCGAGGAGACGAAGCATCAGCGCCAGGGACAGCAGGGACGGCTGCAGGCCCACGCCGACCCGGCGGAGCGATGGCAGAAGCTCATCGAGGAGCATGACCGCGATGGCGACGGAAGGATCTCGCAGGAGGAGTTCGGCGGCCCCGACCACGCCTTCACGCGGCTTGACACCGACGGCGACGGCTACCTGACCGAGGCGGAGGTGCTCGAGGCCGGACCGCGGCAGCGGCGCGCCGAGGACGGTCAGCAGCGCGGTCAGGTCGATCCGCAGGCCCGCTGGCAGCGGATGATCGAGCAGTGGGATGCGGATGGCGATGGGCAGATCTCGCGCGAGGAGTTTCGCGGGCAGGACCACGCCTTCGACCGGCTTGACGCCGACGGCGACGGCTTCCTGACCGAGGACGAGGCGCTCGCGGCCGGACCGCGGCAGCAGCGCGCCGAGGACGGTCAGCAGCGCGGTCAGGTCGATCCGCAGGCCCGCTGGCAGCGGATGATCGAGCAGTGGGATGCGGATGGCGATGGGCAGATCTCGCGCGAGGAGTTTCGCGGGCAGGACCACGCCTTCGACCGGCTGGACGCCAACGACGACGGCTTCCTGACCGAGGATGAGGTGCTTGCGGCGCGGGCGGGGATGGGACAGGGCCAGCGTCGAGGCGGCAATCAGCAGCAGTAAGCCGCGCGACGCAATCAGGCACGGCGCATGGGAGTCGCGAGGGAGAGCCCTCGCGACTCCCATCACTTCCGGGGGGGCGCTCCGGGCAGGATGAAGGAAATAGGCCGCTCCGGGACGAAACTCAGAGGGACTACGAGGTGTTTATGAGGAAAGCTGGCCATGCATGAGCTGTGACCTGCACATTCATTCGACATATTCGGACGGATCGCAGAATCCGGAGGAGATCGTCGCTGAGGCCATCGAGAAGAAGCTGACCGCGATCGCGATCGCCGACCACGACACGGTCAAGGGTGTGCGGCCCGCGGTCGAGGCGGCGCGCGGGAGTGAGTTGCTCGTCATCCCGGCGGTGGAGATCAGCACGGAGTTTCAGAAGACCGAGGTGCATATACTCGGGTACTGGATCGAGTTGGACAACGAGCAGTTGCACGCGAAGTTCGCGTACGTGCGCGAGGCACGGCGGCGTCGCGCGAATGAGATCGTCGGCAAGCTGCGGCAGCACGGGGTGGAGATCACGATCGAGGATGTCATCGCGCAGAGCGATGGAGTGAGCCTCGGGCGGCCTCACGTGGCCCAGGCGCTGATTGAGGCGGGTTACGTGTCGGGAATGCAGGAGGCGTTTGACCGCTTCCTCGGACGCGACCGGGCGGCGTTTGTGAGGCGTTACAAGCTCTCGCCCTACGACGCCGTGGAGGCGATTCGCAACGCCGGGGGCTGCGCGGTGCTGGCGCATCCGGGGCTGGGGGTGAGCGACTTCGTCATCGAGGGGCTGATCGAGGCGGGCATCGAGGGGCTTGAGGCGTACCACACTCATCACTCGCCGTCGAACACCCGGCGGGCGCTGCGGATCGCCGAGGAGCATGGGCTGCTGGTGACGGGCGGAACCGACTCGCACGGTCCGAGGGGCAGCCATCCGGTGGAGGTCGGCGATGTGGATGTTCCCGACTCATGCGCGGAGGCACTCGTGAACTGGGTCGAGGAACGGGACGCCGGAGTTCGCTGAAGACTGGAGAGCACGGGAGGTCGGCACGTGGAAACGACGATTTACACTTCGGAGAAACACCCGGAGGTGACGGTGGTCGAAGTGCATGGCGACGTGGATTGCGGTGCCTGCGGCCTCGACCGTCTGTGTGGCCTGCTGCACAACCTCGTGGAGGGGGGCGATCGGTGGATGGTCGTTGATCTGCGCGAGGCCGGAAGCGTACACGAGCGGGCACTGGCGGAGATACTCGCGGTGCTCGGGCGCCTCCGACTGAGGGGCGGCAATCTGATCGTCGTGGCGCCGCCGGGCGACCTTCTCAAGGCCATCCGCACGATCGGCTTTCACGAGTTGACACTTGTGCTCGATGACGTTGACCGCGCAGTGCAGCAGGCCGCGAGGGAGGCTCACATTGGCGACTGAGGAGCACATCCTGAGGCGACCTACGATCGTATGCTTCGGCACCTCGATCACCCGCGGATATCCCTACGTGCCGGAGAGTGACACATACCCGGCGGTCCTCGAGCGCCGGCTCAACCGCAAGCTCAAGCAGGAGCAGACGCACGTTACGATCATCAACTCCGGCGTCCCCGGTGAGAATACCGTCGAGGGCCTGGCGCGCATCCAGGAGGACGTCATCGCGCACAACCCCGCGTTGACGGTGGTGGAGTTCGCGTGCAATGACGTCCGCTACGAGCCGGAGAAGCGTGTCGAGCTTGACGACTTCCGGGCGAATCTGCGCACGATGATCGACCGCATTCAGGAGATCTGCACGGAGATCATTGTCTGCACGCCCACGCCGATCATCGATCAGTTCCACGTGTACTCGCAGGAGGTTGACTTCTACGAGCCGTGGGGCGGATGCAACAACGCGCTGCTGGAGTACGACGAGGTCGTGCGCGAGGTCACTGAGGAGCGCGCGCTGGTGTTGTGCGACCTGCAGCAGGCGTTCATGGCCGAGGCCGTTCGGGCGGAGTTTGAGGGCGCCACCGACGCCGCCGCCGATCTGACCTGCATCGCGGGGCTCATCAGCCGCTACGACGGTGTGCACCCGACGATCGAGGGTCAGGAACTGATCGCGGCGGAGTTGTACCGCCTCATCCGGGTCATGCCGCTGGGCTGACACCGGACGCCGGGGGACTCGGACACCGAGGGAGACTACGTCTTAATACAAAGTGACGGAACCTTATGGGCAGCCAGGCGTTTGTTGATAGTGAGGAACTCCCGGTGAAGGCCGGAAATGCCGATCGCAGCGGAGTTGACAGGGCGGATCACGCCCTCGTCGAAGCCGCGCAAACCGGGAATGCAGAGGCCTTCGGGGAGCTGGCCGAACGCTATCATTCGAACGTGTACGGGATCGTCTACCGGATGTGCGGGCCGGACGATGCAGCGGACCTGACGCAGGATATCTTCCTGCGAGCGCTGCGAGCGTTGCGCAAGTTTCAGTTCCACGGCGACGCGAGCTTCCGCACCTGGCTCTACCGCATCGCGGTCAACGCGTGCATCAACGAACTTCGCCGGCGCAAGCGGCGGTCGGATGTCGAGGGGCCGTCGCTCGACGAGGACATTCAGACGGACGATGGCTCGGTCTCACGGTCGGTGCCCGATGAGACGCGCAGCCCGCATGTGCTGGCGGAGCGGGCGGAGGTGCAGAGGGCGGTCCACGCGATCGTCTCCATGCTCAGCCCGAAGCACCGCGCGGCATTGACGCTGGTGGACCTTCAGCAGCTTGACTACGAGGAGGCCGCGGCGGCGCTTGAGTGCCCGCTCGGCACGCTCAAGTCGCGGCTGGCGAGAGCTCGGAAGCAGTTCGCGGAGAAGTGGCGGCAGTACGAGGATGGCAGGCTCACGCTGGGCCGTGAGCACGGGGGGAGCACGGTCGTAGATGAAGAAACCGGGAGAGCGAGATGAAGCACGACAACCCGGCGTTTGAGGAGCAACTCAGCGCGCTCGTGGACGGGCGTCTCAGCCCCGACGAGGCGCGCGCGGTGCGTAAGCACCTGGCGAGTTGCGAAGAGTGCAGGGCACAGTATGACGCGATCGCCTCAGCTCGTCGCCTCCTGCGCGCGATGCCGGCGCCGGTGGTTCCCGAGGGCCTGCTCGCGGGAATCCAGCGAGAGGCGGCCGCGGAGATCGCGCGCGGCGCAGGGCCGAGCATCTGGCA
>JBMNNW010000196.1:0-3742 GCA_050942735.1 Armatimonadota bacterium
GCCGCAGTCGCGGCGGCCGCCGCGGTGCTCCTGGCGGTCTTCACCCCGTGGCACGCGCCGCGGGAGGACGCCGGTCACGCGCTCGCGCCACCGGACGCAGGCCCCGCCGTGATCGCTGAGAGCCCGGTGCGCGAGTCCGAGGAGCCAGGCGTCGTGGCTCGCACCGAACTGCTCGGGGCCGACGACGATGCCGGGGCGCCGGAAGCCTCCGTGACTGCGAGCGAGTCTCAGGTACGCGCAGCGCAACGGCCCGCGTCGCGGCGCGCAGCGCCCGCCGCGCGCGTGGCAGCGGCATCGGCGGCATCGTCACGGCCCGCCCCGACGCCGCAGCCCACCACCGAGGCGCCCGAGCCGGCCGTCGTCGCCCGCACCTCCGGGCCGCAACTGGCGTGGGCCCCGCCGTCGGACGCATCCTGCCCCGCGCAGTCAGGTCCCATGCTCAGTGACGGCGACCGGTCGGTCATGACTGCGATGGCTCCGCGCACCACCATCGAACCTGAGCCCGTGCTCGCTCCGGCCGGACCGTCTGCGCTGGAGAGAGAGCTGGCGGCGGGGGTGGTCGCGGGGATGGTGCTCGATCAGTTCATCGCGCAGAACATGATCGAGAGTTCGTCAACCCTGCTGGCCCTTGTCACGGACACCCCGTCCTCCGAGTTCGGTCCGCGCCTCGCAGAGGAGGACGGTGAGATCGGCGCCTTCGGGTTCAGCTTCACCGACGCGATGCGACGAGCCCTGATAGAGAGTGAGAATCAGCTCCCCTGATGCGTAGAATCCTGCTCGTACTTGCAGCCTGCCTGCTGCCCGCCATGCTGGTGGCGGACACCGCTCCCGACCCGGCTCCGGGCGAGGCCGATGCCGGAGAGGCCGCTCAGGAGCAGGTGGCCGTCGCCGCCGAGGACACGCCCCCCACCGAGCTGGACCTCATGTCGCTGCTTGCCTCCTCAACCGAGGACCAGCGCACACGAATGATGCGCTTCATCCGCAACGGCTATCCCGAGTTGACGACCGAGTTGATGACGCTGCTGCAGAGCCATCAGCCCGGGGTCTTCACCGTGCTCGAACGCGAGTTGCAGAGCCTGATCGCGTGGGAGTACCCGCGGCTTTCGGGCGAACTCCAGCGGATCCTGCAGCAGGCGATCAATGAGCGCTATCCGCAGGTGCGCAGGGAGATCGCGGAGTTGGTGGCGCGGGACTACCCGGAGCTGATCGAGGCGATGCGCAATGCCGGTGGGGGCGATCCGGCATCAACCGCGGAGCGGCTGATTCGCGAGCAGCATCGGGAGCTGCTCGACGATGTGCTGACACTCCTGCGCGAGCGGCATCCAACGCTGCTGCGTGAGGTGCAGCGAGAGCTTCTCGTCAGGCACCCCGAGCTGGTGGTGGACGTCGCGCGCCTGATCTCCGAGCGCTACCCGCAGCTTTCCCGCGAGATCACCGGCATGTTGACCGAGAGATACCCGGACCTGCTTCCCGGGATAGTGAAGCTGCTTGCCCCGCCCCCCGCGGAGGACGGTGCGGCCGCCGGGCAGTGACGCCTCACGAACGTGGAGAACTGAGCAGGGCCGAGTTGGCGTCGGCCCTCTTTTTCGTGCCCCTGATGTCTGTGACGCGAGGAGATGACCTGATGACACAGATGCTTGCCGCGGTGCTGGAGGGCCCTGGGGAACTCCATGTGCGGCACGTGCCCGTCCCTGAGGTCGCGCCCGGAGAGGAGCTCTGCCGTGTGGCGGCCTGCGGGATATGCGGCAGCGATCTGCGCTACCTCGCGGGGGAGAACCCGTGGGCGAAGCATACCCTGGGGTACGAGAAGCCGAACCCGCCGAACATGGTGCTCGGGCATGAGGTCTCAGGCGTGGTGGAGATCGACGGGCGGACCGTGCGCGCGGGCCTGCTGGCCTTCCGGACCTGCGGCGACTGCCCTGAGTGCAGGCGCGGTGACAGTCAACTCTGCCGGCAGACCGAGCACCTCGGACACGGAGCGGGCTGGGAGGACCGCGCGTTCAACCCGGGGGGCATGGCCGAGCTGATGCCGGTGTGGCGGGAGAACGTGTATGAGCTTCTCGATCGCATGACCTTCGACCAGGCGACCTTCCTCGACGGCCTCGGCGTGGCCATGCACGCGATCGGGCGGTCGGGGGTGCGGGACGGCGACGCGGTGGCGGTGCTGGGGGCGGGGCCGATCGGGATGCTGCTGGCCCAGGCGGCGCGAGTGTGGGGTGCGGCGAGCGTCGTGACCACCGACGTCTACGACGCGGCGCTCGATTGCGCGCGGCAGCTGGGCGTCGCGGCCGCGATCGACGGCCGAGGCGGCAGTGCGGAGGAAGTTGCGTCGGAACTGGCGAGCGCCGCGGGGAGCGGGGGCGTGAACGTGATCTTCGACAGCACCGGCGACCTCGCACTCCAGCAGGCCGCGCTGGGGATGCTTGCGCCGGGCGGAACGCTGATGCTGATGGCGGGTGCGGCGGAGGGGCTGCGGCTCGATCCGGCGTCGCTGGCGGGAGAGCGCACCGTGACCACCTCGAGCAACAATCTTCCCGAGGACTTTGCGCGCGGGCTCGAGCTTCTGGCCTCGGGGGAGATCGTGGTCGAGCCGATGATCACGCACACCTTCCCGCTCAGCGAGGCGGTGGCGGCATTCGAGGTGGCCGCCAACAAGCACCGCACCGGCGCGATCAAGGTGATCATCCATCCGTGAGCGGGAGTGCGTACACGCCGAACGGTCGCGACCCTGCGGCCGCGACCGGCGGAGTGCTTCGTTCGCGGGAGCGCCTCTGTCAGTCGCTGCTGCCCGTCTCGACGGTCTCCTCGGCCTTCTCGCGGGCCTGGCTGACGCCGTCGCCGTTGCTGCCACGGCCGTAGTCCGTCACATGCCAGCCGCTGCCCTTGAAGATGATCGTCGGGGGGCTGAAGATGCGCCGCAGCGTCCCGTCACAGGAGTCGGCGTGACAGGTGTTCGGCGGGGTGTCGTCGAAACCGTGCATGATCTCGAAGACGTTTCCGCACTTCTCACACTTGTAGTCATACGTGGGCATGGGCTGAACGCCTCCCGGGGTCGCTTGAAGGTATCTGAGGAAAGTATACCTTGTTGGTACCGCCGAGTCAAGTCCGCGGATCGGATGTTAGCACTCGCGACGCGAGAGTGCTAACGAATGCTCGACCAGGAGAGTGACGATGATCGTTGCAGACGTCATCGCTGAGATCGAGGCGGTCGCGCCCCCCTCGACCGCGCAGGAGTGGGACAACGTCGGGCTGCTGATCGGCGCGGCGGATGACCGCTGCCGGGGTGTGCTGATCTGCCTCGAAGTGACGCCCGACGTCGCGGATGAGGCCGCGCGGCTGGGCGCGGACCTCATCGTCAGCCACCACCCGCTGATCTTCAGCCCGATGCGCGCGGTGCGCACGGATCGGCCGCTCGGTCGCCTCCTCATGCGGCTGCTGGACGACGGCACCGCCGTCTACGCGGCGCACACGAACCTCGACGCCGCTCCCCGGGTCGGCACCGCGGCGGCCCTCGCGGCGGCGCTCGGCGTTGAGATGATCGCGCCACTTCTTGAGGAGTGCGAGGTGGGGCTGGGGGCGGTGGGGAATGTTCCCGACAGCCCGCCGGTGGATGTGCTGATCGGACGGATCCGCAGGGCGCTTGCCCCCGCCCGCCTGACGGTCGTGGGGGAGACCGAGCGCCGGGTGGGGACGCTCGCGTTGATGCCCGGCTCCGGCGGGGGAGCGGTCGCCGAAGCTGCGG
>JBMNNW010000049.1:0-34612 GCA_050942735.1 Armatimonadota bacterium
CGGGGCAGCGGCGACGGTGGAGATGTGCGATCGGCCTCCGGGGACCGGAGGCCGATCGCACGCTGTGTTGCACGACGTGACGGACCTCATCACGCCGGGTCAATACTGGACGTGCGAAAGGCAGGATGATGTAATGAGACGGTCAGGTTTTACGCTCATCGAACTGCTGGTCGTGATCGCCATCATAGCGATCCTCGCGGCCATTCTCTTCCCGGTCTTCGCGAGGGCACGGGAGAAGGCGAGGCAGGCCAACTGCCAGTCGAATCTCAAACAGATCGGTCTCGCGTTCGAGATGTACGTACAGGACTATGACGAGATGTACCCGATGACGGCGATGCAGGCAAGCCCGTATGCCAACTACTCGTACGAGACCCTCCACCCGTATCTGATGAACGATCAGATCTGGTACTGCCCCAGCGCAGATGACCGGCGCTATGCGCCCAACCGGCGGCTGGTGGGCCTCGCCCCTCCGCCGAACTCCACCGACAGCACATTCCTGAAGAAGTCGCAGATCATGTTCCCGACGCAGAAGATCCTCGCCGGAGACACCGGGCGAGCCTGGTACATCTACAACCACACTCAGACCGATCCGGACTCCCCCGCCAGGACGTACGGGCTCTACCCGTGGCACAACGGTCAGGCGAATGTCGTGTTCGCTGACGGGCACGTGAAGTCCGTCAACTGGCTCGAATACAACCGTAACAGTGCGTACTGGTACCGGCATCTCGACCCGAACTGAGCCGCGAGCGCATCTGCGCCCACGCACGGCCCCGCCGACCCGGCGGGGCCGACTGGGTTCTGAGCCCCGAGCATCGCATGAACCACCCGCATGATATGTCCCGTACCCGCGAAGTTTTTGCTGGTGAAGAGAGGTGTGTGTTATGAAATAGGGAAATATCCAATAGTTGTGCACTATAAGGAGGTGTCTGTCATGGCGCGAAAGGGCTTCACCCTGATCGAACTGCTGGTGGTGATCGCGATCATTGCGATCCTGGCGGCCATCCTGTTCCCCGTCTTCGCGCGTGCCCGCGAGAAGGCACGCCAATCGAGCTGCATGAGCAACCTCAAGCAGATCGGACTGGCGCACATGATGTACGCCCAGGACTACGACGAGCGTCTGGCCCCATACGAGGTGGCGCACGGAAGCACCTATCGTCGCGCCAGCGCGACCTACGACACCATTCATCCGTACATCAACAACCAGGACGTCTACATCTGCCCGAGCGAGGAGTTCACCTGGAATGGGCACAGCAGCGCTCCATACACCCGTGGTGAATTCCCCGCCGGCCGGGGCGTATTCCGCCAGACTATGGTCGCCAGCTACAGCGTCGTCCGAGACATGAGCGGTGTAGACCGCGTCAGCCCGGCTCCCTTCCCAGGGTCCGGGCGCAAGCTCGCTCAGTTCGAGCGTCCGGCGGAGACGATCATCGTGTTCGAGACACGCACCGGCTACGTGGGGAACAAGGCTGGCGTGGGGTTCTACGACGACGACACTCCTCGCCCAATGGACGCAAGCGGCAACGTGGGCGTCATGCGCTACCGGCACAACCTGCAGATGAATGTGGCGTACGCCGACGGACATGTAAAGTCAATCCCGCAGCTCAAGGACATCAACGCGCTTAAGCCGTACTGATCTCGCGAAAACCCATCGCGGAGCGTGCCGCGCACTCCGCGATGGCTGAGTGAAGGATCCGAGCGGGAGCGCCGATCCCGGGCGCTCCCGCTCTTCTGACTGCGGCGACGGGGGGCGACGCTCTCTCCCCGCAACTCTCCATTTGCTGCCTCCCCGCATCCACTCTTCCCCGTCTTCCGCCGTATGATGGCCGTTTCGAAGCGGCTTCACGGATGCTGGACCCCGGACGTCCGGGAATTCTTAAAAAAATGTGCGTAAGGCGGGAGGTCTCTTCGCCTCGGACCGGGCAATATGCTTGCGGCGAACCATTCCGAGACGGAGGTGTCTGCAGATGAGGCGCAAAGGTTTCACCCTGATCGAGTTGCTGGTCGTGATCGCGATCATTGCGATCCTGGCGGCGATCCTGTTCCCGGTCTTTGCCCGTGCCCGTGAGAAGGCGCGCCAGTCGAGCTGCATGAGTAACCTCAAGCAGATCGGACTGGCCCACATGATGTACGCCCAGGACTACGACGAGCGTCTGGCCCCTTACGAGGTGAATCACGGAAGTAGCCTGCGTCGCGCCAGCGCGACCTACGACACCATCTATCCATACATCAACAACGAGCAGGTGTACATCTGCCCGAGCGAGGAGTTCACCTGGAACGGCCACGGCAGCGGGACGCGCAGTGAGTTCCCTGCCGGCCGGGGCGTCTACCGCCAGACGATGGTCGCCAGCTACAGCGTCGTCCGCGACATGAGCGGTGACGACCGCGTCAGGCCCGCGCCGTTCCCGTCCTCCGGGCGCAAGCTCGCTCAGTTCGAGCGTCCGGCGGAGACGATCATCGTGTTCGAGACGCGCACCGGCTACGTGGGGAATAAGTCGAACGTTGGCTTCTACAACGATGATACCCCGCGGCCGATGGACGCAAGCGGGAACGTCGGCGTCATGCGCTACCGCCACAATCTGCAGATGAACGTGGCGTACGCCGACGGCCATGTGAAGTCGACACCGCAGCTTAAGGACATCAACGCGCTCCTGGTTTACTGAGCGTGAGTTGACGCGCACACAAACGCGAGCGGGCCGGCGATTCGTCGCCGGCCCGCTCTTTCGCCTCGCTCATCGGTGGCCTTCAGCGCAGCGCCTCAAGCAGCCGCACCTGCGCATCCACGATGAGCCCGCCCGCCTCCGGCACAAGCTTACTGCCCCGGCAGAGCGTCGGCTCGTAGCCGCCGCCGGCGATGGCCGCGGGCGTGGGGACGTAGCCGACGTTCCCGTTCGCGAGCGAGACGTACATCGTGTGTTCGAACGGGCTGCGCGCCTTGCAGTCGAGGCCGAACTCGCAGAACATCTGCCCGGCGCCCGATGCGATCGCCAGCTCGCCACCGTCGCCGGCGATTCGGGCGCAGGTAACCGGGCAGGGCTCCCGGCCGACCGCAGCGATGTGCTCGGCGAGCAGCACCCGCTCACGGGCGAAGACAGCCTCGCGGGAGTAGTCGTCTTCCGCCACCGCGGCGATGGTCTGTCGATCGCGCTCAAGCTGCTCCTCGGTCGGAGTTCGGAAGTCAAGCCCGAGCGTCTCTCCCGCGGTCGCGATCGCCGCCTCGCCGCTGAACTCCATCTCGGCGAGGAGCTTGAGCGACTCTCCGGTGAGTTTGCGGGCGAAGCGCTGCACGCCCTCGTCGCCCTTCTGCGGTCGGTCGAAGCCGGCTTCCCTGTTCACCTGCGTCAGATCGCCCATGGCGCCGTTGAGGAAGACCAGCGGGGCGCCGGTGGCGGTCTGCATCATGTCACTCCACGCACCGGGATAGTCGGCGGAGAAGTGTGATCCGCCCATGATGGTCACGTGGCAGGTGAAGTTGCCGACGAGGCCGAGCGGCCGACCGGCGAGGTCGCGCGCGGCGAGCAGCAGCACTTCCGGGTCGCTCGGTCCCGCGCGCTCGATCACATCGTCGTCCGCCGGATCAGAGTGCGTGGCCTGCGAGCCGTCGGCGAGGATCCAGCGCCGGTTCCACGCAAGCTCATGGGCGGTCCCCGAGGCCCAGGCTATCTCAGCGGGGACCGCCCTGCGCGCGGCCTCGGCGACCGCGCTGGCGATCTGGTTGACGATCTGGCGGCGGTGGTGGTCTTCGGAGGCGGTCCCGAGGACGTCGTTAGCGGGCCCGCCGGTGTGCGTGTGGCTGGCGGCGATGATGATGTTTGCGGCCGGGACGGGGGAGAGGGCCGCGGCCATCTCCCGCGCCCGCGCCATGTCCTCGGTCTTCAGAGAGACGGCATCGACGCCGACAAACGCGAGGGCCCCATCGTCGGTGGCAAAGACGCCCGCGCGCACGCGGAGAGGGTCGTGAACAGCCTCTGCCGCCCGTGGCGCGAAGCCGCCCGGGATCGACGCCCCCACCGGCGGTGTGATGTCGGCAACGTAGAAGCCCGCGTGAATCATACTCGGTCACCTCGGATGCGCTGCTGTCTTCAGGATCGCCAGGCGGCGCAGGATGATGCGCGCCGGGGGTTCTCCCGGCCAGGCGGACGGGACATTCGACGCGCCTGCCCGCCCCGCCTCCACATGGTGGGAATGAACCGATCACACTCGACAAGACATGAAGAGCGCCGGATGAACTGGAGGAACGTCGGATGTCAAAGGCGAAACTGCAGCTTAGCATCGTAATCACGACCGGAGAATGGCCATGATAGACTGGGAACGCGAGCAGAACATACTCAAGATACTCCTGCGTCAGAAGGCCATCAGCACCGAGCAGGCCCGCGAGGTCTACCAGGAGGGCATGCGCGAGGAGATGTCCGCGCTGGATCTCGCGATTGAGCGTGGCTATCTCTCGAGCGACCAGGTGCGTGAGGCGACAGGCGGTGAGGCCGCCGACCTCGCCACGCTGCGAGACCGCGACATCGACCCGCAGGTGACGAACATCATCGAGCCGAGCGTCGGTCGGCGGCTGCGCGCATTTCCGGTGGCAGTCCACCAGGATACGCTCGAGGTCGCGATGAGCGACCCTGACAACGTGACGGCCATCGACGAGATTCGTCGGCAGACGGGCTACAAGGTTCAGCCGCTGCGCGTTGCCGATCCTGAGATCGCGTGGGCGATGGACACCTACTGGACCGGCGATGACATCATTGAGCTGAACGAGAGCGTGGCGGGGCGAGCAGAGGGTCTGAGCGAGGGCGTGGACAAGATCGCGGACCTCTCGGACGCTCCCGCGGTGGTGCAGCTTGCCAGCACACTCATCACACAGGGCGTGAAGCAGGGCGCGAGTGACATTCACATTGAGTCGGCCCGCGACGGGCTGCGGGTGCGTTACCGCATCGATGGTGTGCTGGGGTCGCCCAACTCGCTGCCCGGCACAATCAAGGACGCGCTGGTCTCACGACTGAAGATCATGGCAGGGATGGACATCGGCGAGGCGCGCAAGCCGCAGGACGGGCGCTTCACCACGCAGGCGGCGGGGCGGCGGATCGACGTGCGTTCAGCGCTGCGCCCAACCGCGCACGGTGAGAACATCGTGATGCGCCTGCTGGACAAGAACCGGCTCTACATCACATTTGAGCAGCTTGGAATGTCCGGCCCGCTGCAGCAGCAGATGGAGGCGCTTCTGAATGCCTCCCGCGGGCTGGTCGCAATCGTCGGCGGCACCGGCTCGGGCAAGAGCACCACGCTCTACTCGGCGCTGCACTATCTGCGCCAGCGCGCGGTGAGCATCGAGACGGTTGAGGACCCGATCGAGTACCAGCTCGACGGCATCAACCAGTCGTTCGCACGGCCGGATATCGGCGTGGGCTTCGCCGAGCATGTTCGGGCCATGCTGAGGCAGGATCCGGACGTGATCATGGTGGGGGAGGCGCGTGACATTGAGACGATTGAGGCGGCCTTTCAGGCCGCGCTGACCGGTCACCTGGTGCTCACGAGCATGCACGCCAATGACGCGCCCGCGGCCGCGACGCGAATGCTGCAGATGGACGTGGAGTCCTACCTGGTGTCTTCGGGCCTGCGCGCGGTGCTGGCGCAGCGCCTCGCGCGCCGCGTCTGCCCCGACTGCAAGGTGTCGCGGAGTGTCGAGGAGGCTCTGAGCGAGGCGCCGGTGCTGCTCAAGCGCCTGACGGAACACCGGATCTCTGCGGTGGCTGAGGGAGAGGGCTGCGACCGCTGCAGGGGGACGGGCTTCTCCGGCCGAGTCGGGCTCTTCGAGCTGATGCGGATGACACCGCAGCTCAAGGAGATGGTACTCGGCGATGTTGACGAGCAGGCGATGCGGCACACCGCGGTATCCGAGGGGATGGTGCAGCTTTCCTCGGACGCGATGGCGAAGCTGCGAGCCGGGATCATCGGCGTGGAGGCGCTGCTGTCGCTCTACGCAGACCTCTCGACTGAGTACGGAGACGATGCGATCGACTACATGGGGGCGATGTAGCGACCGGAGGCAGTCGTCGGGCAGTAGAACGCAGATCTCCAGCGAAGAGCGCTCCGGGTGCCGCTGTGCGTCCTGAGCGCTCTTCTTCGCGTCACCACCCCAGGCGGTACTCGAGGTCGCGCATATCCTCGTGCACTCTGCCGGATTCGAGCGCGCTTACGTAGTGCTCGGGCAGCAGTGAGCGGGAGGTCGTGTAGGCGACCGCCATCAGCTCCATCATCCGGATGTCGTCGGCGCGGGAGACGCCCGGCGGAATGTAGTCCTCAACCGCGAAGGTGAGGTCATCGACGCGCACCTCATCATGCCCCTCCTGGAACGCGCGGCGCTGGGCGATGCGCACAAGCTCGCGCAGGTCAGCGCCCGAGTAGCCGGCGGTCTTGGCTGCGATCGAGCCGAAGTCCGCGTCTTCGAACTCGACCTTCAGGTTGCGGAAGCTCACCTTGACGATCGCCTCACGCGCCTCCTCGTCAGGGAGGAGGAAGGGGATCTTCATATCAAAGCGGCCCGCGCGCATCGTGGACTGGTCGATCAGGTCCGGGCGGTTGGTGGCCGCGCCGAAGATGATCTTCCCCTGGTGCGCGTCATTGGAGAGGAAGTTGTTGAACATCCCGAAGACCCGCCGGGAGACGCCCGAATCGCTGTCTGACGCGACGCGCCGGCCGTAGCTCTGGTCGAACTCGTCGATGAACACGAAGATCGG
Organism: Armatimonadota bacterium; assembly: GCA_050942735.1. Lineage (GTDB taxonomy): Bacteria > Armatimonadota > Zipacnadia > Zipacnadales > UBA5352 > UBA5352. The sequence goes on from JBMNNW010000049.1 coordinate 6,732, forward strand.
TGCGAGGGCCTCGAGGTAGTGGAAGAGTTTCTCGAGGTTCGCCTCGGTGGAGCCGACGTACTTGCTGAAGACGTTGCGCAGCTCGACGAACGGGATCCCGATGTCGCGCGCGAAGCACTGCATCGTGAAGGTCTTGCCGGTCCCGGGCGGGCCCAGCAGAAGTATGCCCTTGGGGACGAGACCGCGGCGGCCCTCGCGGAGCGCGCGGACCGTGTCGAGGAGAAGCTGCTTCTGCTTGTCGACACCCGCGACGGCATCGAGGCCGAAGGGCGATGATGTGAACTCGACGAGGTTGCCTATCTCCGCCTCAATCGCGTCACGCTTGTGTGAGCCGACCTCCGCGAGGCCAAGTGGCCTGCCCTCGGCGTGAGCAGAGCGAACCATCGCGGCGATCTGCTGGAGCGTCATCCCGTTGCTGACCTGCGCGAGGACCTCGCGGGAGACCGCCAGATCGCTGCTGTCGGCGGGCGGGGCGCCGTTCTGCTGCACGGTGTCGAGCAGGTGCTCGATGTACGCCAGCCGACCGGGCTCGTCAGGCAGCGGGATGTCAATCAGCGCGGTGCCGCCGCCGCGGGAGTAGAGGTCCTCGTGGACGTCGGCGAGCGATTCGGCGATCATCATGACGAACGAGTTGCGCCGCATCAGGCGGGGGTCGGTGGCCAGTGAGCGCACGGTCGCGAGCAGGCGGCGCTCGTCGGCGCTCATGAAGCGGCCCTCCTGCTGCGGGAAGACCTTGTCCACGAAGTCTATGATCAGCGCGACGCGGCTCCGACTCATCAGGTAATCCTGAAGCACCGGGATCGCGAGCGACGGCTGATAGCTGTCGCGCATCGACAGGGTCGGTTCACCGCGAGCGGCCCGCACGTCGAGGAATGCCTTGAACTCCTTCTCGTCCTCGGGAGTCGGGAAGGTGATACCCTTGCCGATGTCGTAGAACACCGCGTGTTTGTTCCCGCAGAACGCGCGATGGATGAACTCGGGAAGGGGATAGTACTGCCCGGCGAAACGCACGAGATCGCGCACTCCGTGCAGCAGGAACACCGAGGCCGCACCGCTGGTGAATGCGGCGCGGACCTCATCGGCCCACGCGGGCCCGGCTGAGGGAGCTGTGTTCGCGGCCATCTGCGCTGAGATCACCCCTGCTGCTCGGTCTCTGTCTGCTCGGCGTCGATGCGGGCTTCGAGATCTCGCATCTCGGCTTCAGTCACAGCCTCCGTGATGTGCTCCTGGGAGCCCTCGGCCGCGACGGTCTCCATCGTCCGTTCGGCCTCCTCCTCGGGGATCAGCCCAAGCTGCCGCTGATACTCCACGTAGGCGAGTTCGGCCTCCTGATCGACGACATCCAGCTCCAGCTCCGCCATCTGCGCGTCCATCGTCTGTGACGCGACCTGCTGCCGGGCCTGGGCGCGGGCGAGGTCCTCGTCGATCTTCTCCGTCATGCGCTCGAGCGTGTCGGACTGATCTCCGACCTCGAACGAGGCCATCGTCGAGGCGATCTGCTTCTCCACGTCCGCGCGCTTCGCGCGCGAAAGCTGGCGCTTGGCCTCCTCAATCTGCCGCTTGATCCGCGACTCGTACGCCGCGCGCTGGCGCATCATGTGATCGGAGTTCTGCTTCGCGCGCTCAAGCTCCGCCTCGAGGTCGGCCAGTTCGGCCTTCGCCATCTGCAGCGAGCCGATCAGGCGCTTGGCGAGGTCCTTCTTCTCTTCGCCGAGCTTCACCGCCATCTCGACCTTCGGCTCGAGGTCGGCCACCTGCTGGCGCCTGCGCTCCACGTCCATCTCAAGCTGCTTTTCGTGCTTGACGACCTCGGCGACCTGCGCGTTGAGCCTCGGCATGGTGCTGCGCATGTCGTCGATGTACTGGCGCAGGAGCATCTCCGGGTTCTCCATCCCTCGGATCATCCAACCAAACATCGAGCGGAAGACTGCCTTGATGCGCTGCCACATGCGACGTCACCTCCGTGTTGATCCGGGCGAGGTGCCCGGTCTGCGTGCAATGCTCACGGGCGCGCGGCCTGCCGATGCCCGGCCGTCAGATGTTCTCAGTATCGACCGGCATGACCTCTTCGAGCGCGGCCATGCTCGCCTTCATCTCCGTGATCTTTCGCTCGGGTGATCGCTCGTCGATCACATCATACGTCATCGGCGCTCCCGCCGCGAGGTCAACGGCACGATCGGCCAGTTCTCTCGAGGTCTCTTCCAGCGACTGGAGGGTCTCACGATAGCGCTGAAGGCGGCCGAGCAACCTCTCCCGGCGCTCCGCTTCAGCCTCCGGCGGGCTCGCACCGGGCACCGGGCGTGTCGTCTCGAGGTGCCTGTGCAGCGCGCCGGCATTCACGCCGAGTTCGAGCACCGACACACGCACCTCCTCAGCCTCTCGCTCGATGCCGTCGAACATCGGCCGCTGCTCGGACGGCACCGTGCGGATCGCCTCGCGAAGCTGATCGAGCGCCGTCGTGACTCCCAGCAGGTCCGCCTGAATGCTCGGTGGCAGGTGGCTGATCTCGGGCAAACCTCGCGTTGCGGCGCGCTCGCGTGACAGCACGCCGACTGAGACCAGCCAGATCAGCGCGAAAGGGATCACGAACACAGGCACGAAGACGCCCGCGATCACGGCGCCAATCGCCGACACGAGCGACACGGGATGCTTCATCGCGCGCAGGAGGCGGCTTCCGAATGAATCGTCCGACGACGCGGCCACAGGATCACCTCATGGTGGGCAGGGACGACCGATGTGCATTTCTCCGAGGCACTTCCGCGCACCTGCAGGTCGTCACGCTCATTCGGCGAAGAACTGCTGCCAGACGGCGTCCTGGACCGCTGAACAGGACGAATCGGTGGATGAAGGGACGGATCGCGATGGGCGAACTGCGGGTTGGTGCCGCTCAGGTGGATATCACACCGCCGCTGGGATCGGTGCTGGCGGGCTCACTATCGCCGCGCTACGCGGACGATGTGAGCTATCCTCTGATGAGCAAAGCCGTCGTGTTCGATGACGGCGAGCGCTCGGTGGCGTACGTGCAGAATGACCTGATCGTGCTCGTCCGGGAGCAGTTCGCGGTTGCGAAGGCTCGCGCGCAGGAACTCACCGGCATCGCATCCGAGTGCATGATGATGTCCTGCACGCATACGCACTACGGCCCGGCGACATACAGCATGTTCGAGGTGCCCGCTGAGGAGGAGTACGTCGCGTGGGCGCTGCAGCGCATCGGCGACGCGGTGAAGCTCGCGCACAATCGCCTGCAACCGGCGGTGATCGGGCACACAAGCGGCTCATGCCCGGAGGAGACCCACAACCGGCGCTGGTGGATGACCGATGGCTCGGTGCAGATGAACCCGCCTGTCGCGAGCAAGGAGCTTGTGCGCCCGGCGGGGCCGACGGATCCCGAGGTCGCGCTGCTGGTCGCCGAGACCCCCGAAGGAACACCAATCGCGGCCATCGCGAACTACTCGCTGCATTACGTCGGCGGCGCGGGCAACGTGATCTCCGCCGACTACTTCGGCGCCTTCGCAGAAGCGCTGCAACGGATGGCGGGCAGCGAGTTCGTCGCGATCATGGCGAACGGCTGCTGCGGCGATACGAACAACGTGGATCGCTCGAAGCCGCCGGTCGAGCCCGCGCGTCCCTCCCCGAACTACCGCGTGGACCGAGTGGGCAACGCTCTCGCCGCGGAGTGCTGGAAAACCTGGAGCCAACTTGATGAACGCACTCGGGATCTGACCGTGGACGCGGCGCTCGCGACGCCGACCTACCGCCGGAGGACCGCAGCGGAGGAGGAGCGGCGCAGGGTCGCTGGCGGACAGAGCGCGGTCGAGCAGATCGCGGACAAGTGGCCTCAGTACGCGGAAACATACGCCGAAGAGCGCGCGGCGATCGATGAGTGGCCGCTGGAGATGGAGACCGAAGTCCAGGCGCTGCGGATCGGCGACATGGCGATGGTGGGCTTTCCCGGCGAGTTCTTCGTGGAGTTCGGGATCAACACGAAGCGGCTGTCGCCCTTCGCCCGCACGATGACGATCGAGCTTGCGAATGACTGGATCGGCTACGTGCCGACCGACCGCGGCCTCGATGAGGGCGGCTACGAGACATGGCTGGCCCGCAGCGCCCGCGTCGCGAAGGGAGCGGAGGGGCGGTTCATGGAGGCGGCGAGCATGCTTCTCGGGGACCTCGCGGCTACTGCTCCCGCCGCACGGTGACATCGATCTCCGGCAGGCCGACGATCTCGTGGGTTGCGGAGGCGAGCTGGACCCGTCCGTCGCTCCGCTCGATCCGCTGCAGGATCTTCCGGAAGAGCCTGTCGCGGGTGACGCGCCGGTGCTTGTAGTCCACGACGTAGCGCAGCGTGTACTGCACCCAGTTGTCGGTGGGGGCGAGCAGTACGGCGGGCTCCACGCTCGCAGGATCGATGCGGTAGCGGCCGATCATCTTCTGCCAGTGCTTTTCAGCGTAGCGAGTATACTCACCCGTAACCTCCTCGGCGACGCCGAGGAGTATCTCGTCCACGAATTGGTGGTCGCTCCCGTAGCGGACGGGGACGTTGAGTTCATCCCATAGGAACGGGAAGTCCATGGAGTAGTTGTACACCGCCTGCTTGAAGACAAATGAGTTCGCGACAAGGACGATTCTCCCCGTGTAAGTGTCGCCGGCGACCCACTCGCCTGATTCCATCAGCGTGGTGCGTAGCATCCCGACGTCGATCACATCGCCCACCGTGCCCCCAAGCTGCACGCGATCGCCCACGTTGAAGAAGTGCCCGAATGTGATCGCGATCCATCCGGCGAGGCTCACGATGACCTCCTGAAGGGCAAATGCGATCCCCGCGCTGGCCACACCGAGAACGACCGCCACCTGCCCGAGCGCATCACTGAACAACAGCACGACGTACATGAACAGCAGAAGCCAGCCGGCGGTCGATGCGGATTTGCGGGCCCGGTAGCGCATGTCGGGGTCCTGGATGTACCGGTTGATCGAGTGGTGCGCAATCCGGATCAGGATGACGACCACGATGATGCCCGCCACCGCCCCCAGCCCCCGGGTGACCATCGGGCTGTTTAGCACATCCGCGACGCTCTCGTACATGACGCCCGCCTCCTGCGACACCACGCAACTCACTCTCTCTGAGGATTCGTGCTTTGCGTGAATGTGCCTGCGCGCGCAGGCTCTGGAGGACTCTGGCGCCGCGTGGCGAAGATACGTCCGCCGGACAGGCTCGCATTTCGGAGGCGAACGATGAAGGTGTACATCGTCACTGACCTTGAGGGCGTGGCGGGGATCAGCCAGTGGGACCCGCGCCACCACGGCGACACCCCCGCGACCGCGCTCAGGCGCGAGCAGTTCAGCCGGCTGCTGACCGAGGAGGTCAATGCCGCGGCGCGGGGCTTCTTCGCCGGCGGAGCCTCCGAGGTGATCGTCAACGACGGCCACGGCGCGGGGATGACGATGAATCCGGAGTTGTTCGATCGCCGCATACGGGTCTTCCACGGGACCGAGCGCCCGAACTACTGCACCGGCCTCGACGAGACCTGTGACGCGGTCGCGAGCGTCGGCACCCACGCGAAGGCCCGGACGACGGAGGGGAACCTTCATCACACGATGAGCACGGGAGTGCGTGATTACTCGCTGAACGGAATCAGCGTGGGGGAGACCGGGCTGCAGGCGTTCCTCGCCGGATACTACGGTGTCCCGTTCGTCTTCTGCGCGGGCGACGAGTGGGCGGTGCGAGAGATGCAGGCGCTGGTGCCCGGCTGTGTCGGTGCCGCGGTGAAGCTTGGAACCAGTCGTCTGTCGGCGCTCACGGCAGCCCCCGAACGGGCGCGTGAGATCGTCGAGGAGGGAGCCCGTCTTGCGATGGAGCGCATCGGCCGGGTCGAGCCGCTGACCCTCGAATCGCCGGTGCTCTTCCGTGAGGAGCACGAGGAGCCGGTCTTCGACCCGGAGAAGCAGGCCGACGGCAAGCGGATCATCGACTGCCGCACACTGGAGATCGAGGGGCTGACGATCAAGGACGTGCTCGATGTGAAATACGGGTTCGATCCGGCGTGGCGGCCGATCTGGACGCGGGAGGTGTAGCAAATGCGCTTTTACGTGATGACCGACCTGGAGGGCGTCGCGGGAGTATCCCGGTGGGAGAGTCGCGACGATGAAGGACCATGGAACACACAGCGGCGGGCGCGCATCAGCAGGCTGCTGACCGGTGAAGTCAATGCGGCTATCGACGGGCTGACCATCGCAGGCTTTGACGACATCATCGTCAACGACGGCCACGGCGCCGGTTCGACGCTCGACTACGAGATGGTCGATCCGCGCGCGGTGTACATGCACGGCCTCGAGCGCCCCTTCTGGCTGCCCTTTCTCGATGAGACCTGCGACGCAACCGGCGCGGTGGGCGCTCACGCGCGGGCATCGACCGACGGGGCGAATCTCGCCCACACGATGAGCGGAGCGATCAGACGGTGGACGTTCAATGACGTCGAGGTCGGCGAGACCGGCCTGCAGGCGCTGATCGCGGGGTACTTCGGCGTCCCGTTCGTCTTCGCGGCGGGCGATGAACATCTCTGCCGGGAGATGGAGCAGTTGTGCCCTGGCTGTGTCACGGTCGCGGTCAAGCAGGGGACGAGCCTCTTCTCCGCGCTCACCGCCGCGCCTGAGCGCGCGCGCGAATTGATCCGCGAGGGGGCGGCGAGGGCCGCTGAGGCCATTGACCGGGTGGAGCCGCTGACGCTGGACTCGCCCGTGGTTCTTCGTGATGAGCGCAAGGAGCCGACCTGGGACGAGGAGAATCCCGGTGAGGCGACGCGCGTGATCAACGCGCATGTCCGTGAGATCGAAGGCGAGGACCTGATGGATGTGCTGATGAAGATGTATCCGAGGTATCAGCGGGATTTCAGGCCCGAGCAATGGCGCCCGGGCGTTCGTGAGTGAAACCCAACGAGGGCGCAGATGCGTCCGACATGAGAGGGAGCGATCGTTGTGTCTGGCGACAGGAAAGCAGGACCGGTGGGGATCTGCCTCGTCGGTGTCAGTAACTTTGCAGGGAGCCACAAGCGCTCGATCGAGCATATGGTCGAGGAGGGAATGGGGACCTTCGAGTGCGTGGTAATCCGCAGTCCGCACAAGTATCCGGAGGCGATGGAGGAGTACCGGGAGCGCGGTATCAAAATCTACCTCGACTACGAGGAGATGCTGGAGGCGGAGAAGGACCGCGTCGAATTGGTGGCCCTGCCGCTGTCGATTCAGACGCATGCCGAGGCATCGATCAAGGCGATGGAGGCGGGCTACCACGTGCTGGTGGAGAAGCCCCCCGCAGCCACCGTCCAGGACGTGGACGCGATGATCGCGGCATCCGAACGCACGGGGCGCGTCTGTTCGGTGGGTTTTCAGAACCAGTCGAAGAACACCGTCCGCGAACTGAAGCGCCTGATCTGCGACGGGAAGCTCGGTGACATCAAGCGTATCAGCGTGATGGCCGAGTGGGTGCGCGATGACGGCTACTACGCGCGGAACCCGTGGGCCGGTCAGATGATGATCGACGGCGAATACGTGCTCGACGGGCCTACCAACAACGCCCTGGCACACTACATGTTCAACGCGTTGTACTGGTCGAGTCAGACGTGGGGACACGCGGACACGCCGGTGAAAGTCCGGGGCGAGCTTTACCACGCACACCCCATTCCGGGCGAAGACACCTCGTCGATCCGCGTTCAGACCGCCGGAGGCACGGAGATCATCTACAACGTGACACTCGCCGGCTGGGAGACCCGCGGACCGTTCATTCGCCTCGAGGGCACGAAGGGCACCGCGTGGTGGGACCATCGCGGCGATGCGGAGATCGAATACGCAGACGGTACGAGCGAGACGATCGTCTGGGACAAGGCGCGCGAGCATGACGAGGTCTTCCGCAACGCCATTCGCTGCGTGCGCGGTGAGGAGGATCTGCTCAACGCGTCAATCGCGATGACCAGGCCGCTGACTGTTGCGGTCAACGGGGCCTACGAGTCGGGCGCGCCGCCCCGCGATGTCCCCGCGGAGTACGTGACCCGCGAGGACCGGGGCGAGAAGGTCTTCACCGGGATCAACGGCCTGCCCGAACTGCTGGATCGGTGCTACGAGGAGTGCCTCACGTACTCAGAGGCGGGCGCGCCGTGGGCCTACGAGTCGGAGTGGTTCGATACCAGCACGTACTCCGAGTTCAAGATGGACCTCGGATGAGCGCCGCAGGGCCCCGGGAGACCACATGACAGACGACGGACGGATCGGCGCAGATGAGCGCTCCCCGGAGGGGATTCTTCCGGGGAGCGCCATCGAGGTGCTCAATCCGGGCATCGAGCGCGGGCGCGTTCGCCACGCGCTCTTTGACTTCGACGGCACCATCTCCCTGATCCGCCGCGGCTGGCAGGAGGTGATGGCTGCGCTGATGGTGCGCGCCATCAGTGAAACGCCCGAAGCCGGTGGGCGCGGAGAGATCGAGCGCGAGGTCGATGACCTGATCGCCCGCACCACCGGGCGGCAGACAGTCGAGCAGATGGCGATGCTTGCCGACGAGGTGCGCGGTCGAGGTGGCAGGCCCCGGTCTGCCGAGGACTACAAGGCGCAGTACCTCGAAGACCTCGCCCGCTGCGTGGAGGAGCGCCGCGAGGCCCTCCGCTCGGGCGCGATCATGCCCGAGGCCCTGACCGTGCCGGGCGCTCTCGACGCCATCGAGTGGCTGAGCGAGCGCGGCGTTATCCTGCACATCGCCAGTGGCACGGACCATGAGGCCGTCGTTGCGGAGGCGGAGTTGCTCGGCATCGCCGGTCGCTTCGAGACGATTCAGGGCGCGCTGCCCGACCCGGACGCGTTCTCGAAGGCCGCCGTGATCGACGCGCTGGCGAAGGTCGCGCCCGGCCCGCAACTGGTCGGCTTCGGCGACGGTGTGGTGGAGACCGAGCACACGGCGGCGGTGGGCTCGATCGCGGTGGGTGTCGCGAGCGACGAGCGGCGGCGGTCGGGCGTTGACGCGTGGAAGCGCGGCCGACTGATCGCAGCGGGGGCGGACGTGATCGTCCCTGACTTCCGCGAGCACGAGCGCATGATGCGCTGGCTCTGCTGCGAGGAGGGTTGACAGTGCCCCACGAGCAGTTCGACCGCTCGCGCCTGCGGCTCAAATCGCTCAACGAACGCGAACATGACCTCGACCTGTCGGTGATGATGGACCTCGAGGACGCGCCGGAGGTCGCTGACGCCGATCTGGCGGCGCTTGCCGACCGCATCGTCGCGGCGCGCGAGCATGGCTCGCAGATCATCTGGGCGCTGGGGGCGCACGTGATCCGCTCGGGCGTGCAGCGCTTCGTGATCGATCTGATGGAGCGCGGCGTCATCACGCACCTCGCGGGCAACGGCGCGGTGGCGATCCACGACTTCGAGTTCGCATTGATCGGCGCGACCACCGAATCGGTGGCGAAGTACATCAGCGAGGGGCAGTTCGGCCTGTGGCAGGAGACGGGGAGGATCAACACGATCGCCCGCGCCGCGGCGGACAGCGGGCTCGGCTTTGGCGAGACGCTCGGTCATGAGATCGCGACGGGCATGTTCCCGCACGCCGATGTCAGTGTGCTCGCCGCAGCCTACCGGCTGGGCATCCCCGCGACCATCCATGTGAGCATCGGCTACGACATTGTGCACGAGCACCCCAACTGCGACGGGGCGGCGATCGGCGCGGCGAGTTACACCGACTTTCTCGTCTTCGCGCGCTCCGTGGAGGGGCTGGAGGGCGGCGCGTATCTGACCTTCGGCACACAGATCATGGGGCCCGAGGTGTACCTCAAGGCCCTCGCGATGGCGCGGAACGTGGCGTTGCAGGAGGGACGAGAGATCGCCGACTTCACCACCGCGGTGTTTGACCTCAAGACGCTCCCTGAGGACTACCACGCTCAACCGGCGAAGGACGATCCGAACTACTACTTCCGCCCGTTGAAGACGATCCTCGTGCGGACGGTCGCCGACGGGGGAGAGAGCTTCTACCTGCGGATGCCGCACGCGACCTCGATCCCGGGACTCTGGCGGCGTGTCGTGGAGCGGATGGGGAGGGACTGATGAGGACAGTCGGCTACGACGAGCTTTCGAGTGACAGGCTCGAGTTCATCGTGGATCAGTGGGAGATGGGCCTGACCTCGATCGCGGTCGTGGGTGACTTTTTCCTTGACCGCTACCTCATCATTGACCCGACTCTGACTGAGCCGTCGATCGAGACCGGCCTTGACGCGTACCAGGTGGTTGAGAAGCGTCCGCAGCCCGGAGCGGCGGGGACGGTCACGGGCAACCTGATGGGGCTTGGTCTCTGTGATGTCAGCGCGATCGGGGTCTGCGGAGACGATGGCGAGGGCCATGAACTGCGCAGGGCGCTTGAGCGGCAGGTCCTGAACATGAACCTCTTCGTGACCGTGCCGCAGATCATGACACCGACATATACCAAGCCGCTGATTCGCGAGGCAGACGGGACGCTCCTCGAACTCAATCGGCTGGACATCCGCAACCGCGAACCGCTCCCGGACTCATTCCAGGAGATGATGGCCGAGCGACTCGACTACGTGGCGGGCATCTCTGACGCGGTGATCGTGTGCGACCAGGAGGCCGAGCCTGAGCGTGGCGTGGTCACCTCCGGCTTCGCGGAGGTCCTCGCCGAGAGCGCGGCGCGCAACGCCGACTGCGTCGTCTGGGTGGACTCCCGCGGGGATATCTCGCGCTTCCGCAACTGCATCATCAAGCCGAACGCGTGGGAGGCATGCCGCGCGGCGGATGTTGCACACTCCGGTGAGCCGACCGTGTGGAACGCCGTGGAGGCGGGGGAGAAGCTCCTGGAGCAGACCGCCTCGCGGGCGGTGGTCATCACCCTCGGCGAGGAGGGAGTGCTGGTGATGGCGCCGGAGTCTGAGCCCGTGCATGTGCCGGGCATTCCCGTCCGGGGTGAGATCGACATCGTCGGCGCGGGGGACAGCTTCACCGCGGGGATGGTCTCGGCGCTGGCGGTCGGGGACGCCCGATGGGACGAAGCCGCGATCATCGGGAACCTGGTCGCCTCGATCACCATCCAGCAGATCGGCACGACCGGCACCGCGACGCCGGAGCAGCTTATGCGGCGACTTGAGGACGTGCAGGCCGGGCGCATGCCCGGCGCTTCGTGAGAGCGCGAAAGGGATGACAGACGATGGCAATCAGCTTCGGATGTTTCACGCGACCGTGGAACGACTACTCCTGGGAGGAGTTCCTCGCAGGGACGGCGGGAGCGAACTACGGACTCGTCGGGACGATGCGCCTCGCCGGCGAGTGGATCATCGGCCCGGAGACGAGTGAGGCAATCGCGTCTCAGCGCCTTGACGAGGTCGAGTCGGCGGGACTGGCCCCGTCCACCTGTCTGATCAGTCTGCCGCTGGATGAGGGACGCGAGGCGGCGGAGCGCGATCTGCGGGGCTTCGTTGACGCAGCGGCGGCCTTCGGCGCGCACTATCTGCTCAGTTGCGGCACCGCGCGCGGGCCCAACGAGGACGTGTACTTCGAGACGATCGCAGCCTGCTGCGACTACGCGGCGGACAATGGCGTCATGATCACGCTCAAGCCGCACGGCGGGATCACCGACACGGGCGCGGACCTGATGTACGCGATCGACCGCGTGGATCACGGGAATTTCGGAGTATACTACGATCCGGGCAACATCGTGCATTACAAAGGCCTCAACCCGGTGCACGAGCTTCGGGTCTGCGCCGAGCACGTCGTCGCGATGTGCATCAAGGACAGTCTCGGCCAGCTTGAGGGAGTCAACATTCTCCCCGGCACGGGCGTCGTAGATTTCGAGGGCGTCTTCGACGAGCTCTTCGACGTTGGCTTCGATGGTCCGTGCATCGTCGAGTGCCTCGGCGGGAAGACGCTCGACGAGGTCAACGCGAACGCCGCCGAGACGCACAACTGGCTGGTGGAGCTGACGAGTTGAGGCGCGGCGCGTGGTGTGGTGCTTCATCTGGTGCAGGCGGCGAAGAGGAAAGTCGCTTGCAGGATTCGGCGTGGCAGGGTAGAATTGGTGAGGGAGCGCGTGGATCGGAAAGGCCGCAACCTGACAGGGCAGCAAAAGGGTGATTACCTTGATGCGGCGCGCGATGGTCATTCTCGCAGCAGTCATTCTGACAATCGGACTGGCAGTGCCGGGCTTCACGCAGGACTGCAAGATCCCGGTCTTTGCCGGTACTCCTGGCGCGGTCGATCTGGGAAGCTGGGGCTCGGGCAACATCGAGGTGGACGAGGAGGAGAGCTTCCTTGAGGGCGAAGCCCTGAAGGTCGAGACAACCGGCTTCTTCGCCGGCGGTCGCCTTCAGCTCAAGCAGCCCCTCGAGGCGAGCCGCTTTCTTGCCGACCCTGAGGGTGGCTACCTCAAGCTCGTGGTGAAGATCCACGAGCCTGCGCCGGCTCAGCCACTGATGCCCGAGGGCGGAATGTTCCCCGGCGAGGACGGGATGTTCCCGGGCGACATGCCGTGGGATCCTGAGATGTTCCCCGGCGGCTGGCCGCCTGAGGGGATGGCCCCCGGACGGTTTCCGCCCGGCGTCGATCCCGGGATGGAGCCGTGGATGGACCCGGGGATGATGGAGCCGGGCATGGAGCCGGGCATGGAACCGTGGTGGGACGAGGGCATGGAGGGCATGGAGGGCGTGATGGCTCCCCCGGCGCCTCCGAAGAAGATCACGATGATTCGCGCGCTCATCGTCACGGATCTCGGTGCGATCGACTCGGGCGCGATCGAGGTCGCGGAGTATCCTGAGATCGTGGAGGACTGGGTGCAGATCGTCCTGCCGCTGAGTGCATTCGACGGCCCGGCAGATATTCGCGAGGGTACCATCCAGCACATCGCGCTCTTCGGCAATGTGGAGGAGACCTTCTGGGTGGGCGATGTCACTCTCGGCTACGAGGAGCAGCCACTGATCGCCGACGCTGGCGGCAACCGGAGCGCGCGGGCCAATGCACCCACGCAGTTCGAGGCAGCGCCGCAGGCCGAGGGTGTCAGCGCGTCCTACGTCTGGGACTTCGACGACCTCGACGGTATCCAGGAGGAGGGTTTCGGACGGGAGACGACCTGGAGTTTCCCCGAGGCAGGGTACTACGTGGTGACGCTGACAGTCAGCGACCCGGCCGGCAGGAAGGTTGACCGGACGGACAAGATCCACATTCGGGTGACCGAGTGAGTTGGCGCGCAACTTGCATTGCACGCAGAAGACCTTCCTTACGGGAGGTCTTCTGCGTTTCTGAAGGACGCTGAGAGACCATGAGTTTGCCCTCGGTGCTCACAATCCGCGGGGGGCGGGTCGTCTGTCCCGCGACGGGCCGTGATGAACAGGTCGATGTCCGGGTTGAGGACGGCCGTGTGGCCGCCATCGGTGGAGCGGAGACGCCCTCAGCGGGGACGGTCATTGACGCCACCGGCCAGGTGGTCTGTCCCGGCCTGATCGACATTCACGTCCATCTTCGAGAGCCCGGCGCCGAGCAGAAGGAGACGATCGCGAGCGGAACGCGGGCGGCGATTCGCGGTGGGTTCACCACCGTCTGCGCGATGCCGAACACGTCCCCGGCCCCGGACTCTCCGGAGACCGTGGCGACGATCCGTGCGCGTATTGCGCAATCCGCGTGGTGCCGCGTGGGACTCATCGGGGCCGCAACGGCGGCCAACGATCGCGAGACACTCACCGACTTTGAGGCGCTTCGAGACGCGGGATGCGTGGCGATCAGCGACGACGCGTTCATGCTGCGCACACTTGAGCAACGGCGCGAGGCACTCCATGCATGCGCCGAGGCCGGGCTGATCTTCATCGCCCATGCAGAGGCCGAGGAGCTCTCGGCGGGCGGCCTCATGCATCAGGGCGAGCTGTCGCGCGAACTTGGCGTGCCCGGACAGCATCCTGACACCGAGGTCCGCTCACTCGAACACTGGCGCGAGGCCTGGGACGGCGACGGCCCGCCTCCGCTGCACATCGCCCATCTCTCCACCGCTGCGGGCGTCGAGCTTCTGCGCGACTGGGAGGGCGGCCCCACCGCCGAGACCGCTCCGCACTACCTCGCATTGACGCATGAGGCCGTCGCTGAGTGTGGCGCCAACGCGAAGATGAACCCGCCACTGCGCACCGACGTCGACCGAGAAGCGCTGCTTGCTGCGGTGCGCGACGGCGTGGTGAGCGTGATCGCCACCGACCACGCTCCGCACACCCCGGAGGAGAAGGCGGCAGGGCTGGAGGCGGCACCCTTCGGGATCATCGGGCTTGAGACCGCGCTGTCGGTAACGCTCAGCGTCCTCGTGGACAGGGCGAAGATGCCTCTGATCGACGCTTTCGCGCCGCTGACGAGTGGCCCTGCTGGGTTGCTCGGACTCCCGCAGGGCAGGCTCGAGGAGGGGGCGCCCGCCGATCTGCTGATCTTCGAGCCTGGAGTGCCGTGGCGGGTGGACCCGACTGAGTTCGCATCAAGAGGGCGCAACACGCCCTTCGCCGGCCGGGAACTGTCCGGCGTGGTCAGAGCGGTGATCGCAGGAGGGGACGTTATCTTCGGACGCGACGGATTCGCGGCATCACGGCCACGGGAGTTGAACTGAGGCGGATGATGGATCGCAGGATACTCGCAGCAACCATCGGGGTCGCACTGCTCGTTACGCCCGCGGCTTTCGCGGCCGGGAGTTGCACGGTCGTGATCAACGGCCGCGCGATCGATGCGGACCAGGCCCTCTGTGATGACGCCGGCAACCTGCTTCTGTCCGCTGATGCGCTCAATCGGGGCCTCGGTCTGAGCGTCATCGAGGGTGCTGAGGGGGCACCGTGGGCCGTCCGTGGCTTCGGCCGGAGCGTGCTGGTGCGGCCGGGCTCACAGAGTTTCGTTGTTGATGAGCAGACTGCGCGTGCCGACGCCTGTCCGCTGCTGCAGGACGGGCGATTGTTCGTCCCGCTCGCGATGTTGACGGGAGTCTTCAACCTCGAGGACTCCGTCCAGCGCGACGGATCAGCGAGCATCTGGACGATCACTACCCCCGGTGCGGCGGTCACGGACATCCGTGAGGGCCGGCACGGTGACCGGCTGCGCATCGTCCTCGACCTCGACCGCCAGGCGGGCGTGGCGTGGTGGTGTGAGCCCGGCATCGTCACGCTTGAGCTCCCCGCGCCCGAGGGGGCGCAGGGGATGGCTCGAAGCGTCCGACTGCTTCGCGTCGAGGACGAGCTGGCCGACGAGATCCGTCAGGGGCCCACGGCGAGCGGCAGCACGCGGATTGAGGTGCTGCACTCCTCGCAGGAGCCGGCAGAGGTCTTCACGCTGCCCGATCCACCACGCGTCGTGGTCGATGTGAGGCGCGATCCCTCGGACGTGGTTGTTGTCCCGGAGTTCGAGCCTGCCCCTGTCACGCCCCTACCGGTCGCCGCGGGCGTGCTGGAAACGCGCAACTTCAGCACTCCGCGCGGCCCGATCCGTGTTCACGTCATCGACGTTGACCCGACGTCAAGCGCGATCCGCATTCGTCCGGCACTCGCCGGAGCGACCGTGAACGGGCGGGCGGCACTCACGCAGATTGTCCGGCAGGCGGGCGCGTGGGGAGGGATCAACGGCGGCTTCTTCGCAAGCAACGGGGCGCCGCTTGGACTGCTCGTCATCGATGGTGAGTGGATACGCGATCCCCACTGCGGCCGCACGGCGCTTGGCATCACCGAGGACGGCAGGCTGCTGATGGACCGGGTCGAGTTCGACGGTCGCGTGGTCTTCGAGGGGCACGGATATCAGCCGCTCTCGGGACTTAACCGCGGTCATGACACCCACGACACGCTGGTGATGTTCAACCGGCACTGGGGGCAGTTCGTGGAGGGGGCGAGCGGCCGCACGCGGCTGGCGGTTGACTCCGCGGGCAGGGTGATTGAGAAGACGACCAACGGTCGTGCGGTCGCGATCCCTCGCGGCGGCTTCGTTCTGTCAGGCGCGGGACGGATGGCCGGCAGTCTCGAGCACATCGAGGTCGGTTGCATGGTGACCGCAGAGTTGGAGACGAAGCCGCGCTGGTCGAATCTCGCGCAGGCCATCGGTGGCGGCCCCCGGCTCGTCAAAGACGGCCGCCCGCACATCACCGCGGCGCCGGAGGGCTTCCGGCCCGATGTCTACGCGGGCACGGCCCCCCGCACCGCCGTCGGGATCACTGCGGCCGGGCGGCTGCTGCTGGTGGTCGCTGAGGGGACGGGCGGGCGCGAACGCACCGGGATGACCCTCGACGAGATGGCCTCCACGATGATCAAGCTGGGTGCTCGCGACGCGATGAACCTCGACGGCGGCGGCTCGACGACCTTCGTCGCCGACGGCCGGCTCTGCAATGCTCCGGGCGACGGCGTGCAACGCCGCGTATCAAACGCCCTGCTGGTGTTCACCGAGGAGGCCGCTCGCGCCGCCGCAGACGGGCAGTGAGGCAGGCCGGACCCGTGCCGGCAGCGAGCCCCTGACGGGTGCGTCTGTGAGGGGCGTTCAGAGGGGATGGTACGACTATGACTGGAACGAGCGATGAACGCGGAAGGACCGAGTCGCGGTTGAACGAACGGCAGCAGCAGACGCTGCTGAGACTGGCGCGTGAGACGATCCGGCAGTATGTCAGTGACCGCTCCGCTCCTCCACTGCCTGAGGGCGACCCGGAGTTCCTGCGCGAGCGCGCCGTGTTCGTCACGCTGCACAAGCACGGGCAGCTTCGGGGCTGCATCGGCTCACTTGAGGCGCATGAGCCGCTCGCGGAGGCCGTGCGATCCTCAGCGATCTCCGCCGCCACCCGTGATCCGCGCTTTCCACCGGTCTCCGCTGATGAGGTCGATGACGTTGAGATCGAGATCAGCGTGCTGTCGCCGCTGGAGCGGGTGGAGCGTCCTGAGGACATCGTCGTCGGCATACATGGCGTGATGGTTGCCGATGGGATGCGGCGGGGCGTCTTCCTGCCGCAGGTCGCGCCGGAGCAGGGCTGGGACCGCGACACGATGCTCTGCTACCTGTGCGCGCACAAGGCGGGCCTGCCCGCCGATGCCTGGCGGGGTGATGCGGAGCTTCACGTCTTCACCACGCAGGTCTTCAGCGAGGCCGACTGAGCAGGCGCCGCCGAGGTCCGCTACGCCCTGACGCCTCGCGCGTCAGTCGGGATGACGCTGTCGTGATCGTAGGGCAGCCGGGCTCCCGCCTCCGACAGGCCACCCTCAAGGGCTCGCGCCACATTGCGAACGTGGTCGCCTATCTTCTCGTAGTTCATCAGCGCGTCAAGGAAGAGCACTCCCGGCAGCGTCAGACACTCGCCATCGCGTGAGCGCTCGAGGTGTGCCCTCCGCCCTGCCGCGGTCATCTGATCGACACGCTTCTCCATCTCGAGGATGGCGGCCGGCAGTTCCCGGTCTCCCCCTGCGAGCGCATCGGCGGCTGCTCCGAGCATCGCGTCAACCAGCTCAGCCATCTCTCGGATCTCCTGCTCCGCCGCCTCGGACCACGGCATGTCCTCATCACGGCGTTCCTCGGACAGCTCCAGGAGGTTCTTGCAGTGATCTCCGACGCGCTCGAAGTCGTTGGCCACGTGAAGCATGGCCGGGACCTGCGCTGAGATGAACTCGGGGATGTCCTGCTCCATCAGCTCAACGAGGTACTTCGTGATCGAGTCCTGGAGTTGGTCGATGCCCTCGTCCTCCGCCCACAGCGGCCTGGTGTCCACCTCCTCGGGCCTGAGCACCGCGTCGGTCGCCCCGCGCACCAGTTGCCGGCAGACCCGCGCCATCCGCGCAAGCTCCTGGAGCGTGGCGCCGGCGGCGGCGGCCGGAGTCTCGAGCAGCCTTCGGTCGATGTGCACGACCTCGGCCCCGACGGCGCGCTCATCGCGGATCCAGCGCTCCAGCAGTAGCGCAAACCAGTTGTTGACCAGCAGAAAAAGGATCGCGTTGAGGACATTGAAGACCGTGTGAGAGTTGGCGACCTGGCGCTGCACCGCCGCCTGGTAGGCACTTGAGCCGGCTTCGAGGCCGGCGGTTCCCGGCGAGAGCGCCAGGACGAGCGGGATGAACCAGCGCAGAGCCACCAGCACCACCGCCACGCCCACGACATTGTGAATCGTATGCGCCCACGCGGTCCGGCGCGCCGTGGGCTGTGTTCCCAGCGAGGCTATCTGTGCGGTGACGCAGGTGCCGATGTTGTCGCCCAGCATCAGCGCGATCGCCGCGGGCAGCGAGATCAGATCGGCCCCGGCAAGCGTCATCGCGATTCCCAGCGAGGCTGAGGAGGACTGGATGGCGACGGTCACCACCATGCCGGCGAGCACCGCGAGCAGCAGGTTGTGACTGAAGTCTGTGAACAATCGGACAGCCATCTCGCTGTCCTTGAGTGACTCCACCGATCCGCGCAGCAGCAGCAACCCGAGGAAGAGCAGACCGAACCCGAGGATGCCCTGACCGAGATTCCTCAACACGCGGCGGCGGCAGAAGTACTGCATCGCGAAGCCGATGGCGATCGCAGGCAGCGCCGCCTGGGTGATCTGAAATGCCATGATCTGCCCGGTCACGGTGGTGCCGATGTTCGCCCCGTAGATCACCCCGAGAGCCTGGCGGAAGGTCATGAGCTGCGCATTCACGAAGCCCACCGTCATGACGGTGACCGCCGAACTGCTCTGCACGATCCCGGTGACGACGGTGCCTACCACGCAGGCGAGCCATGCGTTGCGCGTAAGGGCCGCCAGAATCCGGCGCATGGCGTCCCCGGCCGCGCTTTCGAGGCCCTCGCCCATGATGCGAATGCCGTACATCAACAATGCCACGCCTCCAAGCACACCGGAGACGATGGCAAACCAGTCGATCTCAGTCACGGAGTATCTATCCCTGTCAGGTCGCCTGACAGTCCGCCGGGGAAACGCCGCCGGACGGATGCCGGGCTGTCGAGGTAAGAACGCTGCGGCGGGTCATCTGATGCGGGAGGTATCACTGCGCGCCCCCAGACGCACAACTCCCGGCTCTTCTTCCCCGCGGCTGCCGGATGCACCTCCCTCGACCACAACTCATCTGAGGCGGGAGGGAGTGGCGCCCGCGGCGGCGAACTGCCCACCGAGCGAGATGTCGTCAAGGGAGGAAACGCGATGAAGGTTGGGATCGGTGCCGCACGGTTCGGGGACATGCAGGAGGCTTTCCAGATGGCCCCCGAGATTGGCTTCAACGGGCTGGAGATCCCGTTTAACAGCGTTGATGACTACGAGGCCGAACTGATCTTCACGCGCGAGGGGGTGCAGCAGCTTCGAGGCTGGGCTGAGCAATACGCCGTCGAGATGCCTTCCTGCGTTGCGGGGCGGTACAACCATCGCGGCTTTCCCGACGAGGACCCGGCCGTCCGCGCGGAGGCGGTGGAGCTGATGATGCACCTGATCGACAGGTGCGCGGAGGCGGGCATCGGCAACATACTCGTCGCGTTCTTCGGCAGCCAGATGCTCGACAGCGAGGAACGCATCGAGCGCGCCGTCGAGGGAGTTCGAGAGTGCGCGCAGAGGGCGGAGAGCCAGGGCGTGACTCTTGCGCTTGAGGGCACCGTGGACGTCGAGACATGGCTGCGGATCATCGAGGCCATTGACTCCGACGCGGTCGGCGTATATTACGACGTAGGCAACGCCGCCCGCTTCGGCCTCGACGGGCCTTCCGAACTGCGCCGACTCGACGCCGAGGGCCTGCTGGCGCAGATTCACATCAAGGACATGACGCTCGAGCACAGGAACATGCCGCTGGGTGAGGGGGCCGTGGACTGGAGCGCGGTCAGCGTCGCCCTGCGCGAGATCAGCTACGATGACTACCTCGTGCTTGAGACGCCGCGCAGTGACAACCCCCGCGCGGATTACGCTGCCTGGCTGGAGTTCACGCATGCTCTGGTTTCTGAAGAGTAAGGACGACAGGCGACGGCGACGCAGTTCGCGTCAGAGGGGCTCGCGAGAATCGGGCCGGCCCGACCCGTCGAAGCGCGGAAGGACGCCACGACCGTCCTCCTCGCGTCGGTCGAGCCGTTCGACACGACCGACGCGTGATACTCGTCGCGAGGACACCCGTGACCGCGACGATCTGCGAAGGGAGAAGTTGCGTGGTCGCGTCGTCGCGAAGGAGCAGGAGGAGATCTTCGCCGCGATCAATTTCGAGGAGGGGCAGGCGGTCGAGCTTGACGAGGTCGAGCGGACCTTCGCTCGGGCTTTTCATCTGTCGCTCTACGCTCTGCTCGGCCTGCTGATCGCGGGGATCGCGGCCTACGCCGTCAACCGAGGCATTGACGCCCGCCGCGCGGCCGAGGTCGTCCCGCTGCAGCAGGCCGCGGTGGAAGGGCGCCTCGATGTGCTGCGCGCTCTGATCGCGGAGGGGGCGCCCGTCAACGGGATCGGACCGGAGGGCGGCACACCGCTTGCCTCCGCCATCCGGGCGGACCAGGCCGAGTCAGTCAGGCTGCTCCTCGACGGGGGAGCCGAGCCATCGGACAGCGCCCTCCAGCTCGCGATGCGCTACGAGCGATGGGAGATATTCGCGTCGCTCATCGAGGCCGGCGGCAACCCGGAGGTTCGTGGTGAGTGGGATGGGCGTTCGCCGCTGGAACTTGCGACCGAGCGGCGCGACCTCGCGATGATCCGGCTGCTGCTCGAGCACGGTGCGGATCCCGGTGCGATCAGTCACGCCGGGCCGATGGCCCAGCCCGCGCTGCACCACGCCGCGGAGCAGGGGATGCAGGATGTGGTGGAGTTGCTGCTCGTGCATGGGGCCGATCCGAGCCGGGAGTGGATGGGCTTTCTCCCGCGCGACCTCGCGGCGGCCGCCGGACATCAAAGGGTCGCCGAACTGCTCGCACAGGCCGGACGGTGAAGCGATGCCCGAGACCGGCGCGGAAGCGACTGCCTGCGACCTGTGCCCAACGAAGGAGGGGCGATATGAAGCAGGTACATCCGGGTGCTGCGATCGACCGCAAGTACCCCGAGTGGGTGATCCTCGTGGTCGCCCGAGATGCTGACGGGAAGCCGAACCTGATGCCCGCCGGCTGGGGGATGGTCTGCTCGGGCGAGCCGCGGCTCGTCTGTGTCTCGGTGGGCCTGACACGGTACACGCACAGGTGCATCGAGGACACCGGAGAGTTTGTCTTCGCATGGGCGGGGGAGGGCCAGGCGGAGTTGGTCAGGTACTCCGGCTCTCGCTCCGGGGCCGACTGCGACAAGTTCGCGGAGTATGATATCCCCACCGCCGACCCCGCGGTGATCAGCGTGCCGCTGCTGGCGGAGGCAGCCGCGAACCTGGAGTGCACTCTGCACTCCGCGCTCCGGACGGGAGATCACACGATCTTCGTGGGCGAGGTGGTCGCCGCGCACGCGCCGGAGGAGCCGGTGGCAACGTTGATGAACTTCAGCGGCGAGTTCGCGCCCGCCGCTCCCGTGAAGCGCGGCGAGTGACTGCAGCGCCCATGGCAGCATTCACGAAAGGGTGACAACGCATGGATGTTATGGATGCGATCAGGCAACGGTTCTCAGTGCGCAAGTTCAAGAGCTATGACATCGAAGACGAGAGGATTGAGCGAGTGCTTGAGGCGGCCCGACTCGCACCGTCCGCCCGGAACCTGCAGGAGTGGCGCTTCGTGGTCGTTCGCGACCCGGATATGCGACAGGCGCTCGCTGAGGCCGCCAACGGCCAGCAGTTCGTCGCGGAGGCTCCGGTGGTGATCGTCGGATGCGCGGTAACCAGCGAGCACGTGATGTCCTGTGGGCTGCACTGCTTCCCGATCGACGTCTCGATCGCGATGGCCTACATGACACTGGAGGCCGTCGAACAGGACCTCGGCACCTGCTGGATCGGCGCGTTCAACGCCGACAGGGTTCACGCACTGCTGGAGATCCCGAAGGACGTCATCCTCGTGGGGCTGCTGCCCATCGGTTATCCGGACGCGGAGGCTCCGCCGAAGAAGCGCCTTTCGCTCGATGAGATCATGATGCACGAACGCTGGCGCGGCTGATCGGCCTGAGGCGACCGACACGACGACCCACGAGGCCGAGCCCGACGCAGGGCGCGGCCTCAAGGTCTTCTCCGGAGAGATAATCATGGCGCGACGAAACTCAACGCCCGTGATCGTCGTGGTCACCGTGTTGCTGGCGGCGGTATGCCACGCGCAGTCGCTCGCCCTTGTCACCGACGGCGTCGCATGGGCCCCGGTGCACCTGCTGCCTGATACGCTGGCCGCACAGATCGACGACGCCACGCCCCGCAGATCCACCCACGGGGTGGAGTTTGTGCGCCTGACCGCCCTCGCGCAGGAGGCCGGCGGGAACGCGACATGGAACGCGGATGAGCATCGTGTCGAGACCAGCGCCGGCCACGAGGCGTGGTCATTCTACGCATTCGGCGACCACGACTTCCGCTCGATCATGGACGGCATCGTGGCCGCGCGTGGTGCAGAGGGTCCGCCGCGAGCGGGGCAGACGCCGCCGCAGGTCGTCACCGCCGTGTGCGAGCGTGTCATCGACGGGGATACCGTCGAGCTGCGCGGCGGGGAGCGGCTGAGGTATATCGGGATGGACACTCCGGAACTGAGGGACAGCGATCCGGTGAAGCGCGAACATGCGCGCCTCGCAGCGCGCGTCAACCGGGCCCTCGTGGATGGCAGGCCGCTCGCCACGGTGCGCGACGTCGAGGCGCGCGACCGCTACGGTCGCCTGCTCGGATACGTCTACGCCGACGGCCTCTTCGTCAACGCGGTGCTGGTCGCCGCGGGCTACGCTCAGGTGGCAACCTACCCGCCGAATGTACGCCACGTGGAGCTTCTCAGGCGGCTTCAGCGGGAGGCGCGTGAGGCCGGTCGGGGACTGTGGGCAGACGGGCGTGCGGACCGGGAGAGTACAAGGGGGGCCGCCCCCGAGGACGCCGGCGGCGGCGGCGTCTTCATCACGAGGACGGGGCAGGCCTACCATCGAGACGGCTGCTCGTCGCTGAGCCGCTCGAAGATCCCGATCAGCCTCGTGGACGCAAAGCGGCGCGGGTACGCTCCTTGCGGGCGATGCCATCCGCCACGTTGAGCGGGGGCCGGGCCTATCCGCTGCCCTCGTGGATCACCGGACCCCGGTACGCCAGCCCGCTCTTCACGCGCTCCTCGTGACGCTCCATCATCTTCTGAAAGAGCGCCTCAGGGTCGTCGTCCTCAACGATTGCCGCGCCGGTCTCCTTGTTGATGACCTCCAGCAACTCCGATATGTGGTCGGCGACCCCGCCGGTGCCGGTGAGCACACCGATCAGTCGCGCCTCATCGTAGGCGATCGCGAACTCGCCAAGTGTGCCCGACCGCCCGCCGATGACCACGATCGCCTCACAGGTGCGGATGATCTCGATCTCGCGCGCCATCAGCCCGCTCCCGGTGAAGATCAACGCGTCGTACTCCTTCCACGGGGCGCGGTAGACATCTCGGTGCTCGTCGAGCGAGTGGGCGGGGGAGATGCCGAGCACGAGCGCGCCAATCTCCTTCGCCCCGAGCACCGCCTCATGCGGCAGTCCCGGCGCTGAGCCGGTCACGACGATCACATCATGCCGCGCGAGGCAGCGGCCCATCTCACGTGCCTTCGCAAGCGTCTCTTCCGACAGCTCGCCGCCTGCCGAGCCGACGACGCCAACCTTCATCCGCATCAGCAATCGCTCCGCTTCTCGTCAGGTGTGTATGATGTGCGGTGCCGGGGCAGCCGAGCCCCCGGGGCCCGCATCATAGCAGATATCAGTAGGCGCTTCCACCCGCGGCTGCGTCATCAGTTCAGGCCGAGGGCATCGTACGCCTGAGGGTGGAAGTTGACCCACGCGTTGGCCCCGTCGCCCTCCATCGGCTTCCACTGGATCAGGTTGCGCGAACTGGCGTAGAGCGGTCCGGGGCTGAGTCGTTCGTTGAGCACCGCCACGAAGAACTTCACTTCGAGCTTGCTCATGTCGAACTCCTCACCGATGCGGTACACCATCATCGACGGGGAGTACCACTGCCGCCGCACGATCGCCGTGTTCGTTCCGTCCGTCACCTCAAGCATGTCTGTGCGAACCACTGTCTGCCCGCCTGACATTCCCGGTGAGAATGTGATCGATGGAATCGGGATCAGTGTCTCAGACGCGTACTCAGTATCCGTCCAGCTTGTGTATGTGCCGACGACCTCGCCCTCATGCAGGCGGTTGGGGTCGAGGTCGCCGTTGAACCAGTCGTAGACGTCATTGATCGGTCCGGCGAGCTTGACCAGTCGCGCGATGTTCTCCCCGGCGACCTTTCCGATCGCCGAACAGAGCAGATCGCTGAGGGAATACTTGTACGTGACGTTCTCTGACCAGAACGGCCCACCATCGAAAGCCGCGACGACCTCATCGACCACGGCGCGGTTGGTTCCGGCGATCTCATGGTAGCTGATGCCGAGCGTGCCGTGGAACTTCCCGTGTTCCGCCGAGACTTCGTACGAGTCGCTGCTGACCGGCCCGAAGCTGAAGCCCGGCCAACTCTCACAGTGCGCCCATGCGACCGCATCGAAACTGATGGTCTTCTCTCGCGAGGTGACCCGCGCGATTTGAACCGCGCACGCGCGCGTCTGACCGGCAGCGACCACCCCGGACGTGGTGCTCCCGCTGGTGTAATCGTCGGCGTGTACGCCGATCGTGTATGAACTTCCCGCCTCCACCTCTGTGAGCGTCGCGACGCCTCTGGCGTCGGTGCCCGCGGCGCGTGGTGCGCTGTGCAGGAACACGTAGGCTCCATTGACGCCCCGTCCGTCCTGATCGGTCACCGTCACCTGCACACTCCCGCGAGGTGATTGCGGCAGCGACATCTGCAGGTGGCACTCTCCACGCGCGTCACGGTGTACGTCCGCCTGCAGCGTCGCGGGCTCGTACCCCCACGCGCCGGCGGTGATGGCGCAGGGGCCGGGGCGCACATCCGGGAACACGATTCGCGAGGCGCCCTGCCGCCACCCGACCACCTCGCCGGAGTCCGACGGACCCCAGGGAGTCGCACCCGTCCACTCGAGTCGCGCGACGGGGGGCGCGTCCACGGGCTGGCCGCTCTGCGCGTCCATCAGTTGCAGATAGACTGCCACCGGCTGCTCGAGTGATGCGCTCACCAGCGTGGTCTGATCGTTACTGACCGTGAACGCGCCGTCAGCCGGGCGACCCGCGTAGCGCGGGTTGGGCCATGGGCGGCTGCACCACAGATCCTGCGCCTCGTACCGGCCCGCGGGGACGTCGGCGATGGTGAGTCGGCCTGCGTTGTCCGCGCGCTCAAAGAAGAGACTGCCCAGCAGTACATGGGCCTGCGAGACGCCATGTCCGGTGTCGGCGTCGCGGACCTGCACCTGGACGGTGCCGCCGCGCTCCCGTACGCGCAGCGGGATGATTGCCACGTTGTTCTCACGACGGAGGTCGGCGACTGCATCGTCGGGGTCCACGACGATCGTGAGCGTGTGTGCGCCGACGGACACGTTGGTGAGGTCAACCGGCACCTCCAGCAGCCCACCGCGGATGTCCGGCCCCCGACGCTCAGGCGCCGTCGGCCAGCCGGCCGCGGAGACTTCCTCATTGTGCAGCCGGTATTCGCCGTCGACCAGCGGAATCGTCGTCCGCCAGACTTCAACGCCGTCGATCAGCGCGGCCACGTCCACATCGCGGAAGAACGTGGCGCCACCCTCGTTCGCGATCAGCACCTGCGCGGTCGTCGGCGCCTGAACGAGGCCGGGCGCCGCGATCCGGGTGTTGGGATGCAGGGTCCAGTTGCGGATCGAGAGGTCGTTGAGGCCGGTGATGAGCAGGTCGCCGCGCGTGTCACGCAGATCGAGGCGATCGGCGGTCTCACGCCCGTCGGTGACTTCGAAGGTGATCTCAACGGTGTTGTTGTCTTCGTTCTCCTCGTCGATCAGGTTCCGTGGATCGATGACGAGCGTGGCCGTCTTGCGGCCGAGGCCAGAGCGCATCTCAACGACCTGGCTCCGAAGGTTGTCGGCGAGGTGCAGTTCCGGCGCGGACCACGCCTGCTCGGGCCGGGAGTACTCATAGCGAAAGCTCGGCAGGTTGTACACATTGAGCGTCCCGTCACGTTCGATCATCGGCCGCATGTGTCCGCTCTCATCGTGGCGGACGTAGTGGATCACCGCGCCATCGACGATCAGGTCAAGCTCCACGTCGCCGAAATACTGGGAGCCGATGTTGCGGACGGCGACCTGGGGCGCGACCACGCGGTTGCCGTAGCCGAAGCGGTAGACCTCCCGGCCGTCGCGCATGTAGGGTCGCCGGGAGAACGACAACTGAGGCACCAGGTCCGGCTTTCCGCCCTGCTGCCGCCAGTCGCTCTGACCGCCGCCTGCCTGCGCGTCGCCGGTCTCGCCGCCGGCCACGACCGTGCCGTCGGCGGTGACACCCGGCTCCGTCTGCAGGACGGCTCCGCCGGTGATGCGGGAGTAGTAGAGGCGGTCGGCGTTCTCGGGATACTCCCCGCGCTTCTTGCCCTTGATGACGAGGTGGGCGTGGCCGTCGGGGGCGGCTGTAACGGCAAGTGTGTTGTTGTAGAGTGTGCTGAATGTGGCGGCCTCCGTCTGCGAGCCGGGGCGGATGATCGCAAGCTCCTCACCGAGCCCCGTCGGAGGCAGCCAGCGGAAGTAAAGCTCATGCTCATTGATCGCGTAGGCCTTGTACGCGACGCCAACGGCCCCGGCGCCACTGGAGACGATGGACTGCTCGTTGATGTTGCGGTCGGGGCTTGCGATCTCCCAGGCGGTCCAGCCCACCTCCGATGTCGTGCCGATCGGCGCATGAGCGACGAAGATCTTCCCGCCGTCATCGCGGCCTACGCCCTGCCAGCACAACCAGAGCGTCTGACGTGGCCAGTCGAGCGCATATCCTCTCTCGCGTTTCTCCGAGGAGGCCCCGCCCGTGTGCTCCGGGTCGTAGCCGGGCGGCTGGTAGATCCACGAGGAAGGCTGCATCGGGTCGGCGCCCGGGGGGCAGGAGCCCACCATCAGCACGCCACGCTGTGTCCGGCCGAGCAGGTGCAGCGCTCCAGTCCTGCCGAGAAGCAGGCGATTGGGTGGACACCGCAGGGAACTTGTCTCCTGACGCTGAGGGAGTCTGATCGTCTGCCACGTGTCGCCGGAGAGGCGCGAGAAGTAGGACGCGGCGCCGGGAGCCCAGGCGACGAGATTCCCGGTAGCGTCAAAGCCGAGTTCGCGAGGTTTATCCACCTGATCGGGAAACCTGACAGGCGTTGACCACGCAGAGCCCGACCACAGTGAGAAGTGCTCGTGTCCGGCGTTCTTGAGCAGCAGCGCGAACTGGCCATTGCGCCCCGCGAGGTCGTAGATCTCGAAGCTGTACCAGCGCTCGTCGCCCGCGGGCAGTGGCACCTCCGCGCCCGACCAGGTCCCGCCGGAGCTGCGCAGCGACCACAAAACGTACACACCGTTCCGCTCGCCCCAGAAGACCACCATCAGGTTGCCCTGGGCATCAGCCGCGATGACCGGGCGCTTGTTGACTGGCTCAACCTCCACGGGAGAGATCGGGTCGAGGACGGTCGCCTGCCCCTGCGCGAGCAGCGGGAGTGAGGTGGCGATGAGCGTCGCGATCGTGACAGTGATGCCGAGCACCAATTGCTTCATGGGACGGCCTCCTCTGTCTGACGAAGTGCGTTCTGGAACACTGCATGCCGTCTTCGACATCAGTTCCTCCATCTGTACGCGGTTGTTACACCCGCCGGCGCAGATTCCTTCGTTTGAGGCAGCCTGTTTCTGACCGAGGGCTCTGTATCAAAGTCTAAGGGTTGAGTTTTGCAGTAGAGGAGCGATCTGGCGCGCCCACGAGCTGTTCGCCCAGTTCGTGTTGAGGCGGTGTATGGTC
>JBMNNW010000050.1:0-34493 GCA_050942735.1 Armatimonadota bacterium
TGGCTGCGAGTGTAAGCTTTGGTATTCAAGACAGATCTCTGCGCGATAAGTTCCGTCTTTTCCTTGACAATCTTGCGGGGGGGGGTACACTCTACCCACGAGACAAGCCGCAACGTGAGTAGTTACCCCGCGCGTAATGACGCATCGCGTGGGCGGCGAGCAGATCTCCGCAATCCCGGTAGCTCTTCTCTCCAGTCGCCTGGTACATGTTCAGAAACGCCGTAATGACCATCGCGAGCATCCCCGCCGGGATCTCGAAGGGCGCGGAGGTCACCCGGAACGCATTCAGGCGCAGGCCCGGAACGAGCCGGTCGAAGGTCTCACGCAGGATCTCCTCGCCGGTCCTCAGGTAGCCGAATGCCAGCGCGGGGAATATCCGTGCGCCCATGACCCCGCTGGAGGCCTCGCCGTTGCGGAATGCCGGGAGATACCGCCACGGCTCCTGAATGCGCCCGAAGAGTGGCTCGCCGGTGGCGAGATCGAAGGTTGCGTGGAACTGCCCGTCCTCGGTGATATCCGCGCGCTGAACGAACGCCCGCATGTACGCGAGCGCCTGGCGGCGGAACTCCGCCCCGGCGACCTCGCCAAGCTGTCCGGCGGCCTGCAGGAGATTGCAGGCGTACTCACACCACGGGCCCATGTACTCCGTGCGCCGCGGCCGGTTCTTAAGCGCGGTGCAGTCGAAGAGTGGGTCGTCGGGGTGTGCGGCGAGCAGGTCGGTGGCCGGATCGCGGCGGCTCCAGAGGTAGTCGCGCAGGCCCTCGGCCCAGTCGAGGTAGCGCTGCTCGCCAGTCTGCGCGTGGGCGAAGGCCCACGCGGCGATCCACGCTCCGCCGGAGGAGTTCATCGAGTGCGGCACCTCGCCGGGCGGGTAGTGGCGGTTGAAGGCCCATGAGCGGCGCTCGTCGATCACGTGGCCCCTGAGCGCGTCGAACTGCCTGAGGCAGGCGTCCGAGTCGATCGCCCACAGGCGCGCCCACGGAAGCCACGTGACCTCGAACTCGTCGGGGCCGTCGATCGGCTCATCGGCGACGACATCGCAGCCGCGGTGGTCGCCCCAGGGGAAGTTCCCGGCCTCATCCGGCAACTGCGTGAGGAAGTACCCGAGGTAGTCGTCCACGGCATTCGCGTACGTCCCGTCTCCCGTCACCGTGGTCAGAGAGTCGAGGAGGCGCAGCAGGCCCGCGTCGAACTGCAGGTTGCTTGTGTTCGCGCCGACCCCGCCGCGGCCGGCGCAGCAGTAGAGGCCGCGACATCCGCGCGGGATCTCATGGGTCTCGAGATCAAGCTGGCTGACGAACAGCGGGGTGTGCCTGGGGCCGTAGCGGTCGCGGCCGAACTCGATCAGTCCGTCGGCGAAGGCTCGCACTGCGTCAACGCGCTCGGTCATCAACTCGGCTCCCTTCACGCCCCCCCGCTCAGGTACGCCGCCGTGCCGGTGTATTCGCGGGAGACGAGGGGCAGTCCTTCCGCGGAGGGGAGGCATTCACCGGCAACCGGTCGAACTGCCCTCGTGAGCATGACGAGCCGCCGGAGGGAGAGCGATGACGGAGAGGCTGCGCCGCAGCGACGCGTTCTTCGGACTGCACTTCGACCTGCACGCGAATGCCGACGACGATGCGCTCGGAGCCGAGACGACCGAGGAGAACATCCGTGAGTTGATCGAGCGGGTGCGCCCCGACTGGGTGCAGTGGGACTGCAAGGGCCACCCGGGATACACCTGCTGGCCGACAGAGGTGGGCTGGACGTCGCCGGGGGTGGTGAAGGACTCGCTGGCGATCCTGCGCGAGGTCACCTCGGAGATGGGCGTTGCGCTGCTGGTGCATTACTCGGGGGTGATCGATCAGAAGGCGATCGAGGAGCATCCGCGGTGGGCGGCGCTGAATGCGGATGGTGAGCGCGATGAGCGCTCGACCTCGACCTTCAGCGACTACGTGGACGAGCTGATGATCCCGCAACTGCGGGAGGTTGTGGAGAAGTACGACGTTGACGGGCTGTGGATCGACGGCGACTGCTGGGGCGCGGTGCTCGACTGGTCGCCGGCGGCCGTCGAGGCGTGGCGTCGCGAGACCGGCGCGGAGCCTCCGACCGATCCGGACGATGAGGCATGGGAGGAGTGGAAGGACTTCCACCGCGCGCAGTTCCTGCGCTACCTCAGGCACTGGGTGGACGCGCTGCACGAGACGAAGCCCGACCTCGACATCACGAGCAACTGGATGTACTCCACCTACGCGCCGGTGGAGCCGGAGATCGCGCTGGACTACCTCTCCGGCGACTTCTCCCCCACCGCCTCGTGCGAGCGGGCGCGGCTGGAGGCGCGCTACCTCGCCGGGACGGGCAGGCCGTGGGACCTGATGGCGTGGGGCTTCAACCGCCACTGGGACGCGCGCCTGCACAAGCCCGCCGTGCAGCTCCAGCAGGAGGCAGGCGTGGTACTGACGCAGGGCGGCGCGTTTCAGTACTACTACCAGCCGACCCGCAGCGGGCATGTGCCGCGCCAGTTCATCGAGACGGCGGCGCAGGTGGCCGACTTCTGCCGGGCCCGGCAGGCCATCTGCCAGGGCAGCGAGAGCGTCCCGCAGGTGGCGCTGCTGCTGCCGACCGACCACCTGATGCGCGCCTCCGACCGCGTCTTCCACACCGGCGGCGAGGAGCGGCATGACAGCGAGGGCTGCCTCCACGCGTTGCTGGAGCTGCACTACTCGGTGGATGTGATGGCGGGCTGGAGGCTGACCGAGTGCATCGATGATTACCCGCTGGTGGTCGTGCCCAACGCCGAGGTGCTGGCCGATGAGCTGCGGTCGGCGCTCTCGGAGTACGCCCGGCGCGGCGGGAGCCTGCTGCTGCTGGGGCCGGATGTGGCGCGGATGTTCGAGCAGGAACTGGGTGTCCGCTGCAACGGCGCTCCCCAGCAGACGACCGCGCACCTCGACTCGCCGCTGGGGATGGGGGCGGTCGCGGGCCGCTGGCAGGCCGTCACCCAGATCGCTGCCAACGAGGTCGCGCTGCGCTACCCGACCTACGAGCCGCGGCACGGGGTCCCGGCGGCGACGGTCGCGGCGCTGGGCGAGGGCATGATCGGCGCGGCGTGGGGACCGGTGGGCGCAGGCCACCGAGCCGCCCATCATCCGGCGATCCGCCACCTGATCGCGGCGCTCGCGCAGCGGCTGCTGCCGGAGCCGATGCTGGAGGTTGACGCGCCGCCGAACGTGGACGTCTCGCTGCGCCGCGCCGCCGACGGGCGGCTCTGCGTGCATCTGCTGAACCTCTCGACCGCTCAGCGCGCGGAGAACTTCCTCGCGGTCGAGGACGCCGCCCGTGTCGGGCCGATCGAGGTCCGCCTGCGACTCGATCAGCAGCCGGAAGCGGTCACTCTCGAGCCCGGCGGCGAGCATATCGAGTGGTCATACGAGGATGGCCTGCTGACCGCGACGGTTCCGGAGCTTGCGGTGCATGCGGCGGTCGTGATCGGGTAGACGCAGGAGACACTGGAGGTCGCGGCGATGGCGCGCGTGATGATCGCACTGATGGCGAGCCTGATGGCGGTGGCGACGATGGCGCAGGATGCCGGTCCGCTGGTTGGTGAGTGGGAGCTGGTGACAGAGCGGGCGCAGTGGGGCCCTCGCGACACCGCCGAGCCCTTCGTCTTCGACGGGAAGCTGTGGATCAGCAACGGGTACTATCACGGCGGTGTGCTCTACCCCGATCTGTGGTCATCAGAGACGGGCAGAAACTGGCGGATGGTCATCGAGAAGACGCCCTACCCGGCGTACTCCGAGATGGTCGTCTACGACGGAAAGGTCTGGGCGATCAAGGGCGAGGTGTGGAACTCCCCCGACGGCGAGAGTTGGGAGCAGGTGCTCGCGGAGACGCCCTTCGGCACGCGCGGCTACGGCGAGGCCGTGGTGCATGACGGGAGGATCTTCCAGCTCGGCTCGGGGGCGGACGTCTATGCGACCACCGACGGCGTCACCTGGGAGCGGGTCTGCGCGGAGGCGCCCTACGGCGCGCGGGCGGGCTCGGCGGTCGCGTCGTACGCCGGGAGGCTCTGGCTGATGGGCGGGCGCGTGGGCACCCCCAACGACCCGCCCGAGGAGGGATACGAGCAGTGGACGACCTTCAACGACGTCTGGTGCTCGGAGGATGGCGCGACGTGGGAGCGTGTGCTTGAGCACGCCCCCTGGGCCGAGCGCACGTGGTTCGTCGCCGAGGTCTACCGCGACCGTCTGTGGATCATCGGCGGGTACGACAACGTCAACCACGCGAACTTCGGGGATGTGTGGTACACCGACGATGGCGTCACGTGGCACCAGATGCCCGCGCCCGAGGAGTTCAAGTCGCGCCATGAGGCGACCCCGTGGGTCTACGATGACAGCCTCTGGATCGCCGGCGGCAACACCTGGCCGGTGCTCAACGACGTCTGGCGGCTGACCGTCCCGCGCGAGTGATCGAGGACGGCCCGCTGCAGGCGCCTACGCCTCCAGCCGAAGGCCCTCCACGGCGATGATGATCTCCCCGGCGTAGACGTCCGCCATCGCCGCCGCCACGCTCTCCGCATCGCGAGCCAGCGCCGACGCCAGGTGCACCAGCACGAGGCGCTCGACGCCGGCGTCGCGGGCCAGCTCCGCGGCATCTGTCGCGCTGAAGATGCAGGTCGCGAGGTCAGGGTGGAGCGACTCCCGCCGCAGCGGCGCGTTCGCAACGAGCGTGTGCGCGCCCCGGGCGAGGGCGGCCACCTCGTCACATGGCGCGGTGTCGCCGGTGAAGCAGACGCCACCTCCGTCGAAGTCGAAGCGCCAGGCCAGCGGCCACAGCAGCGGCTGCATGTGCTCTCCGCGAGCGCAGGTCGCCGTCCAGCCGGGCCCCACGACCACCGCACCGGGCTCCACGTCGCGGGCCTCGTAGCGAGGGCCCGGTCGCGGCAGCGTCCCGCCGCGCTGGGTGTGACAGCGCCGGCTGGCGACGTCCTCGATGCGGGCGCGGATGTCGTCGGCGTAGACGCCGTCAGTGCCGAAGAGCCTCTCCGTCATCGCCTCCGTCGGCGGCGGCCCGACGACCTTCAGCGGCGGCTCATCGGTGGACTGGTCCCAGCGGAAGAGCATCAGGCAGGGGTAGTCCACGTTGTGATCTGAGTGGTGGTGGGTGAAGAAGAGCCACTCGACGTCGGTCAGCATCAGGCCGGATCGAAGCAGTTTGTGAGTGGCCGCCGGGCCGCAGTCCACCATCACGACGCCCGTGTCGAACTCCAGCGCATACGCCGATCCCCAGCGCTCCGCCAGCGGCTGCGGCGTGCCCGCTCCGAGGATGTGAAGCGTCGCCATCAGTCTCACCACCTGCACGGCGTCAGTTGCCGCGGACGTGGCGCCGGCTAACCGATCATCACCGGCTCACCTTCGTCGTTGAGCGCCTCGCCCGCCTCCACGAGGTGCTCGACGCGGCGCGCGATCTCATCGCGAATCTCGCGAAAGAACGCCATCCGCTCCTCCTCGGTCCCCTCGGCCTCCGCCGGGTCCTCCAGCGACCAGTGCACGCTCTCATTCGCGCCGAGGAACATCGGGCAGGACTGCTTCGCGCCGTCGCAGACCGTCACAACGAGATCGAACTGCTGGTCGTCGTAGACGCCGAGGTCCTTCGGCTCCTGCGCGGAGATGTCGATGTCAACCTCCGCCATCGCCTTCACGGCCAGCGGATGGACGCGCTCGGCGATCTCGGTCCCGGCGGAGTGCACGTCGAAGCGCTCGCCGCCGCGCTCGCGCAGAAAGCCCTCCGCCATCTGACTTCGGCAGGAGTTGCCAGTGCACAGGAAGAGCACGCGTGTTGGCTCGGACATCGGGATGCCACCTCTCAGTCGGCGGGCGCAACCGCCCGCCCCACGGGTCGTAAGTGTGTGCGGGATCTGTGCAGGTAAGGCGCGGTCGGTCCCGTCTGGCGCCTCAGAGCGTCAGCCACGTCGGGCTGGTCCACGCCTGCGCGCCGGAGCGGCAGGTCACGCGCAGGTAGTAATACACGAAGGGCCGGTCGAACCAGCCGCCCGGGTCGAACGCGACCGACGCGAGGTCGGCGTCGTCGGCGAACTCCACCGTCGCGCGCCACGCCTCGGCGGCGGCCTCCACGGTGTGCACGTCCACGCCGTTGCGGACGACGTCCACGCGCTCGATCGGCGTGCGTGTCGCGATCTCAGCCGCGACCTCCACCGCCCCCGTGGCCCCGCTCCAGTCCACCACGCGCCCCATCCGCCCGCCCGCGATGCGCTCCTCGATGATGATCCGCTCGTCGCTCGCGGCGTAGCAGTCGCGGGCGCGGATCGCGTCGAAGATCGCCTCACGCGACAGCCCCTCCGCGCGAATGGCGGTCAGGCCCGGTGGTGCGTGAAGCTGGTGGCTGTCGTCGCCGTAGCTCGACGGCATCGTCGCGTGGGTGTCCGTCCCGGCGATGAAGCCCAGCGGGTAGCCCTGCGCCAGCAGGTCCTGCGCGTAGCAGGGCCCGTCATGGACCTCCAGCAGCGCACGGGGGTTGCCGCGGAACTCGCTGGTCCCCCACTTCGAGTGCACCTCCACCACCGGCATCCGCTCGGGACCCGGGTAGACCTCATCGGGCAGCTCCCCGTGCTTGCCCGTGCGCGTGGTGTGATGCGGGACGAGGAAGCACTCATCGGGGAGGGCTTCGGCCAGCGTCCGCGCGTCTCCGTCCTCGTAGTGATCGACGAAGTCCTCAAGGTCGCCGCGGCAGTAGACGTTGTTGTCCCCGCCACAGCCGCCGCGAAGCGAGGCCTCGTATCCGAGCACCGCCGCGAAACGCCCCGGGTCGTCGAAGATGCGCACCGCTCGGCGCTGCGCCTCCCACTTGCCTTTGTCGCAGCGCCCGTTGGAGACATGGTCGGCGGCGCAGACCCAGTCGAGGCCGGTCATGTACCGCGCGCCGACGAAGCAGAAGTCCAGCGAGCGGCACTGCGTCGGGTGGCAGCGGCTGATGACCGTGTGCACGTGCGGGTCGCCCCAGTAGATCCGGCGGGCGTCGCGGCTGCAGTGGATCGGGTTGCTCACGAAGCTCCGGCCCTCAAGCTCGAACGCCAGCCGGTGCCAGCCCTCCTGCGAGATGCGCGCGCCCTCGATGGCGCCGACGGCCGGATGGCCGGCCTCGAACTGCACCTCCGGGAGCTTCGGCGCGGGACCGTCGAGCGGCCGCGCGGCCGCCGAACACTCCAGCGACGGGTAGGCCTTCGCGTCCACCGCCGCGAGGCGGATCGCGAACGGCTCATCGGGACGGACAACCGACGGTGCGACGATCGAGAGGCGCTCGAAGGCTCCGCCGGGCGCCTCGACCGCGAGAATTCGTTCACAGAGGGAACTCCACATCGCTCAGATCGACCTTTCGTTCGCGTGAACTGCTTGCACCGCGCTCTTCTTCGCCGCCAGGTCGGGCGTACCCTTGTCGGAGGCAATTGCGCAGGCGGCGTCGAAATGCTTCGCCGCTCGCGTCCAGTCGGTGAGGAGAGGTGCGCCATGCTCGCCCACGTCCGCGCCCCTGTCTGTGCTCTGCTGCTCGGAGTCTGCGCATTACAGGGAAGTGCTCAGCCCATGAACCTCCTGCTCAACCCTCGGTTCGAGTTCCACTCGTTCGCCAACCACCGCGACGGCCGCGCCGTCAGCTATGAGTCGCATAATGTCGCGTTCTGGAATACCGACGCGTGGGCCGACATCACCGTCATGCGCGAGTCGCACGCCCCGGAATGTGTCCGCCCGGATTTCTCCACCGGCAACCTCGTGCGAATTGAGCCGGGAAAGCGCCTGTGGCAGTTCGTTACGCTGCCGGACGCGGGCCTGGCGCCCGGCGACACTATCAGCCTGTCCGTGCATGGCTGGCAGCCACAGGCCGGGGCCATCGAGGGGCGCGTGAAGCTGATGAAACTCGACAGCGAGGACGGCGAGTGGAGCCCCGCTGACTTCGGGATGGCCGACAGCCGCACGTTTCCGAAGCACGCGCGAGGTGAGCTCGTCGTCGCGGAGGAGTGGACCGTCCGACCGGACGCGGACGGCCATGTGCAGGTGCAGATCGACGACGCCACGATCATCGGGCACTTCACTGATGGCGAGGAGTCGCATTCCGCCGACGTGAATACTGTCGGCATTCAGGTCGAACTGACCAACACGCTGGAGGCTGCCGAGCGCGAGGACAGCGGTGTGTGGGTCTATGCGCCGGCGCTGACTGCAGGCGCGCCTGCAGCAGATGTCCGGACAGGAGTGTCCAGAGCACGGGAGGTGCGCCCCGCGCGCAGGATGGAGCCGATCTACCGGCACATCCCGCGCACGATTCAGAAGCTGTGGAAGGGCGAGCCGATCCACGTGCTGCTGATGGGCAGCAGCATCGATCGGGGCTCCGCGAACCCACCGATGTATCTCTACGACGAGGACCCGAACTCCCCCACCTTCAAGCAGCCTCTGGCCGACGGCGAGTTCGACGGCTCGCTGGTCGGGCGGGAGAACCTCGACGGCTACTTCGGCTGGTGGCGGCATTACTTCAGCTACACGGGGCGGCTCAAGCGCGAGTTGATGCGCAAGTTCGACCTCGGCCCCGACCAGATACTCTTCAACTGGATGGCCTGCGACGGCTCATGTGTGGGCGAGGCGCACTCGGGGCTCCAGGAATACGCTTCCCTGTCGCTCCCGCCATCGCCGAACGTCAACGGGCATGCCGAGGGCCGGACGTGGGATGAGCTTTACCCGGAACTGATGAGCAGACCCGGTGGCCCTGGCCCGGACCTGGTGATCTTCGGCTCAGGCGCGAACGAGAAGACCGACCCGCCGGATGAAGCGGCGGTCTTCGAGGGAACGATCCGCTGGATCCAGCGCCGTTACCCCGGCTGTGAATTCCTCTTCGGCCAGTTTCAGAACCAAGGCGGGTACACGCCGAACCCCGGCGATTTGCAGGCACTCGCACTGCGCTACGGCATCCCGTTCACCGACTACGGACTGATCGGCGACCAACTGACGCGATGGGTGAACCGCCGGGCGCTGGTCCCGCGCGACGGCCACCCGCAGGCGGCCGCGCACTACCTGTGGTTCAAGCAGCTTGAGCGCGCCTTCGAGACATGGGACCCGATCCACGCGGGGCAGCCTCAAGAACTGCTGCCGGAGCGCATGCACCCGAACACCTACGGATGGGAGGGCGAGATGCGGCTCTTCGACGCGGAGAGCCCGCGCATCGTCGGCAACCGCTTCATCCTCGAAGACACCGCGTTCAACGCGTTCGCGAGGGTGGATGGCGACGACGCGCCGACCCCGGTGGTCGATGGCGCGGAGCTTTCGGGCGCGCGGCGAAGCACACCCGGCTATGACCTGCGCAACTCCTGGTTCCGGCACGGGAATCTTCGCTTGGGCGATCGGCATATCATCGAGGCGAAGGGCCCGAACCCGGAGCTTACATATGTTGACGCGAAGGTCTGCCCCAACCGCCGGCTGATCGGCGTCGAGAGCCTGCGCTGGGACCTCGGCGGCGCAGGGGTGGCGGAGTTCGCCTCGGACTGGGGAGCGCCATTTGGCGATCGGCAGGCGGTGCTGCCGCCCGGCGCGAGCTTCACGCTCGACGTGGTCGCGACGGACATCTCGGTCGCGTATGTTGACGCGCCTGACGCCGGCTCACTGCGGGTCTCGGTGAATGGCGAGGAGCGGCTCGTGCAGCCCGCGAACGTAGCGTTCACCGACTGCGACGGCGCCGAGCACTACCTTGAGAACCGGCGGGGCATCCTGGACCTCGGCTTCGGCCTGCACCGGGTGACGCTGGAGGCGGTGGACGCGCCGGTGGCGATACTCGGCGTCTTCACTTACGACTCGCGCTCGAACCGCGACACCGAGCGCCGGCTGACCGGCCTCGCTTCACCGGGCGAGACGGTGGTGATCACTCCGGCATTTCGCGCGCGCCCGCTGGTGATCTGCAACGGCGGCCTCTCCGCCCGCTACGGGGACACCGCCCCAGACAGCGTCACGTTCAGCGGAGATGGGCCGGGGACGTACGAGATTGTGGGGGAGTGAGTGGCGGGCTGGAAGCCCGCCCCACGGGGGCTTCTGTTCATCGGGCTGGAAGCCCCCTGCGAGACGCTGCTCGCCTCACTCAATCACCGCGATCGCCTCAACCTCCACCATCCACTCCGCCCGCACCAGCGCCGAGGTCTCCACCAGCGTCGCCGCCGGGTAGGGCGGCCTGAGGAACTCGCCACGCACCTCACAGAAGGCGGCGTAGTTGGACATGTCCGTCAGGAAGGTCGTCATCTTCACGATGTCCGAGATGCTCCCGCCCGCCTCCTCGATGATCGCCTCGATGTTCGTGAACACCTGGCGGGCCTGCGCGCGGAAGTCGCCCTCACCGACGAGATTCCCGTCGGCGTCGAGCGCGATCTGCCCGGCGAGGTAGAGCGTGCGGCCACCGGACACCTCGACGCCGTGCGCATACTCGGCGACGGGCTGCGGAACTGAGTCGGGCTGGATCTCGCGTCGGGTCATGGTGAGCGTCTCTCCTCAGATGCGGCGGATTCGTTCACGTCGCTCTCTCGTCGAAAAACCACAGCATCTCCGGCCAGTCGCGCAGAGTCATCCGCATCCACTCCGCGAAGCGCTCCTCATCGAGGCGTCCGCGCATGTTCTTGCGGTGCGCGTCGGAGGCGGGATAGCGCCCCCTCAGCAGCGGGTCGCCGGATGCCTCCATCCACGCATCCACGCGGCCCGACAACTCGCACAGCAGATCCTCACACCCGGCCTCCCCCGCGAGATTCTCCTGCTCCCAGGGGTCGGCCTGCAGGTCGTAAAGCTCCTCGCGCGGACGGGCGCGGGAGTAGTACTCCCCGGCCATCTCCTGCCCGGCGGGCGCCTCCCAGATGTCCACCGGCATGTACACCAGCGGCAGCTCCGCGAGGTTGCGGATGTACTTGTGCGTCTTCGTCCGCACGCAGCGCATCGGGTTGTACATTCCGTGGTAGGTCATCTCCGTGAAGATCTGCTCGCGAGGCTCGTAGTCGGCGCCATCGAGCAGCCCGAGGAAGCTCCGGCCGTCGATCGGCTCGGCCACCGGCTCGCCGACCAGCTCCATCAGCGTCGGCATCAGGTCGCAGTTGGTCAGAAGCTCGTCATGCACGGCCCCGTCATCCCAGCGCCCCGGCAGCCGCATGATCAGCGCCGTCCGCGTACCCGGATCGTAGCAGGTGCACTTCGCGCGCGGCATCGCGATGCCGTGGTCGCAGGTGACGATGAGCAGCGTGTTGTCGGCGAGGCCGCTGTCCTCGACCGCCTGGCGGACCACGCCGACCGCCTCGTCAAGGGCGTAGACGAGCCCGTTGAGCCCGGCGATGTCGTGGCGAATCGCGGGGCGGTCGGGCAGCCAAGGCAGAGGCGTGACATCGGCCGGATCGTCGTCCCGGTAGCCCTCCCGGTGGTAGGGCCGGTGCGGCTCGCTGGTGCCCATGCTCACGAAGAACGGCCGCTCTTCGCCCGAGGACGAGCGCGCCCGCAGCCACTGCGACAGCTCGTCGGCCAGCGGCAGCGCGCTGGTGGCCGCCGACTCGCGCGTCTCGTAACCGAGGCGCGAGATCCCTCCGCCCGTCTCGTGCTGCACGCCGAAGAGGTGCGTGGAGTAGCCGGCCCGCCGGAGGCGCTCGGGCATGCAGACGAGATCGTCGTGAAGCTCCCAGCCCCACGTGAGGCCCACCAGCCCGTTGTTGTGCGGGTAGAGACCGGTGGTGATGCTGCCACGCGCCGGCGAGCACTGCGCGGCGGTGCAGTGGTGGTCGGTGAAGCACACGCCCTCGGCCGCGAGGCGGTCGATCTGCGGCGTCCGCAGACCCGCGCCGTAGCAGCCGAGGTGGGTGCCGAGGTCGTGTGCGATGATCTGCACGATGTTCGGGCGGTCGGGCATGGCGATCACCTCATGGTGCGAGCCGGGCCGGGGCGGGACCCGTGCGGTTGTGGGGCCGGGACCTGTGCCCGGCCCGCCGTTCGCCGTTGTCGTTTGCTCGTCGCTCGCCGCCTTTCAAAGCCCCGACCCGGCCCGCTATCCCCGGCGGCCTACCTACTCCAGGAACCACCTCTGCTCCGGCCACGCGTACTCGAACCACTCGCGGTAGCTCTCGTCGCGGCTGCGTTCGCGCATCTTCTCGATGAGCGTCGGGTTCGCCGGCCAGCGCCCCTCCAGCAGCAGATCGCCCGTCTCCTCCATCCAGCGATCCATGCGATCTGAGAGGTCGGCGAGCAGCCCCGCGTACTCGGCGTCGCCCGCGAGGTTCTCATACTCCCACGGGTCGCGTTCGAGATCGTAGAGCTCCTCCCGGGGGCGGGCCGTCGCGTAGTACTCGTCGCGCATCTCCTCGCCCGACGGTGAGTTGAAGATGTCGCCGGGCAGGTGCACCAGCGGAAGCTCGCCGAAGTTGCGGATGTACGCGTAGCGCTCCGTGCGCAGGCAACGCATCGGCGTGTACATCGCGTGGTACGTCATCTCCGTGAATATCTGCTCGTGCGGCTCCCACGCGGCTCCATCGAGCAGCCCGAGGAAGCTGCGCCCGTCAACGGGCTCGTCCACCGGCTCGCCGAGCATCTCCATCAGCGTCGGCGCCAGATCGCAGTTGCTCAGCAGCGCGTCGCGCGTGGAGCCGTCGTCCCAGCGGCCGGGCATGCGCATTATCAGCGTGGTGAGCGTGCCCGGTCGGTAGCAGGTGCCCTTGGCCCGCGGCATAGCGAGGCCATGGTCGCAGGTCATCACGATCAGCGTGTTCTCCGCCCCCTCGCTGCGCTCGATGGCCTCCCGGACGATGCCCACGCCCTCATCGAGCCGCCGCGTCAGCGCGTTCAGCCCGCCGATGTCGCGCCGGACACCCTCGCGGTCGGGCAGCCACGGCAGCGGCTCGACGTCCTCGGGAGCATCGACCTCCGGGCCCTCCAGCGGGAACTTCCGGTGCGGCTCGCGCGTGCCGATGCTCGCGAAGAACGGCCCCTCACCCGCCCGGCGCTCACCCAGCCAGCCGGAGAAGTCCTCCGCAAGCTCCGACGCGCGGCCCTTCGTCGGGAAGGCCTCGTCGTAGCCCAGCGCCTCCGCGGCCTCCTCGCCTCCCGCTCTCTCGTGCTGTACGCCGAACAGGTGCGTCGAGTAGCCCGCGCGCTTCAGCCGCTGCTGCAACGTCGGGATGCCCGGTGCGATCTCCCAGCCGAGGTGCGCGAGGCCCACCAGGCCGTTGGTGTGTGGGTAGCGGCCCGTGGAGATGCTCCCGCGCGAAGGGGAGCACTGCGGTGCGCTGCAGTGGTAGCGGGTGAAGCGGACGCCGTCGGCGGCGAGGCCGTCAATGTTGGGCGTCTCGATCGCGGCGTCGTAGCAGCCGCAGTACGTGCCGAGGTCGTGCGGAACCAGCATGACGATGTTCGGGCGGTCGGGCATGGCGCACCTCCAGCTCAGTTGCAGCGCTCGAAGCGCATTTCTTCGCCTCCGAGGCAGGCCCTTCAGCGCGGACAGGGAAATATCTCAAGGGTTCATCCGCATCTAACTGCCCGTCGTGATGAGGTGAGGACAGGTGGCCGAGGTCAGCGAAGGGGCTCGCGCACCACAGTTCACACTGCCGGCGGTCAACGTCGAGAAGATCGGCATGGAGGGCGGCACCATCGCCCTCAATGACCTCAAGGGTGACAGGATCGTCGTGCTCTACTTCTACCCCCGCGACAACACGAAGGGCTGCACGGTCGAGGCCACCGGCTTCCGCGATCTCAAGGGGCAGTTCACACGCAACGGTGCGGTGATCCTCGGTGTGAGCACCGACGACCTGGCCTCACACGAGAAATTCATCGAGAAGCAGAAACTCAACTTCCCGCTGCTGTCCGATGAGGGCGGAAAGGTCGCGGAGAAGTACGGGGCGTACGCGGAGAAGAAGATGTACGGCAAGACCTTCATGGGCATCGTGCGCTCGACCTTCGTAATCGACAGAGCGGGGAAGATCGCGAAGATCTGGCCGAAGGTCAGCCCTGAGGGCCACGCCGAAGAGGTGCTCGAGTTCGTTAAGGCGATGGAGTAGAGCGCGCGCCCGGGAGATCGGGCCGACGAGTGGCGGGCGGAGACGGCTCCGACCGGAGCCGTCGTCGTCTTTCGTCGGAGGGGTCGCTCTACGTCGGCGGACGCCCTGCTCCCACCCGTGTCGGCCGCAGCGGCGAACACGCAAACTCAGGACGGAGGTTTCTCATGGATCAGCCGGCCCGACAGAGCCTCGTCGTGCTGCTGTGCGATCAACTTCAGAAGCACTGCCTCGCGCCCTACGGCGGACCGGTCGAGGTGCCGACGTTCGAGCGCCTCGCCGCGGAGGGCATCACGTTCAACCGCTACTACTGCGCCACGCCCCTGTGCATCCCGACCCGTCCGTCGATGATGAACGGCCGCTGGCCGCACCAGCACGGCGCGCTCAGCTTCGGTAAGGGCTACGACACGATCGAGGAGGGCGCCGAGCTGCTCATCGACCGCCTCCACGACGCCGGCTTCCGCGTCGCCTACGACGGCACCTGGCATATCCGCCGCCCCGAGGG
Organism: Armatimonadota bacterium; assembly: GCA_050942735.1. Classification (GTDB taxonomy): domain Bacteria; phylum Armatimonadota; class Zipacnadia; order Zipacnadales; family UBA5352; genus UBA5352. The sequence goes on from JBMNNW010000050.1 coordinate 14,541, forward strand.
GGATGACCGCCGGGACGAATACGCGCACTTCGAGGAAGGCGGCTTCCCCTACGACCTGCACGGAGAGGCGCTCGCCGAGCAGGGGCTCGACGAGGATGCCCACCGCGCGGATATCCACGGGATGACCGACGAGGGGATGATCCCGTGGAAGATCTCGGTGCCCGTCCCGGCGACCTGGAACAAGCCGCTGAAGTCACACCCGGACATGCAGCGGGCGCAGCGGATCGCGCAGTTCATCCTCGACGCGCCGGAGGATCAGCCGATCGCCGCGTGGTGCTCGCTGGGCGCGCCGCACCCACCACTGCTGGTCCCCGAGCCCTACCGCAGCATGTTCGACCCCGCCGACATCGAGCCGCCGCCCGGCTTCGGCTGCGATCTGTCGGGCCGGCCGCAGGATGTGCGCGAGGCGCCCGGCGCGCTCGGCTGCCTCGGCTGGGAGTGGGAGCGCTGGGCGGAGGCGATCGCGGCGTACTACGGCTTCGTCGCCTTCGCCGACCACTGCCACGGCATCGTGATGGGGGCGCTGGAGGAGAGCGGGCGGCTCGACGACACCATCGTCGTCGCCTCCACCGACCACGGCGAGATGCTCGGCGCCCACGGGATCTACCAGAAGATGGTCATGTACGAGCGCTCGATCAACATCCCGCTGATCATGCGCATCCCCGGCTACACGCCCGGCCGACGCGAGCACATGACCTCCCAGACCGACCTCGCGCCGACAATCCTCCAACTGCTGGGCCTGTCGCCGCTGGAGACGGCGCCGGGCGAGAGCATGGTGCCGATCCTGCGCGACCGCAACGCGCCGTGGCGCACGCACACCTACTCGGAGTACAACGGCTGGATGCGCGGCGGCTGGAAGACGCGCGCGGTGATCGGTCAGCGCTACAAGTACATCTACCACCACAACGACCACGACGAGCTTTTCGACCTCAAAAACGACCCGGACGAACTGACCAACATCATCGGCCAGCCGCGAAGGCTCGAGCTGGCCGACGAACTGCGCTCGCGCCTGGTGGGATGGTCGTGGGACACCGACGATGTCATCATGCCGAGCTGGCCACACCTCGCCACCGACTTCGGCCCACCGAGGGCCGCACCGCGCGAGTGACGCGCCAAACCCCGTGGAAGGACTGATAGTCGATGCGTCTGAGCAGCCGTCTCACCCCGCTTGTAGTTGCGCTGGCAATGCTGATTGTCCCGGAGGTTGTCATGGCACAAAGCGTCGATCTCGGCGATGGCTTCATGGAGCACGGCGTCGCCACGCCGATCAGCAATCATCGCGGCACCGTCGCAACCGTTGACGGCAACGGCGAACCGGTCGTCCTGTCGTGGCTGCGAGACTACCGGGGCTGCTACTCCCTGCTGATGGTCAACGCCGTCAGCGGCGAGTACGAGCAGTACACTACACCGCGCATCGGCGATGACCCGTTCGCGTCGGTGCTCTCAACCGGAAACCGCTACTACACGCACTTCGGCAGTGTCTTCATGGAGTTCGACCCGACCGTGCCCGGCTTCACGTTCCACACAGACACCGCCCCGCGCATGGCCATGAGCATGACCGAGGGCGACGACGGCACCATCTGGTCGGCCACCTACCCCAGCAGCGGCGTCGTCTCGTACAACCCCGAGAGCGGTGAGTTCCGCGACTACGGACACCTCTACGAGCAGAACTGGGCGCAGTATCCCCGCGCCATCGCAGTGGACGACCGCGGCTGGGTCTACGTCGGCGTCGGCAGCACCGCGACGCAGATCCTGATCCTCGACCCCGAAAGCGGCGAGGCCACGCCGGTGATCCCCGAGGAGGAGCGCGTCCACGGCTACCCCCCGATCGATCGCTATCAGGACGGGAAGGCCTACGCGAAGGCCGGCGAGCAGTGGTATGAGCTGTATGACGGAGTCGCCACGAAGATCGACGCCGCGCCCGAGGGCGCGAAGAAGCCGATCATCGCCAGCAGCCAGAGCCTCTACCATCGCGACTTCGGCACCGGACATACGCTCCGGAGCCTCGACCTCGTCAGCCGCGTGCTCACCGTTGAGACGCCCGAGGGCGAGATCGTCAGCCACGAGTTCGACTACGAAAGCCTCGGCGCGCACCTGATGGGCCTCGCCGCCGCCTCCGACGGCACCGTCTGCGGCGGGACGGCGTTCCCGATGCGCTTCTTCAGCTACAACCCGCGCACCGACGAGATGATCAACCGCACCGCCTACGGCCAGTGGAACACCATCGCCCCCACCGACACCCTCTTCTACGTCGGCGGCTACGGCGGAGGCTACATGCTCGAGTGGGACCCGTCGAAGCCGTGGGTTGACACCGTCCGGGGCGAGCAGGACACCAACCCGCTTTATCTCGCTCAGGCCAGCCCCGACATCAACCGCCCCCATGCCCTGCTCGTCCATCCCGACGGGAAGCACGTCATCCTCGCCGGAACGCCCGGCTACGGACTCACCGGCGGCGGGCTGATGTTCTGGGACCGCGAGGCGAAGCAGGAGCTGATCCTCAAGCACGAACAGCTCATCGAGAACCACTCCGTCCACGCCATGGCCCCGCTGCCGCGCGGCGAGCTGCTCTGCGGCACCACGATCTCCCCCGGAACCGGTGGCGAGACGAAGGCCGAGGTCGCCGAGCTGTTCATCCTCGACATGGACACCAAGCAGGTCATCTGGCGCCAGGTGTTCGAGGGCGCGCGGACGATCACCGACATGATCGTGGCGCCCAACGGCCTCATCTACGGCGTCGCCGACCGCGCCCGCTTCTTCGTGTTCGCCCCGGCCACCCGACGGGTCATCATCGACCGCAACATCACCGAGCAGTTCGGCAGCACCGTCAGCCAGCAGGGCCCGCGGGTCTTCATCGAGGGCCCCGATGACCGCCTCTTCATGCTCTTCAACCGCGGCATCGCCGAGATCGACACCACGCCGAAGTCACACGAGATCACCATGCTCGTCGAGTCGCCGATTACCGTCGGCGACGGCGGCGCCTATCTCGACGGGCGCATCTACTTCGGCTACCAGTCGAAGATCTACTCATGGGCGCTGCCGGAGGATGAGTAGCAGGCGGCGACCACGCGCCCGAAACCGGACGCATGCGGGGTGATGCACCGACAGCCTCATCTCGACAGGAAAGATGTGTCGTTGATGCGCTTGACCCACCACGCAGGTATAGTCGCACTGACGCTGGCACTTTTGGTCGCACCGGAGGGACTCATGGCCCAGAGCATCGACCTTGGCGACGGCTTCATGGACCACGGAGTCGCGACGCCTATCAGCAACCACCGTGGCACCGTCGCGACCGTTGACGGGAACGGCGAACCGGTCGTCCTCTCGTGGCTGATGGACCACCGAGGCTGCTACTCGCTGCTGATGATCAACGCACTGACCGGCGAGTACGAGCAGTTCACCACCCCGCAGATCGGCGACAGCCCGTTCGCATCGGTGCTGTCCAGCGCGAACCGCTACTACACGCACTACGGCAGCACCTTCATGGAGTTCGACCCGGTCGCGCGGGAGTTCACCTTCCACGAGCGCACCGTCCCGCGCGCGGCGATGAGCATGACGGAGGCCGATGACGGGACGATCTGGTCGGCGACATACCCCAACTCCGCCGTCGCCTCCTACAACCCCGACACCGGCGAGTTCCGCGACTACGGCAGCGTCTATGAGCAGAACTGGTATCAGTACCCCCGCGACATCGCGGTGGATGACCAGGGCTGGGTCTACTTCGGCATCGGCAACACCGCCTCGCAGATCATCATCCTCGACCCGGTGAGCGGCGAGGCCACCGCCGTACTCCCCGAGGCCGAGCGCCGGGAGGCGGCTCGCTGCCCCGTCTGGCGCGGTGTTGACGGGAAGGTCTACGCGAGCAACGGCGACCGGTGGTACGAGCTCTACGAGGGCACCGCAACGCCCCTCGCCGAGCAGCCCGATGTCGCCCGCAAGCCCATCATCGAAAGCTCTCAGGCGCTCTTCCACCGCGACTTCTCCACCGGCCACCGCCTCGTGGCGCTGAACCTCGTGGACCGCGAACTGGTCGTCGAGACGCCCGAGGGTGAGACGGTCACCCACGAGTTCGACTACGAGAGCGAGGGCGCGCACTCGATGGGCCTCGCCGCCGCCTCCGACGGCACCATCTGCGGCGGAACGGCGTTCCCGATGCGATTCTTCAGCTACAACCCGACCACCGATGAGTGGGTCAACCGCGTCGCTCACGGGCAGTGGAACACCGTCGCCGCGACGGATACGCTCTTCTACGTCGGCGGCTACACCGGCGGCTTCATCCTCGAGTGGGACCCGGCCGAGGAGTGGGTTGACACGGTACCGGACAATCCGGAGACGAACCCGCGCTTCCTCGCTCAGGCGCGACCGCACATCAACCGCCCCCATGACCTGCTCGTGCATCCCGACGGCCGCCACGTCATCCTCGCCGGTACGCCCGGCTACGGGCTCACCGGCGGCGGGCTGATGCTCTGGGACCGCGAGGCAGAGCAGGAGGAGGTCCTCACCCATCAGCAGCTCATCCCCGAACACTCCGTGATGAGCATGGTCGCGCTGCCGGACGGCAGTGTCCTCTGCGGAAGCACCGTCGCGGCCGGGACCGGAGGCGAGGCGAAGGCCACGCTCGCTGAGATGTTCATCCTCGATGTGGACAGCAGGCAGATCATCTGGCGGGACGCCCCGCTCGGCGGCGTCAGGGCCTACTCCGACACGGTCCTCGCCGCCAACGGCCTCGTCTACGGGGTCGCGGACTATACCCGCATGTTCGTCTTCGACCCGGAGACGCGCGAGGTCGTCCACGAACTCGGCCTCGAGGAGGAGTTCGGCCGCACCAACGGCCAGCAGGGCCCGCGTATCTTCGTAGAGGGCCCCGATGACCGCGTCTTCATGCTCTTCCAGCGCGGCATCGCCGAGATTGACCTCGAGACCCACGCGATCACGATGCTCGCCGAATCGCCGATCACCATCGGCCCCGGCGGCGCCTATCTCGACGGCCGCATCTACTTCGGCCACGGCTCGCATGTGTACAGCTGGCCGGTGCCCGACGCGCAGTAGCCGCGGCACGCGGTTCGTTCCATCCCCCGGCGGGGCGCGGACTCCGACTCGCCGCACGTGTAGGGCGGGGACCTGTGCCCCGCCCTGCCTTTGCCTCGCCCTGGTAGGGCGCGGACCCGTGCCGCGCCACGCCGCTGGCGAGAACATCGTCGCGCGAACGCCGGACGGCAGGCCACGGCAACGACAAACGGCAGGCGGGGCACAGGTCCCCGCCCTACAACGATCACGACACGACTGGAACGACAGTGCGCCTCCGGCGCACCCCCGGCGAGGGCGCCGGGGCCACAACGACAACGGCTAACGACGGACGAGCGACGCATCTGAAGATGCGTCGCTCCGGACGACGACCCGGCGGGGCACAGGTCCCCGCCCTACAACGACAACGACTGCTTCCCGGCCGCGCCTTCTGCAGGGCGCGGACCTGTGCCGCGCCACGCCTTTGCGCCTCGCCTTTGTCGGGCGGGGCCCCGAACCTGGCCCGCGCACTCTCGCACACAGCTTTCATCGCAAGAGGTGGTCGCCGTGCGGACCCTCAAGCTCATGCCGATCCTCCTGATCCTCAGCGCGGGCTGTGCGCCGACGGACGAGGTCGTTGACTTCGCCCACGTGGACAGCGGCACGACCGTCCACGCGGTCTCGGAGGGCGTGAACCCGCCGCCCTACGACGTCCGCGCCGCGATCGGCGACGGCAGCCACCTCTCCTATCCCGGCGCGCTGCCGAACTGGTTCGAGCTTGACCTCGGCCAGACGCGCAGCATCACCGCCATCGAAATCGACCGGCGCTACGCCGACAAAGGCCCCGATGACTTCGACATCAGCTTCGGGATGCAACCGGGCGAGTGGGGGCGCACCATCGAGGTGCGCGGCGTCGGCGCGCGCGAGGGCAGGCACTGGTTCCGCATCCTCGACGAGCCTGTCACCGCGCGCTTCGTTCGGCTGGAGGTCACCGCCCTCCACGACTACGGGTGGACGGTGGTCAACCGCTTCAGCCTCTACGGCACGGGCCGCATCCCGCGGCTGGTGGAGGAGAACGCCGAGCGCTACGCGTGGCTGAGCGACCGCCTCGGCCGCCTGAGTCTGGAGACCGCCGACGCCATCTCGACCGTCCCGCAGGCGCTGCTGGCGGCCACCGCCGAGGCCGCCGAGTACGCGACGCTGCTGGAGGATGACGACCGCCAGATCAGCGAGGCGCAGTGGCTCCAGATGGACCAGCGCTTCCGCACGCTCCAGGACCGCGCCTACGACGCCGAGGCGCGCCTGAGCTTCACGCGGCTGCGCCCGGCCACCGACGCCCCCGCGCTCGTCGCCGCCGTCGGCGCGATGACGAAGGTCTTCCGCCACGTGTGGCCCGGGGACGCCGCGAGCGAGCGTCTCGAACTCTCGTGCGCTCGCAACGAGCGCGAGAGCGGCCAGGTGGTGCTGGCGGCGCTCGAAGGCGACCTCACCGGGGTCGAGGTCTCTGTCGATCCGCTGACCGGACCGGTCACGCTCGACGACGCCATCGAGCTGGGGCTGATCTGCTACGTGCGCACCCGCGCCGCGCCGCTGCTCGTCAACCACGTCGGCCTCTGGCCCGACGGCATCAGCCCGCTCGCGGCCTTCGACCTTCCGCGCGGGGAGGTCCAGCCGATCTGGCTGACGGTCGCGATCCCCGAGGACGCTCCCGCCGGGACGTACTCCACCGCGGTGCATATCCGCGCCGAGGGCCTCCCGGAGATGAGTGTCCCGGTGAGTGTGCGGGTCTGGGACTTCGCGCTGCCGGCCCGCGTCTCACTGCCGAACGTCTTCTCGCTGTCGAGCCAGCTTGTGGACGCCTGGTACCGCAACCGCGAGTTCGGCTGGGACGATCTCAATAGCGACTACTACGACTTCTGGCTGGAGCACCGGCTCAACCCCACCTCGCTCTACGGCACGATGCTCCCGCCGGTGGAGGACCTCGATGAGACGCTCGCGGGCGGGATGAACTCGTTCGTCATCAAATACATCTACTCAGGCGGCGCGCGGGCCGAGGAGGAGTACTTCCAGCAGGCACTTGAGGACCTTGCCGCGTGGGACGAGGTGCTCGCCGAGCGCGGCCTCTACGACGAGGCGATCGTCTACCTCGCGGACGAGCCCGCCGAGCGGCAGTCGATCACTGACGAGATCAACCGCCGCGCGCGGATCATCGGAGAGCGCTTCCCGCAGATGCGGCGGATGCTGGTGCTCACCCGCCCGGTCGATCGCGCCTTCGACGGCAGCGTGGATATCTGGTGCCCGATCGTCGACGCGATGCGCCCCGAGGACGTCCGCGAGGCCCATGAGCGCGGCGAGGATTGCTGGTGGTACTCGGTCGGCCACTTCTTCGACCTCGACATGCCCCCGGCGGCTGCACGGAGCATGCCGTGGCTGACTTTCAAGCACGATCTCGACGGCATCCTCTACTGGACCATCCAGTCAAGCTGGCGGCGGCCGAATCGGCCCGCGGACTTCCACCCCGAGCCCGGAGAGACCATCTGGGAGGCGTTCGACCCGGCCGGCCACGCCGGGCGCAACGGGATCGGGAACATGGCCTACCCGGGCCATGACGGGCGGCCGTGGAGTTCGCAGCGGCTGCAGATCCTCCGCGACGGCATGGAGGACTACGAGTACCTCCTGCTCCTGCGCGAGGCGCTGGCCGACCAGCCCAACTCGCCCCACGCACATCTGCTGGAGGTCCCTGACGAGTTCGCGACCGACTATCCGGTCGGCACCGATGCAGGCTTCATCACCGAGCGCCGCGAGGCGATCGGCCGGGCGCTGGATGAACTGCACCGGAAGTCTCGGGAGGAGTGATGATGATGCGCGCAATGATGGCAGCGACCATGTTGATCGCGACCGCCACTATGAGCCTCGCCGCCACGGTGCCCATCACCGTTCAGAACCCCGCCGGGGTGGCGCTCGAGGCCGAGCCTGTCACCACCGGAGTGCCCTTCCCCGAGGGCGCGCTGCAGTCCGGAGACAACGTCCGCCTCCTCGACGAGGCCAGCGCTGAACTTCCGCTGCAGGTGACCGTCACCGGCGAGTACCCCGACGGCTCGGTGCGCTGGCTGCTGCTCGACTTCCAGGCGGACCTGCCACCCGATCGCACCACGCTCACGCTGGAGTTCGGGGAGGGCGTGGAGCGGGCGCCGGTGCCGAACGCGATGTACTCAGCCGAGCAGGAGGGTGTGCTCGGCATCAACGCGCGCCGACTGGGCTTTTCCGTGCATCGCGGCGACTTCAACGGGATCAGCACGCTGACTGCCAATGATATGGCCATCGTCTACCCCGCGGGCCATGACGGCGGGCCCTATTTCGTGGATGAAGAGGGCGTGGAGTACCGCGCGAATCTTGCGGGTGACGCCGAGGCGGAGTTCGAACTGACCGGGCCGATGCGCACCGTCATCACGGCCCGCGGCTGGTTCGCGAACGACGCCGGGGAGCGCAAGTGCCGCTACATCACCCGCATTCACGCCTACCGCGGCAAGCCCTACCTGCGCGTCTTCTACACGTTCATCATGACCGAGGACTCGCGCGAGTTGCGCTTCAGTGACATCGGCTTCCGAATCCCAATGCCCGTTGAGCGCGCGATCTTCGGCACCGCCGACGGGCCAGCGGAACGGATCCTGACACCCGCGCAGCGCGCCTATCTGCTCCAGTACGACCATGATGGAGCGCTGATCGAGGCGCAGGGACAGCGCGAGGAAGTTGGCCGCGCGCCCGGGTGGTTCGCCGCCGACTGGCTGGAGGGGCACACGGCCCTCGCCTGCCGCGACTTCTGGCAGTACTTCCCCAAGGAGCTTGAGGCCACGTCCGAGGGCATCACATTCCACACATGGCCCGCGCATGGGATCGCCGATCCGGACCGCGAAGTCACCGACGCGAACCTGCAGTACATGTGGTTTACGCATGAGGGCGACGTGCTGGACCTTCAGGTGCCGGAGGACGTCTACGCGCACGAGGGCGAGCACGACGAGTACGCCATGCGCTACGTCCGCTCCGCGAGGGACGCCAACGGAATGGGCGTTGCGAAGACGCACGAGCTTCTCGTGAGCTTCGGCGACGGGCAGGTCGACCTGGAGCAGGCCGCGGCGCTGAACGCGCGCCTGCAGGACCCGCCGGTCGCGATGGCCTCGCCGGAGTGGATGTGCGCTTCGGGCGTGTTCGGCATGATGGAGCCTGTCGATGAGGAGCGCTTCGGGAAGTACGAGGCGATGATGCGGGGGACTTTCGCCGCCGAGCGTCGGATGGAGGCATTCACCGAGGACTACGGCCTCTGGAACTTCGGCGGCGGGCACACAAGCTGGGACATGGAGCGCCGCCGCTGGAATGACGTCTACCGCTGCTGGCGCAACACGCACCACGGCTGCAACCGCCTCCCGTGGCTCCTCTACGTACGCTCCGGCGACCTCGATTACTGGCGCTACGGCGTGCGCAACGCGCGCAAAACGCTCGACACCGGCTTCTGCCACTGGAGCACCGAGGAGTTTGAGCAACTTCCGTGGCCGCAGGGAAAGATCCGCGGCGCGCTCTGTGATTACAAAGGCCTCGTGCACTGGGCGGCGGGCGGCCGACTGACCGACTACAACTCGACCACCGACTTCGCGCTGTGGTACTGGCACCTGACCGGCGACCGCCGCGGGCTTGAGGTCGCGCAGCAGTGGGGCGACGCGGTGGTCGAGCGCGACCGCTCGCCCTTCGGCCACCGCGAGGGCGCGGGGACCTGCGCGGCGATGATCGAGTTGTACAGGGCGACGCTCGATCAGCGCTACTTCGCCTACGCTCAAAAACTCGCGAACCACCTCATCTCCACGCAGAGAGAGGACGGCTCCTTCCCGCAGTGGGAGAACTACGCGCCGTGGCTGGAGCGCTGGTGGGAGCTGACCGGCGACGAGGAGGCCGCGCAGTCCATCGTCCGCTGGGCCGACGCGTACATGGCGGGCTACGGCGACCTCTTCTCGGAGTATAACGTCGCCGGGCATGTCAACATCCTCGCCTACGCCTACATCATCAGCGGCGACCCGGTCTATCTCGCGCGCGGCCTCTGGGAGCTTGACCGCATCGCCGCAAGTATCTACTCGGGCGACGACCCGCTGCTGCAGGGCCTCGTGATGGCCGGACAGACCTCGCTGACCGGCTACGGGATCCAGCGCGCGCCGAACCTCCTGGCGGCGATCGCCCGGCACGGCGCGCAGATCGAGCCCGACCCGCTCTTCCAGGTAGCGACGGGCTTCGCGCTGCCCTTCCAGCGCACGCGGCCGGTGATCGACGGGACGCCGACGAAGATCGAGACGGTCGAGGCATGGCTGCTGCAGCAGCAGGACGGGCGGTTCACGGTCCGTGCCGGCACCGGCCACACCTACGATGAGGCGGAGTGGACGATGATTGTCACCGCGCCCGGCGGCGCTGAGGTCGCGCGCCATGTCGAGGCCTATCCGCGCGGGGACAGGGTGTTGGAGATCACCGTGCCCGCCGACGGGCAGACGGGCATCTATCGGCTGACAATCGCCCGGTCGGGCAGCTACGGCGCGACCGCGCACCCGATCGAGGTCGAGCCGGCGCTGCCCGTGGCCTTCCCCATCGAGGGCCGCCTCTTCCCGCGCGGCGAGGCCGGGTATGCGCTCTGGGTGCCGGAGGGAACGACCTCCCTGCGGCTGCAGATCAGCCCCACCCAGGGCTCGACCTCCGCGCAGCTTACCGCCCCCGACGGGGAGCGCAGGCACTGGTCGATCGGCAGCGACGACGCGAACCAACTCACCGAGCCAATGGCGGTGGCCGCGGGCGCGGCGGGCGCGATCTGGACCCTGCACCGCTCAGGCGACGTCAACTCGATGCAGGTCATCGGCGAGGGAGCGGACGTCCCGCAGCTTCTCTTCCAGGACGAATACGCGGCGGAGGTGTGCGAGGCCTTCGCGGCGGCGGAGCGATGAGCTGGCGACGACCACGGCGACCTCTCCCCCGGCCCCCTCTCTCTGAGACGCCGCGCTGCGCGCGGGTCCTGCGGGAGAGCGGGAGAACACAACCGTGAGCGGAGATCCGAAAAGCCTTTGACAGGTCGGAACGCGGACTCATTCCCGAATGTCGTGTATGAGGGCGGGGGAGGCCGTCGTTGCCGCACCTACATTATTCGGTCGCACCCGGGGGGAGGAGGCCGGTTGACCCGCCCACCGGTCCGCGCTACCATGGGGCGGGCATCATCACATTTCGACTGGCGGTGACACGGATGAAGACGCCCGTAAGCATCGTGCATGGCGAAGACATCGACGCGATGGTCGCCGAAGCCATCGAACTCCTCGGCGGCATCGAGCAGTTCGTGGACCGCGGCGACACCGTCCTCATCAAGCCCAACAGCTTCGTGAAGCAGATCCCCGCGAACGGCAATATCGCGCGACCTGAGGTCGTCATCGCCCTCGCAAGGCTCGTCCGCGACGCCGGCGCCGGTCGGGTCATAATCGGCGAGCGCAATGACAGCAACTTCCTCGCGAACTTCGCCGACACCGGAGCGGAGGAGGTCGCCGAACTGATCGCCTTCGACGGCGCGGAGCACGTCACCACGCGCATCGAGGGCGCCGAGGCGCTGCAGATGGAGGTCACGCTGCCGAAGATCTATCTCGAAGCCGACAAGCACATGACGGTTCCGGTCGGCAAGACCCACTGCGGCGCGGGCGTGACGGCCTGCCTGAAGAACGCGATGGGCCTGATGGTCGGCGGCGAGCCGCGCAAGTCCCACGCCTACGGGATCTGCGAGGTGCCGATCGACGTCAACTCGCTCAACTGGCCGGTCCTCGGCCTGATCGACATGACCATCGCGCAGGAGGGCAACTTCCCCGGCGCGGGCGGCGTCCCGGTCGAGATGGGCCTGCTGGTCGCCAGCGGCGACATCGTCGCGGCCGACGCCACCTGCGCGCGCCTGATGGGCATGAGCACCGATGACGTGTGGATGGTCCGGATCGCCGCCCGGCGCGGCTTCGGCGTGATGGACGAGGACGCAATCGAGATCCGCGGCGAGCGCATCAAGGACCACGCGCGGACGCTCACGGGCGTCTGCTTCGACGCCGGCGAGTTCGGCGAGCAGGTCGTCTGGCATATCGACGACCGCTGCCGCTACTGCACCACCGACGCGGTCTCATGGCTGCGCACCGACGGCGGCCGCGCGGTGCTCAACGCGGTGGAGCGCCTGCACATCGTCGCCGGGCCGGTTGGCGACGCCGACACGAACGGTGAGCCCACGGTGGTCATCGGCAACTGCAACTCGTGGCTGCGTGACCTCGGGGCGTATGTGCACGGCTGCCCGCCCGCGGTCTACCACATCGGCGGCGAGGCGAAGCGCCTGCTGGCGGAGTAAGCGAGGAACGGTGGGGCTGACAGTACGCGTGACGGGCGCAGCGCAAACCAGGGTGCAGACGGTGCTGGGTGAGAGGGTGAGACCGATGGTTAAGCTCTCAGAGTTCACGCCGGTGGCCGTGACGCTGGCGGTCGTCGCCATCGCGCTTGCGGGAGGCCTGCAGCTCCGGGCGACCACGAGCGCGTGGGCCGACGCCGATCCGGAGGTGCAGCGCAGGATCGAGGCGATCGAGCAACTCGCGCGCACCCACACCGCGGTTCCGTACGGCGACCTGGAGGCGCTTCAGGCCGCGAGGCGGAAGTTCGCCGGGCTGTGCGCGGACGCGATCGCGGAGGACCCCGAGAATGCCGAGGCGTACCTCCGTCCATTCTGCTATTCCACGATCGGGCTCAGCTTCTCTACGAGATGGGCCGCTACGAAGAAGCCTGGCGGGACGTCCATGACAGTGAAGCAATGTTCGGAGGCATTGGCTGGACGGTTCCGGCGGACTTCCGAGACAGGCTCGACGACGCTATGCCCGAGCCGGACCCGCAGACCGAGGGCGCCGGTGACGACGCTGATCGCTGATGCGGTGATGGCGGTTCACGGCGGCCCGCCCGCGGTCTTCCACATCGGCGGCGATGCAGAGCGCCTGCTGGCCGATTAGCGCCCGCTCAAAGCGCCACCACGTTCATCCAGTTGAAGTGCGTGAGCAGTGCAGTCCCGGTGCCGCGCCGGAAGCGGATGCTATGCGCGAACTCGCTGGTGGCGCCGCTGCCGCGGATCTCGAGCAGCGCCATCTGCGTCCCGTCGTTGGTCGGCACGAAGTTCACCGCCGCCGACTGGTAGGGCGCGCCCGCGGGCAGCGACCCGATGAAGCACTCGAAGCCGGGGTCGTACGGCTCCATCGACACCTCCACCGCGTAGGTGATCGCGCTCTGTGGCCCGCCGGGGGTGTTGAAGACCACGGAGAAGAAGCTGCCCGGGAACGGATGATCGGCGGTCACGAGGCAGAGCCGCTCCCCGAAGAGATCCGGGGTGGCCATTGCCTGCAGCGTCGCGTAGCGCATCGGCGGGGGACCGTGGTAGCCCGCGTCGGCCGAGAACTGAAGGCCCTCGGGTGTCAGCGTGATGCCCTCCGCGTACGCGAGCGCCAGCGGATCGGTGCTCATGATCTGCGTGAGCGGTTCCGACCGGCCCCAGCGGCCGCCCGCCCCCTGCGCCAGCCCCAGCGCGCTGAGGTTCACCCCTCCGCCGGGTGCCGACGCGAGCGCATTCAGCAGCCTCTGCCGCGTCGAGGGCAGCGGCGGTTCACCCAGCGTCGGGGGCGTGGGCAGTTCGGCGCTCACCTGCGGCCCGCGCCTGCTGAGCTTCTGGAGCGCCGGGGCCTGCTGAAGACGCAGGGCGGTGCTTGACCGGCGGACCCGTTGCGCGATCGAGCGCGCGTCGCTTGAGAGGCCCACGGTGTCCGCGGAGGCGACTCCCGACGCCGCCAGCGCGCCACCGAGCACCCCCAGCGTCCTGATGAACGTGCGCCTGCTCTGCCCGCCGCCGTCGTTGCCGCGCTCAACTCCCATCGAAACACGCTCCTCTCACCCAGCCATCGGCTTCCGCCGTCCGCCACTTCCTCCTTCGCCTGAGCGGCACCTCTCGGTTACAGCGGCGAAGCGCGTCCAGTTGTTCCCTCCCCCTCTTCCGGAACGGAGAGGGGGAAGCGATGGCGTTTATCGCAGGGGGTGAGGTCGCCGTCGCCGTCCGACGCACTTTCTCCATCTCCCCTTGACTCCGCTTCTCCCCCGTGCATAATACTATACAGATAAAATAAGCAGGAGGTGCACCATGACCACCGGTCGCAGCAACCGCATCACGGAGATGGGCGAGCTTCAACTGGACGTGTTTGAGAAGCTCGCGGAGCTTGGGCAGGGCACGGTATACGACGTGCTGGAGGCCTTCGACGAGGCGCACCGGCCCAAGTACACGACCGCCCTGACCGTCCTGCGCGCGCTGGAGGAGAAGGGCCTCGCCACGCATCATCGCGACGGCCGCACCTACGTCTTCGAGCCGGTGGTGTCCGACAGCGAGGTGCGCGGGCAGCTTCTGCGCACGGTCATGGAACGCGTCTTCGGCGGCTCGCCGAAGCGGCTGATGGCCGCGCTGCTCGACGATGAGTCCGTGACCCCGGACGTGATGCGCGACCTGCGCGCGCTGCTCGAAGACACGGAGGGGGCGAATGACGATGACGACGCTGATCGCCGGTGAGTGGTAACAGACCGCTATGCCAGGGCCAAATGTTGGTAGAAGAATGGATCTGACGCGGAAGTAAACATCGGAGGGGAATGCGATGCGAGTGAAGGTGCAGTCGGTATTGGCAGTGGTATGCCTGACAGCGCTGACAGTCTGCGGCACCGAAGCCCAGCAAGAGCCGGTCGACGCGGCGAAGCTGATCACTGCCTATGCTTCGACCATAACTCCGGACGTCCTCGAGGACGACATGCGAGACCTCGCGGAAAACCACCGCGACGAGGGACTGGAGGCCTTCCAGCGGATCCTCCAGACAGCGGACGACTACCCGGAGTATGTATACATGCACGACGTGCTGGGGGCGATGGTCAAGTTCTTCGGGCGAGACGAGCCCGGGCGCATGTTCAGGGAGTGGCTGCTGCACACGAACAGCGAACACGCGGTCAATGACATCCGCGCGCGTGGCATGGATGTCGAATGGAACCGCGACCAGGAATGGGCACGCGGGCTATTCGAGGAGGTGGCGCGCGAGGCCGACAGCGAGGCAGTGAGATACGCGTTGGTCAGTGCCCTGGACATGGAGCTGACAGGGCACGAGCTTGAGGCCTATCTGCGATCGGATGAAGGCCTGTACGAGGCGACATTGGTGGCTCTGGGGCATGGTCACACGGCCGTGCACAACCGTGCGGGCGGCCCCCTCACCGGGGGGGACGCCTCGAGGACGTGCTCCCCGCAATGGACCGCATCCTCACATATCACCGCGAGGACTATGACATCTTCTACCTCCACCGGGCCATGTTCCTCTGGTTCTTCGATCGCAATGAGGAGGCCCTCGCCGATCTGGACGCCTACGTCAACCTGCATCCAGAGGCCCCTTACCCGCATCACCTCCGGTCCCGCATCCTGTCTGAGACCGGCGCCGACGAGGGCGCGCGCGCTGCCGACGAGACCTACCGCGAACTGACACAGGCGGTGGAGCCACTGGAGCCTGAGTTGCCGGAACTGCCGGACGAACTGCCGGTGGCCGATTTCACCTGTCAGGACCCTCGCTGGCAGCAACTGCTTGACGCGCGCGATGCGGTCGCCATCGCGAAGTTCGTGGCGTCGTCGAACGCAGACCCTCTCACGCGCAGCATGGCGCTTCGGGCCCTCGAGGAGCAGTTCGAGCCGGAAGAGCTGCTGGACACGGTGCCCTGGCTCGAGCTGGCCGTCAATCGCCGGCTGTTGACGGTGACGCCCATGCAGCACGCCTGTCAGTTGCTGGCGACGATCGGGCAGGCACGCAGCGCCGCCGTCATCTCAGACCTGGCGGCCGCCGACCCGACCGCTCCAGTCAAGCGGGCGCTGATGGCATTCCCAGCCGAGGTCGCGAGACGTCACGCGACATGGCTGGCGCTGCAGACCGGTGAGAACACGTGGTTCCGATCTCTCGAAGCCCTTTACCCGAAAGAGAAGAGGTACTGGAAGCCAGCCTGGGAACTCATACCGACGCGCACACCTGAGGAAAGGCTGACAGCCGCCTCGGCTGAGCGCGACCTGCTCGGCGCGCTGACGCTCTACGAGATGGCGACGGATGAGGCGCTCGACGGAAGTATGCGCGCCGAGGCGGCCGCGGCGTTGAGGGCGTCACCTGCACATGCACTGGCAAACCTGCTCGACGGCGCGGACAATCATGACTGATTCGACTACGAACGGGGGCGAATGACGATGACGACGCTGATCGCTGATATAGCGCTGGCGGTGACGCAACCGCGCCTGAGGCCGTGCTGTCCAAACTATCACGTGATTCCGTCGCTCTGCTGAGCGCGGATAGAGCCGAATTACTGTTGGGCGGGAGGCGTGACAATGTCAGTGGGAACCGTATTCGCGAACAGGTACAGGATGGCGCTCTGTGTGTCGATATTGGTCCTTCAGGCTGCCATGCCGGTACAGACCCACGCCGACGCGACTCACTATGCCCTGTGGGGGGCGGTCGAAGCGAAGCCGGCCGCCGGTGAGGCAGTACCGGGCAATGATCGAACGCTGCTGGGAAGAGACGGCCCCAGGATCTGTGCCGTACGGCAGACAGAGGATCGCATCTACGTGTATGCTCTTCCGGCCGATCAAACCTCGGCAGGTGAAGTGGTCGCGGCCGTGGATGGAAATGACGAGCCTCGGGTAGTGAGTCGGACAGGTCCTCTGGTCGTCGGGACTTCCAGGCGTATGCTCATGCTGAGTGACGGTGCCCTTTCGCCGCTCGAGGGTGTCCGCTATCTCGGCATGACGGTGGGAGATTCCGCGACTGGGAATCCTGAGGAGCGTCTCTGGGACACGTCAGAGACCCCAACTTTCGCATTGACCGTCACGCCCGGACCTGTGGTCTGGGCAGCTATCAGGGCCGCAGGTATGTCGTACGGTATCTATGCGCTCTCTCGACAGGATCAGCCTGCCACTGGCGAGATGAACTGGATTGGTGCGTTCCTGAGCCCACGCGACGCTGCGTTAGACCACCTGATCCATATGGCACCAACTGACCCGGCGGGAGCCTGGGTCTACTCTCCACACAAGTTGTCCGCTCGATTTCGCCTCGCACGTCTGAGCCGACACGGCTCGGGCATGGATGCCGCTGTGGAGATCGAGCCCTCTCCGTTCGTTGCAGAGATCCCGAGCCTGATGAATGCCAGCCTGTGTGCGGGGAACGAGGGCGAACTCTACATCGCAGGCGAGCACGTCAGCGGCAATCTGCTCGTGATAGTGCGACCGACTGGCGTTGAGACGGTCCGTTTGCCAACAGACATATTGCATGGGCGGAGGCCCGTCGCTCTGGCGCTGGATGCAAGCGGTGACCTGCTCGTTGCGACCGATGGCGCGGGCGTAATCTCCTACGATGGTGAGGAATGGCAGCAGCACCCTGTGACAACGCACCTGCCGCAGTATCCGTTTGGCGAAGGTCTCTATCGGGTGGACGACATCCTCACGGCGGAAGACGGTCGGCTCTACGTCGCGAGCGGGCACTGGGCGACGGTGTGGTCGCCGGAGTAGTCTGGCCAGAAGTGGAATACCGGCCAGAGGGGGCGAATGACGATGACCACGCTGATCGCTGATATCGCGCTGGCGGTGACGGTCGTGCTGGGGCTGGGGAGCGTCGCGGCGCTTGTGCTGCGGAGGTGCTCGCCGGCGCTGAGGCATGCCGCGTGGCGGGCCACGCTCGCTGGAGTGTGGCTTGCGCCACTGGCGGTGATCGCGGCCGGGATGCTGCCCGTGCAGCGCCCGCAGATCGCCGTGCCCGTCCCGCGCTATGAGCCCGCGCCCGCGCCGGTCGCGGAGGCCCCGTCCGCTCCCGTCGAGGAGCCGACGGCGCCTGCGCCGGGGGTCGCTCCGGCGGCTGAGCCCGCGCCTGCTCCGCGCGAACCGCTCCCCATCGCCGCGATCCTGCTGAGTCTGTGGGGGGCCGGGGCGCTGGTGGCGCTCGTGGCATTCGGCCGCGACGCGAGCGCGCTCCGGACGCTGCTTGCCGAGGGCGCGCCGAGCGATCGCCCGGCCACCGTGGAGGCCATCGCGCAGCGGCTGGGCCTGGCGCGGCTGCCGAGGGTGCGGCGCTCGGCGGAGGTGAGCGTGCCGGCGGTGGCGGGGTGGCTGCGCCCGACGCTGGTGCTGCCGGAGGACCGTCCGGCCGATGAGGCGGCGCTGATCCACGAACTTGCGCACGTACAGCGGGGCGATGTGCCGACGCTGGCGGCCGCGCGGTTGACGGCGGCGGTGTGGTGGTGGCATCCGCTGGCGTGGCTGATGCTCCGCGGCCTCGCGGCGACGGCTGAGGAGGCCTGCGACGACGTGGTGCTGGCGCTGACCGGCGCCCGCCGCGAGTATGCGCAGATGCTCACCGACTGGGCCGAACGCACGAGCGTGTCAGGCGCGGTGAACTGCGGCTCGCACGGCAAGGGCCTCGTGGCGAGAGTAAGGCGAGTGCTGGATGAGAGGGTGAAGCCGGTGGTGACGCTCAGCAACGCTACTCGGCTCATAGTGGTGGTGTCTGCACTGGTCGCGATCTTGGCGGCAGGGACGATACATGTTCGTGCTCAGACCGCGGCCGACGATATTGATCCGGCAGCGGCTCTACCACCGATCCAGATGCAGGAGGTCACGGTGACCGGCACGGTAGTTGGTCCTGATGGCTCGCCGGTGCCGGGGGCCATCGTGTTCGCGACACATTCGGACCGTTCCGGTCTGCGCCCGATAGCGGGTGCAACTGAGACAACCACGGGAGAGGATGGACGCTTCAGACTCGTCTTCACATCCGACTACGATCCTCCGCGATCGTATCCAGTAGTGGCCCGCGTGGAGGGACGCGCGCTGCAATGGGCGATGGCCACGAACGAAGAAGAGGTGGAGATTCAACTCGGCACGGCAGGCGTGACGTGCTCCGGCACGGTAACAGACCCCGATGGACGCCCTGTGCGCGGGGCATACGTCTTCCCAAAGAGCATCTATGCTCGTGACCCTGATCCGACAGTGAGTGCGGCATTCCTGTCGCCGTGGCCGGAAGCGAACCCCCTTGGCGTCACGACGGACGGCTCAGGACGTTTCAGAATCGACGGGCTACCGCCTCAAGCGCATGTTGCTCTGATGGCTGTAGCTGAGGGATTCGCTCACACCCGCGCCGATGCGGTGCCAGCCAGTTCGGTGGGGCTTTCCATCGAGTTGGAGCGCGAGGGGCGCATAGAGGGGCGAGTGATGAGGGATGGACGCGGAGTCAGCGGAATCACGGTGGGCGCTGGCTGGGGCTTTGCGGTGACTGGAGAGGAAGGGCATTACAGCATCGGCAGTCAGCCCGCGGGGACTTGGACGGCGAGAGTCCGTGACCCCGAATGGACCTCCAACATCGTGCACGGCATTCAAGTGGAGGAAGGACAGACCGTCCGAAGTGTGGATATCGAGCTTCTTCGGCCCGCGGTCGTGCGCGGGCGAGTTCTCAAGGCGGATGACGGTGAGCCGGCTCCCGGTGCCCGGATCGCTGCCTCGGTGGAGCATCCCGAGGGCAGCAAGACTGTCGCCTCGGAGGCAGCCAACGAGGGCGGGCATTACACACTGGTCGTTCCGCCGGGAGACTGCCATGTCTACTATCAGGGCACCTACCCGGGATACCCATATGGAGACACAGAGCCGCTGGCGCATGACCTGTCGCTGTCCGAGGGTGAGACACGCGCGCACGTCGACTTCGAGCTGCTTCCCGGAGACGGAGGGGGCGAATGACGATGACGACGCTGATCGCTGATATCGCGCTGGCGGTGACGGTCGTGCTGGGGCTGGGGAGCGTCGCGAACGACCGCAGGCAGAGATGCCTGAAGCGCGAAGCGCTTTGCGCG
>JBMNNW010000161.1:0-7951 GCA_050942735.1 Armatimonadota bacterium
GCAGTGACGACGGGACGATGAGATACCTCGACAGCCATGATGTGCTGCTCTTCCAGGCCGAGCAGTTCGGCGGGGAGTTGCACTTCGAGTTGGAGGCCGCGGCTGACGGCGCGTATTACCTGCTGGTCAGCCCGCTGATGTCACCGAACTACGGCGCGGTGCAGTTTCTCCTCGACGGCGAGCCGCTGGGCGAGCCGTTCGTGGCAAACGCTCCGGGTGTGCGCCAGGGCCCGCTGCAGGTGCTGGGGCCGGTCCAGTTGCAGGCGGGCGCACATCGCGTCACCGTCCGGACTGTCGAGTTCGAGGGGGGCCAGCCGTGGATCTCCATCCGGTCGCTGGGCCTCATGACCGAGCCGCCCGAGACGGCGCAGGCGGAGGCAGATCCGTTCATCGCCAGCGTGGAGCAGCTTTCGGCCGCGGAGGGCGCGACGGCTTTGGCGGTGCACCATCGCGACGGCACCACCGACCGCTTCATCTACGCCACCTCGCCGGACGCCGAGGCGGTTGCGGAGGACCTGCGGCTGGTCGGCGGCTTCGGGCATGTGCGCACCTCCGGCGACGACGTCACCTCCGCGCGCGTGGTCGGCGGCTCGCTGACTGCGCCGGGCGTGACGCTGCAACTGGCGCGCGGCGCGCACACCGGGCAGATCGTGCGGGTGGACTACGACCGGAACCTCGTCTATGTGGACGCCGAACTCCCGACGGACGGCAGGCTGAACTACCAGACGGTAATGTTCGGCAACCCGGCATACTCGCGCAACACCGCGTACACGATCCACGGGATCAGCCGGGAGGGAGACCTCTCCGTGATCGACCTCGGGCCGCAGCGGATCGTGCTGGGACGGGGAACGCTCGACCAGGACCCGGCGGACGACACCCGGCTGACGAGCCTGACGCAGCACGACTACGCGCGAGGCATGCCGCGAAGCGGCGGGGAGTTCTTCGCCGGGAAGCTGCTGCGCTCCGCCGACGGCGCCGTAAGCACGCGGATCGTCAGCACGCGCTACGCACAGCCGATGGAGTTCGAGGTCGAGTCCTCGGTGGGCTTTGCGGCGGACGATGACTTTTACTACTACGATCTGCAGGCGGGCGATGATTTCGTCATCCGCAACTGGGCGGCGGCGCTCATCGACGAGACGGGGGCGGTGCAGGTGACGGCCACGGACGACCTGACGCTCACGCTGGGTGGCATGACACGGAGCCTGCCGTGGAGCGGACGGTGACGACCTGCGCCGGGACGAATGCGGCCGCGTCCGGTCACCGATCGAGGCGCGAGGTGTCGCCCTGCAGAACGCTTTCGATCCGGGGCAGGACCACCTCGGGCGCATGGTTCTGCAGGAGGTACGCCCGCGCCGGGGCGATGTAGTCGTCGCTGTTCTCACAGGCCAGGCGAACTGCCTCGATGAGGTCGGCCGGATCCGTCCGGTAGAAGCCGAGGTTGTGCTCCTCGATGAGCCCGTCGGGGTCGAAGGTTGATACGACCGGCCGCCCGTGGCTCCAGCTCTGAAGGACGGAGTTGGAGAAGCCCTCGATGGTCGAGGTGCAGAGGTACGCTGACGCCTGCCGGTAGTACGCGTCGATCTCGCGGTACGGGACGAAGCCGAGGAATGTCACGTTGCTGATGCCCGCGGCCCGTGCGCGGACCTCCTCGAACAGCTCCCGATCATCGTCGGCCGGTCCGCCGGCCATGATGAAGCGGATCTCGGGAAGCGCCTCGGCGATGTCGAGGAACAGGTGGGGGCGTTTGAGGTGCCTCATGGTCGCCGCCCAGAGGACTCTCGGCGGATCGCGGGGCGGTGGACGGAGATCGTGGGCGGGCGCGAAGAGGTTGCGGATCAGCACCGAATCGCGACCGTGGCGATCCGCGAGCAGACGCTGCTGGTCCCGTGTCTGAGCGACCAGCAGATCGGCGTTTCGAATGCCGTATCGCGCGAGCCATCGCTCATGTGCGGGCAGTCGCGACTGTCGGGGATCATCACAGACCGGATCGGTGATTGAGGCCATCCACAGCACGAACCGCCGCCCCTGCCCCCGGCACCAGCGGACGAGAAGAGCGTTCTGCCAGCCGACACCCATCTGCAGGTAGACGTCCGCCGACGTCCGCCGGAGCAGTTGCCGGCAGGCGGGCACGGTCCTGGTTGCGAACCGCAGGCCCGGCGGTCCGCCCGCCGGCGGCGGCGAGCCGATCAGCGCGACCCCGTCGAGCACCGCCTGTTCCACGGCGTCTCCGTACTCGTAGAACGCAAACGCGACCTCCCACCCGCGGCCTGCGAGGGTGCGGGCGATCTCGGCGAGCTGCAGCTCAGCGCCACCGGAGCGCTCGACGCCGGTCCCGAGCAGCATCTCAGGAACGGCGCGGCCGGTGTGTACGATGCACACGCGTGGCCGTCCGTGTTCGGCATCCACCGCGCGGGCCTCCCGACGATGGCCCCCGCTTTGTGTCGGGGCAGACCGGTCCGCAGCCTGCCACGCCTGGTGAAGGTGGCGCAGCGTCATGAACTCCCTTCGGCTTCGTCGATGTCAAAGAGGTCCGGTTTGGAGACGATCAGCCCGTAAAACAGCCACATCACCGACATGGAGACCGGGTAGTGCCAGGTGTTCTGGAAGAACGCGATTGCACCAAGAGCAACCATGCCGCCCCAGAGTGCGACGAGCAGCCCTGTGTCCACCGGCCTCTCGCGGGCCCGGCGGAAGACCCTGACGGTACTCGCCAGCGCACCCATGAGGACCGCCAGCGCAAGCAGCACGCCCCCGATGCCGAACTCAACCGGCAGCGCCAGCCAGACGTTGTGTATCTGCGCGCCCTCCGCGATCTCGGCGACGGTTATCCGCCTCGATCCCCATGCCAGCACCTCGTCGTCGGTGCCGTGGGTTCCGCCATAGCGCGCGCCTCGGGACCATCCCACACCGTAGACCGGGTTCCAGTCGTCGGACTTGAGGAGATTGATCGCGGCGATTCGGTATGCAACGCGCGATTCGTCGGTCTGATCAAACCTGTCCATCAACGCGCCGCCGGCTTTGCCCATCGACCAGGGCACGTAGGCGATGGCGAGGATGACGATGACAATGCTCGCAGTCCGTCTGAGCTGTGACGGGATGAGACAACACGCGATGGCTATCAGACTCGCGAGCGTGCCCGCCCTCTGCATTGTCCGAGTGTTCGCGATCAATACCACGAGCAGGCCCACCGCCCAGAGGACTCGGGCTCGTGTGCTTTTCGAGTTCGCGATCATGTACACGAACAGTGCGGGCCACATCGCCAGAAAGGCTCCCGCGGTCCAGTGATACGGGAACGGGCCCTTGGCGGCCTTTACGCCCTCGACCAGACCCGACCTGACCGCGTAGATGGGGCTGCTACCGGCACTGCTCTCTCTGATCATCATGAGCGACTGCAGGCTCACCGCGCCAAGGGCGACGCCAGCAAGCTTCACTATCCGCTCGCGGGTCAACCGGACGAGGCGCGCGACGTAGTAGAATGACATGGGGAGGATCATCCGATTGACATACCACTTGACCGCACCCACCTGAAGCAGCAGCCCCATCAACCCCCAGAGGCCGAAGCCCGCGACGGTGTAGTCGGTCAACCGCGGGGCCAGCCGATCGTGGGCGAACTCCTTGAGGGACCGCAGCAGCGCGGCGACGACCAGCAGCGGCCCTATGATCTGCAACTGGTTCGGAGTGCTTATGGAGAAGAAACTGCCCTCGGATGGGATGAACGCAAACTGCGCGATGCCCAGAACCATTGCCCAGTATGGGGACACCATGGCGACGGCGAAAACGCCGATGCCGGCAAAGAGCATCATGGCCCACAGGTAACCGAGCCGCGTCAGGGCCAGCCCCAGAATCAGAGCGGTTGCGACGGCCGCGATGGCAGGAACGAGCCGCTGCGTCGGGGCATATGTGCCTCGTCGCGCGCGGGTTGTGGATCTCTCGGTGATCGCCACAGACAGCTACCTCCCCCGACCTCCGTCAATAGGCGGTACGCGTCCGAATCTGCTCCGTCAACTCATCCGGCTTGCCGGCGTCCGCGATTCGCCGTGGATGAGCGCAGCCGCACAGCCCGTCAGACCCGAGGAGACAGCACCCCGAGACGACCTGGCAACACCCATGATGGCCTCGATCCTCCGCCACATGCGGGCCGCGTCCTCCGACGTCACGACCGCCGGGCTGGCACCCTCCACCAACTCGCTTGAGTGGAAGGCCATGTTCAGCACAGGCCCCTGCTCGGTCAGAAGGCGACCGGCCAGGGCGACCATCTCCCGCTCCTCGTTGCGCGCAACGGTCAGATCGACGACGCGGACCGCGCGCGTCTTGCGCAGCAGCTTCAGAGCCGTCTCACCGGGCATTCCTGAACTCCCACACACCTGCACCAGCCTCATGTGCCACGAGCGGCCCGGCGCCGCCCCCAGCACACCACTGGAGACGGGGATCTCCAGCAACGCTCGACCGCCGGGGACGGTCACGTCGCTTTCGGACGGGTGGTACGGTACCGATGGCGCCCGAAGAAAGTCCGGCCCCGCCGCCCCGCCCGGATATCCCAACTGCCTCCGCCGGTTCCTCAGCGGAGTGACCGAGGTGTCCACCACATACCCGTGCCCCTCCAGCAGGTCGCAGCCATGGGCATCGATGCCCCAGCGCCCGGCTCGATACGAGGTGATCGGCCTCTGAAAGACGTCCTCGATGCAGTGCGTCAGGTTCGCCATCTTCTCCGCCTGGACCTCATCCGGGTAGTCATAAAGATACGGCCGATAGCCGGTCTCACAGTCCAGCGGAGCATAAAGGGGCGGCGTCCTCCACGGGTGCATGTGGGCGCCGATCTCGCAGCGGCCGGTGCTCGCAAGCTCGCGGAGGATCTCCGCGCTGTCGGGATCGGAGGCGACATCGAAGGTCACAAGGTAGGTCGGCCACACCTGGTACCGGTCACAAAGCTCCTGAAGACGAGGCAGCGCCCCGATCCCCCGATACTCAGGCGCGCCGGTCGAGCGCCACTCGTCATCGGCCTCCACGTCCACGGTGACCGCAAACAGCGTCCGCGGCGGAGAGCCGTGGACCGCGGCATCGAGAGAGCCCGTGTCCCGCGCCGACGGCGTTCTATCGGCCACCTGCATCCTTCGATCTCCCATCATGCCATGACTGACACAGCCCGTCTCTGAAGCCCCCGAGACCGGTGAGGGGCGCGCGGGATCCCGACGCGTCCGGCGTGCCGCACTCATCTGGCGGCCACATCCGATGCGCTGCGACAGACGAGATCATCCCGGAAGAACCCCTCTATCCTCGCTCCACGCGGGGTCTGGCGCACGCGGTTGGGCACGAGACCGAAGATCATGTCGAGATCATTGCGCTCAAGACGCCCTCGGATGAAGAGATAGTAGATCGGGAGCATGATCCCCACCGCCATCAGGGCGCCGAGTGTGGACGGCACCAGCCACATGGTAAGCTGCGTGAGCAGCAGGATCGCCGAGCCACTGCCGAGGCCGATCCAGAGGGCATTGAGGTCGTAGCGCGGCTGCAGCACCTGCGAGAGCAGTATGAAGCTCAGGATCAGCAGCGGGATGTTCGCCAGCATGGTCCCCAGAGCCGCCCCGATCGGTCCCAGAAGCATCATGCACACGCTAACGAAGGCCGCCGAACTGACGAGATTCGTGGCGTCGAGAGCGAGGGGATGCCATCGCCTGCCGATCACCAGCACGAAGCGCCGATGGATGGCCGTGAACCACGTCAGGAGACCGGCCGCACACAGCATCGCGAGTACCGCGCCCGCGTCGGGGTAGTTCCCGCCCGCGTAGAGATCGACGATGACTGAGGACATCGCCGCGCTGGCGAAGTAGATCGGCGCGAGGCCGAGGAAGAAGTAGCGAGTGCAGCGGACGAAGCTGCGGGCCAGTGCGGCCGAACCCTCCATCGCCTGCTCGGCTATCTTCGTCTGCGTCGTGTCGAGCAGATTGCGACTGAGGTGGCCGAGGTACTCGTAGATCTTCTCGGCGACGAAGTACGTTGCCAGCGGCGCGGCCCCACCGAGAGCGCCCACGACCAGATAGTCAACGCGGGTCTTGAGGTTCGAGCACAGCGCGGCCGCGTAGTACGGCCACCCGACGGCGAGCGCGTGGCGGGTTCCCACCCAACTGCCGTCGCCCCGAAGCAGGCTTCGGATGACCACTGTCGCCAGGATAACGCCCACGACGGAGCCGGCTGCCAGGGCGATCAGACTGCCCACGATCCCCCATGCGATGTACAGCGCCACCGCGCCGATCGCGCGGATGCAGTGCTCGGTCGCCCGAGTGACCGCGAGCCAGCGGTACTCCTGGGCTGCGTTCATCGCGCCCCACACATGTCGCAGCACCAGCCGGGGCAACACTACCGCCGCCATCAACTGCATCGCCACGTCCGACGCGGTACCGGCCAGAAGAAAGCGGTTGATCTGGTCGCGCCCGATGTAGAGGCCCACGCAGAAGATCACACTCGCGCCAATGGTGAGCAGCAGCCCCGTCTTGATGAGCGCACTGGCCTGCCGCTCCTGCCCCGCGGAGATCAGCGGCGTCGCCTCACGCACGAAGCCATCGTACATGCCCAGTCCGGTGAACGCGTAGGCGATCGCCTCCAACGTCATCGTCGCGGGGAAGATGGCGAGTTCAGCGGGGACAAGATTGCGCGCCAGCCATGCGGAGGTGACGATTCCCACAGCGCCCATGACCAGTTGCCCGGTCATGAGATAGCTGCTATCCCGGATGACTCGAACCGCGCGCGACTGTGACATCTACCATCGCCTCAGCGCAGTCATTGGCCCGGTGGCTGACGAGTGTTCCGGATACCATGATCCGTGCCACCGGACATAACCATATCGCTTCTCTCTGGGAGGCGCCCTGCAACAGAATCACCGATCTTCCCCGCGACCGATGGGACTCCGCCCACAACAGAGTATCAGGAACGGAGGTCACCTCAACTCACAATCGCTTCACACAAGCGGGGCGGCGTCGAAGGACCGCGCCCGCATCTGCGAATGATGTGCGCGCTGGTTCTTCCACGCCGCGTCCCTCGGGCAGATCGCCCGGTCACAGGGTGGAGGGCTTCTCGGGAGGCATCTCGGTTGCCGGCACGACCACGATCGGGTCAAGCGCGTTGGAGCCGGCCAAGATATCCACGCTGAGCGGGGCGCCGGGCTGGACGTATCCCTCACAGGCAACGCTCACCGAGTGCCTTCCGGGGGCGATGCCCGAGAGTGTGTACCGCCCGTCGCGAGCGGTGTTCGCCGAAGCGGTGCCGAGGCTCACAGCCGCGCCCTCAACGCCACCGCCGTCGGTCGCACACACGACCCGGCCGCTCACCGTTGCGGTCGCGACGCCCCCTCCATCGCCGCCGCCGCCACCGCAGGCCCCAAGCAGCCCCGCCGCAAGTGCGCAGGACAGTGTCACCGCCACGAGCCTCGCTGCCATGCTCATCACCCTCTGCGTCTCGCTGTGTGTGGTCCCGCTCAGGGAGCGCCCACGACCGCCGTGGTGACATGCGCATGGACCGTCCCGTCGGGCGAGACACTCCGCACGGTCACAAGGTACCGGCCCGCCGGAACCACTGTGCCGGTGTGACCGCGGCCCGACCATACGGTTGTGTGCAGTCCGGCATCGCGTTCGCCACCCGCCACGGTGGCGATCCGGCGACCGGCGACGTTCATGACCTCAATCTCTATCCGCGACGGGGCTGAGAGCGCATAGACGACCGCCAGCCCCTGCCCCGACCGTTGCGCGCTCAGCGAGGTCACGACCGCGGCCTCGCGAGACCTCGGCGCGATCTCAAGCCGCAGGTTGCGCCTCGCCCCGTCAGGCCCCGAGGTGAATGTGTAGACTTCCGTGGTGCGCATGTTGATCCTGCGTCCTGTATCGAGGTCGGTGAGCGTGACGGCGTGGTCGCCCGGCACTGCTGAGAGATCGGGGGAGCGCACATCCACCGCGGCCTCGCC
>JBMNNW010000052.1:0-33247 GCA_050942735.1 Armatimonadota bacterium
CGCTCAGCGGCCTCAGCCTGCGGGCCGCTCCCGGTGAGTTCGAAGCGGCGCAGTTCGCACTGTTCGCCGGAGCTGACCTCAGCGGCGTTCGCGTCTCCTGCAGCGATCTCACAGGCGACGGGCGGGCGCGGATCCGCGCCTCGGCGGTGGACGTGCGCCCGATCCGGCGCGAACTGCAGCGCAGCCACTACCGCGCGGCACGGACGCCCGCCAACTTCTCCCCGGTCTCCCGCTTCCTCTTCCCGAGCAGCGACTTCTGGCTGCCCGCCGGGCATTTCAAAGAGATCCACCTGATCGTCGAGGTGCCCGAAGCGGCCGCGCCAGGGGAGTACTCCGGCACGGTCACCGTCAGCGCGGACGGCGTCCCTGCGACCGACGTCCCTTTGAGCGTGACGGTGCTGCCGATCCGTCTCATCGACCATCCCCACTACGCGTACTCGATGTACTACAACGCGCGCAATGAGGCGAGGGACCGGCCCGAGCGTTTTCGCAACGAGCTGCGGAACATGCGCGAGCACGGGGTGAAGCTGCTCAAGCCACGCGGCACCGGCATCGCCTTCGAGCAGAACGAGGACGGGGAGATCACCTGGCACCTCGACGACATCCGCATGGTGCTGGAGGTCCTCGAGGCGGAGGGCTTCAGTGGGCCAATCCCGCTGGCGGATGGCGCGCAACGACTCGGGACGCTGCTGGGCATCCGAGGGATCACCCGTGACGACGACACCGACCCGCTGCATGAAAGCGAGGAGGCGCGGCGGCTGATGGCTGAGGCGCTTGCGGCGCTGGAGGCCCTCAACGAGCAGTACCCGGGCTTCGAGTTTCTCACCCAGCACGGCGACGAGGTGATGGGTGACGTGAAGCGCTACCCGTTCA
This sequence comes from Armatimonadota bacterium, assembly GCA_050942735.1. Taxonomy (GTDB): domain Bacteria; phylum Armatimonadota; class Zipacnadia; order Zipacnadales; family UBA5352; genus UBA5352. The sequence continues at coordinate 874 of JBMNNW010000052.1, forward strand.
TCGATCACTCGAAGCTGGTCAATCCGCTGACGAACCTGCGCAACTACATGACCGTGCACATGCGGCCCGGGGTCTGGGAGGAGCCGATGGCGCAGATCGACGAGTTCATCGATGTGCGCTGCCTCAACGGGCACGCGCTTGAGGAGTGGCTGCGCGCGGGGAACAGCTTTGAGGACCTGGCGCGGATCGCCGAAGAGTCAGGCGACGAACTGTGGATCTACCACAACATGCGCGGCGCGAACTACATGCCTGAGTGGAACCGCATCCTCCACGGCGTGTACATGTGGCAGTCGCCGCTGCGGGTGCATGTGCCGTGGATGTGGAACTCGTTCAGCGGCGACCCATTCGACGACACCGATGCGGAGGTTGCGAGCTTCGTCTACGCGATCTCTCTCGATGACCGCGGCGAGCAGATCGTCTCCACGCTGCACTGGGAGGCCTGCCGCGAGGGCTACGACGACATGCGGTACATCGCCACGCTGGAGGCGGCGATCGCGCAGGCGCGCGAGCGTGGCATCGACACGGCCGACGCCGAGCGGGCCCTCGATGCGGCCGCCGCAATGCTGCCGACGCTGCCCGATGAGATCACGCAGATCGAGGAGGAGAGCCCGCTGCTGGTCGCAACCGCACAGCGGCACACCGGGGCCGACTGGGACCGGATGCGCGCGAGGCTGGCCGAGGCGATCATCGCGCTGGAGAGGCGTCTCTGAGCGGCGCGCCGCCGCCGATCGGCCGCCTCAATGAGCGCCCTGTGCAGAACTGACAGAGGGCCCGGCAGGCACCGGGCCCTCTGTCCGGCTGCGCGACACTGACGCATCTACGACTTGTCGATCTGCTCCTCGACGTCCGCGGCCAGTTCCTCGACCGCCTCGGCGGCGTCGTGCGCATGCTCCTTGAGGGACTCTTTCATCTTCCCGCGAAGCTCTTCGTACGTGCCACTCATCTGATCCTTCAGGTCCTCCGCGCGCGTCTTCGCCTGCGCGGCGGCGTCGCCGATCTCGCCGCGAAGCGCCTCTCCGGACTTGGGCGCGAGCAGCAGCGCCGCGATGCCTCCCATCAGCGCCCCGAGGATCAGCGCCCCGAAGATCGCCAGGACGTCCTTGCCGCCTTTTTCACCGTTCGCCATCGTCATCCGCCTCCTCAGCCAGGTAGAACGTGTCCCCGCGTCAGGTCAGTACAATCTTCGCGAAGGTGCGCTTACCCACCTGCAGGATGTCGCCTTCGGCGACCTCGACGTTCGCGGTCTGGTCGTCGATCTTCTCATCATTGAGCCGGACCGCGCCCTGCTCGATGAGCCGTCGCGCCTCGGAGTTCGATGAGGCCGCGCCGCAGTCGCGCACGAGCTTCACGATCCACACGCGCCCCTCCTCGATGTCGCAGGACGCCACCGGCAGGTCCGGCATCTCCGAGGGCTTCTCCCCGCGACTGAAGACCTGCTCGAACTCCGCCTGCGCGGCCTCAGCGGCCCCGGCGTCGTGGTAGCGCGTCACGATTCGCCGGGCCAGCTCCTTCTTCACGTCCATCGGGTGGCGCTCGTCGCTTAGCATCGCCTCGTCGATCCGCTCTGCGCCCTCGAAGCCCTCATCGGTCAGCAGCGCCCAGTAGTGCGGGAGGACCTCGTCGGGGATCGACATCAGCTTGCCGAACATCTCCGCGGGCGGCTCGGTGACGCCGACGTAGTTGCCCAGCGACTTGCTCATCTTCTCCGTGCCGTCGGTGCCGACCAGCAGCGTCCATGTGGCCGCCACCTGCGGCTCCATCCCGTAGGCGCGCATGATGTCGCGGCCGACGAGGAAGTTGAAGAGCTGGTCGGTCCCGCCGACCTCGACGTCCGCCTCGACGGCGACCGAATCATACGCCTGCACCAGCGGGTAGAGGAACTCGCGCACGGAGATCGGCGACTCCGCCTCGAAGCGCTTCTTGAAGTCATCACGTTCGAGCATCCGCGCAACGGTGTAATGCGAGGCGAGTCGGATCATCCCGTCGCTGCCGAGGTCCTCGAGCCACTCTGAGTTGTATCTGATCTCACAGGCCTCGATGTCGAGGATCCGACCCGCCTGCTCGGCGAAGGTCTGCGCGTTGTGTTCGATCTCCTCGCGCGAGAGCATCGGCCGGGTCTTCGCGCGCCCGGACGGGTCGCCGATGCGGGCGGTGAAATCGCCGATGATGAAGACCACCTGGTGGCCTGCGTCCTGAAAGCGTCGCAGCCGCATCATCGGGACGGAGTGACCGAGGTGGAGGTCGGGTGCGGTCGGGTCGGCGCCGTATTTGATCCGCAGAGGCCGATCGAGCTTGAGCTTCTCGAGCAGCTCCTCGCGGGAGTGGACCTCTGAAGCGTCGCCAACGAGGTGTTCGACTGTCTCTTCGTGGGTCATGATCGGGTAGTCCTTCCTGTCACGATTCAGCTCATCGCTGTGGGATACTCAGATGCCGAGTTCGGCTGTCAGCAACTCACGGAATCGACTGTGCTCCTCGCTTGTCTCGTCAGCAATCTCGTCGATGTGGAAGACTTCGGTCGTCGTCGGGGATTCCGTCCTGACAGAGTCTAGGTCCATTCCTGACACGTTCACAAGCGTCCAGAACTGGTTGAATCCTGCCGCCCTCGCCTTTTGATGGCTCTTCTCGGCTTCACCGAGGCGATTGTGAATGTTGGATGCATCCTTACCACCTTTGACCTCGATTGCGATCCGGTTGTTGAGTCGCCCGGAACTCAACTGCTCACGAATAGCTATGTCGGGATCGGGCGCAAACTCAATTCTCATGAGACGACCGGCTGCGTTCCGAACGTCTATAGAAGTATCGGTCTCATCCTCAATGGCCGCCAACACGATCGTGCGCACTGTCTGGAACACTTGTCGGATCATCTTCTGCCCAAGCAGGGAGTTGTAGGAGCCCCTGTACTCGGCGCCAGCAGTAAGTAACGTTAACGAGTGGAGCAACTCCCGTGAAACCTCGGGAAGGTTACTCACAAGGACCCACGCACTCTCACACAGTGAGAAGCAGAGGTCAGTCAGCAAGTCCGCCGCCTGCGACGATATCCGCCCTTCGTCCTCCATGAGCTTGAAGCAACCAAAAGGGCCCTTATTATAGAATTCTTTCTGCGAGAAGCCGAGCAGCAGGCGGTAGTAGCCGAGCAGACGCGGGTTGGCGAGAATGAGACAGGGTGTCGCATAGACTAACTCGCCCCTCAAACCACGACCTGCTACGAAGCGAATTCTGTCAGCACCCGCGAAGCTGTTAAGATCGTCGTCGAGCGACGCTATGTCCACCTTCTCCACAGTCGCGAGCAGGGCAGGCAACATGCGCTCTTCACGGTCGTCTCTGAGCCTGCCGAAGAACCCTATCTGTAGAGTAGGCTGGAGCACCGGTAAGTGCATCTCTGAGCATTCACGTTCTTCGGAAGACATCGAAGAAGATCCCCCGTTCCGCAAGTCGTCTGCGCGCCATATCCACATATTCCGACACGAGTTCGACACCAACGAAATTGCGTCCGTTCTCTGCTGCCACCAAGCCCGTCGTGCCGGATCCAAAGAATGGATCTATGACGGTGTCGCCTTCAGAACTACCAGCCATCACGCAGGGTTCTATCAGGCTGGGCGGGTAGGTCGCGAAGTGTGCCTCGGAGTAGGCCTCAGTCGGAACGGACCACACGGTCCTTCTGTTTCTGGGCCTCCCGTTTGCACCCGGTTCCCGTGCTGCTTCGTAATCGTAGAAGTACTTCTCCGACTTGCTGAAAAGGAAGATGTACTCGTGGGCTTGGGTCGGTCTGTCCTTCACGGATTCGGGCAAAGCGTTAGGTTTGTGCCAGACGATGTCCGACCGGAGGTACCAACCATCGTCCTGCAAGGCCAAGGCGACCCGCCAAGGCACTCCGACCAAGTCTTTCGGCTTGAGGCCGCGAGGCGTAGGCGCGCGATAGTCCATTGCTCGCGCGGGGTTCTTCTTGTCAGGAGCACGCCAAGTTCGGCCTCCGCTGGTGTAGCAGTCGCCGATGTTCAGCCAAAGGGTACCGTCCGCGGCAAGAACCCGGCGGACCTGACGCATAATCTGGACGAGACGATCAATGTAATCAGCAAGTCTGTGTTCAGCCCCCAACTGCCCCTCAACGCCGTAGTCACGCAGGCCCCAGTAAGGCGGTGATGTCACGCAACAGCGTGCGACGCTCGGTGGCATACGGCATAGCACGTCGAGAGCCTCTCCTTCGTACACCACCGAGGGGCCTCCGGCCCACAGCCGCGGGAACGGCATGGCTGGCTGCACTACTCGCATCAATAATCAGCTTCCTGTATCTGGAATCATCAACTCAGACTGCAATTCGCCCTGCGAACGCCCGTTCCCTCCCCAGCGAGCAATTCTTACTGCATCCGTTCCAGCGCCGCCTGGGCCTCCTGGTGCATCTCGTCACCGGGTTGCGTGAGGTTCAGCGTCGCCGTGAACTCCGCGACCGCCTTCTCCCGCTCATCCAGCCCGATCCACGTCCACGCCAGCAGGTAGTGCGCCTCGGCGATCGTCGGGTCGATCTGCATGAGGTCCTGCAGCACGCGCAAAGCCTGGTCATACTCCTCGCGGTCCTTGTGCATGCGCGCCAGCTCGAGCATCCCCTCCACCGCGCCCGCGCCAGTGAGCGAGCCGGCGGGTGGTGCGGGCGTCTGAGCAGGGGCCGCACCCCTCGTCTGAGGCTCCATCTCCGGATCGAAGCTCTCCACCGGCGGCGGGACCGGCACCGCCGCCCGCTGCGGGGGAGGCGCGGAGATCGCGATGGTCAGCCAGACCGCGACCGGCGCAAGCCACAGACCGGCGAGGACGCCGATGAGCACCTGCGGCATCACTCCCGCCGAGGCCGGATCGGGCCGCCGTTCGACGGTGGGGAGGTTCAGGTCACCGATGATCCCAAGGCAGACGGTGAACTTCGAGGAGGCGGTGAACTGCGCGAGCTTCACGATCCGCTGCGCCACCGCCGGAGCGATGGCGTGCAGCTCCTCCTCCGCCACCTCCCACGCGGGCTCATGTGCGCCGTGGGTCAGGTAGCGATGCAGGCCGATCTCAGCGGGGGCCGACTGGCTCCGCCCGATCGCCGCCGAGAGCCACCCGGCGACCGGCTCCGGCCCTCCGACCGCGATGGCCGACGCCCGGTCGGCCGTCAACTCCGCCACCTCGGCCCACCAGCGCATCCCCAGCCACGCGAGCGCGAAGGACGCCAGCAGCAGCGTCGGGGCGAGCCGCGCGGCCAGCGGCAGGCGGATGAGTGTCAGCCAGCGGGTGTGGCGGCTTTTGAGGTGCGCCAGCTCATGCGCGAGAGCCGCCCGCAACTCGAGATCGCCCAGCGACCTCACCATGCCCTCGGTGACGAATATCTCCGGCACACCCCAGGCGATCGTGAAGCTGTCAACTTCGCGCACCGGGATGACGTAGATCGGCGGTGTCCCGGGCGCGGCGAGGCGCGCGCACGCGGTCTCCGCGGCCTCATGCACCCGCGCGTGGCGGGTCGGGCCAATGCGCCTTCCGGAGCGGCGGAGGCCGTCACGGTGGGCGCGGATCGCGACCAGCCCCCAGACCAGCCCGAGGTGGAAGGCCACCAGCAGCACGATCCCCAGCGCCACCGACGCAGGCGCGTACAGCGGCCGGAAGATCACCAGCGACAGCATCAGCGCCTCCGCGAGCACCAGCAGCGTGATAGCGAGCCACGCTGAGGCCACGAAGGTCGCCGGTTCGGCCGGATGTCGGTAGTCGCTGCTCCTGAGCCTCATCGGCGGCTGCGTTCTCCTGATGTGACTCGGCTCACGTTGAGTTCGGCGATCAGCGACGGAATCTCGGCGAAGTCCTCCACCACCAGTTCGGGAGGTTCGGCCTTGATCTCCCAGCGGCGGCCGTCCCGGTTGAGCCAGACGGCGGCCCATCCCGCCTCTCGGGCACCGAGCACGTCACAGATATGACTGTCGCCGACCAGCAGGCACTGCTCCGGGCGCGCCCCCGTCACCGACATCGCGTGCGCGAAGATGGCCGCATCCGGCTTGTACAGCAACGTCTCCATCGCGTAGACGCTGTGATCGAAGAACCCGGCAAGGCTCAACTCATCGAGATATGAGATGCCGTTGGACAGGATGCCCAGCACGTAGCCCTCATCGCCGAGGGTGCGGAGGCACTCCACCACGCCCGGAAAGGGCCGGATGCCGCTGCGAAGGGTGCTGAAGTACGTCTCCGTGAGCATCCGGGCAAGCCCGTCGTCAGGGCGAGCGTAGCGATCCAGCGTCTCGCGGAATGCCTCACACCGGGCCTCGACGAGGTCGAGGGTCGCGCAGTCGGGCCGCCCGGAGATCTCCCGGCGAATCTGCATCAACTCCGCGGCCCCGAGGCGCTCACGCGTCCGGGAGAAGCGGTCGTGGATGAGGCCGAGGCAGGCCGACAGCGCCCGCCTCATGGCGTCCTGGTAGTTGTAGAGCGTGTCATCCTGGTCGAACCAGACGTAGCGGATCTCGCGGGTGCAGGCGGTCATCGCCATCACACCACCACCTCGCGCGGCAGCAACGACGGAGACGAGAGCGACAGGTGCGACGACGGCGGCGCGGGGCGGCGGGCTCGCCCTCGCAGTCCGTGTTCAGGCATGGCGCAGCGGGCGGCTGTGAGGTCGGCCGCCCGCCGCGGGAAGTGTGTCTCGCCCCCCCGGATCCGGCTTACTGCGCCGGGAGCGGAACGATCAGGAAGCGCACCTGCATCGGGTTGCCGGTCTCCGGGTTGGTCACCTCGAAGGTGATCACCGCGGGCTGGCCGGTCGCGAAGACCGTGCCCTCCGGGATGGCCTCGACCGTCGGCTGGCCGATCCCCATGCCGACGGGGATCTCCGGCTCAACGGTCACCGTGTCCGTGACGGGCTGCTCGACGACGACGGGCTCCTCCGCGGCGGGCTCCTCGGCCGCAGGCTCCTCCGCGGCGGGCTCCTCAGCCACCGGTTCCTCGACGACAGGCTGATCGGCGGCGGGCTCCTCGGCGGCAGGCTCCTCAGTCACCGGCACATCGACCGGAGCGGGCTCTTCCGCCGGAGCGGCGACGGGCGCAAGGCTGATCGAGGTCATGAGATTGTCCGGCGAGAAGTTGCTGCCGGCCATCGGGAACGCGTATATCTTCTGCTGCGTCCCGTCCTCAGTCTGCACGATCAGCGAGGTGGCGTGAACCAGCCACGCAGGCTGCCCGCTGACGACCTCGCCCGACTGCGTCGTCACGCTCAGATTCGTGATCTTCCACTTCGGGTCGGCCTCGGTCCCGGTCTGCGACCACTCCACGTCCACGCTGGCGATCTCGGTGGCGTTCATGCGACGCTCGTCGCCGTCCACCCTGACCGCGATGTATCCGCCGTCACGCAGTCGCGAGCCGATCTCCGCACCGTCTACGATCCCCAACTGTGCGGTCAGAATCACACCGCTGACCTGCTCCCCACCACGGAGCGTCACGGTGCCGTCCAGCCGCGGCCCCAGGAAGTCCTGCGCCACGGCACCAGTCGCCACCAGGCAGGCCAGCAGGACGACCGCCAGCAGCATTCTCATCGTGCGCATGTGACTCACCTCGCTTACCTTCCTTTGCTGCATTGTGATTCTGCCGTCGGAACGCGCACGGCCCCCTTCGACTCCTCACGCCTCAATGCCTCTGTCGGGCGATCAACGTCTCGACAAACGCCTCCAGCCTCAGGCGCGTCCGCGCATCCAGCCGCGCGGGGCCCTCGCCCTCGATCGTCAGTACGGGGATCTGCAGGTGCCGCTTGAGCAGCAGATCCTGGATCTGCCGGAAGCAGAACGCCTGCGTGTAGTGGATTATCCCGTCGATCCGCCGCAACTCGATCTGCCTGCGCAGGTCCTCAAGTCGGCCCGCAAGCTGGTAGGGATAGGTGTACCGCCGGTACTGCTCGAGCAGATCGCAGTCCAGGCAGTCGGCCATCGTGAACTGCCGCTGGATCTCGTTGAGCACCACCCGCGCGTCGAGACTCTCGACGAAATCATAAAGGTCGGCGTAGATCGTCGGCACGCCGGCCACACCGATGCGAACGCGACCCTCAGAGGGCGTCCGCCGCCGGGCCACGTCGAGGAACTCGTCAAGCTCTGCCTCGAAACGCACCGGATCGCCGTTGAAATCGCTGCAACTGACCTGATGATAGTGGTTTTCCTGCCCGTTGACAAGGCCGTCGCGCCAGGTGAGGCGGTCAAGCTGCGCGACCTTCGCGCGCAGCGGCCGGAGGCGCTCGCGCTGGGCCTCCGCCTCCTCCCACGTTACGCCGAGGTGATCGGCGAGACGGCGGATCTGCACGCGAAGCAGTTCCTCGTCGCGATCGTAGGGGTAGGCGAAGGGGATGATGCGCACGCCCGCCTCGCTGAGCGTCTCGATCATCGCGTGCGTCTGCGCGCAATCGCCCTGCGTGACGGCGACGATCGTCGGGATCTGATGCCGCAGTGCGGCGGAGTAGATACCCTTGATCCACGCGCAGGAGGTGCGCGGATAGCCGTCGGCCTCGGCATCGGCGACCATCGCCGCGGCATCGGCGCTCGTGATGAAGATGTTGTTGAGGTCCACCGGCTCGTGGCCGGCGGCGAGGATCACCTCAACGGGGATTGTCGTCGTCATGCCGATCTTCATGATTGAGTGCGGGCGGTGATCCCCCTCAGGCAGGTGCTGCGCCGTCAACTCGCAGGCGCGCTCACTTCAGGCCCAGCAGCTTGTGTATCTGCGGCATCACCCGCACGTCGCGCAAGCGCTTCATCGCGATCGCGCGGAAGCGGATCAGGTCGAGGCCACCGGGCGGGCGCGCACCGCCCGTCGCCGTCACCGGCTGGATGAACACCGGGCAGGCGGGATCGACCGCCGCGATCTGGGCGTAGACCTCCTCAAGCTCCTCCTCTGTGGCCTCGTCGGTGACGACGATCTTGACGAAAGCGCGCTTGTACTGCGCCAGCCGCAGAAACTCCCGCCGCGCCTCGTCATCGAGCGGGCGGCCCATCGCGCTGTCGAGCTTGTAGTCGGCGGCCACCCAGTCGATCATGCCAAGCACCGTCTGAAGGTCCCCGGGGCGCTGGCCGTTGGTCTCGAGCATGATCGGCAGCTCCAGCGGCCGGAGCATCGCCGCGAGCGCCGAAACGTATTCGGCGTGCAGCAGCGGCTCACCGCCTGTCAGCGCGATGGAGTGGATGGCGCCCTCCTCGTCGTACTTGAGGATGCGCCTGACGACGCGGACGACCTCGTCGATGCGGGCGGGGTTGTCGATCGTGAAGCCCCGCACGCCCGGCCTCGCCTGGCACCAGACCTCAGCGGGCGGCTCGGCGCGGGCCTCGGGCGTGTCACACCACGGGCAGGCGAGGTCGCAGCCGCAGAAGCGGATGAATATCTGCTGGAGGCCGGCGAAGAGCGCCTCGCCCTGGATGGAGGTGAATATCTCGTGCAGCGGCGCGCGCAGGCTCGTGTCCGCCTCCGCCGCGATCCGCTCCTCCTCCCGCTGCCGCGCCTCGATGGCCTCACGGGCTGCGCGGTAGTCGTCTCGCGCCTCGTCCATCTCGTCGGTGGCCGGCCCGTCTTCCGGTGTCATTGAACCCCTCGAACCTTGCAGGTCGCAAGATAGATGTCCTCGTGCTCGTGCGCGTATGCGGCGAGCAGCTCTCCGGCGAGCGCGTCAACATCGACGCCCCACTGAGCGAGACCGCAGGCCGCCACAGGCGCGCCGGTCGCGTCCACGTTGATCCCCACGTGAATCAGCGTCGAGACCGGCGAGACGGTCGCGATGGATACAGTTAGTTTCCGGTCGCCGACGTAGAGATCATCGCCCTCGCGGCGCGGCGCGGGCATCTCCGGGATCGCCCCCAGCCGCTCGGCGATCATGCAGATGAGCAGTCGCTGGCGGAGGACCGCGCGTGTGAGGTCGCGGTCGAAGTGCTCGGCGAGCAGATGCAGCATCTCCGCCGCACGGATGTCCTCCCCGGCGATCACATCCGCGCGATCGACCATCTCGCTCAACTCCACGCGACACGGCCCGCGGAAGGCGACGATCGCGTCGCCCTGCACCCCGAGAGTCTCGTAGACCCAGTGGGAGCGAAGCTGGTGACCGGTGTACGCGAGTTCGTCGGGATGAAGGACGGTCTTCATGGTGTTGGTGTTCTCCGGTGTTCGACGTGGCTCAATGATAGGCGGGTGGGGTGTTCGCGTCAACACCCCCGAGCGCGCGGTCGCGGGGGGTAAGACCTCCTTGCCGGTGGCCTCGGCGCGATGAACCGCGCCGCCCTCTCGAGCGTTCCTTGGTAGTACTTCGAGGTATGACGGGATGTGATCCAACCGGTGCCCGTGCCTGCTCGGGGGCGGGACCGGATCGCGACCGGGGAGGAATCACGATGAAGGATCTGTCGAGGCGAGACTTCCTCAACGTATGCATTGCCGCCGGCGCCGGCGGCCTCGCGGCGATCTGCGCGGGATGCGGCAGGCGGGCGGGACTTAATCTGCCACCACTTGAGCCGGGCGAGCGCCCCGCGCCGGGAGTGGCGGCCGATGACGGCTTCGAACCCGCCTACCTGGAGCTTCATCGCTCCGGAGAGCTGAAGCGGCGGGGCGAGCGTCTCTGGGATCGCATGATGGCCTGCCGGCTCTGTCCGCGCAGTTGCATGGTCAACCGCATCGAGGGAGAGCGGGGCTTCTGTCAGGCGACGTCCGAGCTGCTGATCTCCTCATACCACCCGCACTTTGGCGAGGAGCGACCGCTGGTGGGCGACGGCGGCTCGGGCACCGTGTTCTTCACTCACTGCTCGCTGCGGTGCGTCTTTTGCATCAACTACCCGATCAGTCTTGAGGGACAGGGCGACACGCGGCAGATCGAGCAACTGGCGCGGATGATGCTCAGCCTGCAGGATCAGGGCTGCGCGAACATCAACATGGTCACGCCGACGCATTACTCGGCGCATATCCTGCTGGCGCTCGACAAAGCGGCGAGCGCGGGACTTCGCCTCCCGCTGGTGTACAACACCTGCGGGTGGGAGCTGATGGATGTGCTGGAGTTGCTCGATGGGGTGGTGGATATCTACCTGCCGGACTTCAAGTACTCCTCCGGCGAGATGGCGGCGAAGTACTCGACCATGACGCCGGCGGACTTCGAGGAGCGTCAGCCGGAGGTGGCGGCCCGCTTCACGCGCACCGACAACTACCCGGAGGTCACCGCGGAGTCGTTCAGGGAGATGAACCGCCAGGTGGGCGTCGCGAAGCCGGGACCGGACGGGCTGGTCATGCGCGGGCTGATGGCGCGGCACCTGGTGATGCCCGGCGAGGAGGGGGTGCAGAACGCGATCGGAGTGGTCGAGTGGATCGCCGAGAATCTGCCGAAGGACACGTATCTGAACATCATGTCGCAGTACACCCCGATGTACAAAGCGTTCGACCACCCGGAGATCGCCCGGCGCGTCAGGCCCGATGAGTATGAGCGCGTGGTCGCGTTCGCGCGGGACGCGGGCCTGACGAACCTCGACATTCAGGGGCCGCCGCTGCTGTAGCGCGCGACAGGCGGGCGGCGCGGCCGGCGATGTCCCCGGAGGTCGGAGGCGCGGCGGGGCGGAAGGAGCCGGCACGGGCACAGGATGTCGGATCTGAGGGGCAGAGCGATGGAGCTTGAGGCCGGAGGCACCCGCGCGCGATGGATCTGGGCCGAGGAGCACTACGCGAACGCATACTGCTATCTCCGCCGAAGCTTCGAGGTGGCGGATGCTGCGATGCAGGCGACGCTGCGGATCAGCGCGGACACGAGCTACGTCGCCTGGATCAACGGCCGCTTCGTCGGGCGCGGCCCCGGGCCCTACGTGCGCGAGACGCGGCCGGTGGACTCGTATGACGTGACCGATCTGCTGCAGCCGGGCACGAACGTCATCTGCGTGCTCGGCCACTGGTGGGGCGTGACCTCACACTCGCGGCCGAAGGGCAGCCCCGGCGTGCTGGCGGAGCTGGCGTGGGAGGACGCCGGCGGCGACGCGCATTCGCTGGGCACCGACGAGAGCTGGCGCGCGCGGCTCTCGACGGCGTGGGCGCGGGAGGTCCCGAGGCGCAGCGGCGCGGTCGCGTGGACTGAGTACTACGACGCCCGCGAGGAGCCGGAGGGCTGGCTGCTGGCGGGCTTTGACGAGTCAGGCTGGCCCGGCGCGGCGGCGACGCAGATGCCCGAGCGTCGCCTCTTCCCGAGGCGGCGGCCGCTGCTTGCGGAGTGGCGGGAGAGGGCCGTGGCGCTCGCGGGCGCGTGGTGGGCCGGGACGCAGAGCCCCGGACCCGGCGGCGAGAAGGAGCTGACCGAGTTTCTCGACACCGAGCCCCTCGAGCCGGTCGAGGACGAACTCCGCGAGCGGCTCACGGAGGCGCTGACCGGCGGAGGCCCGCTGAGGCTCGACGGCCTCCCCGCCGACCGCGGCCTCGCGGTCACGCTCGACCTCGGCCGTGAGATCGTCGGCCATCTCGAGATTGACATCGAGGCCCCTGAGGGAACGCGGATCGAGCTTGCGCCCGCGGAGCTTCTTCGCGACGGCCGCCCGTGGTGCTTCCGCAAAGGTTGCCGCTACGGGCAGCGTTACACGAGCCGCGGCGGCCGGCAGCGCTGGCAGACGTTCTACTGGCACGGGCTGCGCTACCTGCACGTCGTGCTGCGCGGCTGCAGCGGCCCGGTGACGATCCACCGACTCGGCGTCCGGCGGCGGGAGGCAGACCTCGACTGGCGCGCAAGCCTTCGGACCGCCGACACGGACCTGCAGCAGGCGTGGGATATCACGGTGCATACGCTGCGGGTGGGGACGCAGGAGGTGCATGTGGACTGCCCCACGCGCGAGCAGGCGGCGTACTGGGGAGACGCGGCATGGATCGGACTGTGGACGCTTGCGATGACGGGCGACGGAACGCACCTGCGCCACCTGCTGCTCTCCGCGGAGCCCGCGCAGTATGACAGCGGCCAGCTCCCCGCCTCGATCTTCTCCAGCCTCGATCAGATCCTGCTGGATTACTCGCTGATCATGCCGTGGGCGCTGCGCGACTGGTGGTGGCACACCGGCGACCTCGCGCTGCCCGGGCGACTGGCGGGCGTCGTGGAGCGGGTGCTCGACTGGTACCGCGAGCGCACCGGCGCGTCGGGACTCGTGGAGATTGACGCGATCGCGATGCGCGAGCGGCGGGAGGCGACGCTCTTCATCGACCACCCGGGCCTGGGCTGGCACAACTTCCCCCACCCGGGGCTTGAGCGCCGCGGCGTGAGCGCCGGGCTGAACCTCTTCATGCTCCGCGCGCTGCAGTGTGACGCGGAACTGGCGGAGGTGCTCGGCGACACGGCCCGCGCGAACCGCGTGGCTCGCGAGGCCGCGACGCTGGCGCGCACCATCGAGCGGACATTCTTCGACGTCGAGCGCTGCGTCTACGCCGATGCGCTGATCGAGGGCGCACTGTCGGCGCAGGTGAGCCAGCAGATCAACGCGCTGGCGATCATCACCGGCGTCTGCCCCCCGGAGCGGCGGCGCCGTGTCCTCGAGACCGTGCTCTCCGACGATCCGGAGCTGTGCCGCTGCAGCTCGTACTTCTGGATCTACCTCTTCGAGGCGATGGCGATGGCCGGGATGCAGGCGGAGATGCTTGAGGCGATCCGCGCGCACTGGGGCGGGATGGCGCGGGCGGGCGCGACGACGTGGTGGGAGACGTTCGGCGGCGACGAACTCGACAGCCTCTGCCACCCGTGGTCATGCGCGCCGGGCGCGGTGCTCCAGCAGCACCTGCTGGGGATCCGCCCGGCGGCGCCGGGCTTCACCCGCGCGGTGATCGCGCCGCGCCCCGACCTGATCGCGCAGGCCGCGGGGACGATGCAGACGGTGCGCGGGGAGATCGCGGTGGGCTGGGAGAGCGGGGCCGGGGGGAGCGCCGAGCTGACGATCCGCCTCCCCGAGGGCGTGGCGGCGGTGCTTGAGGCGCCGGTGGGCTGGCGGCTGGCGGATGGCTCAACGCGGACGGGGCTTGCCGAAGGGGCGTCGGTGAGGGCGTCGCTCGGTCGCATCTGAAGGTCCCTCGGAGGCCTCCCGAGCACTGCCTGAGAGGGTATCGCGGGCGGGTCGTGGAACTTGACGACGGCGGAATGCATCAATTATGATGCGGGCGCGTGGGGCATCGCGCGCCGGTCGGCAAGAGGACGCAGTGAAGTGAGTTGCGAGGAGAGTGGACTTCTATGCTCCGAGGGCGATCATTCGCGATGGCACTGGTGCTTCTTGGCACCATGGGTATCTGCGTGGCTCAGGAAACCGCGGATATTCTGATCGGTGGGGAGATCGTGGCACGGGTGCGGGAGGCGGGGCAGTACGAGTCCGTCGAGCACCGCGCCGCGGCAATTGACGAGAAGATCAACGAAGTGCTCGCCGCAACCGACGACCCCGGATCGCTGGAGGTCAGTCTTGAGAATGTGGACGGTCTCTGGACGATCATGATCGGCGGCGAGGCGATCATGGCGGTGCACGCTGCTGAGGCCGAGGCGAACGGCATGTCCCCGGAGATGCTCGGTGCAAGCTGGGTGCGCAGGATCAAGGACGTCCTGCCTGGAGCCACGGGAGCGCCGGTGACGGTGTTTGGCGAGGAGGAGCCTGCGGTCGAGCCGGTCCAGCCCCTTGTGATCGCCGACGAGCCCGTGATCTCCAGCCCGACCACCGGCGACGAGCCGGCCACAAGCGCGGTGGCGCCCGCCCCGCCTGCCCCCGCGGGCCACGAGGCCGCGGGCCGCGATGAGGGCGCGGTGCAGATTCTGGAGGTGCCCGCGACGGACACCCACGAGCCCGAGGAGATCGTTGCCGGCCAGGGTGCCCGGCTGCTGATGCTGGAGGCCTTCAACAAGGCCCGCGAGCTGCCCGAGGACGACTACCTCGTTCGCCGCGAGGCGATGGCGAACGACCTTTTCGACAACCTTGTGCAGGTGCTGACCGGCGGCAGGGCCACCGGTCGCATCGAGGAGACCGCCGCGGCGCCCCTGCCCGCTCCGCGGCCCCCGGTGACAACGCCTGAGCCCGCGGCGGAGACGGCCCCGACGACCGTTGCGGCGCCGCCGCCCACCACCATCGGGGCCGCCCCGATGCCCAGCACCGTCGGCGCGGTGCCGTCACTGCGGATCAGCAGCGAGGCGCAGGCGAAGATCCGTCAGGCGATCCCGGCGAACGACCCCAGCTACGCAAACGTTGAGCAGAAAGTGATCATCCGCGCGAAGTTCCGCGCGGCCTCCGAGGCCCTCCGCACCGCGGATGCCTCGACGGCGGCGCAGGCGCGTGAGGTGCTTACCGCGGCGCGCACTGCGCTGACCAACGAGCAGTTCGACGCCTCCGAGCAGTACCTCGACACCGGCCTGCAGGTGCTCGGCGTGACGCGCTGGGAGCACAACATTGACGGCGCGATGAGCGACTTCGGGCTGGGCGGATAGCCGCACGTTGCGAGCCGGAGCCGACCTGCGGGGCGGGCGCGAGGTGCGCCCGCCCCGCGCGCTTCTCACGCCGCGCGCATGCCCCACACGGTGGCGAAAGCAATGCGCAGGATCGACGTTATCCTCTTCGACCTCGATAACACCCTCTACCACCCGCAGTGCGGCCTGCTTGAGGCGGGCGATCGCACGATCACGCAGTTCATATCCGACCGGCTGGATCTTCCGCACGATGAGGCCGACCGGCTCCGCGTGCGGACGTGGGAGGAGTACGGCGCGACCGCCCGGGGGCTGGAGGTCGAGTTCGGCGTGCCTCAGCGGGAGTTCTTCGCCGGCTCCATCGAGCGCGTCCCGGTGGCGGATTACCTCGAGCCGCGGCAGGAGCTTCGTGAGATGCTCTGTGCGCTTCCCCAGCGTCTCTACGTCTTCACCAACGCCCCGTCGGGATACGCGCGAAGAACGCTGGACGCACTCGGGATTGCGGATCTGATCGAGGAGATCTTCGACATTGAGACGACCGGGGGGCAGCCCAAGCCCGAGTGCCGCTGCTACGACCACGTGGTCGCGCAGGTCGGAGCGCCGCCTGAGCGGATTGCGCTACTCGAGGACACCGAGGCGAACCTCGAGCCGGCGGCGGAGCTTGGGATGGTGACGATCAAGGTCGGCCCTCCCCCTCCCGAGGGCGATCATATCTACCTTGAGGACCTGCTGGACCTCCCGAAGCTGCTGCGGTCGTGCTGAAGCGTACGAACCGGCTCTCGGCCGGACCGCCCCTCACTCACCCTCGGTGCGCGTGTCGTTGGAGACCAGCGTCACCTGCGAGTTCGGGATGACAAGCTCACGGCCATCGCGTGTGCGCAGCGTGGTCGTGCGGAGAGACAGCGCCGTCACCGTGCCGCGATGCTCACCGATGGTGACACGCTCGCCGGGAACGTAGAGGTTCTCCCAGTTGATCAGCCAGCCGCTCACGCAATCGCGCAGCGCGGGCTTGCCGACCACCAGTGCGGCGACGGCTACGAATGCGAGCACAGGCAGCAGCTCGGCGCCGATCCTGAGGCCGAAGATTCGCAGGATCATGAGCATCGCGACGGTGTACCACACCGCGCGGTTGATTGCCAGCGGCACCCCCTGGACGATCCTGCGCCGCCTGACCCGCTCGGCGGGTTCGCGGGCGGACTCCTGACGAAGGACGGGAGCGATCGCCCTGCGAATGACACGACTGGTCAGCAGATAGACCAGCTCAAAGGCGCCCGCCGCGAGGATCGCATACGCGAGCTTCAGCGGCAGCGGCCCCAGCCAGACATCACGCACGTACTCGATGAAACCCTGCACGGAGTCTGCCTCCCGTCACTCAATCATCGGTGGTTCGTCACTGTCGTCGCTCTCAGGCTCTGAGACGGGAAGCACTGTGTATGCTTCCGGCCCGAAGCCCGCCGCGGCGGCCTCGCGGAGTTCTTCCTGGTGCCTCATTCGCTTCCGGATGCGCGCCGACCTGCGGCGCACCAGCACCCACGCGATCGCAAACGCGATCACGAACAACGCGCCGATGATCGCCTCGGACAGAGGTGGCGCGATGTGATGGACATACCCCATCCGCAGGGTCTCCAACCACTCGCTCTCGATCTGCGGCACAGGCCGGTGAAAGGCCAGGCCCAGGGCGAGACGCATGTCTCGCTCGCGCGCGAGTTGGTCGAGCAGCGGCGAGATCCCGCGCGCCGGCTGGATGTCACTGAGGTACTGCACGAGCGTGTAACTCTGCGCGTAGGCGAGAGACACCTGATCGCGGTTCCCGCGGAACGCCTCCTCCAGCTCCTCGATCGTGAGAAGGCGGTCGCCAAGAGCCGCCTCGGCGATCAACCGGCGATCGGCCTCGCTGAAGTCCCCGGCGGCGTACTTCGCGATCCCCTCGTGAAGCCATCGAGGGAGGAGATGGGCGTCCTCGCCCATCCGCAGGTCGAGCATGATATGCGCCAGCTCGTGCGCGATCAGGCCGGGGAGACGCTGCGGACCCATCGGCTTGACGACCACTCGCCGGATCGCGGAGATCGCGCGCCCGATGATCCACGGCTGATTCTCAGTCCCGGTCAGCTCATCGAGCTCCGCGCGCGAGCGGACGATGTACACGTCGATCCGCCGGTCGAGCTGCGTGTCGAGCAACGCCTCGAGCCGCACGATCGCCGACTCTCCGGAATCACGCGCGATCTTCGCAAGCTCTCGATGCTCCGGCCAGTGCAGCACGCGCAGATGCTCGGTCCCGAGGATGCGCCTGCCCGGCTCGGCTTCCTGGGCCACGGCGGGCACACTCACAGCCAGGGCGAGCAACACGATGAATGTGATGCGTCTCATCGGCGATCACTCAAGCGCGGGGCACCTGCTTCGCGCGCGGCACCAGCGGCAGTGCATGCCGGTGACGCAGGGGAACTCGGTCGCCACGCGGATGCGGTCGGCGACCCGCGTGGCGCGGCGCACGAGCGCCTCAAGCTCGTCATCGGCAAAGCGCACCCGGTGGCCGCTGCCCCGGCGCAGGGAGTACATCGTGACTGAGACGTCCTCCTCGGGGAGATACGCCTGCGCGCACGCGAACAATATGCCCCACCCGGTGCTGTCGAACATCTCATTGACCGACGGCGGCTTTCGCGTTGAGAGCCACCGGACGGCGTTGACCCCGCCATCCGCCTCGCGCGTCAACGCGTCGGCGACGGCGACGAAGCGGTGACCGCCAAGCTCGACCTCCATCCGCAGATCGACCTCAAGCGCCCGAGTGTTGCGCGCGGCCGGGCTGGCGCAGTACTCGCGAAGCATCCTCACGCCCTGGGCGTGCAGTCGCTCCTCCTCGAGGCTGTCGGCGCAGGCGGAGCCGTCCCACGCATCGTCGAAGACCGCCTCCACGCGCTCGGGCGGGACTTCGGCGGGCCCGCCGAGCCGGTGGCAGTCCACCAGCGCCTGCCGGAGCGCCTGGTGCAGCGTCGCCGGTCCGCCGAGGAACCGGCGCGTCTCCTCGCGCGGGACGAACCACGACAGCAGGAACTTCTGCGGGCACTGATGGTAGTCGGCGAGGTTCCGCGCGCTGAAGGGCCGCTCGGGAAGGTCGATCGGCTCCACGATCTCAGGCGCGCCCTCGCCGTGGTCGGAGCCAGGCGTGACAGCCATCTTCTCACCTCAATGTCAGCTTCGTCGGAACGCCCGTCGCGACCTGCCACCCCGAGGAGCGGAGGAGGTCGCGCGAGGCTCTCCGGCGCATATCACGCGGGGGTCACTCATGCGCATCGACCGCTCAGTTGATGACATCCTGCGCGACCGCTTCGGGCGGCGGGAGATCAGTCCCGCCGCGCGCTCGGTCGCGGACGCCCTGCTTCACGGCCGGTCGGCGCTGCTGGTCGCGCCCGACGCGCCCGAGCGCGAACTCCCGTGGCGGATCGCGGCCGCGGCCGGTCGTCTCCCCGTCCTGATCGTCGCCCCATCAGACCGCGGGCTCGACCGCCGGAGCGAGGCGCTGGCCCGCGGACTCGACCTCACCGTCTGCCACCTTCAGGCGCGCATGACCGACGGCGCGCTTGAGCGCCTCGCCGGGCAGCTTGCGTCGGGCGGCTGGGATGCCGCGGTTCTCTCCGGCAGGAGCTTCGCCGATCCGCGACTGACGCGCGCGGCCCGGGCCCTCGCGCCCCGCCTGCTGGTGATCGAGGACGCCCACCGGCTCAGTGCCCGCGGCCGCCAGCTCGATCCCGCGTGGCGTCAGGTCGCGCAGACCGTCCGCGGCGCGCCGTGCGTGCTGGCCGTCAGCGACGTCGCCGATGCGCGGACACGGGAGGATGTCATCGATCAGCTCGAGCTGGCCGACTGTCACGTCGCGCTCAGCGGCCTCGATCGCCCGGACCTGCGCGTCGAGGCGCGCAACGTCCCCACGCCACCGCAGAAAGACGCGCATCTGCTGGGGCTCTTCGCCGAAGCGCCCGATCGCGCCGTCGTCTACACGAACACCGGGGTCGAGGCGGAGCGCCTCGCGGCGCTCATCCGTGACGAACGCGGCTTCGACGCACTGGACATAACGAACCTTGACGCCGCAGAGTTCGCGGCGGCGCTGCGAAGATTCCGCGAGGGCGGCCTTCGCGTCCTCGTCACCACCGGCGCGCTGCAGCCCGGCCCCGACTGGCCGCGCATCTCGATCTCCGCGAGCGTCTGTCTGCCTGAGAGCCTCGAGCTGCTGCACCGCCGGCTCAGCATCGCGAGCGGAGAGGGCGCCCGCGGGGTGCTCATCTACGAGCGGGACGAGCTGCCGCACCCTGACCACGAGGAGCCGACGTGGCTGGAGAACGTGCCGATGATGGGGAAGCCTGACGTCGGCCATCTGCTGGCTCTGCACGCCGCGGCCGTGTGCGGCGAGCGCATGTCATACTTCGAGATCTCGCGGCGGAGCGGGCTCCACCCGGAGGAGGTGCACACGGGCGTGGCGGCCCTCATTCACGCGGGCGCCGTCGCGCCGCCTGCGCGGGGCGACGACTGGCTGCTGGCCGAGCCCGGCAAGCGGCTTAGCGGGGAGATGCTCGAGGCCTGGGCGAGGCTGGCGGGGGAGCGTCGCCAGGCGTCTCTGAGGCAGACGCAGCAGGTCATCGAGTTTGCGCTCACGCGCCGCTGCCGGAGGAGGGCGCTGGCGGAGGCGCTCGACTACCCGCTCATCGACGGCCCCTGTCACTGCGACCGCTGCGAGCCGCGGGCGCCGGTGCGGATCTCCGCGCGCATCCCCGGCGGCTACCCGCTGAGGACCGACGACTTCCGCGGCTGGGCACTGGCGCTCTACCGCCGCCCCGGAGAGGACGTGCCCACCGAGGGGCCGGGCCGCCTGGTCGAGCGGCTGAAGTACGCCGGGGATGAGGGATGCGCACACCGGCTCGCGTCGCTGATGCACCGGCGCGTGCGGACTTCGCGCACCTACCGTGACTGCGATGTCATCGTGCCCGTGCCGCCCTCTGCGCCGGGCACGTCGGACTCGCCGTCGCAGCTGCTGGCGCGTGAGATCGGCCGGCTCTCAGGCCTGCCGATCGCGGAGGCGCTGGTTTCCGCGCATCAGCGCCTGCCGCAGAAGGAACTGACTTCTCTCAGCGCGAAGAGGCACAATGTCGCGGATGCATTCGAGATCACCTCGGCGGAGCTGATAGCCGGAAGCATCGTGCTGCTTGTTGATGACATCTATGACTCGGGCGCGACCATGCAGGAGGCCGGGAGGGCTTTGATGGAGGCGGGGGCGAGGGACGTTCGGATGCTTGCGGCCGTCCGCACGGCCTTCGGCTGGCGACGGCTCACCTGACGACCATGAGGATCACAACTCCCCAACCCGATGAGCAGGACCGCCTCGCGTGGGCGGCGCTTTTCTGGTCAGGGCGCATCGGACCTGCCGGCTTCCTCCGCCTGCTCGCTCGCTTCGGCACCGCTCAGGCCGTCCTCGAGGCCGATGGGCGCGAACTCGCCGGACCGGCGCTGCGCCTCAATGAGGGGCAGATCGACGCCATCACCACCGAAGCTCGATCACACCGCGACAGCATCGACGCCGACCTCGCTTCCCTCCGCGCCGACGGCATCTCGGTCATCTGCTCGTTCGAGGCGCAGTACCCGGCGGCGCTGCGCGATGCCCGCAACCCGCCTCCGGTGATCTGCGTGCGGGGCGCGCTGGCCTCCGAGGACAGCCTCGGCCTGGCCATCGTGGGAACCCGCGAGCCGACGCCGGAGGGCACGGCGGTCGCCGGCGCGATCGCGTCGGCCTGCGCCGAGCGGGGCCTCACCGTCGTCTCCGGCCTCGCCCGCGGGATCGACGCCGCCGCGCACCGTGGCGCGCTCAGGGCGGGCGGACGCACCGTCGCGGTGCTCGGCTCGGGCATCCGGCGCATCCATCCGAGGCAGAACGTGCGACTGGCCGGTGAGATCGCCGCGAACGGCGCGATCATCTCCGAGGTCGCGCCCGACGCCGCTCCCACCGCCTCACGGCTGATGGCGCGCAACCGCCTCACCAGCGCGCTCGCGCGGGGAGTGCTCGCGGTCGAATCCACCCTCAGCGGCGGCACCCTGCAGACCGTCGGCGACGCATGGGAGCAGGGCAGGGCGGTCTTCGCCTGCGACTGGCAGAGCGACCGCCCCCAGGCCGACGGCACGCGATCAATGATCGCCCAGGGCGCAGAGCCGATCCTCGGACCGGACGCCATCGAAACCATCGTGCATCTGCTGGAGACGCATCGACCGCCCCCGCCCGGGCAGCCCCGGCTTCTCTGAGCCCACGGCAGGTCACGCACACGCGCGAAGGGAAGATACCACCGCTGCGTGAAGAACGCTTCCGAGAGGATTTCTGCGATGATTGATCCCCATGACATGGCGCGAGAGTTCTGCGAGCTTGTGAGCGTTGACAGCCCATCGCTCCGCGAGGCGGAGGTCATTGCGCTGATAGGCGACAGGCTCGCGGAGATGGGCATTGACGCTCACACCGATGACGCGGCCGACGCACTCGGCGGCAACGCCGGCAACCTGATCGCTCGTGTCCCCGGCGTGGCCGGCGCTCCAACGGTGCTGCTCAACGCGCACGCCGACACCGTCGAGCCCGGCTGCGGGATCTGCCCGCAGGTCGAGGACACCGTCATCTGCAGCGACGGCACCACCGTGCTGGGCGCCGATGACAAGGCCGGATGCACGATCATCCTCGCCACGCTCCGCCACCTGCTCGACGAGGGCCTCCCCCATCCGCCGCTCGAGGTGATCTTCACCGTCGCCGAGGAGATCGGGCTGTGCGGCGCGCAGGCGATCGACTACGACGCGCTCGAGTCGCGGATGGGCTACGTCCTCGACGGCGGCCGCACGATGGGCGTGATCACCCACGCTGCCCCGTCGGCGTACAAGCTCGAGTGGCACGTCCACGGAGTTGCCGCCCACGCGGGCGTCTGCCCCGAACGCGGCGTCAACTCGGTCAGGGTCGCGGCAGAGGCGATCGCGGAGATGCCGCTTGGCCGGCTCGACGTCGAGACCACCGCCAACATCGGCGTCATCCGCGGCGGCGACGCGACCAACATCGTTCCGGAGCTGACCGTCGTCCGTGGGGAGACGCGCAGTCACTCCGAGGAGAAGCTCGAACGCCAGCGGGATCTGATGGTCCGCGCCTTCGAGAGCGCCGCCGAGCGGCATGATGCGACCGTGGATGCCGAGGTCACCAGCACCTACCGCCGCTTCGACATCGCCCGCGACGAACCGGTGCTCGACTACGCGTGGCGCTCCTGCGAGCGTCTCGGCTTCGAACCGCAGATGGAGCGTGGCGGCGGCGGAAGCGACGCGAACGTCTTCAACGAGCACGGAGTCCCGAGCGTCATCCTCGCGACGGGGCCCGCGGAGGTGCACACGGTCAACGAGTGGGTTGACGCCCACCGGATGGCGGAGAGCGCGCGGTGGTTGACTGAGACGCTCCAACTGATCGCCGAGGAGGCGCGCTGATGTCAGGGCTCCGCGCCGGCACGGCGGTGATCGACGTCACGCCGCCGCTGGGAACCTTCATGGGCGGCTACGCGGCGCGCGAGCACGGTGCCGAGGGCGTCCATGATCCGCTGCACGCGAAAGCGCTGGCGCTGGCGGCCGGTGACGCCTCGCTGCTGCTCATCACCTGCGACGTGATCAGCTTCAACTACGAGTACATCGATCCCGTCCGCGCGCGCATCGAGGCGGCCACGGGCATCCCCGCCGCGAACGTGCTTGTGAGCAACTCGCACACGCACTCGGGGCCGCTGACACACGGTGTGCTCGGCGACGACCTCATTGATGAGCAGTACCTCGACGTCCTCGCGGCGAAGCTCGTCTCCGTCGCGGAGATCGCCGCCTCGAAGCTGCGGCCCGCCACCGTCGGATTCGCCCGAGCGGAGGCCTCGGTGGGGTACAACCGCCGCGAGATGCTGCAGGAGGAGCCGCTGGAGGGCGCGCCCCTGCGGGGGCCGCTGGCCCCGTGGGTGGACGTGATGGCCGTGCGCGATGAGGCCGGGGCGTTCCTCGCGGCGTGGTTCTGCCACGCGGCACATGCGGTCGTGCTCGGCGGGGACAACTACCTGATCTCCGCCGACTGGCCCGGCGCGGCACAGGCCGCGATCGAGGCCGTCCACCCCGGATGCGCGGCGATGTTCGCGCAGGGATGCTGCGGTGACATCAACGCAATCCGCTCGC
This sequence comes from Armatimonadota bacterium, assembly GCA_050942735.1. Classification (GTDB taxonomy): domain Bacteria; phylum Armatimonadota; class Zipacnadia; order Zipacnadales; family UBA5352; genus UBA5352. Next base: position 24,473 of record JBMNNW010000052.1, read on the forward strand.
GACCGGGGACATTCGAGGAGGTGCGCAGCCGCGGGTATGAGATCGCCGGGGCGGTCATCGGCGCGATGGAGCGGGCCGAGCCGATCACCGGGATCTCGCTTGCGTCGGTGAGCCGCACCATCGAGATGCCGCTGCAGGACCCGCCGCCCGCGGATGAGGTCGCGGCGGAGATCGCCGCACTCCGCGAGCAGCGCGCCGATGCCGAGGCGGCCGGCGACGCGGTCTTCGAGCAGGTCTTCCGCTGGCGCATCAGGCGGCGCGAGCAGTTCCTCGAACTGGCGCCCGTCGAGGCGCACGTCCTCACGCGCCCGCTGAAGGCCACGGCGCTGCGTATCGGGCCGGCCGTGATCGTCGGCCTCCCGGGCGAGGTGCTGGTGGAGTACGCACTGTGGATCGAGCGCGACTCGCCCTTCGAGCGCACGATCGTGCCCGCGTACACCAACGGGATGGTCGGCTACGTCGCGACCGCAAGCGCCATCGTCCGCGGAGGCTACGAGGTGCACGGCTCGTTTGATTACTACGGAGGCCTGCCCCTCCGCCCCGAGGTCGAGCCGATCGTCCTGCAGGGCGTCGCGGAGATGCTCGAGGAGTTGCGCTGAGTGCTCAGGCGCCTTCCTCGGTGCGTCGGGAGCGTCGCTCTGGGGGAGCCACCGCGCCAGCTCTCGTTTGACGTGGTCGAAGCGCGGTTCCCCCGCGAGGTTCGTCCACTCCAGCGGGTCGTTGATCTCGTCGTAGAGTTCCTCTGTCCCGTCACGGTAGCGCGTGTAGCGCCAGGCCTCCGAGCGCACTGAGTGATTGCCGCGACCGTGCGTGGTCAGCGCCGGCTTCTCCCAGGGAGCCGCGGGGTCGGCCAGCAGCGGGCGCATCGTCTCTCCCTCGAGTTGCTCGGGCGGAGGCGTCAGCCCGCAGAGGTCCACCAGCGTCGGGTATATGTCGAGGAAGCTCACCGCACGCGCGCAGCGGCCGCCCGCCCCGGTCACGCCGGGCGCGGCGAAGATCAGCGGCGCGCGGGTCGCCTCCTCCCACAACGCGAACTTCCGCCAGTGCAGCTTCTCCCCGAGGTGCCAGCCGTGATCGCCCCAGAGCACCACGATCGTGTTCTCCGCGTAAGGGCTCGCGTAGAGCGCATCAAGCACCCTGCCGACCTGCGCGTCGGCGAAGGCGCCGCAGGCGAGGTAGGCCTGCACGGCGCTCGCCCAGGTGTTCGTCGCGATCACGCGGGGGTGGTCGCCGTTCTCGGCGAACCTCCGTCCGATCGGCGGCACGTCGTCGAGGTCGTCGTCCTTCACGTTCGGCAGGATGATCTCGTCCTCGGGGAAGAGATCGAAGTACTTTCGTGGCGCGTACCACTGCAGGTGCGGTCTGAAGATGCCGCAGGCGAGAAAGAAGGGGCGCTCGAAGCCACCCTCGATCTGCTCGACGCACCACGCGGCGACCTTCGCGTCATCCATCTCCTCCTCGGGCACATCAAGCGGCCCCCAGTCGAAATTGCCGGCGTCGGGGATGCCGTTGAGCGGACGCCGCTCCCGATCGGGCATCGGGTCGCCGCCCCTGGGGATGTACTCATCCCACGAAGAGTCGTCATCAGGGAAGCGCCCGTGGAATATCTTGCCGCGCCCATTCACCTCGTAGCCGCCCTCGCGGAAGAGCAGCGGGAGCGTCACTGCGTCGGGCATCGCCGGCCGCCACGGCTGGGTGTTGAGGTACACCCCGGAGGTGGACGGACGGATGCCGGTGAGCAGGCTCGCCCGCGAGGGGTTGCACGCCGGTGCGGTGCAGTGCGCGTTGGTGAAGGCGACGCCCCGGTCGGCAAGCGCGTCGAGGTTCGGTGTGCGCGCCTGCGGGTGCCCTTCGAGATGGCCGACCCAGTCGTTGAGGTCGTCGATGGCGATGAACAGCACGTTCGGGCGGTCGCCCACCGCGCCCGCCGCGGGCCGTGTCAGCGCGTCCAGCAGCGACCATCCGACCGCCGCGCCCGCCGCCCCACACAGCGTGGTACCCAGGAACTGCCTGCGACTCATCCGCACAGACATGACAACCAGCTCCCTCTGACGCGGCTCGTGCCCCGACCGCCCTCATTTCCTGTCAAAGAAGATGTTCTTGCCCGCGGCGCTGAGGGGAATACCCCACGCGATCTCCACCTCGGGGCCGAGCAGGCCCAGCTCAACGACCGCACTGCCGATCGTGTACATGATCCGGTTGTCCACCCGATGGTCCGCCGCCACGGCCACCGCGGAGCCGGTCGCAATCCCGAGGTCCCCGGCGTTATACGCACACCGCGCGTGCGCCGCCTCGGCCGCCTGGCAGCCGTCGTAGCCGCAGAAGCTGCAGCCCGCGATCCGCAGGCGCTTGAGACCACTGCCGATCAGCACCACCGCCTGCGCGTCGAGCATGTTCTGCGCATCGCGCGGGAAGATCTGAGCACCGCATCGCTCACCGATCTCCCGCATCCTCGCCGCGATCACCTCAAGCTCTTCGTCGTCCTCCACGATCGCCGTGACGATCTGATCGAAGCCTCGCGCTTTCGGCGCGGTGCGCGCCGCAACGCACATAAGCTCCGCCACCCGCCGCACACCGTCGCGCTCTGCGTCGTCGTTCATCCGCATTGTGTCGTCCTCCGGGTCTGCGATCTCGCGCGGGTACCTCTGCCCGCGACGTCTGTGAGCCTCAGAGCCTGACTTCCGTCGCCCCCGCGCCGCCCTCCCGCATATCCGCGAGCGAGAAGTCGCTCACGTAGCGGTGTTTCCTGAGGTAGTCATGTACTCCCTCCCGCAGCGCGCCGGTGCCTTTGCCGTGGATGATCCGCAGGTGCGTCGCGCCGGCGAGCATCGCGTCGTCGAGGTACTTCGACAGCTCGCCGATGGCCTCGTCCACCGTCATGCCGCGGATGTCGATCTCCTCCTGCAGGTCCATCGACTTGCGCACCTGCATGCGCCTGTGTATCTCCTGCGCCTCGGCGCTGACCTCCTGCTCGGCGGGCGCGAGATCCTCGATGCTCGTCTCGACCGTCATATTCCCCACGCGCACCTCGACCGCGCCGCTGTCGAGCGCGCGGATCACCTCAGCATCGCGGCCGAGTGAGTTCACGTGCACCCGATCTCCGGCGTGGACCTCGGCAAGTCGCGACTCAGGCTCCTCCGCCTCCTGCTGCCGCCGGGCCGTCTCCGCCTGCTCACGCTCGCGCTCCCTGCGCTCCCGGCGCACTTCCGCGAGACGATCCTCGGCCCTGCTGCGCATCTCCGCCAGTCGCCGGCGGCCCTCCTCGGTCACCTTCGACTGCTTCGGCTGCCGCTGCAGCTCGGCGATGATCGAGCGCGCTTCCTCCTCCGCCTCGCGCACGACCTCCAGCGCCTCGCTGAAGCCCTCTTCCAGCGCCTGGTCGCGCCGCCGCTCGAGGTCCGCGATCTGCTCCTCGCGCTCGCGCTGGAGGCGCTCAGCCTCCGCGCGCGCCTTCTGTGCCTCGGTCTGCTGGCGATCCATCGCCCGCCGCGAGCCCTCGACGCGCTTGATGAGGTCCTCGAAGGCCACCTGGTCGGGGTCGATGAACGACTCGGCCCGCCGCGTGATCTCACCGGGCAGACCCAGCCGCTGGGCGATTCGCAGCGCGTTCGACGCCCCCGCCTCACCGATGCGCAGCCGGAAGGTCGGCCGCAGCGTCTTCACGTCAAACTCCACCGAGGCGTTCTCAATCCCATCGGTGGCGTACGCAAAGCCCTTGAGGTCGTTGTAATGCGTTGTGACGATCGTGATCGCGCCGAACTCGTGCAGCTTCTCGATGATCGCCTGCGCCAGCGCCGCGCCCTCCGTCGGGTCGGTCCCCGCGCCGACCTCGTCGAGCAGCACCAGCGCGTTGACCGGCGCATCAACGCCCTTCTGCTCATGCCGCCGCCGGTGAGCCGCCAGCCGGTGGATGATCTTCACGATCTGCGTCATGTGCGAGCTGAAGGTTGAGAGCGACTGCTCGATCGACTGCTCGTCGCCGATGTCGGCGAAGACCTCCTCGAACACCGCGATCTCACTGCCGGGGTTCGCCGGGATGTGCATCCCCGACTGCGCCATCACCGTCAGCAGCCCCACGGTCTTGATCGCGACGGTCTTCCCGCCCGTGTTCGGTCCGGTGACGATGATCGTTGTGAACTCCCTCCCGATCCACACGTCGATCGGGACGACCTCCCCGGTCAGCAGCGGATGCCTCCCACCCTTGAGGTCGATCACGCGGTCCTCGCGCACCGCCGGCTTCGTCGCGCCCATCTCCTGGGCCAGCCGCGCCTTCGCGACGATGAAGTCCAGCGCCGCCAGCCCCTCCATGTCCGCCATCAGCGGCTCGGCCAGCGTCCCGACGAGCTGCGACAGCTCGCGCAGGATCCGTCGGATCTCCTCCTCGATCGCGAGCATCGTCTCGCGCAGCCGGTTGCCCTGCGCGACGACCTCCTGCGGCTCGATGAACACCGTCGCCCCCGAGTCGGAGCGGTCGTGCACGATCCCCGGCACGCGCGACTGATGCGACGAGGCCACCGGGATGCAGTAACGCCCCGCCCGCTGCACCACGATCCGCTCGCGCGCCGCGCCCGACCGCGTCGCCCGGTCAAGCACCCGCTCCATCCGCTCCTGCAGCCCCGCGCGCAGCGACTCCTCGCTCCGGCGCAGCCGCACCAGCTCGTCCGAGGCGTCGTCGCGCACCTCACCGTGATCGTCGATCGCGCGCTCGACCCGCTCCTCAAGCTCGGTGTACACGCCAAGCCGGTCGGCGTGGTCCGCGAGCATCGGCGCATCATCACGCGCTCTCGAGAAGTACGCCCCGACCACCCGCGCCCCGCGGGCGTTGGCGTTCACGCGAAGAAGCTCCGTCCCCTCGAGCATCCGCCCCGCGCGGGCCTGCTTGAGGAGGTCGGAGATGTCGCCGATGCCGCCGAACGGTGGCCGGCCGTGTTCCTGCAACGCCACGCGCGCCTCCGCCGTCTCCTCCAGCCGCAGCCTGACCCACTCAGGGTCGTTGCGCGGCCTCAGACGCTCCGCTCCACGCCTGCCCAGCGAGCAGGCGCAGCAGTCGGCGAGGCGAGCGATGATCTTCTGATACTCAAGAACTCCGAGGGTGTGTGAATCCATCTGTCCGCGCGCGTCAGAAATCAGGACCTGACTCAACCCAGCCTTTCCTGGTGCGTCGCGATGATTGCGTCAACCACCTCATCGACCGTCGCCGTCTGCTCGGGGTGCGGCTGCGGCTCCAGCGGGTGCCAGTCAACCTCCGGCCTGCGCATCAGCGCCCGCACCGTCGCCTCCACCGACTCGGGCAGGCCTATCTGCAGGTCATACCCGCCCTCCAGCGCCATCATCAGGCGCCCCTCGCACAGTTCCCGTGCCGCCGTCAGCAGGCCCACCGTCATCAGAAAGAACCCCCGGGCGGTCAGCGAAAGCTGCACGAGTGTGTCACGGAAGTGCGCGTCGAAGCCCGCCGAGACGAGGATCATCTCCGGCTCATACGCGCCGAGCAGCGGCAGGATCAGCTCGTCGAACGCCCGCAGGTAGTGAGTGTCCTGCGCGTGTGGCGGGAAGGGCAGGTTGACCGTCAGCCCCGCGCCCTCGTCCACGCCGACCTCATCGACCGTCCCTGTCCCCGGGAAGAGCGGCGCCTGGTGCAGCGAGACGTACAACACGTCGCCGCGGTGGTAGAACATCTCCTGCGTACCGTTGCCGTGGTGGCCGTCAAAGTCGATGATCGCGATACGCTCGCGGCCGTCCTCGATCAGCGCCTCTGTCGCCAGCGCCACGTTGTTGAAGAAGCAGAAGCCCATCCCGGTGTCAACGCGCGCGTGATGCCCCGGCGGCCGCACCAGGCAGATCGCGTTGTCGATGTCGCGCTCGTAGACGGCGCGCGCCGCATCGATGCACACCCCCACCGCCGCCCGAGCGGCGTCCCACGTCTCCGCCGTGGCGCGCGTGTCGAGGTCGATGTCGCCGCCGCCCGTCTCCGAGAGCATGCGCACTTCCTGGACGTAGCTCGGGTCATGCAGACGGCCGATCTCTTCCGCCGAAGCCGCGCGCACCGGCAGCCGCAGCATCTCACGAAGCAGCCCGGTCTCCTCGAGCCGCCGCAGTATCACCCGCAGCCGCTCGGGGCGTTCGGGGTGTTCAGGGATGCCGTGCGCGAGGAATACCTCGTCGTAGCCCAGTCCTGTCACGTTCGCTCCCGTCCCCTCGACGTGCTCATCCATGCATTGCGCCTCCCATGCGGGTGGGGTCGCACGGGAGGCGCTGGCGGTACGTCGGGCACGGTCCGCCGCTACTGACGCGTATCCCACCTCGCAGGTTCGCCCAGGTGCAGCAGGCTGTCACCTGCGGCACATGTTCGCTCCGCGACCGACAGCCGGACCGTCGCGGCGCCGCTCCCCCCGTCACCGTACCTGCCGCTGCCGCTGCCGCCGCCGTTGCTTGCGACTTGCGACCTCTACCTCACATCCGCCAGCGCCTGCTTAAGCGTCTCGAGGCCCGTGCGCGCGTGCTCCTCGGGGTCCGGCTCGAAGTCGAAGACCTCGATCGAGCAGTAGCCCTGGTAGTCGATGTCAAGCAGCGCCTGCATGATCGGCCGGAAGTCGGTGTCGCCCCAGCCGGGAGCGCGCTGGTTCAGGTCGTTGCAGTGGTAGTGGAAGAGCAGCTCACCCGTCTCACGGATCGCCTCCGGAAGGTTGCTCTCCGTCTGCAGCCCCGAGTATGTGTCGAGGATTACGCCCACGTTCGGGAGGTCGATCTCCCTGCACATCTTCACGACCTCGTGGTGGTTGAAGAGGAAATTGTTGTTGGTGCTGACCGCGAGCGGCTCGATGCAGACCTTGAAGTCCTCGGCGCCCTCCACCTGCGCGGCTGCGATCATCGCCTCTTTGAACCACTCCCAGCACTGCTGGTAGGTGATGCCATCCTTGCGCGCGCGCTGGGCGGGCGAGCCGACGACCTCGTAGGTCGCGCCGATCTCCAGCCCGAAGCGGACGAGGTCCTGGCAGTATGCAGCGGTCTTCGCGCGCACCTCCGGGTCCGGGTCCGTGATGTGCAGGCCGGTCGGCCCCACCAGCAGCCAGTGGATGCCCGCGGCAGCCACCCCGGTGTCGGCGGCGGCCTTCCGGATACGCTCCTTCTGCTCCTCGGTGATCTCCTGCACCCAGTCGTTGAGCGTGAAGGGTGCGATCTCAAGCGCATCGAAGCCGATCTCGGCGGCGATCTCAAACTGCTTCTCTATCTCGTATTCCTTCATTATCTCGTTGCACAGGGCGAACTTCACAGCCATCTTCCTCTCGAAGCGGGTGTCTCTCGGTCTCAGATGATGGTTCGGCGTTTCGCGGCGCAGACCTCCCTGCGGCCCGCCATCGGCCGGGGCGGGCGCGGAGGAGCCGGCTCCCGCCGTGGCGAATGAGGTGGCACTCGCATCCGTCGCGTAAGGGAGTGTCATCCTGTGAACCACCATGTCGTCTTCACCGGCCCCTGCGAAGTCGCCGTCGAGTCCGCGGAGATGCCCACACCCGGCCCCGGCGAGGTGCTCATCCGCACCTCGAAGACCGCCATCTCCACCGGGACCGAGCTGACCATGCTCATGTCCGACTTTCCCGAGGGCTCGAAGTGGGATCAGATCACCAGCTACCCGCACACGCCCGGGTACTCGAACGTCGGCCGCATCGTCGAGGTTGGCGCCGGGGTCGAGGGCTTTGCGCCGGGCGATCGTGTCGCCAGCGCCGGGCGGCATCAGGCGTGGGTGATCGCGGGCGCGGGGCAGCTCTTCCCCATCCCCGACGCCATCGCCGACGACGCCGCGACGCTCTGGCAGGTCGGCCGCATCGCCTTCAACGGGATGCGCCGCGGGCAGATTCAGATGGGCGAGTCGGTCGCGGTCTTCGGCCTCGGGATCATCGGCCAGCTCGCCGCACAACTCGCCCGCCTCGAGGGCGCCCGGCCGGTCATCGGCGTGGATCTCTCACCGCTGCGCCGCCGCTTCGCCGGGCAGGCCGGGATCGACCTGGTGCTCGACGGCGCCGCCGAGGACCTCCGCCAGCGCATCGAGGAGGCCACCTGTGGTCGGATGCTCGATTGCGTGCTGGAGGTGACCGGCGTCGCCGCGCTGATCCCGCGGGAGATGGAGTTGCTGCACAGGCAGGGCCGGATCGTCATCATCTCCAGCCCTCGCGGGAAGACGCAGTTCGACTTCCACGACTACGTCAACTCGCCGAGCCTCACGATCATCGGCGCGCACAACAACTCCCACCCGCCGGTGGAGACGTGGTACAACCAGTGGACGCCTCAGCGCAATGTTGAGCTGCTTTTCGACCTGATGGCCGCGGGCGAGGTCCGCGCGCGGCACCTGATCACCCACCGCTTCGCGTGGCGGGACGCCCCGGCGGCCTACGCGATGCTCATGGAGGACCGGACGCAGGCCGGCGCGGTGGTTCTCGACTGGAGCGACTGATCGCGCACCCGGACTGCGTGCTGTCCACTCAGGAGGGGCGTAATCCGACCCGGAGTCCGGGCGCCGTCGCCCGCCCGCCGTCGCCACCTGTAGGGCGGGGACCTGTGCCCCGCCGTTCGTGGAGCAGGCATTCGTGCCTGCCGCCGTTGGCATCGCTTTCCCCCGTCCACCAACGGCGACAGGCAGGGATGCCTGTCCTACAGACGACAACGACGTACCGCGACAGGCAGGGATGCCTGTCCTACAGACGACAACGACGTACCGCGACAGGCTGAGGATGCCTGTCCTACAGACGACAACGACGTACCGCCACAGGCTGGGGATGCCTG
>JBMNNW010000053.1:0-32605 GCA_050942735.1 Armatimonadota bacterium
GGCCGGATGCGGTTGTAGGGCACACCCCAGCGGCCGTGTTCGGGCAGGACCACGGTCGCGTTCTGCGTGATCCACGGCTCGACGATGTAGTCATCGGCCACCGAGTCCTGCACGATGTGCTGGCGCAGGAAGGTCTCGTGGTCCCGCCAGAAAGGGTCCTCGCACTGAAGCTCAGACTGCGGGTGCTCCTGCCACGCGGCGAACCAGCGCATGTATATCAGCGGCCGCGTGCGCTCCAGCGAGTTGTGCCGCCGCCAAAGGTCGCGGCGCTCGTCCATGATCGGCTGCGCGGCGATCTGCGCGTACTGCTCCGCGAGTTCGCGGATGATCTCAATATCTCGCTGATCGTGGGTCATGCTCTCCTCCGGTGATGCGCGCCGTCATGCCCTGTCGTGCGACATGAACTCGATCGTCGGGTAGCCGTCAAAGTCGATGGCGGACACCCCTTCGTCGCCGGGGTATTCGAAGATTCCGCCGCGTTGGAAGTCGTTCTCCTGTGCGGTGCGCTTTGCGAGCCGCCCCTCGGGCAGCAGGTAATCATCGGCGTACTTCATCACCACGCGGTCGCGGTTGCCGACCGGGTGGCCGGTGGTCGTGACGGCGTAGCCGTCCACGTCGATCTCCGTCAGGAAGCGGCCGTCAACGTCGAGACCGGCCGCGGTCATGCGCGCGAACTGCTCCATCTTCGGCACCACCGGGCAGCTTGCGTCATCGACCCCGTGCACGATCACGATCTTCAGCGCCGGGTTCGCCTCCGCCAGTAGCCGGCAGTGCTCGCTGTCTCCGAAGTCGCGGATGCGCCGCATGTCGCGGGTGAGGAAGTAAGCGCTGTCGGGCTCGCGGGAGTATCCCGCGTCGATGTGCGTGCCCTCGCCGGTTCCGAAGGCCATCGCGTCGATCAGCCCGGGCATGCCGCAGATGTCCACGCCGCAGGCGAATGTATGCGGGGCGAGCTTGCAGACCATCTGCGTGACGTTGCCTCCGCCCGAACCGCCCATGGAGTACACGCGCTGCTCGTCGAAGGCCACACCGGCCTCGACCAGTTGCTCCCGGACGTGGTAGAGCGCACCGAGGCAGTCCATCGCCTGCAGGTAGCCGAAGTCGTAGGCGTGCGCGCGGGTGTCGACCTTCCCCGCCGCGCCGCTCTGCAGGTAATTGACGCTGACGGTCACGACGTCGTAGCGCTCGGCGAAGGTGCGGCACCAGCTCCGGTAGCGCGGCTCGTCGTAGACCCCGCCCCAGTTGTGCAGGCAGAGCATCAGGCCGGTCCCCTCACCGACCCCTGCGACCGGCTCATCAATCCACATCTTCACCGTGCGCTCGCCCGGCTCGTGCTCCCACGGCTGTGCCGTGAACTGCTGATCCTGCGCGAGAAGCATCCTGTCACCTCGCCATCGGCTGGTGTGATCGGCGGAGGGTTAAGTACACCGCGCGGGTGTGAGGGACCTCCTGCCATGGACAACCGTCGTCGTTCGGCAGGTCTCCGCCCCGTGCTGCCGGAAATGCCGGGCATCACCCGGAGGTGATCGGAATGTCTCGCGTCTTCGCCGTCGCGCTCATAGCCGCGCTCATACCCGCACTCGCCGTCGCGCAGGCGGGCGAGGAGGTGCAACTGCTCGCCAACGCGGGCTTCGAGGAGGGCCTGGCGGGGTGGGGAGTCTGGCCCGAGGAGACCGGCTCGACGCTCAACGTTGATGCGGAGTTCGCTTATGAGGGCGAGGCTTCCCTGCGCGTGGACGCGACCAGTCCCGGGGACAGGGCGTTCGTGCTGCAGTCAACCGGGGACTTCGAGACCGAGGTGATCTACCGCATATCCGTGGCGATCCGCAAGGACGCGACCGTCCCCGACAGCGCGGTGGGGTTCCTCGTCAACTGGCGGGAGGGCGGCGAGGCCAACGCGATCATCGCGCGGGCCTACCCGATGGACCTGCACAAGGAGCGCGACGGCGATTGGGAGCGCTGGTCAGGGCTCTTCATCGCCGAGCCCACGGCGGGCTCGATGCAGGTGCTGCTACGCGTGGAGCACACCGTCGGGAGCGTGTGGTTCGACGATCTGCGCTTCGAGAACCTCGGCCCGGCCGGCGCAATCACCCCGGATGTGTGGAGCTACGTTCCGATCGGCGTGGAGATCGGGGCGGGGCCGGCCGCGCGCTTCTCCAGCCACAGAAGCGAGGGGACGCCCGCGTGGCAGGCCGCCGTGCGTTACAACGACCTGCTGATGCGCGCCGCGCTGCTCGAGGCCCGGATACGCGAACTCGACCGCGGCACGGCCTACGCCGGTGAGGCGCCGCCCGAGCATCTGCACGGCGGCTTCGCCCGGGTGGATGAGATGCTCAACGCCGCCTACCTGGACTTCGCCGCGGCGTTCCGCTCCGAGGAGCAGGCCGACTTCGAGCGCTTCACGGCCTCCGCCGACGCGCTCGAAGCGAACATCGAGCTTGTCCTTTTCGAGGTCCAGCAGGCGCGCAGGGCCCTCCGCCCGCCGCGCCTGCGCCTGCCGCTGCCCGATGGTCTCGGCGAGCAGCCGCGTGAGATGCCGCCCTTCAGCGAGGACGGCCGCGCGATGAACCGGCTGCTCGTCGGCGCGTGGAGCCCGACGGGCTGGTCGGAGCTTGAGGCGCCCTTCGACTTCGAGTTCCACTCCTCCGCGCCGGGCGCGCCGCGCGTTCACACCGAAGACGAGCGCGACTTCTCCAACATCACCGAAGCCTGCGACCGGCTGGAGGAGTCGGGCTACGCGGGGACCTTCGGCTACTTGAGCTTCGGGATCCACGACCTGATGTACGCGCCCGACTGGCTGCTGGAGAAGCACGCGGACGATCCCGACTTCTTCAAGGTCTCGCAGGACGATCTGCAGGGCCGCAGCCGGGGCAGCACACACTCGCTCAATTACTACCACCCGGCGGTGCGGGAGTACATCCGCGACTATCTGAGCGCCTACGCGGAGTTCTGCGAGGATGAGCCGCGGGTGCTCTTCCACGAGATCGCGCAGGAGGCGTTTCAGCACTTCGGCACCGAGAGCGGCGCGCGCCGGCAGCCGGGTTACGGCCCGAGCGCCACGGCGGCCTTCCATCAGTGGCTGTCCTCCGAGTACGGCGACATCGCCGCGCTCAACGAGGCGTGGGGCGCAGACTACGCGTCATTTGACGCCATCGAGCAGCCGGATGACCGCTACGTGAACCCCGACCGGGAGATCACGCCGCTGGTGGCTGAGTTCGAGCGCTTCATCGAGGACGGCTATCTCGACTACCTGCAGCTTCTTTACGAGTCGCTGAAGGCCGGCGACCCGAACAGGCCCGTCGCTGCGCGGCACAGTGGCCTGCTGACGTCGGTGAACGGCGCGCGAGCCTTTGAGCACTGCGACGTACTCAGCTACCACTCACGCGCCCCGCGGATGCAGGTGATGTACCTCTACCTCAACACGCTCTCGCGGTACAATGACAACAAGCCGCTGGGGTATCTCGAAGATTTCTGGGGCGTGCAGGAGGAGGCCGACCGCGTCGGAGATGAGCGTGTGCAGCGGCGCGGGCTCGAAAAGCACGTCTCTCGGGCGTTCGCGTGGGGGCGGGCCCTGCAGATGAAGTGGTACGCCTACACCACCGGCGGCTACCTGCACACATACAACGGCAACTGGTTCAACCCGCGCTACGACGTGCTCACGATGCGCTACTGCGCCCCGGCGCTGAAGGTCGCGCTCGACCGCGCCCGCAACCTGGATCGGGTGCTCACGCACTCGACGATCCCGCAGTTCCGCGTCGCCGTCTGGCAGCCCTCTGCATCGATGCGCACACAGGCTCGCGAGGGTCTCTCGGTCAACGAGATCATCGGCCTGCACGGGCTGATCTACCCCGCGGGCTTCCCCTACGAGCTTGTGCCGGAGGAGTACTTCGCCGACGGCCGCGCGCAGATCGGCGACTTCGACGTGGTTCTCCTGCCCGCCGCGGAGTATCTGAGCGAGGAGCACCAGCAGCGGCTGATCGACTACGTGCTGGGCGGCGGGACGCTTGTCGCGATCGAGCCGCCGGGCGTGCGGGATGAGCTGACGCGGCCGTCCGGGCTGCTGCTGCGGGAGGTCTTCGGCATCGAGGAGGTCGCGTTCGACGCGGAGGGCGCTCAGTGGTCGTGGCGCTCGGATCGCTGCCCGCTCGCGCCGCTGGCGATGGCCGAGGCGGGGGAGGGGCGGGCGTACCTCACGCCGAGCACGCTGCTGCGGGCGATCGGTGATGCGCCCGGGCCGGAGGCGATCGTGGAGCTGCTGGCCGAGCGCGTCAGGCGTGAAGCGTGGGCCGAGAATGCGCGCTTTGAGGTTATCATTCGCGTGACCGACGAGGGCGAGCGCTTCCTCTTCGCGATCAACCCCAGCGCCGACGAGCGGCTCGTGGATCGCGTCCTGCTCGCCGCGGACGTCTCGGCAGCGACCGACGTGAGCGTGCAGGGCGGCTTCGAGGTGCCTGTCGCGCGGCAGGACGGTCGCGCCGCGATCGAGCTGACGCTGGGGGCGGGGGAGATGGCGGTGCTGTGGCTGCGGTAGCGGCACGCCGCTTCGGGGGTGGGGAGACGGGTTCGGTTGCTCAAACACTCTGCAACATCAGGGAGAAGACACGTGACCTCAATGCGCCCTGTCGTCATTGCACTGATCGCGCTGATCTTCGCGGGCCCGACGTCCGCGCAGCAGTGGGAGTCGCAGTTCGACCGCCCGCTGGTGTTCGCATCGAGCCAGTTGAAATACGGCCTTTATCAGAACTACCTGCACCGGTACATGGACCGGCCGCTCTTCATGGATACCTCGCTGCGGGAGCCGCGGGCGGTCGTCACCTGCCCGAGCTTCCAGCGCACGATGGACCAGGCGATGAGCATGTACGAGATGGACGGGCTGGGCGCGATCATCGGCACCTCCGGGATGATCCAGCGGTACGAGATCGCGATGCAGTGCGCCGAGCAGCAGCATCCGGATGGCTTTACGTTCTTCCCGCTCTTCGGCGGCGACGCGGCGACTGATTACAAGCTCCCGACGCTGGAGATCGCGCGGCAGTCGTCGGTGACGGCGCGCTTCGAGCGGCGCGGGCAGCAGTTGATGCGCTTCGGGACCTACGTCGGCGACCGCAGGCCGCCCGAGGAGATCGCTGAGATGCTCGCGACGCTGCGCGCCGAGCACGGAGACTTCATCTACCTGACCGCGATCACGCAGTGGCGCGACGCCCACGAGGAGTTCGCGGCGGACGGCGCGGTCTCCGCGGAGACCGACGCGGCGATGAAGGCGCATCTGCGCGCCTACCTCGACGTCGCCGACGGGATCGACATGACCTACGGCGGTGCCTGGCGCAGGCCCGACCGCACCTTCGACGCGGAGTTCGACCGGGAGTATGTCATCCCGGCGATCAAGTCGGTCCTCAGCGAGCCGGAGTACCTCGACCGCCTCCTCGTGCTGGGCGGAAAGATCGGGTACTTTCAGTTCATGAGCGGCTCCACGCTGGATGAGGACGGCACCCGGACGCTGCGCGCGAGCTTCGAGGCGGCGATGGAGGCCGAGCCGGATATGATCGGGCTGGCCGAGTGGGATGAGCTCAATGAGCACACGACGATCCAGCCGACCGTCTGCAACTCGCTCTCAACGCAGCGGATCATCCGGCACTACATGCGGCAGATCAGGGGGCTCGATCCCGCACCGAATCCAGGCGACGACACCGCGATCCCGAACCTCATCGTCAGCTTCCGCCGGCAGCTCACACTCGGGGAGAAGCTGCAGGTAGAGATGCTGAACGTCCCGGATGGATCGGAGGGCGAGTACACGATCGCGGCCGCCCTCGTGGACGAGAGCGGCGAGATCGTCCGTGAGGCCGAGCCGGTGGTCTTCGATGCGTCGGAGTTGCTCGAGCACCGCTGGACGATCCCGAGCGAGGAGCTTGCAGGAGAGACGATCCTGCGCCCGAGCCTCGCGATCACGACCGCGGATGGTGGCGAGTTGCGCTTCCTTGACGGGCTCGATCACATCGCGTTGCGCGCGACGGACAACTGGGATTACAAGTGGGTCAAGCAGCCGCTGAGGGATCTGATCGTGCCGGCGGAGGCGCGGTTTGCGATTGAGCCGGAGGGGGAGGGTGGGGCGATCACCATCAGCGGCGGCTTCGCCTGTGATGAGCCGCTCGCGTCGCTGGAGGTGCTCGAGGACAACGACGAGATCCACGCGGTGGATGTGACCGGGGCGTACCCCGACCGCGACGAGCAGATGCTGCTGCGCGTGGATGTGCGCTCCTACGAGCGGCATGACCTGAAGGGCCGCATGTGGATCGACGGCGCGGAGGCGCAGTTTCACACACAGACCGACGGGCGTTACTTCTTCAACGAGGACAACGGCGTGCGCGCGGACATGTGGCTGGGGCAGTGGCGGCGGGTGTTCTTCGCCTCGATCCCCCGGGAGCGGGCATTCGACGGCACGCTGCACCTGGACTTCACCGTCTTGCAGGGCGAGATCCCGCTCAGCCGGCTGCGGGGACACGGGCTCTACTCCCAGCACTTCGCGCCCGACATCCAGGTGACGCTGGAGGACTTCCGGCGCGCGCCCGATCTGCCGCCGCACATCGACGCGTCGGCGGCCGACCTTGAGTTCGTTACCAGGCCGCGCCGACCGCACTCGGTCTTCCATCTGCGCGCGATCACGAAGTCCGGGAAGATCTGGCGGAGCGCGCCGGTGATGGTCGCGGGCCTCGAGCCACAGCCGCCGGTGGCGCTGGACGTCTTCTCCGACACGCTCGGGGAGGCCGTCGAGGTGCAGGTTGATGGAAGCCGCATCCCGGACCTCGAGTACGACCTGCTGCCGGAGAATGGGTCGCTTGCGTGGACCGACGCGGGCATCCCCTTCTGCGGGCAGCTCGGCGGGAGGGCCAACGCGGTCACGTACGTGGGTGGCGGCGAGGCGGGCGGGATGGGCAATCCCTTCCGCAACGGCGCGGCCTACCCGCAGGACGCGGCCTCGACTGCGCCTGAGTGGGTTGAGGAGGACGGGGAGACCGCGTTGCGCTTCGACGGCGTTGGGAACTTCATCGTCTTC
Organism: Armatimonadota bacterium; assembly: GCA_050942735.1. Lineage (GTDB taxonomy): Bacteria > Armatimonadota > Zipacnadia > Zipacnadales > UBA5352 > UBA5352. Next base: position 7,049 of record JBMNNW010000053.1, read on the forward strand.
CCGCGCGAGGTGACGCCGCGGCGGGGGGCGTGGACGCTGCAGATGCGCATCAAGCCGACCTCGGCGAAAGAGCAGATCGTCTGGCGGCACCACGGGCATTACATCGGCTCTGTGACGGTCTATCTGACCGACGGCGAGCTGTGGTCAACGTACACCGACGACCAGGTGAAATCCACCACGCAGCGGTCGGGGCTGACGCTGCCGCTCGGTCAGTGGTCGGACGTGACGCTCAGCTACGACCTGGAGACGATGGTGTTCGAGGTGAACGGCGAGAGGAGCGAGCCGCGGGCCGCTCCGGGGCCGGGGATGTACATCGGCACCTCTGTCTTCGGCGGGCACGGCGCGGGGACGGAATACTTCGAGGGCTACCTCAGCGGCCTGCGGATGCTGCACCGGGCGACGCTGCAGTAGCCGCGAGGCGGGAGCGGATGAAGCGAGAGGGCGGCGGCCGTGCGGCCGCCGCCCTCGGACTGCGCGGGCCAGCGGGTCGATCTCACATCACGTCGAAGCAGGCGAGCGCCTCCTTGTTGCGGATAAAGAGCTTTCCGTCGGCGATGATCGGGGCGGTCCACGACTGATCGCCGAGCGGGGTGAAGCGGCCAAGCTCGTTGTATCCGTCCGGGGTGGCCTCGATCATTGCGAGGAAGCCCTGGTTGCCGCTGAGGGCAAGTATCACGCCATCGACGCCCACCGCCGCGCCGCGCTCGAAGCCGGGTTGGCTCCACCGAAGCTCCCCGCTCACGGGATCGAGGCAGACGAGGTCGCGATTCCTCTCGTCCGCGGTGCCGAAGAGGTGCCCGCTGTAATACACGGGGGTGCTGAAGTGCGCGCACATGTTCGTGTTCTCCCAGAGGATCCGCGCGCCATCCTGCTCGACGGCGATCAGCGCGCAGCCGCGGCCGTAGCCGCTTGTGATGAAGACGCGATCGCCCAGGACGATGGGCGTGGCGGCGTTCACGTCGTAGGGGGTCTCCCACGGGATGCGCCACAGAAGCTGGCCGCTCTCGGCCTCGACGCCGATGATGGATTTCCCGGTGAAGACAACGTACTGCGTGACGCCCTGCAGGGTCGTCTTCACGGGCGTGGCATAGCCGGGGATGTCGCTGCCTCCGCCCATCCAGATCACGTCGCCGGTGAGCTTGTTCAGCGCCACGACGCATGCGTTCTCGCCGCCCGCCACAAGGATGAGTCTGTCGCCGTCGATGAGGGCGGACATCGCGTAGCCCCACCTCGGGACGCGGCCGCTGAACTTCCCGGGCATGTTGACGCCCCAGAGGATCTCACCGGTGTCCGCGTCGAGGCACGCGACGTTGCCTCTGTAACTGACAGTGTAAAGGCGGCCGTCGTCGTAGACGGGCGTCGAGCGCGAGAAGCCGTAGTTCGGCTTCTCGAGGTCATTGTAACGAAACTCCCAGACGTTCTCACCGGTCTCCACGTCGATGGCGCGGACGACGTCCTGTGCGCCCTCGTGGTCGATGACAAAGAGCTTCCCGTCGGCCACCGACGGTCCGGCGTAGCCGTCATCGTGCATCGGAATCCGCCACAACTCCTCCGGCGGGTTGTTGTTCCAGTCCTTGTTGATGCCGGTGTCGGGGGCGATGCCGTCCTGCGTCGGGCCGAGCCACAGCGGCCAGTCGGCGGCGAAGACGCCTGCGGCCACGGTCAGGAAGGCGATGATTGCGGGCAGCCGGGTTACGCGCATGTCGTGGTCTCCTCCAGGGTCGCTGATGGTCGGGCACGTCATCCGAAGCAGTAGATCGTGCCGCCCTCGGTGCCGATCACAAGGCGTCGCTGTCCGATGGCGGGTGAGGCGCTGATAGCCGAGCCGGCGTTGAACGTCCACGCGGTCCGGCCGTTGCTGAGGCCCACCCGGTAGATATTTCCATCCGAGGAGCCGAAGATTACGTGGCCGCCGTTGATCACCGGGGACGAGTTGACGTCGCTGCGGGCCTGCGCGGTCCACTCGACGGCGCCGGTTGCCCGGTTGACACGGTAGACCCGGTTGCTGCGGGAGGCGAGGATGACGGCGTCGCCGATGACCGCGGGGGCGGCGTAGAAGGCGCCGCTGCGGGTCTCCTCGCGCTTCTCCCAGAGTATCTGCGCGTCAGAGAGGCGGACCGACCAGTAGCGCCCGTCCATCGAGCCGACGTAGACCGCCCCGGACGCGTAGGCGGGGGCGCCGGCGAAGTTCCCGCCGAGCATCGCGGCCCGTCGCTCCCGGCCGGTCTGCAGGTCGATCATGCGCAGGAAGCCGTCGCAGCCGGCGATCATGACCAGCCCCGCCGCCTCGGTGGGAGCGCAGTGTACCTGCGCTTCGGCCTCGTAGCGCCAGATCTCCGCGCCGGTGCTCGCGTTGAGGCGGTAGAGATGGTTGTCGTAGGAGCCGAAGAGGACCGATCCTGCGACGTGGATGGCCGAGGAGACGATCTGATCGCCGGTCGTGAAGGTCCAGCGCTTCGCGCCGTTGGCGGTGTTGACCGCGTGAAAGACCCCGCCCTCATCGCCGACGTAGACCGTGCTGCCGTGCACGAGCGGCGCGGCGGAGATGGCGTTGCCGCCGGTGAGGTACTTCCACTGCAGCCGGCCGGTGCCGAGGTCGATCGCCAGCAGAGCGCCGGTCATCGTGCCGACGTAGACGCGGCTGCCGACGATCGCGGCGGTGGACTCGACCGAGGAGCCGGTCTCGTAGGACCAGCGCAGGCTGAGGCTCGATGCGAGCGGCGAGTGCGCAACACCGGTGCTTTGCGCCTTCCCGCGGAACGAAGGCCAGTCACCGCCGGACTGGGCAGCCACCGGTGCGTATGTCATGATGAGTGCCAGCGCCACCACGAACAACCGTCCGCGTCCGACCATCCCACTCACTCCGTCCTCAACGCCTCGATCAGCTCGCCGCGGACCGCCGCCCTGGCCCCGAGTGTGCATGCCGCCAGCCCCACCACGAGGATCGCGGCCAGCACTGTCCCGAGCGCGCCCCAGTGCACGTCCGCCTGCGCCGAGGCAAGATGCGGGGCGACGGAGACGAGCGCGGCCGACGTGCCGACGACCATCCCCGCGATCAGCAGTCCTGCGTTTTCGACGAGGACGAGGCGGGTGAGGTTCGCGCGCGTGAAGCCGGTGGCGAGCATCAGGCCGAACTCCGCGCGGCGCTCGAATGCGCTGCGCAGGATGACCGCCACGAGTCCGAACGTGCCGAGCACCAGCCCCAGGCCGCCGAGCGCGAGGAACATGGTCAGGTAGGTGTTCTGCACACTGATGTAACGATTGAGCACCTCGCGCGTTGACCTGACGTCCACGCCCATCTCGCCCAGCGCCGCGCGCAACGCGTCGGCCACCTGGTCCTCGCGGCCGTCCGGAGCGTCGATCAGGAAGTAACTCGGCCCCTCGATCTCAGGGTGCATGGCCCTGAGCGCGTCGGCGTGGATGAGGATCTCACTTTGAAAGATCGATCCGCTGAATGCGCCCACAAAGCGCAGCGGCGGCCGATCGCCCCCTGCGTCGAATGTCTCGCCGACCGCCGAGTGAAGCTGCCACTGGAGGCTCGCGATGTCGGTGACTGCGGGCAGTGCGCCGTCCGCCGTCTCCCCGCGCAGGAGCGCCCAGGGGGTGCCGTCCGTCCCGCCCGCCGTGGACGTGAATGTGAAGCCGCCGCGCTCGATCATCTCCTCGGTCACGCCGAGGAGGCGGGGGAGACCGGGCCGGGCGACGTTCAGACAGGAGATGTCCTCGCCGGGGCTGCGTGGCAGAGAGATGATCTCAACGCCCTCGAGCGCCTCCTGCTCGTCGGGCAGGAACCCGAGGTTCTCACGGCCCTCCTCGGTGGCCGGGTCGAAGCGTAGCGGCACCGAGGAGGTCGCGATCAGCGCAAAGCCGCCGGTCCCTGAGGCGCGGTCACGCACGTCGATGGCGGAGAAGTCGCGGGAGTTGGCCGCGACGGTGACGATCACGAAGGTCGCGGCGGCGATCAGGCCCAGCAGCAGCAGGCTGCGGCCGCGGGCAGAGGCCGCGGCGCGCAGAGAGAATGCGCTCGGTGACCGCGTTGCGCCCGTCCGTGCCATGGCGCGGGTGAGCAGCAGGTGCGCGCCGGTCAACGCGGCGACGAGGAGCGCGCCGCCGATGCCGAAGAACGCGCCCTCGGCGGGGATCGCTCCAGCGAGTGCCGCGACGAAGATCCCCGCGGCAGCCACCAGCAGCAGGGGCGTCGCCAGCGCCGTCCACGGACGCCGTTGGGTCGGCGCGGTCGCGGTCGCCTGCCAGCCACGCAGAAGCTCGACGACCGCCCTGCCGGAGAGCACACGCGCGCCCCACCACGTCGCGATGAGCCCGACGAGCAACGCGGCGAGGGTGCCGATCACGACGCTCAGCGGCTCGACGTACACCCCGAGCACCGGCGCGTCGCCGAGCGCTCCCTGCCAGCGGGTGGCGAGCGCCGCGATGATCAGGCGCGCGTAGGCGATCCCGAGCGGCGCTCCGACGGCCACGCTCAGCGCGGAGAGCGCCGCGCCCTCCGCCGCGATCACACGGCCGGTGCGCTTCGCGGTGAAGCCCGTCGCCAGCATGATGCCCGCCTGCGATGCCCGGCGCTCGGCCGAAAGGCGCATGAGGGTCCCGGCAAGCCCCGCGCCCGCCAGCACGAGGAAGATGCTCATCCCGAGGAAGAGCTGACCGAAGTCCGATGTGCCCTTGCTGGCGGCGAGGGCCTGCTCACGGACGGCGAAGAAGCGCATGCCGGCATCCTCGGGCGCAAGCTCCGCCAGCAGCGCCGGCTCGTACTCCGAGCGCATCTGTGCGCCGCCGGGAAGCGGGCCGATGCGCACCGATGTGATCCACGGCCCGTCGTCCGCCTCGCCCTGCCACATTCGGCGCAGCAGGGCGCTGCCGACGAACGCCTTCGGCGCCGCGCGGTGCCGCTCCCAGTATTCATCATCGCGGTCGGTGACAAGCGACAGATCCACGGGGAAGGGCGGATCCCAGTCGTCGATGTGCTCCGCGTCGGTGATGCCCTCGAAGTCGGGGACGAGGTCCGGGTCCGCGCCGAGGCCCCGCATCGGCGCGATGGCGGCCAGCGTCAGTTCGGCCGAGCGGTCCTCGTAGCCCGAGGGCGTGCTGACGCGCCAGGTGATCGTGAAGCGCTCTCCGACCGATGCGCCGAGGTCCTCCGCCGCCCACGCGTTGAGGATCAGATCACCCTCGCCGAGCTGTGCCACGCTCGCCGTCTCGCCCAGCGGAAGATCCGCAGCGGTCACGTCCGCGATGACGGCGTACGAGGTAGAGCGGGACGAGTCAGCAGAGGCGACGATGGTGTCGGCGAGGTAGACGGAGGTGCGTGAGGTCTCTCCGAGGTCGGAGGCGGCCGCCGGCGCGGCCGCGACCTGGGCGTCCGAGAGCGCCACCGCCTCGCTGAAGACCGACAGCCACGGCGCGTGCTCGCGGAGGTAGAGTCCGTGGTCCGCGAGTGTCATCGAGCGGGCGATCTGATCGCGCTGCTGTGACGTCTGCGGCCGCTCGAACACCAGCGTGTTCGCGCGCCCCTGCTCGCCGATCTGCGAGGCCAGCCACTCGCGATCGACGATCACGTTGCGCGGCATCGCCGTGGACGGATCGAGGCGGAAGCCGCCAGGGCCGAGGTCAGGCAGCACCGCCTCGACGGTCACGCGGAGCGTGGCCAGCGTCCCGGCGCGTTCCCGCCGCGCGAACAATGTGCCCGCCATCGCCTGACCGGGGCGGGAGACCGTGATGAGGAGCGTGTCCCCGGGCTCCACGCCCGCGTCGGTGGCAAGCGCCTCGTTGATGATCGCCGAGCGCGGTGTGAGCGACGGTGGGTCCTCGCCGGGGTAGAGTCTCCACAGATCGACGCCGGCGCCGACCACCGAGACACCCGCGACGACGGTGTCACCGGTTTGCGGCCGTGCTGAGGCGTCGAGGAGGATGAGCGCCGCAGCCAGGCCCTCGTGTGCGGCGTCGTCGGCGAGGTCGGCGCGGAAGAATCGGGGGGCCGTGACGGCGTCCGAGATCGCGCCCAGTCGCGCCAGCGCCGTGTGCCGGATCGATCCCTCGATGGAGTCGCCGATCACCAGCGACCCGACGATGACGGCCGTCGCGACCGCGATCCCCGCCGCGACGACCGCGGCAGTTCTGCGGTAGTGCGCGAGGCCGCGCAGGACGAGTCGCGTGAATGTCATGCGGGCTCAGAGCCTCCCTCCCACGGCTCCACCGCCCCGTCGGTCAGCAGCAGCCCGCGGCCCAGCAGCGCCGCCTGGCGCGTGTTGTGCGTGACCATCAGCACGGTCACGCCGTCCGCGGCGAGTTCGCGCAGCAACTCCACCAGCCGGTCGCCGCTCTCGCGGTCGAGGTTCCCCGTCGGCTCGTCGCACAGCAGCAGCGCCGGCTCGTTGATCAGCGCCCTCGCAGCGGCGACGCGCTGGCGCTCGCCGCCCGAGAGGCGCGCGGGGAATGCGTCGGCGCGGTCGGAGACCCCGACGCGATCGAGCAGCGCGCGCGCGCGGTCCTCGGCGCCGTCGCCGGTGCCGGCCGCCATCGTCGGCAGCAGAACGTTCTCCGCGGCGGTGAGTTGCGGCAGCAGATGGTGGTCCTGAAAGACGAAGCCCACCTCGGTGGCGCGGTAGGACGCGAGCGCCTCGCCCTCGAGCGAAGTCACCGCGGTCTCACCAAGATGCACCGTCCCGGAGGTCGGTCGGTCCAGCGAGCCGATGATGTTCAGCAGCGTGCTCTTGCCGGAGCCCGACGGGCCGAGGATCGCCACCGTCTCCCCCGGTTCGGCGGTCAGTGACAGCCCGTCGAGCACCCGCGTGGTTCCGGCGGGCGTGTCATACTCCTTCGTCAGGCCCTCCACCCGCAGCGTCCTCGCGCTCATCGTCGCCTGATGCCTCCTCCGCCCCATCCCTCAGCACGATCGCGCCGGTCGGGCATGCCTCCGCGCACTCGATCGCCGCCCTCCGCAGCCCCTCGGCGAGCGCCGCGCCGAACGGCACCGCCGTCCGGACGTCGAAGCCGCGCCCGATGAACGTCAGCCCCAGTTCGTCATCGTACTGTCGGGCGACCTCCACGCACAACCCGCAGGCGATGCACTTGCCCGACTCGAAGACGATCGCCGGATGCGTGGCATCCCGCTGGAAACGCCGGCGGTCGTCAGGGTAGACGTGCGTGTCCACGTTGTATGCCTCGCCCAGTGCGCGCAGTCGGCAGTCGCTCAGCGCACGGCAGTCGCAGTGCAGGCAGCGCAGACCCTCGCGGACAGCCTCCTCGTCGTTGAACCCCGCGGCATCTCCGCCGGACGGGGTCAGCCGCGCGTGGGCGCTTGCGTCCGCGGCCATCCGAGCCGCCTCGTCCTGCTGCAGCCGCCCGAGGTTGACGTTGAAGTGCCGCGGCTCCGGCGTGACGGGCATGCCGCGCACGTACTGGTCGATCGCAAGCGCGGCGCCGTGGCCGCCGGCCACGGACCGCACGGCGAGGCCCGATGGACTCTGCGCCGACCCGGCCACGAAGACGCCTGCCAGCGGGCTCTCGTGGGTCTGACGGTCCGCCTCAAGCCCGCGCCGCGCCCACGGCATGCCCAGCGCGTCCGCCATCCCCTCGTCGATCTCACCGAGCGCCAGCAGCGTCGCGTCGAACTCGGCGCGCAGATCGGTCAGCGTGAGATCGCGCCCGAGGCGGGTCTCAGTTCGCAGCTCAACGCCGAGGTCCAGCACATCCGCCAAGTCTGCCTCCAGCGCCCCAGGCGGAAGTTGCGCCGCCTCGATCTGCCGAAGCCCGCCGCCTGGCTCCCCCCGCTCGTCGATCAGCGTCACCGCGTGTCCGGCCAGCCGCAGGTAGTACGCCGCGCTCAGACCCGCCGGCCCCGCGCCGACCACCGCCACGCGCCTGCTGCTGTCGGGTGAGGTCTCAGGCCGCCGAGCAGGTGCGGCCGGGTCGCGGTCGCCGACCCAGCCCATCAGCAGGCGGATCGCGACCGCCTCATCATGTGAGCCGCGGCGGCAGGTGCTCTCACACGGAGCCGGGCAGATCCGTCCCAGCACGCGGGGCAGCGGGATGCGCGCGCGGACAGTCCGCGTCGCTCCCGCGACGTCTCCGGCGACGATCTGCCGGATCATCAGCGGGATGTCCAGGCCTGCGGGGCAGCCGAGCTGACAGGGGCCGAGGCAGTCGCCGAGGTGATCGGAGAGCAGCAGCTCCAGCGCCATCCGCCGCGCGTGCTCGATCTGCTCGCCGACGGTCTCGACCACCATCCCCTCGCGCACCTTCGTCGCGCAGGAGGGCAGCAGTCGCGGGCCCTCGTCAACCCTCACCACGCAGACCATGCACGAGGTCTGAGCCGGAAGACCCTCGCGGAAACACAGCGTCGGGATCTCCACGCCCGCCTGCCGCGCGGCCTCGAGGATCGTCGCTCCCTCAGCCGTCGTGACCGATTGTCCGTCGATCCTCAGTGTTGGCATTGTCAGCTATCCGCTGCACCTGTCTCTTGACTGCGCACTTCGACGGCGTCCACCGGGCATACGCCGACGCAACTGCCGCACTTGACGCACAGTTCCTGATCGATCTCATGCACCTCGTGCGGTCGCATCGGGATCGCGTCCGCCGGGCATGCCTGCGCGCAGAGCGTACAGCCGATGCACTCCTCGGTGATCTCGTAGTGAATGAGCGTCTTGCACACGCCGGCCGGGCAGCGCCCCTCGATGTGCGCCTCGTACTCGTCTCGGAAGTACTCCAGCGTCGTCAGCACCGGATTCGGCGCCGTCCCGCCCAGCGCGCAGAGGCTCGTGTCACGCACCATCTCCCCAAGCTCGTGCAGCGTGTCGAGGTCCCTCTCTGTGCCCGCGCCCGTGGCGATGCGCTCGAGGGTGTCCAGCATCCGCCGCGTGCCGATGCGGCAGGGGACGCACTTGCCGCACGACTCGCGCTGCGTGAACTCAAGGAAGTAACGCGCCACGTCCACCATGCAGTCCTGGTCGTCGAGCACCACGAAGCCGCCCGAGCCCATGATCGCGCCAAGCTCACCGAGCGCTTCGAAGTCCACCGGCGTGTCGGCCAGCCGCGCCGGGATGCAGCCGCCCGACGGCCCTCCGATCTGCACCGCCTTGAACTCACGGCCGTCGGCGACCCCGCCGCCGATCTCCTCGACGATCTCCCGGATCGTGATGCCCATCGGCACCTCGATCAGCCCGCCGCGGGCGACCTTCCCCGCCAACGCGAAGACCTTCGTCCCCCTGCTTCGCTCGGTGCCCATCGCCGCGAACTTCTCCGGGCCCTCGCGGATGATCCACGGCACGACCGCCCAGGTCTCCACGTTGTTGATCAGCGTCGGCCTGCCCCACAGCCCGCGCTCCGCCGGGTAGGGCGGTCGCAGGCGCGGGTTGCCCCGCCCCCCCTCGATCGAGGCGATCAGCGCGCTCTCCTCGCCGCAGACAAACGCGCCCGCACCCTCGCGAATCCCGAGGCGCAGGTCGTAGCCGCTGCCGAGGATGTCGTCGCCGAGATAGCCGCGCTCGCGGCACTCCTGCATCGCGTTCCAGACCCGCTGCACGGCCAGCGGGTACTCCGCGCGGATGTAAAGCAGCCCGTCGTGGATCCCCGCCGCGTATGCGCCGATGATCATCCCCTCAAGCACGCGGAAGGGGTAGCTCTCAAGGATCATCCTGTCCATGAACGCGCCCGGGTCGCCCTCGTCGCCGTTGCAGATGACGTACTTCGGCTGACCTTCGGCCCGGCGCACCAGATCCCACTTGACTCCGGTCGGGAAGCCCGCCCCGCCGCGCCCTCGAAGCCCCGAGTCTTTGACCGCCGCGATCACATCCTCAGGCCCCATCTCCAGCGCCTGCTGCAGCGCCTCAAAGCCCCCGCCCGCGATGTACTCGTCGATGTCAAAGGGGTCGAGGCAGCCGCCGAACTCCGTCGCCACGTGCACCTGCCTGCCGAGGAAGTCGCACACCGGGGCGTCCCGCACATCCAGCGCGTAGCGCGTCACCGGCTTCCACGTGCGATCGTCGAGGATCCGGTCGAGCGTCGAGGACACCGCAACCCGCACGCGCCTGAGGCCCTGCGGCTCGAAGTGCCGCCGCACGATCCCCTCCGCATCCTCGGCCCGCACCTTCGCGTAGATCTGCGTCTCCTCGCCGGGCATCGCCACCTCGACAAGGGGCGTTCTGTGGCACATCCCCACGCAGCCGACGGGCTTGACCACCGCCGGCGCGCCGAGGTCGCGCACCGCCCGCTCCAGCGCCTCCCGCACGTCCATGCTCCCGCCCGCGATGCAGCATGACCCGATCCCGATGCGAAGCTCCGCCAGCCCGTCTACATGGCCCTCGACCGACTTCGGCCGGGGGGCCAGCAGTCCGCGGCTCTCAAGCGCCAGGAAGTCCTCGATCGCCTCGGAGACGTTCTCCGAGGTCAGGTGCCCGTAGGTCACGCCGTCGATCTGCATCACCGGCGCGAGTGTGCAGCAGCCGAGGCAGGCGACCTTCTCGATGGTGAACCTTCCGTCGGGGTCGGTGTCATCGTCGTCGGGGATGCGCAGGTAGCGGCGCGCCGCGTCGCTCACGCGGTCGGCGCCCTTGACGTGGCAGGCCGTCCCGTGGCAGACGCGGACAATATGCTCGCCGACGGGGCGATGGCGGAACTGCGTGTAGAAGGTGGACACGCCCTCTATCTGCGCGGGCGTGATCTCCGTCAGCTCACAGACCCGCCCCAGCGCCTCCGGCGGCAGGTAGCGGTAGTGCTCCTGCAGGCGCTGCAGGATCGGGATGACGGCCTCGCGATCTCCGCCCGTCTCCGCCACCACCCGATCGACGTAGCTCAAATCGATCGTCTCAGCCACCCTCACCTCAGTGCTCAGAGGTCCACGTCCTTCGGCCTTCGGTCAGCAGCGCCCTCGTGACGAGGCTGCCCAGTCCTGCTCTCTGCAGGTGGCGCATAAGGGCGCTCGCACCGCCCTCCGCGGCTGCTGCGGCCCCCCGCGCGGGCGTCGCGTCGAACGGGCTGCTCCCGCCCCCGCCCCCGCCCCCGCCGCCACCGTTCTCTCTCCGCGGCCTCGGTCCCTCGCGCCCGTCGCGCGGCCCCCGCCTCGGCTCGCCGATGCGGAAGAGGTGCTCCTCACCGCGGACAAACACGCTGCCGTCCACGAACGCGGGCGTGGCGTCGGCGGGCTCGCCCAGTTCCGCGCTGCCCAGGTGCTCGAAGACGCTGCCGGTGGCGAAGAAGTGCATCACACCGTCGCGGTTCATCAGCCAGATCCTGTCACCGACGATGGCGGGCGACGAGTAGTACATCCCGTCCGGGAGACTCTCCTCCCAGACCTGCTCGCCGTCTGTGAGGCGGTAGCAGCCCATCAGCCCGTAGCTCGCCACCACGTAGACGTGCGTCCCGTCGCTGACCGGACTGGCCGTGTCCGGCATCGCCCCCGGCGTACTCCAGACCACGTGTGTCTCGGTCACATCGCCCTCGCCGTCAGGCCTGATCGCGACGAGGTCGGTCCCGTCGTTGCACGCGATCACAAGGCCCCCGGCGTAGATCGGTGAGGGCCCGACGTCGCCGAAGAGCACATCCGCCCGCCACAGCTCCTCGCCGTCCTCCGGGTCGTAGGCGATGACCCACGGATCGGCCGCGGTGATGATCTGCTGCCGGCCCTCGTGCTCGATCACGATCGGCGTTGACCACGAGTTCGGGACCTCGCGCTCGGTCTCCCAAACCCGCGAGCCGTCCTCGACGTTGAGCGCCACGAGGCGCGAGAGATCGTCGCCGGCGTCGCCCTGGTCGAGCAGCACGATGAGCCTGTCCTCGTGCACCGTCAGTGAGGAGGCATGTCCGTACATGTTCTCAAGCGGCCCCGTTGCGCGCGTCCACAGCTCCTTGCCCTCGAAGTCGAAGGCCGCGACGTCGCCGTTGGCGAAGATCGCGAAGACCCGCTCTCCGTCGGTCGCCATCGTCGGCGCGGCGAACCCGGTCTCCTCCATCACGTAGGGCGGCTCATCCTCGGCGCTCAGTTCGTTGACCACCGTGCGCATCCACAGCATCACGCCGGTGCGCGCGTTGAATGCGTAGACCTGCCTGGTGTCCTCGGTTGCGCCGGTGATGAAGACGCGGTCGTTCCACACCAGCGGCGAGGACTTGCCCGGGAGCGTGACAGGGCTGCTCCACGCGATGTTCTGTCCGCTCTCCCCGTCCCAGCTTGTCGGGTAGTTGCCCGCCTGCGCGACGCCCGAGCCGGCGGGGCCGCGGAAGCGTGGCCAGTTCCTCGCGTACTGCTGCTCGGCATCGGTCAACGCGATCGGCGCGGCGCCCTCCCCGGTGGGCCCAGGCGGTCCGGGAGGTCCGGGCGGGCCCTGCTCGCCCGCCGGTCCCGCAGGCCCCGCGGGACCTGCGGGCCCACGTGCGCCGGCGCGTCCCGCCGGCCCGGACGGGCCCGGCTGTCCGGGTTCTCCCGGCGGTCCGGCGGCACCTGGCTCCCCCTGCGGCCCCGCCGGGCCCTGCGGCCCGATCAGCGCCTGCCGTTCAGCCTCAGCCTCCGCGGCAAGGTCCGCCGCCTCGGCGGCCGCGACGTACTCCGCCACGGCGTCATGACGCGCCAGCACCGCCAGCGTCACGAGCAGCCCGCCCAGCAGCAGCGCCATCACAACCACCGATCGGCGCGCCATCGCCGTCGCCAGCACGGGCTCCTCCACCGCATCGGGGTTCGGCTCGGGGCCCGTCGCGGCGTAGACCGATGCGAAGTGCAGCGACGCCAGCAGCACCACCAGCCCGCCCAGCAGCATGAACGCGCCCTGCACCGCGAAGCGCCGCGTCCGGAAGTACTGCTCGCGCAACTGCTGGTCGAGCGTGCGGATCGTCTGCAGTGTCTCGATGTCCGGCCGGCCCGGCTGACGGTTCAGTTCGGCCCTGAGTTGCTCGATCTGTGCCGGCGCGGTCGGGTCGGCGCTGTGCGCGCGGATCAGATTCGCCACCATCAGCGCGAACACCGCGGCGCAGAAGACCGCCGCCACGATCGCGACCCTCGTTGCGACGAGGTAGTGCCAGCCGCCGCGTGGACCACGATCGCTCTGCGCCCCGGCACCATCCTGCCGCTGCTTCTCGACCGCGTACTCCGCGTTGTCCCTGACTGCATCATCGCTCATGGTATGTTATCCCGCGTCGGGTGCACCGACTTTCCGGCCCTGCGCGCCGTCTCGATCGGGCACGATGCGTAGCATCGTCCGCATGAGACGCAGCGGGCCGGGTCGACCTCGTAATGCTCACGTGTGCGGCGAAGAGAGACGGTGATGAGCTGCCACGCGACTATCAGGCCGATGAAGCCGCCCAGCACCGTGCTGCCCGTCTCGAACTGTCTCCTGATTTCGGCGGCCTCGCGGTAGAGCCCTCCCGCCGGTTCCCCCAGTGCATAGAACGCTTCGGACTGCTCCGTGGTGCCCTGAATGATTCCCTGCTCCTCGGCAAAGACCCTCGCGGCTGTCTGCACCGTCATGTTCATCCCCGCGAGGTAGTCGCTGCCGAGGTTCCCCAGCCATGCGCCCGCCACGACAAGCAGCGGGAATGCCAGGATGATCGCCCCCAGCGTCCAGCGCCCCGTGCTCGCGGGCTTTGAGTGCCGCTCGGTGGTGGGCGGGCGGATCGCGTTGTAGGGGCAGGCGTCGGCGCACAGGTGGCAGTTGATGCACGTCTCCCCGCCGAGCCGCACATGCCATGCCGACAGCGGCGCGGTGATTCTGAAGAGGGCCGACAGCGGGCAGATGAAGCGGCAGTAGGGCCGACCGATGAACACCCCGATCAGCAGCAGGATGCCGCCCGCGATCAGGATATGCGTCAGCCCGCCGAGGCGGAAGAACGCAACGTAAGGATCGTAGCGGCAGATCACAAAGCCCGTGTCCGCCCACGCGAACAACGCCGCCACGCCGAGGTAGACGAAGGGGATCAGCCCCAGCGGCCGCTCCAGCCACTCCGGCACCCGCAGCGGCTTGAGCAACGTAAGCTCCTGCACCGCGCCGAGCGGGCAGACAGCCGAGCAGAAGACCCGCCCGAAGACGAGCGCGAAGAGCAGCGGCAGCAGGAAGAACAACCCGACCGTCACCGGCAGAATGTACTCCGCGGGCCCCAGTGCCAGCGCCACGTTCTGCACCGCGCCGACCGCGCAGACGCAGCCCCTGCGGAAGAAGCCGAAGTAAAGAAGCGCGAAGATCACCAGCAGGAAGATGTACGTTCGCTGCCTCACCCGCAATATCAACCACGCGGCGAGGCCAAGCGTCCCCGCAAGCACGGCCACGTCGATCCACTCGAAGAGCGTGCCCCGCGGCGCGGGTGTGCGCACCTCGGGGAAGCGGTAGTCGAAGCTGAACTCCGGCGGCGGGAAGCGCTCGACGGCCAGCGCCACCACCGGCGTCAGCACCGCGACCAGCACAAGAAGCGGCAGCACGCGGCGCATCATAGCAGCATGAACCCCGGATCGTCGTCGGGCGGTCCGCCGCCCTCGCCCATCGGTGGCGCCGATGAAGGCCCGCCATCCCCCGGACTCAGCATACCCTCACCGGGGAACTCCCGGTCCGGCGGCGGCGTCTCCAGCGGCGACGGCCTCGTCGGATCGGGCTGAGACGGCTGCGCCTGCGGCGTCGGCGGCGCGCCCGGCTCCTCCGTCTCGGCCTCCTCCTCGTCGGCGAACTTCATGCTCGGCAGCAGGTAGGGCTCGCTCGCCGGGACCCGCACGAAGGCATCCGCGGGACAGACCGCGGCGATCGCGCATTCGTTGCAGTCAACGCAGCGGTTGTGGCGAACCTGCATCACGAGGGAGCCGTTGCCGTACTGGCGGCACCCCTCGACGCAGATCGCGCAGCCGATGCACTTCGGCTCATCGATCAGGTACTCGTAGTAAGGCTCCTCAACGAAGTTGCGGATGATCGCGTCGGTCGGACAGCGCAGATTCTCCGCGGTCTCCTCGTCGCCGGGTCGCACCTCGGCGAAGTAGCCGAAGCAGAAGTCGCAGAACCCGCAGATCTCAACGTCGTGCACCACCCGCGCCGCCGACGGGGTCAATACGCATGCCGTCGCGCAGTTCCCGCAGGCGATGCACTTCTCCGGGTCGATCTGCCAGACGAGATCATCGCGCTCGCCCTTCGCCGCCACCGCGCCCACGCCGACGCCAAGCCCGATCGCGCCGACCGCCCGCGTGACGGCCTTCAGAAAGCTTCTTCGATCCATCCTGCGGTCATCAGCCATCAGCCACTCATCGGCTCCTCACCGGTCGGCGCGTGCCGGTCGACGTCGGGCTTTGGCCGTCGCTGCAGGCGCGAGAGGCGGGCCTCCGTCTCCTCGCAGCCGTCAAGCTCGGGGCAGTTCCGGCAGGCGCCGCCGGTCCAGCACGGCTCACCCCTGCCGAGCGCCAGCCAGCCGGTCCCACCCGCGAGCACCGCCCCGACCAGTCCGGCCGCGGCTGATTTCAGGAAGCTGCGTCGGTCGCTCATCCGCTCACCGTCTCCTCGTAGACGCGAACGATCCCCCGGTCGGGATCGAGCACGGCTATCCTTCCGGACGGATCGGTCGCAAGATCGATTCCCACCGTGCTCCGCACGAATTCCCCGGGCGGCACGACCACAGAGAGCAACGCCCCCTCTGCAGAATACACTTTCACCCGCGGCAGTCCCTTCTCAGACGTGACGACTCGGCCGTCGGGCAGCGGCGCGATGTCGGTCGGGTTGCAGCAGCCTCCGAAGCCGTGAACATCGGTGCCCGGCTGCCCCCACGAGGTCAGCAGCGCCCCATCGGCCCGCGAGTGCACCTGGACCGCCTGCCGCCCGGGGTTGCTCAGCCAGAGGTTTCCATCCGGGCCGACGGCCACGTCGAGATGCGGGCTGGGCACCGAGAGTGCGGGGATGCCGCGCTCCTGATCCATCCCCGCGAACTCCCCGAGGAGGTTCCCACCCGCGTCGTAGCGCAGGATGCGGCGGTTACCCGCGTCCGCGACGAAGCGGTCGTCAGGCCACGCCGCAACCGATGTTATCCATGTGCGGGAGCCCTCCGGCACCAGCGACGTGACGCGCCGGCCGCCGGGATCGTAGACCTCAACCCGGTCGCGGAAGCCGACGAGGATCATACCGTCCGCGTCCAGGGCCAGACAGGTCGGCGCGCTCTCGACAGGCAGCTCCCACTCGATCTGTCCATCGGCGGTCATCTTCCGCACCGCCCGGTCGCCCGCGACATGGAGCCCGCCCCGGTCGTCGAACGCCACCGCGGTGGCCTGCTCGAAGCCAGGATCCAACTCGGCGACCATCTCCCACGTCAGCAGCCCTTCGGGCACGTAGCTGCTCTCAGCCTGCGAGGCGATGTTCTCCGCTTTCGCGGCCACCGTCTGCTCGATGATCTCCTGCCGCTGCGGGCAGCCCGCGAGCAGCGCCAGCAACACCGCCGTGGCGGCGCCTGCCCCCGCCAGCGCCTGTCGTCGCGTCATCTGCCTCGCACGTCCAGGCAGATCATCGTGTCGCGGTCGCGCAGTACGAGCTTTCCGTCCGCCAGCGCCATCGGCGCCCATGCGTCGGGGCCGGGGAGCACCTTCGCCCGCGCCAGTTCGTTGTATCCGGAGGTGCCGGCCTGCGCCATCACCAGCGTCCCGTCATCGCTCAGCACGTAGATCTTCCCGTCCGCGAGCAGGTAAGGGCCGATCCCGAAGCGGACGGTGTGACCGCTCTCCCACACGCGCTGGCCCTGGAGGTTCAGGCAGACAAGCTGCCGGTCCATGGCCACGCCGAAGAGGTGGCTTTGATGCAGGATCGGGGTGTGCTGGTGTGATCCGAACACAGTCTGAGGGATCTTCCACACCTGCGCGGGCGTTCCTCCCCTGACGGACAGCAGCATGCTGCCCGCCCCGTAGCCGCCGGTGACGAAGACGCGCTCATCGCCGACCGGGACGGGCGTGGGCACGTTCGCGGTGTTGACAGTCCAGCCCGGGTACTTGAAGACGATCGAGCCGTCTGCGGCGTTGATCCCGACGAGGCCGCCGGTCGCGGGATAGACGTAGACCTTGCGCCCCCCGATCTGCATCGGCATCACCGACGCGTGGGTCATCTGCCAGCCGTCGGGGTTGGGCGCCTCCCACTCGACGGTGCCGGACGCGATGTCCACCGCGATCATCAGCGACCTTCCGCCGGGCGCGATGATCGCCTTCCCGTCCTCGATGATCGGGCACTGGCCGGCGTACCAACTCGGGATCTTGGTGCCGTAGGCGGCCTTCAGGTCCACCTGCCAGACGACGTCGCCGCTGTCGGCGCGGGCGCAGGTGACATGCCCCATCGGGCCCAGCGCGACGACGTAGCCGCCGGCCACGGCCGGGACCGTCCGGGAGATTCCGTGGTTGTCCTTGATGTCTACCGGGTAGGAGTGCCGCCAGATCTCATCGCCGCTTGTGAGCGACAGGCAGCGCAGCACATCCTGCCTCGCGCTCCGGTCGTAGTCGAGCACGTAGACCCGGCCGTTGGCGATGGCAGCGCCCGCGTGCCCCGGCCCGAGCATCCGCTCCTCCCACAGCTTCGCAGGGCCGCCGCTCGGCCAGCTTGAGGCGAGCCCCGAGGCCTCCTGCGCAATGCCGTCGTAGCCCCTTCCTCGGAAGTTGGGCCACGAGCCACCACCACCCGACGACGCGGCCGGTGAGGCCGGGGTCGCCGAAGGCCGCGAGGGCCCGCCGCTGCCCGCGGGCGAGCCGGGCTGGCCGGGACGGGTGAACTGGGCGTCCGCAGGCTGCTCGGGCTGACCGGCCTCCGACCCATCGGGCCGGTCGGGGACGTCATCGTCCATCCCGCCGCCGGGCCGGTCCTGCGCGCCTGGCGTCGGCGTCGTCACCTCGCCCGCGCGCGGCCCGACGTCAACTGAGGCGCGATCGCCCAGCAACCACATGCCCAGCAGAAACGCGCCGATGAGCGCCGCCACGATCGGGATCGCGATCGTGACGATCTGCCTCCTCCGGTCACTGGGCGGCGGGCTCCCCGGCGGGACCTCAGCGGGCGCCTCAGATGGTTGCTGCTGGCTCCGGTTGACGGTGGAGGGCACGCGCTCGTGGTTCAGACGGCGGTCGCCCTTCTCGTTGCTCGTGTTCATCTTTCCCTCACGCGGGGCGAAGACTGGCGTATGTCAGCGCATGGTATTTGCCCGGATGACTGTGAGTCAAGCGCACCGCCATGGCTCGTCGCACGGGAGTTCGCGCCTGACTTGTGCATGATTGACGCCCGCCGATGGCGAATCGTTCACCAATCCGCTGAACATCATCGGGCGGCGTGGCGTCACTTCCAGTGCTCATTGTATTACGATCTCAGGCTGACGCGAATGCATGCTGGACAAGTCCGACGGGCTCGGGGTATCCTGAGCCTCGTGGACCGGTCGCATCAGGCCGCCATTTCTGCAGTGCGGGGTGAGGTCTTCGTGGCGGAGAGTTCGTCCGTGGTGATCTCCAGGCATCCGGGGAACGACGTCGCGCGCGCGTCTCTCGAGGACGTCCTCGCGCGGCGGCTCGCTCATGCGGGCAGGCGTGTGCTCGTCACCCCTCACATCTACCACCTCCCCCACGGCGCCGAACTCTGGAGCACGCTCTCCGAATTGAGCCCCGTGCTCGCGGTCGCCGGGTGGCTCCATCCGCGGCCGCTTGAGTGCCTGGTTCGCGAGTATGCAGGGCGTGAGCCTGCTGTCGCGATCGACCTTTCATCCGCCGGATCGGCAGAGGCCGCGGCGCAGGCGATCGAGGACGCGCTGGGCCCCTCAGAGGGCGCCGGTGAGGTCCGCGAGCTTCACGCCGAAGTCTCCGACCGCTGGTATCCGGTGATCGACCGCTCCCGCTGCAACTCCTGCCGCCACTGCCTGCAGTTCTGCCTCTTCGGCGTGTACGAGACACAGGCCCACCGGGTCGTCGCGGTGCGTCCGGACAACTGCAAGGATGGCTGCCCGGCCTGCGCCCGGGTCTGCCCGCAGGGGGCGATCATCTTCCCGCTGTGCGACGAGCCCGCCATCGCGGGCGCTCCCGGCACCGTGATGCGGCCCGACGCCGCGGCGCGGCGCATGTACTACGTGCGCACCGGCCGGCCCTGCCCGGTCTGCGGCGAGGTCGCGGAGGCGGGCGGGGCGCCGCGATCCGAGGCTGAGGCGGCAATGTGCGAGGAATGCGGAGGCGCGGTGCGATCCGTGGCCGCCGAGCCCTCGGCGGTGCACGAGGAGATCGACTCACTGATTGACGCGCTCGACGACCTCGCTCGCGGTGGTGAGGCCGAATGAGCGCCCCCGCCGGCGTCCCCGTGGTCATGACGGCCGATCGCACTCTGATGGCCGATCACCGCACGATCTTCGGCGGCATGGTCGCGGCGAGTCAGACTACGACCGTGCCGCGCGCGTTGATGGACCGCGTGCTGGCGCCGCGCGCGCGGCTGCCGATCGCGCCGCTGGGTCTTCGGAGGATCGAGGCGGCGCTGGTGAGCGACGGCTTCCGCGAGGACGAAGTCGCGGTCGTTGAGGCTGAGCGGCTCGCCGGGGTCGTCGGACCTGAGACGCGCATCATTGCGGTGAGCGCCGGCGAGGCGTGTGGCCTCGGGATGAACTCCACCACGATGACCGCGATCGGCGGCGGTGAGATCTACCCGCGCCGTCTCGTCCGAGATCTGATGCGGGAGATCGCCGCCCTCCGCGCGCGCGCTCCACATGCGAGGGTCCTCCTCGGCGGCCCGGGCGCGTGGCAGCTCATCGCCGACGACGGCCTGCGCACCGACCTCGGCGTGGATCACGTTGTCTCCGGCCAGGCGGAGGGCAACGTGGCGGAGATATTCCACCGGGTCATCGACTGCGACGGGCTCCCCACGGTCATCCCGGGCGAGGCCGTGGACGCGAGCGCGGTTCCCCGCATCCGGGGTGCGTCTTCGATGGGCGTGATCGAGCTGTCGCGCGGCTGCGGGCTGTGCTGCGAGTACTGCGTGATCGGCCGCGAGCGCATGACGGATCTGCCTGAGGAGACGATCCTCGCGGATACGCGCACCAACCTCGCCGCCGGCCTCTCGAGCATCAGCGCGATCAGCGAGGACCTGCTGCGCTACGGTGGCGACGGGGTGAGTCCGGCCCCCGAGCGCCTGCTGGGTCTGCTGCGGCGGATGCGGCAGATCGAGGGCCTCGGGCTCATTCAGACCGATCACGCGAACGTGATCTCAGTGGCGGGCTGGTCCGATGAGCAGCTTCGCGAACTGCGCGCGCTGATGGTCGGTCAGACGGGCTCGCGCCACCCGTGGATGAACCTCGGGGTCGAATCCGCCTCCGGCGAACTGCTCGCGCGCAGTGGTTCGGCGAAGCTCGGGGGTGTCGCCCCCGCCGACTGGGGCGAATTTGCCGCCGCGCAGCTTCGCCGCCTGATACAAGCGGGCTTCATGCCGATGGCGAGTCTCATGCTGCTGATGCCCGGAGAGACCGAGGGTGACGTCCGGCGGACGCTCGACTGGGTGGAGGCGCTTGCGGGCGAGCCGCTGATGATCTTCCCGATGCTCTACGCGCCGATCGATGGCAGCCCCGTCCCGGCGGGGGCGGATCTGACACGCGATCACTGGCGGCTGGTCGAGCGCTGCTACGACTTCAACTTCCGCGAGGTCCCGCGCATGTTCCTCGACGGGCAAACCGCGGCGGGCGTGCCGCTCGGCCGCCGGCTGGCGCTGCAGGCGCTGGGCTTCGGTCAGGTCGCGCTGTGGAGCGCGCTGTTCGCGTGGCGGGGGTGGCAGGCCACGTCATGAGTCTCGACCGCGAGCGTCTCGACGCCGTCCTCGAAACAACTCGAGAGAATCTCCTGGCGCAACGCGCGGGGGAAGGGTGGTGGGAGGGCCATCTGTCCTCGTCGGCGGTTGCGACGGCGACAGCCGCGATCGCGCTGCATCGCGCGGGCTTCGAGGAGGACCGGGCGCTCGTGGAGGGTGCGATCGGGTGGATGGTCGCCGATCAGAACGATGACGGGGGCTGGGGCGACAGCCCTGACAGCCCGAGCAACATCGCCGCGACGGTCCTGAGCATCGCGGCGATGACGATCGCGGAGGTGCCGTGCGCGGAGGCTCTTGACCGGGCGCGGGAGTGGATCGAGGACAGCGTGGGGGAGGGCGACGTTGCCAGGGCCATCAAGCATCGCTACGGCGACGACCGCACCTTCCAGTCACCGATCCTCGCGGCCTGCGCGCTGGCCGGGCTGGTTGACTGGCGCGAGGTGCCGGGGCTGCCCTTCGAGCTTGCGGCGATGCCGCGGGGCTTTCACGCCCTGCTGCGCCTGCAGGTCGTCAGCTACGCGCTGCCGGCGCTGATTGCCGTCGGGGCGCTGATATACATGAAGCGCGGCGGGGATACCCTGCTGCGCAGCGTCCTTCGGATGGCCACGGTCGGGCGCGTACTGCGGAAGCTGCCCGACCTGCAGCCCGCCAGCGGGGGCTTTCTTGAGGCCGCGCCGCTGACGGCGTTCGTCGCGATGAGCCTCACGGAGGTCGCGGGAGCCGACGACATCGTCGTGGAGGGCTGTCTTGAGTTCCTGCGTGACACCGTGCGTGAGGACGGAAGCTGGGCGATCGACACGAATCTGTCGGTGTGGGTGACGACGAACTCGCTGATGGCCCTGCGCCAGTCCGGCGGCATCCCCGAGGAGATCGCTGAGGACGCGCACTCGTGGCTGCGTGGCCGGCAGCTCAAGCATGCCCATCCCTTCACGAACGCGGACCCGGGCGGCTGGCCGTGGACGCACCTGCCCGGCGGCGTGCCCGATGCGGACGACACGGCGGGCGCCGTCCTTGAGATGGTGGCGGCCGGGGATGCCCAGGCGGCGATGGATGGCGGCGTCTGGCTCAGCGGCCTGCAGAACCCCGACGCGGGATGGCCGACATTCTGCCAGGGATGGGGGCGGCTGCCCTTCGACAGCAGTTCGCCGGACATCACCGCGAATGTGCTGCGCGCGCTGCGGGCCACGGTGGAGATGCCGGAGGACGACGCCGCTGGCCGCGGCTACCTCGGGCGGCTGCTGCACGCGAGCATGAGCAGCGCGGTGGGCCGGGGCTTCGGCTACCTGGCGGCCGCGCAACGACAGGACGGCTCGTGGGTGCCGCTGTGGTTTGGCGACCAGCGGGTCGCCTCGGAGGCGAACCCGGTGCTGGGCACCGCGCGGGTGCTCGCCGCCTACGGCGACTGCGAGCGCGCCGACGACCCGCACTGCGAGGCGGGGCTGAAGTACCTCCGCCGCGCGCAGAACGACGATGGCGGCTGGGGTGGCGCGTCCGGTGTCGCCAGCAGCGTCGAGCAGACGGCGCTGGCGGTCAGCGCCCTGTGCCGCTTCTCCGGCGACACGGAGATTGACGAGGTCATCGAGCGCGGTGCGGAGTATCTGGTCGGGCGCGTGGAGGACGGGACGTGGACCGAGGCCGAGCCGATCGGGCTCTACTTTGCGAGTCTGTGGTATACTGAAGCGCTCTACCCGGTCGCATGGACGGTGGAGGCGCTCGGACGAGCGCGAGAGGCGCTGACGGACTGAGCGGGCGGGAAAGGCGCCGCGTCCTCAACGTCGATCTGCAATACAATGCCGGAAGAGAAGACATGACCGTGATGTGACGCCCTTCGATGCCAGGAACGCGGGGACGGCGGCGAGGGAGCCTTAGTTCCGACACCTGGAGGACGATGCCCGATGGATCTGCACAGTCTCAGACGGATGATCTGCCTGGTCGCGATCGCGGCCCTGCTGGCGGCGCCGATGTGCGTTGCCGATGACTTCGTCGGCTGGCGCACCGATGGCACCGGCGAATACCCGGACGCGAATCCGGTCACAACGTGGTCCGACGACGAGAACATCGTGTGGAAGACCGCGATGCCCGGGGAGAGCAATTCGCTGCCGGTGATCGTGGGCGACCGGCTCTTCGTCTGCTCCGAACCGTCCGATCTGCTGTGCGTTGACAGGAACACCGGGGAGATCCTCTGGCAGGTGAGTAACGAGCCGGTGGACATCGCCTCGGCCGACGAGGTCGCGGACCTCGAGGAGAAGACAGAAGAGTACAATCGCCTGCGCGGCGAGCTGGGGCGGCTGGGCCGTGAGTTGCGCACCGTGCGTCGCGACCTGCAGGACGATCAGAACAACGCCGAACTGCGGCAGAAGCACGACGAGCTGCGGGAGCGGCAGGGGGAACTGCAGGAGCAGATCGCGCCTTACATAGACACCTGGTACGTCCGCCCGCCCGCACACGGTTACAACGGCTACTCCAGCGCGACGCCGATCAGCGATGGCCAGCATGTCTGGGCGGTCTTCGGGAACGGGATCGCCGCCTGCTACGACGTTGAGGGCAATCGCGTCTGGGCCCGGTTCATAGAGAAGCCGCCGCACGAGTGGGGCACCTCCAACACCCCGGTGCTCGCCGACGGCAAGCTGATCCTGCACATTGACGCGATGCGCGCGCTCGACCCGCTGACCGGCGAGGAGGTCTGGAGCCAGCCCGAGGCAAGGTGGAACTGGGGCACCTCGTGGGTGCATGACTACGACGGCGTCCCGGTCCTCTTCACCAGCAGCGGTGACGCGGTTCGCGCGACCGACGGCGCGATCATCGCCGACGGCCTCGGCCAGTTGCAGTGGGGCTCGGGGCCGATGGTCGCAGATGGCGTGTTGTATTACATCGACAGCCAGCCGAGGGGATACACCTCCCGCGCACTGAGGCTTCCCGAGACCCTCGAGGAGCCCTACGAGACCGAACTGCTCTGGGAGGTCACGCCGAAGGAGAACCGCTACTACGCCTCGCCGATCATCACCGACGGCCTGATCTACGCCATCGCCCAGCACAATGAACTGACCTGTCTCGACGCAGCGAGCGGCGAGACCGTCTACGAGGTGACGCTCGACCTCGGCCGCGGCACGATCTTCGGCAGCCTGGTCCTCGCGGGCGACTACCTGATGATCGTTCATGAGAACGGCACGGGCGTCGTCTTCCAGCCCGGCAGGGAGTACGTCGAGGTCGCGAAGAATCACCTTGATGACATGATCCGCAGCACTCCGGTCTTCGAGGGCGACCTGATGTACGTGCGCGGATATGAGAACCTCTACTGCATCGGCGCGACCGGCGGATAGGACCGGTCACACCGCCGAGGAGGCACGCTCGCATGAGCGGACAGCCCGTCCCGGAGGCGCACGCTCCGGATGAGGTGAAGCAGGTCCCGCGGGACGCGACGGTCCGGGCGCGCATCCGGGCCGTCGCGGCCGACATCGCGTGTGCGCTCAGCCGCGACGTGGCCCCCTCACGCGAGCATCTGACCGAGCTTGGGAAGGGCGTCCTCGCGCGCCTCGAACTGCCCGAAGACTTCCTCGGATTCGCGATGGTGGCGGTCAGCAACGCATTCTGGCGGGCGCAGTATGAGGCCGTCCCGCTTCACCGCAGGCTCCTGCTGCTCCCGAAGTGCCTGCGCGATCCGCTCGCCTGCGAGGGGCAGTTCGACTCCATCGGGCTGCACTGCGCCGGCTGCGGGGCCTGCGTGATCGGCGAACTCGTCGAGCAGGCCCGCGAGCTGGGCTACTCGGTCATCGTCGCCGAGGGCACCTCGTCGGTGATCATGAAGGTCCTCGACGGCGAGGCCGATGCGATCCTCGGCGTCGCCTGCCTCGACTCGCTCGACGAGTCATTCGAGCCCGTCGCCGACCTCGGTGTGCCCAACCAGGCGATCCCGCTGCTGCGCGACGGCTGCGAGTTCACGGAGTGCGAGCCCGGCCTGATCGCAGAGCTGATGACCGCCACCGGCGCCGCCGCCGACAGGGCCACGCGCACGGCCATCCCGCTGCTGCGGGCGGCGCGCGCGATCTTCGACCGCGAGACGCTCGACGGTGTACTCAGACCGCACGTCAGCGAGGCCGCGCTCGCCGAAGGGGCTGCCGATGATCCGACGTTTGAGGCCGAGGCGCTGGGCATCGACTGGCTGCGCTGCGGCGGAAAGCGCTTCCGTCCCTTCGTCACCGTCGCCGCGTTCTGCCTCGGCCGCCACGGCCTTGACGCGCTGGCCCCCGACGCGGACGTTGACGCGATGCTCGACCCGTCTGTCCGTGCGCTGGCGGTTGCGATCGAGGCCCTGCACAAGGCGTCTTTGATCCACGACGACATCGCCGACCGTGATGAGTTCCGCTACGGCCGTCCGACGTTGCACGCCAGTCACGGCACCGGGCGCGCCATCAACGCGGGCGACTGGCTCATCGGCCTCGGCTACCGGCTGGTCTCCGCACAGTCCGATGTGCTCGGCGGAGTCTGTGTTGCGGACATACTCGCGCGCCTCTCCTCGGCGCAGCTTGCGCTCTGTCGCGGGCAGGGCGCGGAGCTTGCATGGGTGGGGCGCGAGGGCGGGGCGCTGCGCCCGGTGGATGCGCTCAACATCGGCGCGCTGAAGACCGCACCGGCCTTCGAGGTCGCGCTCTTCACCGGCCTGCGCGCCGCAGTTGCGGAGTTCGATGACTCGGTGCTCCGGCGCTTCTCCACCTACCTCGGGGAGGCCTACCAGGTTCTCAACGACCTCGATGACTGGCGTTCTGACGCGGCCAACAAGGTCGCGCTCGGACGGGACGTGCTCACC
>JBMNNW010000164.1:0-7424 GCA_050942735.1 Armatimonadota bacterium
ATCTGAAGTACGCGTGGAACGCCGAGGACGCTGAGGGGAGTCCGGCGGGGAGCTTCGACGACGCAACATCGGTAGATCCGACCTGGACTGCCCCCGTGAACCCTGGCGACGCCGCGAAGGAGTACCGGATCACGGTGACGGTAACCTGCGCGTACGACAGCAGCGTTCGTACCGTCGCGTCCCATGTGCAGACCGTCGAGGCGGTGCTCACCGTGGGTCTGACGGCGGGCTGGAACATGATCTCCCTGGGCCAGCCTGCGAACGCGGGGGCGAGATGCTCGGACCTGCTTGATCCTCGGACGGTGGCGGCGCTCTACGCGTGGAACGCGGAGGAGTTCTGCTACGATCTGGTGAGGATGGATGCGGCCGCTGCCGAGCACCGGGGCTACGGCCTGTGGGCGCTGAGTCGCGGTGACAGCGATCAGTGCGTTCCGGTGCAGTCTCCGAAGAGCCTGAGCGTGAGTATCTGTAGGGGCTGGAACCTGCTGGCGAACCCCTACAGATCGGCGCTGGACGTGCAGACCGGTCTGAGGGCGGAGGGCGGCGGCCGAGTCGTCCTGCCGGTGTTTACGTGGAACAACGAGGTGCGCAATTACGATCAGGTGACGGTGGTTCCGCCCGGCAGGAGCTTCTGGGCACTGTGTCTGTACGATGGCCGCGCGAGCTTTGATCCGTCGGGCATGGCTTCGTTGGAGACGCTCCCAACGGCCGTGAGCCTGCTCACGTCGCCGGAGGCTTCGAGATCTGCGCGGGTGATCCAGCTCGTGACCACGACCTCCCATCACTCGGACGCGGGCGTGTGGCTCGGAACCACGGAGGGCGACCGGCTGCTGACGCCCAAGCCGCCGATGATGCCGGGCGGTGTCGGCGCGTATCTCGACGTGGCGGAAGGCATCGGCTACGCGCGGTCACTGGTGCCCGAGGGTGCCAGGCGGGCCTGGACGCTGACGGTGAACTCGCCCGCGGATGAGGAGGTCTCGCTGCGCATCGCGGATACGTCGCGACTGCCGGGCGAGATGGCGGTGTGGCTCACCGACCCAGTTGTCGGCAGGCGCGTTGACCTACGCCACGCTCCGGCCTATACGTACCGAGCGCGCGAGGGGCAGCGGCGCTTTGAGATCGAGTTTGGTGAGCGGGATGATCTGCTGCAGGTGACGGGCGTGAGCACGCGAGCCGCCGGCGATGGCGCTCAGGTCTCCTTCGGGCTGTCGGCGGCGGGCACCGTCACCGTCGATGTACTGAACATGGCGGGCCAGACCATCAAGCGGATCGTGGCGGATCGCGAGTATGACGCCGGCCTGCAGTCGGTGAGCTGGAACGCAGTCTCGGATCGGGGGACCAAGGTGCCGACCGGGATCTACCTGGTGCGCGTGACGGCCTCCGACCCGACGGGCGAGCAGTGCCGGGGTTTGACCACGGTGCGCCTGAAGTAACCACGCGGCTCCCGTGCCGGTCGGATTCGCCGGTGGCCGATGATCCGACTGGGGTCGGCGGCGGGACCTGCCGTTGTGATCGAGGTAGAGGAAGGAGCGGGAGAGGGATGACCGTGCTATCAGGCCGTGCGCTGGCTCTCGTGGCACTTGCCGGTGTGCTCGGGACTCTGCTGATCGGGTGCGGCGGTGGAGCTCCCTCCGGGGCGCCACCTCACGATGATATGATCGGGCCTCCTCCCACGAGTTGCGAATTGGGAAGCGTGGTGCTCACGATCGAGTGGTCTCGGCCTCCCGGGGGCATGACCTCCCGGCTGGTACCTCAACTGAGCAGTCACATCAGGCTCGCGGTGACGGACCTTGCCACCGGCGGGGCTCTGGTCGAGGACGTGCTGCAGAGGCCCGACGCGCCGCCATGGGTTACCGAGGCGTCCTATGAGCTGCAGGCCTCTCCCATGGCGCTGCTGACCGCTGCGGCCTATCCGGTCGATCCGAGCGCGAACCCGGATGCGACCGCCCAGGCTCGGGGCAGCATGCACATCACCATCCCGGGCGGAGCCACCGGCTATCCGCTCGACGGAGCGCCGGGAGATCCCGTGACTGTGGTCATGGGTTCCACTGTGGCGAACGTGCGAATCACCCGGTCGGAGCAGGCACCCGCCCCCGCAGGACAGCTCGGCGTACTCATCGGAACAACGCTGCAGCTTCTGGCCACCGCGCACGACGCCGCGGGGAGCATGGTGCTGGTGCCCGGGTTCGAGTGGGCCAGCGGCGATGCTGCCGTCGCCTCCGTGGACGGCACTGGCCTGGCGACCGGCCGAGAGGCAGGGTGGAGCGAGATCACCGCGACCGAAGTGGAGTCGGGTGTGTCCGGCGCGGTGACACTTGAGGTCTTCATGCCGGCGATCACCGGCACGGTGACGGGGCTGGGCGGGCACCCCCGTGCGCTGGTAACGGTGCGCGTCCTCGATCCCGATACTGAGGCGTTGGTGCGCCTGACGCGCACGCAGGCCGACGGTACCTTCCGCCTACCGGTTCGACCGCAGAGCACCTCCTACCGCGTCATCGCCGAGAAGACGGGGGAGGTCGTCTACGAACCGGCCTCGGGCTTTCACGATGTCCGTGTCGAGCACAGCGACGTCGCGAACGTGGACTTCGTCGTGACCGGGCCACCGCTCGGGCCGGACATGGGAGAGATCCGGGGCTTCATCTACACGGGCGGGGAAGATCCGGTGCAAGGAGTCGTCGTCAGCGCCGGGGCGACGACAGCCCACAGCGACCGGAACGGTGAGTTCACCCTCGTTCTTGAGGCCCACCGGACCTACACGGTCACGCCCGGCCCTGATGGCTTCACCTTCGATCCGGTCAGCCAGGCAGTCGAACTGCCGCAGGCTGTCGTATACACTGACGACTTCACAGCGATTGCCAGATGATGGCGAGAGGCGGCGCCCGCCCTGCCTGACACCACGCGCACCGGCCTGCCGTCACGGGAGCGCGTGCAAGGAAAGATGGGTTGGCCGGGGTGGAACCTCTCGCGCAGGCTCGATGTGAGCCTGACGTTGACCGCGCTGGAGTGCGCCCTGGCGGCGCGACGCATCGACCCGGGCGTGATCCATCACTCCGACCAGGGCGTGTGCAGTATGCGGCGACTGAGTATGTGGCGAGGGCGCGTGAGGCGGGCATGGTGCTTTCGATGAGCCGCTTATCCCGATTTCGTCGGCGAGGACACGTTCTACGGCTTCCTCCCCCGGCACGGCTGCGAGCTGTTTCCCGATGAGTAGTTCGCCGCCATCTACTGCGATGGCTTCGGCCGCCCGTCGGTGCCGCCCGGGATGCTTACGATCGCGCTGCTTCTGCAGGCGCATGACAAAGTGTCGGACGCGGGAGCCACCGACCACGCAGCGTTCGACATGCGCTGGAAGGCGGCCCTTGGTGACCGTGTTCGGGCGCGACGGGGCAAAGTGGGTGCATCCATGGCTTCACCGTACCCGTATATACCGAAGCAATGGATGGTCCGCAGAGTTCGGCAAGTGGACGCAGATACTGAGGTGGTTCGCGCACCACTTGAACGAAACGGGAATGCTCTGTCCTCACCCTGAATCCTATGTTGATTGCGGTCTTCGGACAGGTGGAGAATGGTGTTGTGCGGATGTGGAGACCGCGTTGTTCAGCTATGCGACGCACGCGATGGCCTGAAGAGGAACTGACGGCGATGAGCACGCGGTCTTGTTCACAAGGGAGTGCTATGGCTTGCGGTGTGAGCTCACGCACGGTAGCGCGTCCACTGATCAACTGTCGTCGTTCTGTCCAAGGTTAGGGATTGACCTACCCCATAGGTGATCCCAGCCGTGGGTGGCGGAGGGATCTGGAAACGAGTGTGGTTGGTGTCGAAGCAGCGATGAGGCCGCCGGTCGCCAAACTGCACAGAGGCGGCGTGTGGATCGATCCTCATCAATCAGCATCACGCCTGGACGGTACTTCATGCCAGAAAGGGATTACCTCCCAATGTAGACCTCGTCCAGCGCAAACTGATCGCTCGGCCCGACTCTGGCCCCGCCCTCAACCTCGAGGTCGCCGATGTGAAGTCCCTGCAGCACCTGCACCTCCGGGTGTCTGCTGCGAATCTCGCGCACATCAAAGCTGATCTCGTGCCACTCGCCGTCGGCGGTCAGCATCTGCGGGAAGGGCCCGTCGGGCAGCACACCGCGCCCGCGAGGCTCCTCCGCGCCATCGGGCGCAGGCGCGCGCTCCGCCGCATTGGGCGTCCCCGCAAGATAGAAGCGCCGCGCGTCCTGCGCCGCATCCATGTCCCAGAGCGAATACCATGCCGACGGGAACGGGAGGACGAAGATCGCCACCGGGGTGCCGCTGCGGATCATGTAGCGGATACGCACCGTCGGGTACTTGTCGATGTCCCAGCCGCGCGGGTGTACGAACGCAGGCAGCGGCGCCGGATCGTCCCGCGGATAGATGAGCATGTGGCCGCGACCGGTCTGCTCGTCCAGCACCTGCCGGTATGAAGCATTGCCGGTCGATCTCCGTCCGCGGTAGAACTGCCAGTACACGAACCAGTCCTCGTCATCGGCGTCGAAGCTGCTGTGGATCAGCACGTCGTCCAGGTGCTGCGGCTCGGCGTTGATGTAGCCGACTCCCATCTGCCGCTCGCCGTCCGCGTCCGTCACGCGCACGCGAACACCGTAATCGCGCGCCTCCATGTAGCGATGGGTGACTGTGTCACCCTGAGCGAGCGCCCCGTCGCCGAGCTGCCACTCGTACTGCAGCGGCGGGGTCATCCCACGGACCACCGCCCGCAGCGTCACGCTCTCCCCCGCCTCAATCCGGAACCTGTCGGCGAGCACCTGCACGCCGGCCCGCACGCTGTCGCCGTGCTCAATGATGCCGATGTCCGGTCCTGCCCCCGACCACGGGAAGGAGACCGGAGCGCCCGCGGCCCATTGCAGCTCCCGGTTCAGCCGCAGCGTCCCCGCCTCCGGATCCGCCTCGACTACCCGGGCCCGGTTGTCCGAGGAGCCGACCGCGATCACGTCGCCGCGCTCGTCCTCGATCCCGTAGCCGTCGTAGAACGGATACGCGTCCTCGACCGGCAGCAGGTCGCCGGAGCCGGCCACGCGGGTCACGGTCAGCGGGGCGGCGGCATCGCGCAGCGGACTGTCCTCGGCGAGCGAGAAGTCGAGTCGCTCCGGATCGGCGAACCGGGGATCGGTCTCCAAGTTGCCCGCGAACGTACCGACGTCGGCAGGGCCGGTGAGCAGCGTCCCCGGAGCCCCCGCCTCCCACTCGATCTCCCGGTCGAGTTGCAGCCGCCCCTCACCATCGACGCCGATGACCGCCGCGAGGACCTCCAGCTCACCCACGGTGATCGCGATCCGGCCCTCGGCCTCGTCGCTCAGCCGTGCGAAGACCGAGGCGTCGCCCACCGGCAGACTCCGGCCGCTCCCGGCCGCCACGGTGTGCGTGACAGGCTGCTGGAGCCGGGCCGCCCACCGGTCACGCGCCTCGGCGGCGGCGAGACTGAGCGGCGTCCGGCGGTAGAGCAGCAGTGCGTCGGCGCCCTCTTCGCCGGAGTAGATCACGTTGCGCAGCAATCGGAACGACTCGGCCTCGCCGCCGGTCAGATGAAGCTGGGTTCCGGAGGCGTGTGGGTCATTGCGATCGAAGATGTTGTTCTGCAGGATGAGATCCCGGAAGTTGCCATACGCCGTCCCGGCGATGATAGCCACGCCGCCGTTGGCATGGAAGACGTTGTGGTAGGTCCGGTTGTGCATGTGCGGATTTCCGGAGAAGCCCCCGAGCGACCAGGTGCGGCCGGCCCCGTCGAAGGTCTGGTTGAGCCGGAAGATGAGCCGCTCGCCGAGGAACTGGTTGACCGGGCCGGCCGCCCTGCCGCCATTGAGCTGGTTCGCCAGAATGTTGTTCTCGATGAGGATGCGCTCGCAGCCGGTCGGGCCGATCTCAAAGTTGCGCGCGCGGCCCGCGTGGAAGACGTTCCCCCGGACCACCGCGTCCTGCGTCTCCAGCAGCCGCCCCGAGGAGTGGCCCACGCGGCTGAATGAGTTGCCCTCGATGAGGACCTTCCTGCAGTTCACCACGCGCCAGAAGTCCGAGGCGTTGGTGATACGCGCCAGATCGTTGTCGAGGAGCCGCACCTGCTCGGAGTTCTCTACCCAGAGCGCATTGAAAATGTGTCCGCGGGAGAAGGCGCAATCGACGATGGTAATGTGCGAACTGTCCACGATCCGCGCCCATCCGCCCTCGCCCCCGGTCTCGCCGGTGTCGATCACCTCGAAGCCGCTAAGGGTGATATGCGAAAGGCCCGCGATCTCGATCCGCCCGCCACCAGCGAGCGAGACGAACCCGCCCTCGCTGGTTGACCGGACAGCCTCCTCGTGGCCGATCAGCACGGCCGTGCGACGCTGCTCGGCGCGGAAGACGATCGGCGCGTCCGCGGTCCCGCTGTTTCGCGGCACCAGCCGCCCCGAGTACTCACCGGACATGAAGATGACAGTATCGCCGGCCGTGGCCATCTCGCCGGCATGCTCGGGCGTCTGCCACGCCGCCTCTCGCGTGCCGGGGTTCGCGTCGTTCCCATCCGGCGAAACATAGTACTCATGTGGAGCAGTGTCCCTCATGGAGACCGCAACGGAGCCATGGATGCCACATGCGGCCATCAACACTGTCAGAGCGATCCGCAACACACGGGACGTTGCGTTCATATGCTCACACCTCTCGCCACTTTCTGTGAATCAGAGCCCCCGGGATGGCCTTTCCAGAACCTCGATCTCATCTCTGAATCTCTCTCGTCCCCGGAAGCCCAACAATCGAGAAGTCGGTTGCGTCGGACGATTCAGCGGCAGGACTCTGAGCAGTCTTGCGTGGGTCGTGGCTCAACGCGCTCACTCTGCTGGAGGCACCTCCCACGAGTAGAACATGGACACCGGCGCCGAAGTAGAGGCGGACGCCCGGATATGCCCCGCCGTTGTGGAAGTTGCGCGGGGCACCCGCCAAGAGCGTCAACGCGCATGTGTCGGGGCACAACTGCGCAATTCCACTCACAGACAGCACAGAGATGCGATCGTCCGGGGGCTGGACAGGAATGCGCGGTGCCTGAGCGCGCACGGTCTGGCCGAACTCCGGCTCCAAGGTTACCTCGTGCAAGACAGCTCGTTTTGCGCGATCGAGGAACGGCCCATGATGCATGAAGCCGTCACCGAGGTCACGGCTCTTGTGGTGCGGTCCGGATGACATTCCGGCTGCCATTACTGTCAGGACGCCGATCTCCATTGCCATTCGCAGGCAGCCCACCATGGGTGTCCCTTCGTGCTCCGTCGATGCTTCAACCGCTCAAGTTGCGTTGCGCACGCTCACTCCGGCAGTATGTAGAAGTTGTCGATCCACAGCTCCTGCCCCCGGTCCTCGGTCCAGTCACAGAAGAGCATCGTGCGATACAGGTGCGTCACCTCGGGCGCCACCTCG
>JBMNNW010000002.1:0-104190 GCA_050942735.1 Armatimonadota bacterium
CGTTTGCTCGAGGCAATGCGCCACTGCGAGGGCCGACCACCACCGTAGACCCCGCACACTGACCATTCACCCGAACACACCTAACCGACAACTCAATCGCTCACCAAACTAAAACCGATGCTGCTGAATGCGAGGGGGTGCGACCAGATTATGTGGGTGACGACAACGGCAACCTCCCCCGCCCTCACACACAACGATCGGGGGAATGAGTCCGCGTTCCGACCTGTCAAAGGCTTTTCGCATCTCCGCTCACGGTTGTGTTCTGCCAGGCCCGAGCGCAGCGAGCGGGTCGGGGTGAGGCCAACGTGAGCCCCTGGCCCCAGCAACCTGCACAATTCGGTCAGCCCCAAATGCGAGGTGGGACTCTGGTCTGCGCAGGACCCGCGCTCAGCGTGGCGTCACAGGAAGAGAGGCCGTGGGGAGGCCGCCGTTTCCGCCTGCCGCCGTCTATCCGAACGAGTTCACGTCGCCGAAAGTTCGCGCAGCAGCCCCAGCTCCTCGTCACCGAGCGCGGCCGCGTTGCAGATGCACACGCCCTCCGCGCCGGCCTGGCTGCTGAACCGCACCTGGCGCTCGAAGACATCGAAGTCGAGCCCGCCCTCGGGGGTGTTCAGCCCGATCCCCTCCATCCACCGGACCGGCATGTCCATCACAAGCCGGCGGTGCTGCGCGATGAGCTTCGCGAAGGAGCCGAAGGACAGCGTGAATGTCAGCGGGCAGACGAGATCGAGCAGCCCGTCCGCGCACCAGTCGGCCCAGTCCTGCCCCTCCTCGAGCGCGTCCTCATAGTAACGCGGGCGAACCGCAGCCGACAGCTCCACCTCGTGGTGGTCGGTGATCCCGCGCATCGCCTCGACGAAGCTGCGCACGAACTCCATGCGCATCTGCATCTCCTTGAAGACCACTCCCGGCGTGCTGAGATCGTGCGGCTCCGGGTAGGGCTTTCCCAGCCAGCGCAGCCGCGCCCGCTGGCAGCGCGCGCAGGCGCAGGGGTTGTCGCGCATCACGTCCGCATCGGGGAAGCGCGAGTAGTCGAGGTGCAGACCCGCCGCCGCATAGCCCTCCAGCAGCTCATTCGCCACCAGCACCGAGCGCTCGTGGTTCTCCCCCCACGCCGCGCAGGGCCAGCTCAGCGCCCACTCAGGCACGTCGGCATAGTCCAGCGGCGGGCGGTAGAGCTCATGGCCCACCCCGACGCTGCCGCCGAGGCCGAAGACGGGATGGATGGCCACGTCCGCCCGCTCGCCGGCCTCCATCAGCGCTCCGAGGAGGTCGCGGCGGGGCGCACCGAGCGTCAATGACTCGAAGTAGTGCTCCCCCAGGACGCCGACGTACGCGAAGTAGCGGTCGATGCCCGCTTCGCGCAGGGTCGCGAATCGCGACGCGATCTCACCCACGCTGTCGCGGCCCTCGGGGAACTCCTCCCACGCGCGGCCCCAGACGCCGATTGTCACCTGGCTCCACTCCTCAGTCCTGCCGGCCCACGTCGCCTCGACCCGGCCTGCCCGTGCGACGGGCGTCCTCGCCCGTCGAGTCGTCCATCGTCCGCGCTTCGGCGAACGGCAGTGCGCCTCCGGCGCACCCCCGGCGAGGGCGCCGGGGCCACAACGGCAACGGCTGAACGGCCCCCATTCCCCCACGTCCGGCTGAGGTCTCCCTCCGCCTGCGTCCTCGCGCCACAACAGCCGCGGCTGAACGGCGTGCGGACACAGTAGCACCGACTGCCGCCGCGCACACAGTAGCACCGACTGCCGCCGCGCACACAGTAGCACCGACTGCCGCCGCGCACACAGTAGCACCGACTGCCGCCGCGCACACAGTAGCACCGGCTGATCGCCGCCGCGCACATGTCGGCACCGGCTGATCGCCGCCGCGAAGCGACCCCCTCATGGAGGGACGCCGCGAAGCGATGCACCGCCTCGTGGTGGGGCCGCCTCCGTAGCGCGGTCAGGTGCCGCAAGCGAAGCGAGCGGCACCTGAGGTTCCACCCCGGCCCACACCTCGAAGAGCGGGCCTCAGCCCTTCACCAGCTCGCGGATGCGGTCGGCGATCTTCTCCACCGACGGGATGTTCTCTTCCTCGAGCGGCGCCGCCATCGGCGGCGGCACGTCATACGAGGCCACGATCCGGACCGGTGCCTGCAGCGCGTCCCAGCAGCGCTCCATGATCCGATGCGCAATGTGCTCGCCGAAGCAGCCGGTGTACGGAGCCTGCTGCACCACCAGCGCCCGCCCCGTCTTGTTGACGGACGCCGCGATCGTCTCCTCATCGAGCGGGATCAGCGTCCGCGGGTCCACGACCTCCACGCTGATGCCCTCCTCCGCGAGCGCCTCGGCCGCCTCCAGCGCGCGCAGCATCATGTACGAGTACGCGATCACCGTGACGTCGGAGCCCTCCCGCGCGACTGTCGCCTCGCCGAGCGGCACAGTATAGTCGCCCTCGGGCACCTCGCCCTTGTCGGTGTAGCAGTGCTGGTGCTCGATGAAGATGACCGGGTTGTCGTCGCGGATCGCGGCCTTCAGCAGGCCCTTGCAGTCGTAGGGTGTAGACGGGGCGACGACCTTCAGCCCCGGGATCTGCGTCACAATCGCCTCCAGCGACTGCGAGTGCTGCCCGGCGTAGCCCTTCCCGCCGCCGACGGTGGTGCGGATGACCGCCGGAAGCGTCGCCTTCCCGCCGAACATGTAGCGGTTCTTCGCAAGCTGGTTGCCTGTCTGGTCCATCGTCATCAGGATGAAGTCGATGTACATGATCTCAGCCACCGGGCGCATCCCGACCATCGAGGCGCCCGCGGCGGTCCCGACGATCGCGGCCTCGGAGATCGGGGCGTTGAAGACGCGCCGGCGGCCGAAGACCTCCATCAGCCCGCGGGTAGCGCCGAACGCACCGCCGTAGTCGGCGAGGTCCTCGCCGTAGAGGATCACGCGGCGGTCGCGCAGCATCTCCTCCATCAGCGCCTCCGCGACCGCGTGGCGGTAGAGGATGCGGCCCTGCCGGTCGCGCCGGGTATACCCGGGCTCGGCGAGCAGGTCCTCCTCGGGGGTGGCCCACTCGTCGCCGATGTCGTCGGAGGTGCTGTCGGTGAAGAGCCCGCGGTAGATCTCCGAGGGCTTCGGATCGGTCGCGTCAACCGCCCAGACGCTGGCGGTCTCGATCCGCTCGCTCATCCGCCGGCAGTGCTCGACGACCTCGTCGTCGCTCAGCACGCCGTACTCGACGAGCGCGCGCTTGATGTGATCGATCGGGTCGATCGCCTCCCACGCCTGCTCCTCGGTCTCCGAGCGGTAGGCGGTGCAGTCGTCTGAGAGCGAGTGGCCCATATAGCGGTAGGTCTTGCTCTCCAGCAGCACCGGCCCCTCCCCGCCACGGCACATCTCGGTGGCGCGGGCGACCGCGTCGCGCACCGCGCAGGCGTCCATGCCGTTGAGCACCTCGGCGTGCATGTTCACGTCGTTGTACCCGGCCCCGCGCTGCGCGAGGTCATCGATCCCCGTGACCTCGCCGACCTGCTGACCGGTCATGCCGTACTGGTTGTTCTCGACCATGAAGATGACCGGGATGCCGTCCTCGAACTGATCCTGGCAGGCCCAGTTGTACGCCTCGTGGGCGATCCCATTGTTCGTGGCCCCGTCTCCGACGAAGCAGAGGACGACGCGGCCGAGGTCGAGCATGTCCGCGCCCATCGCCGCGCCCGCGGCGATCGCGTAGCTGCCGCCGACGATCGCGTTCGCGCCGAGGTGGCCGGCGTGGAAGTCCGCGATGTGCATTCCGCCGCCGCGGCCGTGGCAGTAGCCCTCCTCCTTGCCCATCAGCTCGGCCATCGTGCGGTTCAGATGCACCTGGAGCGCGCACTCGGCGAGGCTGTCGTAGTCGGCAGGGTCGGCGTAGCCCTCCACGAAGGCGGAGAGTTCGTCCTCGGACTGATGGCCCAGCAGCCAGTAGAAGCCCTTGGCGATCGAATGACCGTGGCCGCGGTGGGTGCTGGTGATGTAGTCATCGGGGCCGATCGCCGAGACGGCGCCGACCGCGGTCGCCTCCTGGCCGATCGACAGGTGCGTCGCGCCGATGAACCTGAAGCCGGGGACGGGCTTGTAGCGCCCGTTCTTCATCTTCGCCACGGTCTCCTCGAAGTAGCGGATGGCCAGCATGCAGTCCAGCATGTTGGCCGCGTCATCCTTTGAGAGACGGCCGGATGCAAGCTCGGCTCCGAGGTTGCCGTCGTAGAGGAACCGGGGGATGGGCGGGAATGTGATCTCGCTTCTCTCGAACAACGGAAGTACGTCCATGTCCTTCGGCATATACAAAGCTCCCAACATAGGGTTGAGGTAGTGAGGCGCTCTCGTTGCGGGGAATGTTTCACCACCGTGGCGCGAGTGTCCTCCTTTGGGAGGCGAAACAGGGCGCTGCCGCGATGGGAGGTTCGGGCATTCGGGCGGACCTGCGATCGACCCGGCTTGACTCGGTGAACACTGGCGCTATCATCAACGTATCAGAGACAGAGAGCATTCCTCACCGCACCGGTGTGTTATGACGACTGAGCCGCAGCCGCAGACAATCATCCGCCGCCGCGTGACCGTCGAGGGCGTCGTCCAGGGCGTGGGCTTCCGCCCGCACGTGCACAGGCTCGCCCGCGAACTGCACCTCGTCGGGACGGCGCTCAACGTCGCGGGAGGGCTCGAGGTCGAGGTCGAGGGCCCTGCGGATGCGGTCTCTCAGTTCATCCGCCGCATTGAGGCCGACGCGCCACCGATCGCGATCATCGACAGAGTCGAGGTCGAGGAGCTTGCGCCGACCGGTGCCGCGGAGTTCGCGATCATCCCCAGCCGCGGCCGGGCCGACGGTGAGATCTACGTCTCCCCCGACGTCGCCATCTGCGCCGACTGCGCGCGGGAGCTGGGCGATCCGGCGGACCGGCGCTGCGCCCACCCGTTCATCAACTGCACCAACTGCGGCCCGCGCTTCACGATCGTCGAGGGCGTGCCCTACGATCGCCCGAGGACCTCGATGGGCGTCTTTCCGATGTGCGAGGCATGCCGCGAGGAGTACGAGGACATCAATGATCGCCGCTATCACGCCCAGCCCGTCGCCTGCCCCGACTGCGGGCCACGGGTGGAGTTCGTCTCGGGAGAGAGACGTGCAGAGGGAGTGGCCGCCATCTCCGCGGCGCAGGAGCTTCTGCGCGCCGGGAAGATCGTCGCGGTCAAGGGCCTCGGCGGCTTCCACCTCGCCTGCGACGCCGACGACGACGCGGCCGTCCGGCGGCTGCGCGCGCGCAAGCACCGTGAGGCGAAGCCTCTGGCGGTGATGGCGCCCGACCTCGCGACGACCCGCACCTTCGCCGAACTCACCGATGACGCCGAGGCGCTGCTGACGGGCCCGGAGGCCCCGATCGTGCTGCTCAACAGGCGCGAGGCCGGAGGGCTCGCCGAATCCGTCGCGCCCGACACCGCAACGGTCGGGGTGATGCTGCCTTACACGCCGCTGCACATTCTGCTGCTCGGCGGCCTCGACGTGCGGGCGCTGGTGATGACCTCAGGGAACCTCGCGGATGAGCCGCTCGCGACCGACAACGAGGAAGCGATGGCGCGGCTGGGAGGGATCGCCGACGGCTTTCTGCTGCACGACCGCCGAATCTTCATCGGCTGTGACGACTCGGTCATCCGGCCGACGGCACGCGGGCCGGTGATGCTGCGACGCTCGCGGGGCTACGTGCCCTTCCCGGTGCGGCTGAGCGGCGACGGCGACCTCACCCCCCGGCACACAGCAGTGAGCGACGATGCAGGACGGGTTCAGGCGGTCGAGACGCTGACGCTCTCCCCCTCCCGCCAGCAATGTCGCATAACGCCGCGGGAGGTGGAGCCCGAGCGTCGCGTGCTCGGGCGGGGGAGGTCGCCGCTCTGCCCCAAGCACGCCCCCACCGTCCTCGCCGTCGGCGGGCAGCTCAAGAACGCGTTCTGCATCACGCGCGGGACCAACGCATTCCTCAGCCAACACATCGGCGACCTCGACTCGCTGGAGACGCTGGAGTTCTTCGAGCGCTCCATCGAGCACTTCACCATGCTGCTGCAGGTTGAGCCCGAGGCGCTCGCGTGTGATCTGCACCCGGACTTTCTCTCCACCCGCTACGCCGAGGACCTCGCGGCGGAGACAGGCATGCCGCTCACGCGGGTGCAGCACCACCACGCGCACCTCGCGGCGGTGCTGGCGGACAACCGCATCAGCGAACCGGCCATCGGGCTGATCTGCGACGGCACCGGCTTCGGCGCGGACGCGACCATCTGGGGCTGCGAGCTGCTCGTCGGCGACGCCGCGGACTACGAGCGGGCCGGGCACCTGCGCACGATCCGCCTGCCCGGCGGCGAAGCGGCCATCCGCGAGCCGTGGCGCGTCGCGGCCGCGTGGTTGCGGGAGGCGTTCGGCCCGGGTTTCCACGAGGCGATTGCGATCGAGTTCGTTGAGCGCATGGATCTGCAGGCGTGGCGAACGCTCGAGGAGATGATCGAGCGCGGCGTCAACGCGCCGGTCGCCTCCTCGGCCGGACGGCTCTTCGACGCCGCCGCGGCCCTGATCGGCCTTTACGACCGGGTGCAGTATGAGGCCCAGGCGCCGATGAAGCTGGAGGCGGTCGCGGCCCGCGGGCTGAATCCTTACGCGTACGAGGTGCGTGAGGAGGAGGATGGTCTGATCCTCGACCCGGCGCCGACCATCCGCGCGATGGTGGACGACCTCGCGACGGGCGTGGCGAGGGCGGAGATCGCCGGTCGCTTCCACGCCACCTTCGTGGCGATGCTGGCGGAGGCCGCCCGGGTGACGGCGGCGGAGCGCGGGATCGACCTCATCGCGCTCTCGGGAGGAACCTTCGTGAACCGGATAGTGCTGGAAGACCTGATGGACGAACTTGAACGCAGGAACCTGAGACCGATCATGCACACCGCCACCCCGCCGGGCGACGGCTGCGTCGCGCTGGGGCAGGCCGCGGTGGCACAGGCGAGGTGGCAGTGATGTGCGTCGCAATACCCTCGAAGGTCGTGGAGATCGACGGGCCGATGGCGACGGTGGAGCTTGGCGGCAACCGCTCCACCGCGCGGATCGACCTGATCGACGACGTAAAGCTCGGCGACTACGTGCTCGTCCACGCGGGCTTCGCGATCAGCACCGTCGAAGAGGACTACGCGCTGGAGACGCTCGCGATGCTCAGGGAGGTCGGGATGCTGTGAGCGCTCGGGATGAGTCCGTCGCGAGGGCGCGGGCGCTGGCCGATGAGATCGCGGAGGTCTCCGACCGCCCCGTCACGCTGATGGAGGTCTGCGGCACACACGCGCATCAGTTCGCGCGCTACGGCCTCGCGCAGATGCTCCCGGCGCAGGTGGAGCTTCTCAGCGGCCCCGGCTGCCCGGTCTGCGTGACCTCCGCCGGGGAGATCGACGCCGCGCTGGAGCTTGCGCGCGTGCCCGGCGTGACCATCGCGACCTTCGGGGACATGGTGCGCGTCCCCGGCAGCGACTCGACGCTCGCGCACGAGCGGGCGCGCGGGGCGAACGTGAAGGTCTTCTTCTCCCCCATCGAGGCGGTGGACCTCGCCGGGCAGACCGAGGGCGAGGTCGTGCTGCTGGGCGTCGGATTTGAGACGACGGTGCCGGCGGTGGCCGTCGCGGTGCGCGAGGCGAGGCGCCGGGGCCTGCGCAACTTCAGCATGATGAGCGCGCACAAGCGCCTGATGCCTGCGCTTGCGGCGCTGATGGCCGCCGGCGATGTCGCGGTGCATGGCCTGCTCGCGCCGGGGCATGTCAGCACGATCATCGGCGCGGGCGCCTACCGCGAGTTCGTGGCGGAGCACCAGGTGCCCTGCGTGGTCGCGGGCTTCGAGCCCGAGCAGATACTGCGCGGAGTGCTGGCGCTGGTGCGGCAGATCGCGGAGGGCCGCGCGGAGGTGGAGAACGAGTACCCGGGCGCGGTGAGCGAGGAGGGGAACCTGCGCGCCCTCGCGGCGATCGACGAGGTTTTCGAGCCCGCCGACTCGGAGTGGCGCGGGCTGGGCGTGATCCCGGAGGGCGGGCTGGCGCTGCGGGAGGAGTACGCGCAGTTCGACGCGCTCGCGCGCTTCGGCGTGGAGATGCCTGACAGTCGCGAGCACCCGGCCTGCCGCTGTGGCGAGGTGCTGCGCGGCGCCATCCGACCACCGGAGTGTTCGGCCTTCGGCGCGGCCTGCACCCCCGAGCACCCGCTCGGTCCCTGCATGGTCTCCTCGGAGGGCGCCTGCGCGGCGGTGTACAGGTACGAGGGGTGATGGGGCGAAGGACGCGGACCGGACTGCGTCCGGAACCGGGAACGGCGGCGGAGGGCCCAATGGTGCAGAGCCGTGCTGCTGTGGTATACTCTCGGTAGATGATATGGCAGCAGGAGTTGAGAGGAATGAGCCGACAGGAGCTTCTGAAACGAATAACCGTCGATCCCGATGTGATGGTCGGGCAGCCGTGCATTCGCGGAATGCGCATCACAGTCCAGCATATCCTCGAGACGCTTGCGACCGGCGCCACCGAAGAGGAGCTGCTGGCGGACCTGCCCGTGCTGGAGCCGGAGGACATTCGGGCTGCGTTCTTCTATGCCGCGCAAGTCCTCGATGAGTGCCCGGTCTACGAGGTGGCTGAACAGGCGGTCTAAGACGTAGGGGCATACAAGGATCCGAGGCGCCCGCTGGCGGAGACTTGCCTCCGCCGACCAGCTTGGCGTCAACCGCAAGCACGTGGCATGATGACATTAGACGAGGCTAACTTTGAGGTTCCCCCTCTCAGCACTCACGAAGAACGCCGGGAACTGTCCACGATGGAGGTCGAATCGTGAGTGAGTGTCTTCCTGTCGGTAGATCCAGGACTCGTATCCTCCTTGACGCGTGCGTGGGATACCAGACCCAGAGGGCTCTCGAGGCGATAGGCGCAGACGTCGCACACATGCTGGACATCAAGCCCAGCGCTAAAGATCCAGAGGTCATCTCCACTGCGCTTCGTGACGAGCGGTTGCTCGTCACTTACGACCGCCGACTGTCGGCTTTGATCTTCGTCGAGCGTCTGCAACACGCTGGAGTACTCCTCGTATCCGGTGGGCGCCTCAGAATACATCGAGGAGGCCGCGCGCGATGACCCAATCCCCCAACGACATCATCACCCTCGGGCACGGCGGCGGGGGGAGGCTCATGCACGACCTGATCGTCAATGAGCTGCTGGCCGCCTCCGATGTCATGACCGAGACAGACCTCGAGGACGCCGCCCTGATCGACGAGGGGCGCCTCGCCATCTCCACCGACAGCTTCACCGTCAAGCCGCTCTTCTTCCCCGGCGGAGATATCGGCAAGCTCGCCGCCTGCGGCACCATCAACGACGTCGCCATGCGCGGCGCGCGCTGCCGCTGGCTCTCCGTCGCGATGATCATCGCCGAGGGCTTCGCGCTCGACGACCTCCGCGCCATCGTTCGCTCCCTCAGGGCGGCCTGCGACGCCGACGGCGTCCACGTCGTCACCGGCGACACCAAGGTCGTCGGCCGCGCCGCCACCGACGGCATCTTCATCACCACCACCGGCGTGGGCGAGCGCTTCGCCGACCCGGCCCCCAGCGCCACCGCCGCCCGCCCCGGCGACCGAGTGCTCGTCAGCGGCACCCTCGGCGACCACGGCATCTGCATCCTCGCGGCGCGGGAGGAGCTGTCGCTGCGCCAGGTGATCGAGAGCGACTGCGCCTCGCTGCTGACACTCACCGAGGCGATCGTCGGCGCGGGGGGGCCCGCTGTGCGCTCGCTGCGCGACATGACGCGCGGGGGGATGTCGGCGGCGCTCAACGAGATCGCGCTGTCGTCGCAGGTTTCCATCGAAATCGAGGAGGTCTCGGTCCCGGTGCGCCGCGAAGTACTTGGTGCGTGCGAACTGCTCGGCATGAGCCCCTTCGAGATCGCGAACGAGGGCAAGCTGCTGGCGGTCGTCGCGCCCGAGGTCGCCGAGGGCGTGCTGGCCGCGATGCGCGCGCATGGGCCGGGCGCGAATGCCGCGATCGTGGGGACGGTCGGCGACGGAAGGCCGGGCCGCGTCTCCGCGCGCACGCCGCTTGGCACGTCGCGGCTGATCGACCTGCCCGCGGGGGAGTTGCTGCCGAGGATCTGCTGACTTCCGTGGAAGCCTGCGTGAGAGGAGCAGTGGCGGCATGATGAACGGCTCAGGACGCGCCGGCGAGATGGTGATCGTCGGGATCGGGGACGAGCGCAGGCGTGACGACGCCGTGGGCCTGATGATCGCCCGCGAGTTGATGGGGCGAGCGCTGCCGGACGGCGTTCGGGTGGAGATTGCGGGCGAGGAGGGCTTCGACCTGCTCGCGGCGATCGACGGTACATCGCGCGCGATCATCCTCGCCGCGATGCGGCTGGGTGATGAGCCGGGGACCGTCCACGCGCTGCCTCCCGCCGACGCCGAGGCGCGGGCGGATTACATCTCCGCGCCCGGCGATGTGGCGCTGATCGATGTGCTCGAGCTTGCGGCGATGCGCGGCGGGCCGGATGTGCTGATCGTCGGGATCGAGCCCGCGGAGATCATGCCCGGTCAGACGTTGAGTCGGCAGGTACAGGCCTCGGTCGGCGCAGCCGCCGAGCTTGTGCGCGACCTTGCCACCGGCGACCGCGAGTGGCGCTTCTTCGCGCGCGGGGACTACGGGTAGCGACCAGACCGGTCGTCCGGCGGGCGAACGTGGCGGCGGGCCACTCAGGCGCGTGGCCCCTCCGGGCGGCATTCACCACCGGCGATCGGTCATGAGGCGGTCGCACCTCGGCGGGCGAGCGTGACGGCGGGCCAACGGGACGGCGGGCCACTCAGGCGAGCGGCCCCTCCGAGCGGCATTCACCACCGGCGATCGGTCATGAGGCGGTCGAGTGGCGGCGGTCGAGTGGCGGCGGGCGAGCGTGACGGCGGGCCAACGGGACGGCGGGCCAACGGGACGGCGGGCCACTCAGGCGAGTGGCCCCTCCGGGCGGCATTCACCACCGGCGATCGGTCATGAGGCGGTCCGGTCGCACCTCGGCGGGCGAGCGTGACGGCGGGCCAACGGGACGGCGGGCCACTCAGGCGAGTGGCCCCTCCAGCGGCATTCACCACCGGCGATCGGTCATGAGGCGGTCGAGTGGCGGCAGGCTCCGCTTCAGGCTCCGCGAAGGGCAAACTCCGCACTTTCACGGATGGACCGCGCGCGTCCGCTGGAGGATACTGACATGGCGGATCACACAGAACGCGCGCAGGAGATCAGGGGCCGTGCTTGAGATCATGGACATGCCCGCCCACCGCGGACGCAATGCGGGCGACTTCGGTCACGCCGTGATGCGTTCGGATGAAATCACCCCGCCGTGCCGCTACCGGAAAGAGCTTGCCGGCTTCCACGTCTGCCGCGCCGCCAGTGGCGTGGCGGTCGTGACCGCGACCGATTGCCGCCGATGCCGGGTGCCCGAGGCCCTCGATCGCACCGGCTGCATGATGCTTCGCGCGTCGGTGACGCTCGTGCCCGAGCTGACTGTCGAGTGGTGCTGCGGCGCGACTGAGGACGCGGTGGACCCCGACTCGCCCAACGACTGCAGCGAATGCGTCCGGAACCCGGCGCGGTAACGCGGGGGTCGTCCGGGGATCCGGGGGAGTGCCCCATCGGGGCCTCAGGTTTTTCGAAGCGTAATATCAAGTGAGATACTGATGGACTGTTCT
The DNA here is from genome assembly GCA_050942735.1 of Armatimonadota bacterium. GTDB lineage: Bacteria > Armatimonadota > Zipacnadia > Zipacnadales > UBA5352 > UBA5352. Next base: position 11,723 of record JBMNNW010000002.1, read on the forward strand.
TTGCGGCTGTGCGATGATGTATCTGCGGGCGGCCGACTCCCCCGCGGATCGCCCGTGACGGTCCCGGCAATCCGGGATGGAGAGCCGAGCCGACGGATGCATCGAGACGCGCGACTCGGTGTCGATCCCGGGAACGGTCTCTCCGGGCTTTGACCTGACAGCAGGAGAGATCGGACGCATCCCGCCGGCGGCTGATGGCCTTAGCCGCCGAAGGCGTCGCCCGATGCGCCATGCACCTACTGGCGCGGCGACGCGAGGTAGCGAGGATTGCCTTCCTGCTTCGCTGCCTCATCCATCGGTCGAGTGGCGAGTGGTTGAGGATTACTCGACCGATGGACGACGCGCGAGCGGACCGCCCTCTCCCCCAGGGCGGTCCGCTCATTTTGTGTACCCGGGCGGTTGCCAGGCGTAAAGACCCGCCATCGCCTGCCGCCCGGCCCGATGCCCGTCAGAACGCGAATCCCATCATCGGCGGCTCCTCCCCGGTCTCCAGCCGCAGCAGCGCGAGCATCAGTATCCCCACGCCATCCACGGCGTCGTAACGATCCTCGCCGGGGTGGCCGCGGAAAAGCTCGCCCGTCCACAGCACCTGCACCGCCTCCTCCGCCAGCGCGGCGGCGAGGTCGCGCCACTCCGCGCGGCCGAGCGCCTCATCGGCCACGCACAGCAGGTGGATCGCCCGGCCGTAATGCTCGGCGTAGCCACCATGGCCGCCGCGCGCCGGCAGGGAGCGCCGCAGATGCCCGACCCATCGCTCCACCGCCTGCTCGAAGATCGGCCGGCCGGTCCGGCGGAGAAGCTCCACACACGCCTCCGCCATCTGCATCGGGTAGTCGTGCGCGGGGAAGAGCGGCTCCCACGGGTCGGCGTACTCGCCGGGCTGATACTCCGTGGTCTTCGGCCCGAGCACCGGCGTCCCGTCGGCGACCGCGAGGCGGCCGAAGTACATCCCCGCCGCCTCATCCCAGCCGAGACGCAGCCACGCGTCGGTCGCATCGGCGGCCATCTGCGCGAACTCCGACTGCAGCGGCGGCATCCGCGCACCCGCGCGCAGCAGGCAGCCCGCCCACATGCCGACCTCGGTGGTGGCCATGTGCTTGTCCCAGCGGGTCTCGGTGGGGTTGTTCTCCAGCAGGCCGGTGGCGGCGCCGCGGTGCGAGAAGCTCCAGCGGGCGATGCGCGCGGCGGTCTCCACCAGCGCGCGGTCCGGGCGGCGCTGATGCAGCCATCCGGCGGCGTCGATGAGCAGTCCACCTGCTTCGAGGAACGCACAGCCCGCCCGGAGGTCGGCGTGGCGGTTGAAGCCGCCGGTCTCGGGCTCGAAGAGGTGCCGGTCGAGCATCGCCCGGATCGCGGTCTCGGTGCGTGCGGGAGCGACGCGCCAGAGCGCCTCCCATGCCGCGGGGAGCGGGCGGACCTCGTGCAGGTCGCCCGGGTCGGTGGCCGGGTCACACGGTGCGGGCGGCCGGCTGCCGGTGAAGCGCATCACCGCGCCCTCGAAGGCGTCCCAGTAGTAGTGATTGCCCCAGAGCAGCAGCCCGGTGTTCGCGACACAGCGGTCGAGGAAGTCGGCGACACAGGCGTCGGCGGCGTCATGCAGCGATGGCGCACCGGCGATCTGTGCGAGGGCGTGTGCGGCGGCAAGCTGCGGCCCGTCCCAGTAGGCGTTGCAGCCGCGCGGGGCTTCGATCCACCGGTAGCAGCGTGGCTCGATCCCGGGAGGTCGGCGGTCATCTTCGGGGTAGCGGCCGGTGCGGGTATCCAGCGACGCCATCCACTGGCGGCTGTCGTCGGGCCCGTAGCCCGCGGCGATCCCTCGCTCGGCGAGCGTTCGGAGGTGGCGGGTCATCGTGGGAATGGCGGAGACCTTCATTGCACAACCTCTCCCGTGGGACGGATGCCGCAGACGGGACGGCGACAGGCCGGGACGCCTGCCCACAGAACGAGCAGCGCCTGCTGCCTTACTCCGGCTTCGCGCCGTCCACCCACGGGCCGTAGCCGTCGGGCTTCGGGATGAGCTTCTGGCCGTCGGAGAAGCCATCGCCCCGCCGGCCGAGTCGCTCGATCAGGCGCCCGCGCCACAGATCCACGCGCTCGCGAGCCGCCGCGTCGTCGCTGAGATCGCGGGTCTCTCGTGGGTCGGCGTCGAGGTCGAAGAAGTGCTCCACGCCGGTGATCGGGTTCCAGATGTACTTCTCATGGCCGTCGGTGAGGTACTGGCAGGCGTTGTCGGGCGCGTAGCACGGCGAGTGTTCGCCGTGGATGAACTCCCGCCAGGGCTCTCCGCGCGCGGCCCTGACGACGCTGCCGCCGGTCATCGTCTCGGGCCCCTCGACGCCCGCGATGTCCAGCAGGGTCGGCATGATGTCCTGGATGCCGACCGGGTGGTCGAACTCGCCGGTCGGGCCGTCGAAGCCCTTCGGGTAGCGCACGACGAAGGGGATCCGCGCCGAGCCCTCGTATGCGTAGGTCTTCCTGTGCAGGTGGTGGTCACCCATCATGTCACCGTGGTCGGAGCTGAAGAGCCAGACGGTGTTCTGCTCGTCCACATCCTCCATCCGGCGCAGCATCTCGGCCATCCGCCCCATCTCGTAGTCGATCTGCGTGATGCAGCCCATGTACCCGGCGCGGTGGCGATGCGTCCGCTCGGGCCCCAGGTCCCCCTGCCAGGCGGTGCGAGTCGGTGGCACGCCCTCCTGCCGGTGCTTCTCGGCCCAGTCGCCGATGGGCGGCTCTCCGAGGTCACGGTCGATGTACATGTCCCAGTAGTACTGCGGCGGGTCGTAGGGTGAGTGGGGGCGGTGGTGGGAGCACCACATGAAGAAGGGCCGGGTCGGGTCGCGCTTTGCGATCATCTCCAGCGCGGTGTCCACCGTCCAGACAGTCGGGTGATAGCGCTCCTCGAGGTGCCAGGGGCGGGCGAGCCAGCCGTTGGCGTCACAGCCGTGCGCGCGCTCATCCGCGCGCGGACCAAGCTCGCGCTGCAGCCACTCCATGTAGTCATCAACGCCGGGGCGCAGGTCGTGGATGATCGCGTGGTGGTAGCCAAACAGCGCCCTGCGCGGGTGCATGTTCCGCCAGCCCGCGTTGAGGCAGTGGTAGCCTGCCCTGGCGAGCACGCCGGGGAGCGAGATCCCGTCATCCCACGGGCCACCGCCGTAGCCGACCACGCCGCAGTCGTAGGAGCCCTGCCCGAGGTGCATGATCCTCCGGGCACCGGTGGTGGATGGGATCTCCGAGTAGGCGTGGCGGAAGTAAAGGCCCTCATTGACCCACTCGTCGAGGTTCGGCGTCTCGATGGGGCTCTCCCCGGCGAGCCCGATCCAGTCGCCGCGGTGCTGGTCGGTGGTGAACAGGATGATGTTCGGTCGATGCATCTGCCGATCCCTCTTTTCACGTGTCACCGGTTCGCCTCGCGCGGCGGCCCTCAGCCGAGCCCGCCGATCATCTCCACAAGCCCGTCGATTGCGTCGGGCCCCTCGTAGATGTTGAAGGTCAGGTTGTACGTGCGGCTCTCACCGGGTTCGAGCACCTGCAGAGTGCCGCGCTCGCGCTCGGCGGGCCGGCCCTCCACGAGGCAGTTCGCCGGCTCGATCCCCAGCACGTAGGTTCCCTGGCCGGGCATCTTCCACTGCACGAGGTTGGGCAGGACGTTGACGTTGAAGGTGAGTGCGAGGCCGATCCCCGCGCCCAGTTCGCGGTTGACCACCGCGACCATCGTGTTGCCCTCGTCATCGCTGCGGAGCGTGTGGTAGTACACGCGCTCGTCCACCTCACCGGGCTCGTCGAAGCTTGCGTGGCTGTCGATGGTCTCCTGCGCGAACTCCGTCTGCCCGCGCACCTCCGCGCTCGGCGCGACCAACTCGGTGTTGGCGTCGAGCAGCGGGAAGCCGATGTTGCAGTGGTAGACGAGCATGTGCTCCTGAGGCGCGAAGCCCTGGTTCTCCACGATGTCCTGGAGATGCATCATCGGGTGGCCGAGGAAGGCGGAGACGCGACGCGACATCAGCACGTTCGGGCCGAAGACGGAGGTCTCGCGCATCTCGCCCTGCGCGAACATGATGTACCTGTCCTCGTGCCAGCTTGCGCCGTACGAGACGCTTTTCGCGGGGATGTTGGAGACGCGGCCGTGCAGGCCGAGCTGCTCATCGCCATCGGTGGCGGGAGCGCCGGCGTAGGTGAGGCCGCAGGTGGAGATCAGGCCGCCGTGAAAGCCGCGGAGCCAGCCGAGACCGGTGGGCTCAAAGTATGATGCGGCGGTAGCGCCGGTGGGTGAGATCCATGCGAGCGGGTAGCTGCGGTAGGTCACCGCGCCGATGTCCATCCCGCGCCCGGCGAGCACGGTGAAGTCCAGTCCTGCGCCGGTGCGGAAGTCGATCGCCTCGACGCCTCTCTCACTACCGTCGGCGAGTTCGACTTTGCGCACGCCGCCGACCTGGTCAACGCTTCCGACGCGCATGCGCAGCTCGTCCTCTTCATACTGCCTGCCGTAAAGTGCGGGCATAGTCTCGTGTCCTCCCTTGCGTCTGATTTGCCTGTGTCGATTGGCTCGGCAACGGCGACACGCAAGGATGCGTGTCCTACGAACGGCACAAGAGACAACGACGACACGCAAGGATGCATGTCCTACGAACGGCACAAAAGACAACGGCGACACGCAAGGATGCGTGTCCTACGAACGGCACAAGAGACAGCGGCGACACGCATCATGCGTGTTCCACGAACGACGGTTCTCGTCGCTCGTCGGCTTCCCTCACAGCCTCCCGACGATCTCCCCGAAGCCGTTTGCGCGGAGCCACACGCAGGCCGCGCCGAGCGCGATCGCAAGCACCAGCAGCGCCGTGTCGCGCCAGGTCCACGGATACTCGTGATACTCCGTGCGCCCGTTGGAGGCGGCACCCGCCCCGCGTGATTCCAGCGCCCGCGTCAGGTCGTCGGCCGAGCGCATCGCGTAGGCCAGCACCGGCACCATCAGCGGTATGTAACGCCCCAGCCGTCTGAGCGGACCGCCGCTGCGGAAGTCCAGCCCGCGGGCCATCTGCGCCTCCGTCACGGTGCGCGCGGTCCCGGCGAACATCGGTACCAGCCGGAAGGTCAACGAGAGTGCCAGAGTCATCGTCGCGGGCACCCCGATCCGCCGCAGTGACCACGTGAACTCCTCCGGGCGCGTGCAGGTCACGTAGGCCACGCCCAGCATCAGCATCGCGTTGAGACGCAGGCCCATCGCGACGCCGTAGGCCACCGAGGTCGGAGAGGCGTAGAGCGGGCCGAGCCGCCAGACCGCCTCCCGCTCGGGCAGCATCAGCGCCCAGAGAAGCGCGCTCATCACCACCAGGATAACGCCCAGCCCCCAGACGCGCCGGAGGTTCGGCAGCGCCCCGGCGCTCGTCAGCAGCCCGAAGCACACCAGCAGCGTCGCCACCGCCCAGCGCGGGTCGTTGAATGCCAGCGGCGCGATGAACAGCGGTGTGAGCGCCAGCAGCTTCGCCACCGGATGGCGGCGGTGAGCGACCGTCTCGGCGCGGCGGTAGAGCGACATGTTCATCGGCGGCCCGTCACCTCTCCATCAGACGCGGCAGGCAGGGATGCCCGTCCCACGAACGACCGACGACGACTCCCCCGCCCGGCGAACGGCCGACGACCGCTCGCCGCGCCCATCGCTACCCCCGCCGCAGACACCCGGCCAGCTCATCCACCGACAGCAGCGTCTCGCCGCCGAGCGCGCGCGATACAAGCGCCGTGTCCGGAGGCACCTGGCCGGTCCGCGCGAGAAGCTCGTCGTCGCCGAAGACATCCCGCACCGGCGCGTCCGCCACCAGCCGGCCCTCGTCGAGCACCAGCGCCCTGCGCGCATACTCCGCGGCGGCCCAGGTGCAGTGCGTGATCACGATCACCGTCGTGCCCACCGCGTTCAGCCGAGCCAGCAGCTCCATCATCGCCCGCTGCTGCAGTCCGTCGAGCCCCGTGGTCGGCTCATCGAAGACGATCACTCGCGGGCGGCAGGCCAGCACCGACGCCAGCGCCACCCGCTGCCGCTCTCCCCGCGTGAGCACGAAAGGATCGCGCTGCTCCCAGCCCGTCAGCTCCGTGACGGCCAGCGCCTCCTCGACGCGCTCTGCCACCTCCGCGTCGCCCACCCCGAGGTTCCGCGGCCCGAACGCGACCTCCTCGCGCACCGTGGACGAGAATATCTGATGATCCGGGTTCTGAAAAAGGTACCCCACCTGCGCGGCGAGTTGCTGCACCGGGGTGCTCCGCGTGTCCGCCCCGCCGACACGCACCACCCCGACGCTCGGGCGCAGCAGCCCGTTGAGGTGCTTCGCGAGGGTGCTCTTGCCCGAGCCGTTCTCCCCGAGGAGCACCACGAACTCCCCCTCGCGCACCGTCAGCGTGACGTCATCGAGCGCGCGCTCGCCCGTCTCCGGGTAGCCGAAGCTCACGCCCGTCAACTCGATCAGCGGATCGCCCGGCTCCGGCGCCTCCCGCGCCAGCCGCGCGCAGCCCTCCGGATCCAGCCGCCACCGCTCCGCGCTCAGCGCCTCCGCGGCCTCGGCAGGCTCCAGCGGCAGCCTGTCGATCCCGAGGCGCGCGGACAGCTCCGCCAGTTGCAGCGGCAGTATCCCCGTCGCCCTGCAGCGCCCTGCATCCGACAGCAGCGCCCGCGGCGGACCGTCGTACTGCTTCACGCCATCGCTCAGCGCGATGAGTGACTCTGCCCCGAGCGCGTCGGCGGGCTCGTGGTCGGCGATCAGAAGGGTCACGCCACGCAGCGAAAGCTCCTCGACGACGTCCACGAGCGCGCGCTTGGCGAGCGGGTCGAGGTCGGTGGTGGGCTCGTCGAGCACCAGCACATCCGGCTCGGGAGCGAGCACCGCCGCGAGCGCCAACCGCTGCTTCTGCCCGCCTGAGAGCGTTGCGGGGTCGCGGCCGCGCAGATCGCTGAGGCCGACGAGTTCGAGCGCCTCAGCCACGCGCCTGCGCATCTCCGCGCGCGGGACCGCTGCGGTCTCGAGGCCGAATGCGACTTCACGCTCAACGTCGCTGGCGAGCAGTTGGGCCTCGAAGTCCTGGAAGAGCGCGCCGACGGTCCGTGCGATCTCGTGGACAGGACGTCCGCTGATGACCTCGCCCCCCACGCGCACCTCGCCTGCGAATGTGCCCGGCTGCATCTTCGGGATGATTCCGCTCAGGCAGAGGCAGAGGGTGGACTTCCCCGCGCCGGTGCGGCCCATCAGGTACGCCAGCTCCCCCGCGCGCAGTTCGAGATCAACGCGGTAGAGCGCCGCCCCTGCCGCCTCCGTCACCGTTCCAGCCGCCTCAGGTGTTTCCGTTGCCTGCGATCTGTGATCTGCGGCCTGTGACTGCCCACCCGCGTGCGCCGCCCTGCCGCGGTACGTGAAACTGAGCCCCCGAGCGCTGACGGGCTTGCCGCTCACTGCCGCTCACTCTCTCCCTGCCGCGGGGCGGGCGCTCGCGTGGACAGCGGCGACATCAGGGCGGTGCCGATAAGCAGCGTGAGCACGCCGATGCCGGCGACGAGCACCTGCGGGTCGAGCAGGCCGGTGCCGTCGGAGATCGCGAGGCCCTCGGCGACCTGGCCGGCGAGACGCGCGGAGGCTCCGACGATGAGGCCGAGGCCCGCGCCCGCCGCCACGAGGACCATCCCGGTGGCGGCGACGCGCCCGGCGGTGTACTCCCCCGGTTCGAGGATGTCGGTGTAGAGGAGGCCGAACGAGTGTGCGAGCGGGTAAAGGATCGGCAGGAGAATCGCGGCGACGATGGTGCCGATGATGCCGTTGTTGAGGCTGATGGTGATGCTCAGCACCGGGTAGGGCACGAGCTGCATCGCCGCGACACCGAATGCGATGACGACGCCGCAGACGACGCCGCCGGCGACCGCGCAGAGCGCAAGCCACGGTAGCTCTCGCGGGGAGCCGTCGGCCGGGCGGTCGCCGCGGAGGACCCGCCACATGCGGTAGGGGACGTAGGCGAGCAGGAAGTTGCCGACGAAGCCGGGGATCGAGCCTGGCCCGAACATCCCGCCGAAGATGTCGCCGACGAGGTTGCCGAAGGCGGCACCCCATGCCGCAGCGGGGCCAAAGAGCAGGCCGCAGACGATCGGGATGCCTGCGGCGGGTCGGATCTCGGTGAAGCCGGGGACGATGGTTGCGATCTTGAAGGGGAGCAGGATGGCCACGTATGCCGCGCCTGTCAGGGCGACGAGCACGACCATCTTTGTGTAGCGCCACATGACGATTGCGTCGCGCATGGCAGAGCACCTCCGGGAGAGACCTGTGCGCAGGCACAGTTCGCCGACGAGCCCGCACGTCCTCCCTCAGCCCCCGGCCTTCAGCGCGCCCTCGTCCGAACGCCGCCCCCACCAACCGGCAACGACGCGGCGGGGCGAGCGGGACCTGAGGTTCCATCCCGGCCCCGTGAAGGCCATCCGGCTCGACCGGCGAAGAACCCCGCGGGAGGCGCAGGAATCACGCGGCGCCTCGCACCGTCGCTGCAGACGACGATCGGCGGCGCCGGCCAGCCGGCACCTCGACGACCGGCGCCGCCATCGGCCAACACGGGAGGGGCTCTCGATGGACACGACCCGCACGATCAACGTCCGCTCGCCGCTGCGAATCGACTTCGTCGGCATGACCGACTACCTGCCCGCCTGCGAGGAGTTCGGCGGCAGCATCGTCAACGCCACCATTAATAAGTATATCCACGCGGTCGCGCGCCCGCGCGAGGACGGCCGGTTCATCTTCCACGCGCCCGACCTCGATGGGATCACCGTCGAGGTGGGCTCGCGCGCCGAACTCTCACCCGACGGCGAGCTGGGCCTCGCGCAGGAGATCACGCGGCGCTTCGACCTGCCCGGCGGCGTCGAGCTGACCACCTACTCCCAGATGCCCGGCGGCGCGGGGCTGGGCTCCTCCTCCACCATCGCCACCTGCATCATCGCCGCGCTCAACGCGCTGGGCGACCGGCGGCTCACCGACCACGAGATGGCGCGGATGGCGATCGACTGCGAGAAGGTCGCGCTGCGGACCAGCTACGGCTGGCAGGACCAGTATTCGCCCGTCACCGGCGGCGGCGTGAAGTACATGCGCTACTGGCCGGACGGGGCGCAGCGAGCGGTCGAGGTCAACCAGATCCCGCTGACCGAAGCGCAACTGGCGGAGCTGCAGCGCTCCCTTGTAGTCTGCTACTCGGGGATCTCACGGCCCGCGGGCACGATCCTGCACGCCGTCGCCGATGGCTACCGCACGGGTCGGCCCGAGGTCATCGATGCGCTGCAGGGGATGAGCGAGCTGGCCGAGCTGATGCGGCTGCGGCTGCTCGAAGGCCGGCTCAATGACCTCGCACCGCTGCTCTCCGAGGTCTGGACGCTGCACAAGCGCCTCCACCCGGACGTGACCAACGACGCGATCGAGCGGCTCTACGAACTGGCGCTGAGCCACGGGGCGACAGGCGGGCGGGTCTGCGGCGCGGGCGGCGGCGGGACGCTGATGTTCTACTGCCCGTCCCCGGCCGACTACACGGTCGCACGGGCTCTCGCGCAGGCGGGCGCCCAGGTCTTCGACGTGGCCATCGACCCGTGCGGGCTCATCGTGTGGTAGCCCGATCTCAGACGCAAGGCCGAAAAACGGGCGGATGGTCCCTCGCCTGAGAGGCGAGATCGCCGGCCCGGAACTGAACAGGGAGCCGGCCGCTTACGTCATAGTGGGTGTCGAGCCACGAATACCACGCCGGCGGGTTGAAGAACTTTTTCGACGTAGAGGCCCGCGGGCGGAGCGTAGCGCGGCATCGAGAAAAAGTCCAACGGACGCCCTTGACAGGCATAGGGGCAGTTGATATAGTAACCGAGCCCTCGGAAACGGGGCATCTGCAAAGAGGACGGTCCGAAGCGAACATTAGATACGGTGGGCCAAAAAAGTCCTTGACACGGTGTCGGGAAGCTGCTATATTTACTTTCCGCAACGTGGAGTGTAGCGAAGCCGACAGAGGGCGGCGTTCAGAAAAAAAAGTTGGGCGACCCCATTGACACAGTGTTGGCGACCTGCTATACTCAGTTTCCGAAATAAGGAAACACCAGGCTGTAATCGAGACGATCTTTGACAACTGAATAGCGTGCGAAAGTCTTACACCAGAGCCCAAGAAGTAACCTCCGTCCCGGGTCATTGGCCCGGACATGGAGCATACAGGATTTCTCAACGGAGAGTTTGATCCTGGCTCAGGACGAACGCTGGCGGCGTGCCTAATGAATGCGAGTCGCACGGAGCATGGTAACAGTAACTACCTTCGGGTAGTTGCAGCCTCCATGCTTAGTGGCAAACGGGTGAGTAACACGTGGGTAACGTGCCTTCAGGACGAGGACAACAGGGCGAAAGCCCTGCTAATACTCGATATGCTGCCCCCGCGACAGTGGGGACCAGGAAAGTTCCGGCGCCTGAAGATCGGCCCGCGGTCCATTAGCTAGTTGGTGAGGTAAAGGCTCACCAAGGCGACAATGGATAGCTGGTCTGAGAGGACGATCAGCCACACTGGGACTGAGATATGACCCAGACTCCTACGGGAGTTAGCATCCGGGAATCTTGCACAATGGGCGCAAGCCTGATGCAGCGACGCCGCGTGGGTGATGAAGGTCTGCGGATCGTAAAGCCCTGTCAGGAGGGAAGACACCCGACTGTACCTCCAAAGGAAGCCCCGGCTAACTACGTGCCAGCAGCCGCGGTAAAACGTAGGGGGCTAGCGTTGTCCGGAATTACTGGGCGTAAAGGGCACGCAGGCGGTCTGGAAAGCGGTGGGTGCAATCTCGAGGCTCAACCTCGAAACTGCTCGCCGAACTATCAGACTAGAGCATGGGAGAGGACAGTGGAATTCCCGGTGTAGCGGTGGAATGCGTAAATATCGGGAGGAACACCAGTGGCGAAGGCTGCTGTCTGGAACATTGCTGACGCTGAGGTGCGAAAGCCAGGGGAGCAAACGGGATTAGATACCCCGGTAGTCCTGGCCGTAAACGATGCTCACTAGGTGTTGCCGGCATTAACCCCGGCAGTGCTGTTCTGCTAACGCGTTAAGTGAGCCGCCTGGAGAGTACGGCCGCAAGGCTGAAACTCAAAGGAATTGACGGGGGCACGCACAAGCGGTGGAGCATGTGGGTCAATTGGATGCTACGCCAAGAACCTTACCAGGGCTTGACATGTTGGGGCCCGCGTGAGAGATCACGTTTTCTCCGCAAGGAGACCCCATCACAGGTGGTGCATGGCTGTCGTCAGCTCGTGTCGTGAGATGTTGGGTTAAGTCCCGCAACGAGCGCAACCCTCACCGGATGTTGCCATCGGTTCGGCCGGGCACTCTTCCGGAACTGCCTGAGTAATCAGGAGGAAGGCGAGGATGACGTCAAGTCCGCATGCCCCTTATGTCCTGGGCTGCACACGTGCTACAATGGCCGGTACAAAGGGTAGCCAAACCGCGAGGTGGAGCTAATCCCCCAAAACCGGTCCCAGTTCGGATTGGATGTCTGCAACTCGACTCCATGAAGCTGGAATCGCTAGTAATCGTGGATCAGCAACGCCACGGTGAATACGTTCTCGGGCCTTGTACACACCGCCCGTCAAGTCACGAAAGCTAGCAGCACCCGAAGTCCGTCGAAAGGCGGCCCAAGGTGAGGCCAGTGATTGGGACTAAGTCGTAACAAGGTAGCCGTATCGGAAGGTGCGGCTGGATCACCTCCTTTCTAAGGAGCAGTTTGGACGGCACGTCCGTCTCAAACAAGGTTAATCTTTGGTGAAAGACCGGTAGTGCGCTATTCAGTTTTCAGGGATCGTCGATCACAGTGACGATCGGGCCCCACGCGCCCGTCCCCTATGGATGGGACAAAGCGCGGGGCTCAACTGTCCGGCGACGCAGCGAACCTTACAGAGACGCACAGTGGGCACCATCTGACCGGTGCGGGCCCATAGCTCAGTTGGTCAGAGCGCGCCCCTGATAAGGGCGAGGTCCCTGGTTCAAATCCAGGTGGGCCCACCACACTCAAACGCCCGGCAGGCGGATGAGCGTGGGGACGTAGCTCAATTGGGAGAGCACCTGCTTTGCAAGCAGGAGGTCACCGGTTCGATTCCGGTCGTCTCCACCATCGACATTGTGGTGTTGGGGAGTGGCTCCGAGTTTCGGAGCTACCCTCGAACCTCACAGTTCGAGCAGATGAGTTGAGCACATTGATAACTGCATAGCGATCGAGGTAGTAGACGCATCACCGACTACAGGTGATGCAGCGCATGAAGATTCTCTTTGCGCGGTCAAGCTACTCAGAGCGCACGATGGATGCCTTGGTACTGGAAGCCGATGAAGGACGTGGCTAGCAACGATACCGCCCCGGCGAGGTGCAAGCAACCTTTGACCCGGGGATCTCCGAATTGGGAAACCACGCGTCCGTAACGGGACGTCAGCCCCCCTCTGAACACATAGGAAGGGGGCAGGTAAGCGAGCGAACTGAAACATCTCAGTAGCTCGAGGAAAGGAAAGCAACCGCGACTCCCTTAGTAGCGGCGAGCGAACGGGGAACAGCCTAAACCTTATACGTGTTCAAGCTTGTGGGCGTTGCGTATGGGGTGTAGCGGGAAGGGCCATCTGCCGCCACAGAGGCAGAGGGTGGACGCAGCGTTTAGCCGAAGCACTCTGGAAAGGTGTGCCATAGCGGGTAATAGCCCCGTAGGCGAAAGGCGCTGGCGCAGCCCGGCTCTCTCCCAAGTAGTGCGGGACACGTGAAATCCCGCGCGAATCCAGGAGGACCACCTCCTAAGGCTAAGTACTTCCAGTGACCGATAGCGGACTAGTACCGTGAGGGAAAGGTGAAAAGAACCCCGGGAGGGGAGTGAAATAGAACCTGAAATCGTGTGCTTACAATCTGTGGGAGCCCGGTGGTCCACTTCGGTGGGCCCGGGTGACCGCGTGCTTTTTGCATAACGAACCGGCGAGTTGCGGTGTGTGGCAAGGTTAAGCGGTGAATCGCGTAGCCGAAGGGAAACCGAGTCCGAATAGGGCGCCACAGTTGCACGCTGCAGACCCGAAACCAGGTGATCTATCCATGGCCAGGGTGAAGCGCGGCTAATCCCGCGTGGAGGCCCGAACCGTTGCGTGTTGAAAAACGCTCGGATGAGCTGTGGATAGCGGTGAAAAGCCAAACGAACCTGGCGATAGCTGGTTCTCTCCGAAATAGCTTTAGGGCTAGCCTTTGGTGATCAGTGGCGGAGGTAGAGCACTGGATGGGCTAGGGCCCTTGACAGGGTACCAACCCCAACCAAACTCCGAATACCGTCACTCGCAACCAGGGAGTCAGACTACGGGGGATGAGCTTCGTGGTCGAAAGGGAAACAGCCCAGACCGCCAGCTAAGGTCCCTAAACTACGCTAAGTGGAAAAGGATGTGGAAGTGCCAAGACAGCCAGGAGGTTGGCCTAGTAGCAGCCATCCTTTAAAGAGTGCGTAACAGCTCACTGGTCGAGGCCTTCGGGCCAAGTGCTTCCGCGCCGAAAATTCAATGGGGCTCAAGCGTAGTACCGAAGCTGCGGACTCGAAAGAGTGGTAGGAGAGCGTTCCGCGTTAGGTTGAAGGAGGACCGTGAGGACCTCTGGACGAAGCGGAAGTGAGAATGCCGGTATGAGTAGCGAAAAGCCGGGTGAGAATCCCGGCCGCCGAAAGCCTAAGGTTTCTTAAGCAAGGCTCGTCCGCTTAAGGTTAGTCGGGCCTAAGCCGAGGGCGAAAGCCGTAGGCGATGGACAGCAGGTTAATATTCCTGCACCACCGCTCCGGCGCTAGTACCGAAGGGGCGACGCAGAAGGGTAGGTCAACCGCGTCATTGGTTGAACGCGGCCATACCCATAGGAGGGATGGTAGGAAAATCCGCCATCCACATACTCTGAGGGGCTTGGCGAGCCGCCGTAATGGTGGCGAAGTGATTGATCCCACGCTGCCGGGAAAAACCTCTAGGGAATGCCGGACGGTGCCCGTACCGCAAACCGACACAGGTAGGCAAGGAGAGAATCCTAAGGCGCGCGAGAGAACCCTCGTTAAGGAACTCGGCAAACTTGCTCCGTAACTTCGGGATAAGGAGCGCCGCTGTCCGTGATGGAGCTTGCCTCCTGAGCGGCCGGCGGCCGCAGTGAAAAGGCTGGGGCGACTGTTTACCAAAAACACAGGTCTCTGCCAAAGCGTGAGCTGAGGTATAGGGGCTGACGCCTGTCCAGTGCCATACGCTTAAGGGGACGGCTTAGCGGCGATTTCGGTCAAAGCGAAGGCCAGAGCCGAAGGCTTGGTGAACGACGGCCGTAACCATGACGGTCCTATGGTAGCGAAATTCCTTGTCGGGTAACTTCCGACCCGCACGAAAGGCGTAACGATCCCGGCGCTGTCTCAACGAGGGACTCGGCGAAATTGTAGTGCCAGCGAAGATGCTGGCTACCCGCGGAAAGACGGGAAGACCCCGTGGAGCTTTACTGCAACTTGGTATTGAGTTTGATCACTCTGTGTAGAGGATAGGTGGGAGACTGTGAAGCTGGGTCGTCAGGCCCAGTGGAGTCGCCGGTGGAATACCACCCTCGGAGTGGTTGGAACTCTAACCCCGACCGTAATCCGGCCGGGAGACAGTATCTGGTAGGCAGTTTGTCTGGGACGGATGCCTCCCAAACTGTAACGGAGGCGCTCAAAGGTCCCCTCAGCGCGGCCAGAAATCGCGCATAGAGCGTAAGGGTAGAAGGGGGCTTAACTGCGAGACTGACCAGTCGAGCAGATGCGAAAGCAGGACCTAGTGACCCGACGGTTCTCGAGTGGGAGAGCTGGAGCTCATCGGATAAAAGTTACCCCGGGGATAACAGGCTTATCTCCCCCGCGCGTCCACAGCGACGGGGAGGTTTGGCACCTCGATGTCGGCTCGTCGCATCCTGGGGCTGAATTCGGTCCCAAGGGTTGGGCTGCCCGCCCATTAAAGCGGTACGCGAGCTGGGTTCAGAACGTCGTGAGACAGTTCGGTCCCTATCTTCCGTGGGCGTTGGAGACTTGAGGGGCGCTGTCCCTAGTACGAGAGGACCGGGATGGACGAACCTCTGGTGTACCAGTTGTCGCACCAGCGGCAGGAGCTGGATAGCTATGTTCGGTCTGGATAAGCGCTGAAAGCATCTAAGCGCGAAGCCGACCCCAAGACCAGGTCTCCACGAGCTTAGAGCTGTAAGGCCCCTGGTAGACTACCAGGTTGATAGGCCGGAAGTGTAAGCACAGCAATGTGTTCAGCTGACCGGTACTAATAGGCCGAGCGCTTGGCCGCGCAAATAGAATCTTCATGCGAACTACGAATCGATCGCTATGTGGGGAGCCGCAGCGGCGGCTCTATCAGATTTTCCGGTGACATTGGCGGAGGGGCACCACCCGTTCCCATTCCGAACACGGAAGTTAAGCCCTCCAGCGCCGATGGTACTGCACGGGTGACTGTGTGGGAGAGTAGGACGTCGCCGGGGCTAATACATCGACAGCCCGCCATTTCTTTGGCGGGCTGTCTTCGTATCTGCACGGTGCCCGGCCGATCTGTTCCCGCCCTCCCGCGCGAACGCTCCCGGCGACAATACTGCCGGCAAGGCTGCGCGCGGCGGACGCCGGGAGGGGGCCCCGGCGGACTACAACTCCACCGGCTTTGCGAGCCTCAGCACCCTCTCCCCCTCGTCCCACCACCCCTCAGGCGCAAAGCGCGAGGTGTGCAGATAGGACTGCACCCGGATCTCGTCGCTGCCGTCCTCAAGCGTGATCAGGCGCGTGAGCGGGGCCTTCCCCGCGTGATTCTGCGTCATCGCGGCGCAGTTGAGGAACCACGCGCCCCACTTCCGCTCGATGAGGCTCCGCCCGCCGAATGTATCATCGGGGAAGCAGTGCGTGTGGCCGCCGAGCCAAAGGTCGGTCGCGCCCGAGTTCCCCTCAAGGTAGCTCTCGAACGCGCGGGCGTGAGGCCGGTCGTCGAGGAAGTAGATGAACGATGAGCCTTCAGGGGCGCCGTCCTCGAAGCGGCCGTGGTAGGTGTGGCCGGCGCGCGGATCCTCCATGACGCCCTCGCCGAGGCCGCTGGCCGTCGTGGTGCCCTCCAGCATGTGGTGGTGGCAGCTCACGATGATGCGATCGCTGCGCGTTTCGACCATCTCGCGCCACCACGCGAAGGTCTCGCCTGTGATGCGGCCCGCCGGATAGCCGCCGCGCGGTCCGCGACCGGCGGGCGGCCCGCCATCGTTGCGGTCGCCCATCACCAGAAAGAGAATGTTCCCGACCTCGAAGCTGTAGCGCTCCCAGGTGCCGGTGACGGGGAAGGGCCGCGCGTCGTTGCTGACGCCGGAGACCTGCGTGTTCTCCCCCGTCGGGTCGATCCAGGTGCGGAACCACCACTGCGTGGGCTGGTCGGGGCCGCTGGCGTCATGATTGCCCAGCAGGTTGTAGAAGTGCTCGCGGCCGTGCTTCTCCGCCACCCCGATCTGATCGAGAAACAACTCGCCGTCCTCGTCGGTGGGCGTGTCCTGGGCGCCCTTGAGATCGCCGAGGTGCAGCATGATGTCCCAGTCGAAGGCAGGCCCGCCCTCATCTCCCCCGCGCTCGGAGTCGGTGATCGCGTCGGCCAGGCTCCTGCGGCCATGGCGCAGATCGGTCGCAAGGTGCGAGCAGCCGCCGACCCACAGGCGAAACTTCCCGTCTTCCATCATCGTGGCTCACCTCCGACGGGGAGTTCGAGAGAATGGGCGGAAATGCCTTTGTTGGGGAGCGGCGGGTGACAAGCCACGACAGCGACGGTGCAAACGACGGGCCGTAGGCAACGACACTGACAGACCGTGGCGTAAACGCGAAGGCCGCCGCGGCGGTGATCGCCACGGCGGCCTGAGGTCCAGTCATGTTCGGCGGAGTGCTACATTGGCGGCGGCTCGTCCATCATCATGTCATCGGGGGGAGGGCCGCCCATGCCGCCACCAGGTGGCATACCGCCCATTCCATCAGGCGGCGCATCTTCGGGCGTCGGGCGCGTCACGGGTGCCGCAGGCTCAGCGACCTCCGTGTCCCTTTCGGGGACTACGACCGGTTCGGGCTCCGGTGGGGGCGGCGGTGTGAGGTTGATGAGCAGCCACGCCTCATCGGGCTTCCAGTCGAGGTAGGGGCGCTTCCAGTTGACGCCGTGCGGGGGCCTCGCGGGGATGTTGGCTTCCTCGTAGGGCCAGTAGGGCATCGGCTGGAGGCGATAGACGCTTACGTCGGCGATGAGCTTGCGGACCCACGGGTGCCGCCAGAACTCGCCGTGCGGGAGGATGAGGAACTCCATGCTGCGAATCCCGGAGCGGATCTGGAGGAGCTTGCCCTCGGGGCCGGTCACGATGGTCGCGGTGCCGCCCGCGGCTTTTGCGGCTGCGCCCACCCACATCATGCTGACGCCGTTCACTGTGACGGTCTCGCCCTGCAGCCCCTCGACCCACGCGGCCGGGGTCAGAGCGCGGCCGTCCACGATCATTGCCGGCTTCGGGCCATCCCCGGCGGGGGCCGTCCGGGCCTGTGCCCAGGCGGATGTCGCCATGAGGGCGGCGAGAAGCACGACCAGCGCGGTGCGCAGTTTCATCCGGTTCCCTCCTGTCAACGGCTGTAACGGAAAGCGAGCAGGCGCTCCCCGACGCGGGCACTATACCACTATCTGGTCCTCCGGGTCAAAGGGCGGTGCGCAGATGACGATGCAGCGGAAGTCGCCCTCTCCCCCATGCTCGAGCCCGGCGGGGACGTAGATGGTCAGGCCGGGGTGGAGGCGATGGCGCTCGCCCGCGACCGTGAGCGCGCCCCGGCCCTCGAGAATGTGGTAGATCTCGGTAGTGCGGTTGTGGTAGTGGCAGTCGCCGGCGGTGATGTGCACGACGTGCAGGCCCATGGCGACGCCGTCGTCGCGGGTGAAGACACGCCGGCTGCTGCCGCAGGCCGAGCGAACGGGCTCAGCGTCGCCGAGGCTGCGCACGATCGGCGGCCTGGCCGGTCGTGGGAGCTCGTCGGCGACGGTGAACTCGTCACCGGGGTCGAACGGTGGGAGGACGGCGATGGCGGCGGTGAAGCTGCCCTCGCCACGATGCACGCAGCCGGGTGGGATATACGCGGCGGTACCCTCCGCGAGGTCGAATGCCGATCCTCCCGCGATCAGGCGGCCCGCACCGGAGAGCACGTAGTAGATCTCCGTGGTGCGGCGGTGGAAGTGCGCCTCGGCGTCGTTGATCTCGGTGACGTGGAAGCCCACGAGGGCATCATCGGCGGCGGTGATGACCCGCCGGCTCGCTCCGCACGGGCAGGGCGTGGGCTCAACGT
Source organism: Armatimonadota bacterium (assembly GCA_050942735.1). Taxonomy (GTDB): domain Bacteria; phylum Armatimonadota; class Zipacnadia; order Zipacnadales; family UBA5352; genus UBA5352. The sequence goes on from JBMNNW010000002.1 coordinate 30,076, forward strand.
CATCAAGGGAGCGAGCGATCGGTTCGCGACGCATGTCGGTCAACTCCTCTGCAGCGGCGACGGCCAACGACTTGACCGGCCAGACGCCGGTCAAGTGGCACGGCGGATGGCCACGGGCTCCCTCAGCTCTTCAGCGCCTCGTGCGACTCCTTGAGCTGCTCGATGATCGGGATGTTCTGCGGGCATTTCTCCTCACAGACCCCGCACTCGGTGCACGCATCGGCCTGCAGCAGGCCCCGGCGGCTGTTGGGGCCGAGGCGGGCATAGCGAGCCTTCGCCGGCTCAGTCAGCCCCCAGACGCGGTGCATGTTCATTGCCGCGAAGATCCGCGAGATGCCGACGCCCTGCGGGCAGGGCATGCAGTAGTCGCAGCCGGTGCAGTAGAGTTCGGCGAGCGCCCGGTTCTCCTCGAGCGTCGCCTCGATCCGGACCATCTCATCGTCGGACAGCGGCTCATCGATCGAGGCGGTGGCGATGTTCTCGTCAACCATCTCGATGGTGTTCATGCCAGAGAGGGCGCTCGTAACCCCGGGATTGCTCAGCACGAAGCGCAACGCGAGCTCGGGCGTGCTGCCGACGCCGGAGACGATGCTCTCAAGCTTCTCGGAGTGCATCCCAAGGCGGCCGCCGCCGACCGCCCCATCACGAGGACCGAGATGCTGTTCTCGCGGGCGTAGTCGATGACCGGCTCATTGCCGCGGTCGAGGAGGTTGTACTGGATGATGCAGCTCTCGAAGATGCCCTCCTCGAGGAGCTTGATGATGTTCTCGGGCGTGTCGTGGGACGAGAAGCTGAAGTGGCGGACGAGGCCCTCGTCGCGGGCCGTGAGCGCCTCCTCCCAGGCGTTGGGCCGGAACTTCTCGGTGTAGCTCTCCCACTGCATGTTGTGCACGAGCTGGTAGATGTCGATGTAGTCGGTGTCGAGGTTCTTGAGCGAGGTCTCCAGACCCTCGCGCCAGCCCTCGGCGCTGGGGCTGCCGGTGGCGTTTTTGGTGGAGAGGAAGACCTGCTCGCGCGGGACGGCCTTAAGCGCGCGGCCGACGAGCTTTTCGCTGGAGCCGGCCTCACGATCCTCACCACCCCGGTAGCCGGGCGCGGTGTCGATGAAGTTCACTCCGCTCTCCAGCGCGTGAACCATGCACTCGACCGCGAAATCATCCTCATCGGGCAGCCGCATCGCTCCGAAGCCGAGCGCGGAGAGTCGGATGTCGGTGTCGGCGTATTGACGGTACTGCATGGCTATCAGCTCCCTGTGTAAGAGGCAGTCGCAAGTCGCAAGCAGACGGCGGCAACGGCGGCAACGGCAGGGACGACAGGGACGACAACGGCTGTGCCGCGGCGCGGATCCCCGCGAGCGAAGCGAGCGGGGCCTGAGGTTCCGCCCCGGCCCATCCCCTGCGCGATCCTCGATGACCGGCAACGACCCGGAACGACAGTGCGCCTTCGGCGCACCCCCGGCGAGGGCGCCGGGGCCACAACGACAAGGGCTAACGACCAACGGCCGACGCATCTGAAGATGCGTCGCTCCGGACAACGACCCGGCGGGGCACAGGTCCCCGCCCTACAACGGCAACGACACGACGGGAACGGCAGTGCGCCTTCGGCGCACCCCCGGCGACGCGCCGTCAGGTCCACGCGAGCGAAGCGAGCGGGGCCTTAGGGTCCACCCCGGCCGATGCGTGCCGTCCTACGAACGACCGGCGCCCCTGCACCACGCCCGAATCTCGCGCGCGAGGGCGTGGTTCTGCTCGTGACCGGTGTAGAAGCCGAACACGCGCCCCACCAGCGGCCTGCCAAGCAGATAGAGGTCACCGATCATGTCCACGATCTTATGCCGCGCGTACGCCGCTGGCAGCGCTGGCTCCTCGGAGACACGGTCCTCGTGGATGATGATCGCGTTCTCCTCGCTGCCTGCGGCGAGCAATCCCAACTCGCGCGCCTGCTCGGCCTCCTCAACGGTGATGAAGGTCCGGGCGGGGGCGAGGTCTTCGTCGAAGTCGTCGGTGGCCGTCTGGAAGCTCGCGAACTGCCGCCCGATCATAGGATGGCGGAACCACAGCGCGTAGGCGTACGAGGTCGGCTCGCCGGGCAGCGCGCAGACAGCCTGCCGCTCGTCAGACGACAGCAGCGCCTCCTCGATGATGATCGGCTCCATCGGCTCGGCGGAGCGCGCGACCCGGGCTTCGTCGATGAGCGCGAGGACGGGCCGCACGCTGCCGTCCAGGAGCGGGATCTCGCGGCCGTCCACACTCACGAGGCAGTCGGTGACCCCTCGCGCCCAGAGTGCGGCCATCAGGTGTTCGACGAAATGCACCGCAGCCTCGCCCTGACCGGAGAGGCTGCAGCCCGGTCCCGGCGCGGAGTGCTCGAGATCAAGCGGCCAGCGCAGGCCGAGGTCGGCGCGCTCAAGCACGATGCCGCCGCCGAGGTCGGCGGGTGCGATCGCCAGCGCGACCTCCCCGCCGAAGCGGACGCCGACGCCGGTGGCGGCTGCGCGACCGTGCAGAGTTGCTCGCGTGACGTCATTCATTGCGCTTCCTCCGCGAACGTCCGGACGGGCAGGGGAGCCCGCGCCCGCTGAACCTGCCTCGCTCCCACGGCTCCCGCGGGCGCTCGGGGCGTGGCTCAGTTCGCCTCAAAGCTGTCCTCCATCAGGAGAATGAGATCGTCACGGGTGAGGTCGGCAGGGGTCTTGCTGACCGCGCCGGCCATGTAGTGCAGGGCGTCATCGACCAGCGTCGGGATTTCCTCACGCGTTACGCCGAGATCATAGAGGCCGATGTTCAGGCCGATGCTCGACAGAAGGTTCGTCAGCCCGTCGACGGCGTACTGTGCCGACTGCTCCACCGGCGCGCCCGGGACGCCGCGGCCGAGGAGGTGGGCGATGCGGCCGAACTTGAGCGGATCGCGATCCCAGTAGTGCCGGGCGTATGACGCGAACATCACCGCGAGGCCCGCGCCGTGCGCGACGTCCGGGTGATGCGCGCTGATCGGGTGCTCCAGCGCGTGCATGACGGACGCGCCGCAGTTGCTGAGCACGTAGCCGGCGTAGACGTTCGCGAGGGCCATCATCTCGCGCGCCTGCATGTCCTCGCAGTCCTGCACCGCCTTCGGCAGCCAGCGGCCGACGAGGCCGATGGCCTTCTCGGCGAAGAGGTCGGTGACCGCGTTGGCCTCGGTGGAGAAGTATCCCTCCATCGAGTGTGCGAGCACGTCGGCGCCGGTGTTGGCGGTGACGCTCTCGGGACACGAGCGCGTGGTCTGCGGATCGACGATCGCGACCTTCGGGTAGATGTTGTCGTTGCCGATGGCGCTCTTCATGGTCGCGGCGGTGGTGCTGATGACGGCGAATGGCGTCAGCTCTGACGAGGTGCCGGAGGTGGTGGTCGCGCAGATGATCGGGAGCGTGGCCTCGGTGGGCAGGCGGCGGTCCTCGACGCGCAGGAACTCGGCGATCGGGCCGTCGTGAGTGGCGGCGACGGCGATGCCCTTGGCGGCATCCATCGGTGAGCCGCCGCCGACCGCGACGATCACGTCTACTCCTTCGGAGCGGGCCAGTTCGCCGCCCTGATCGACAATCCCATCGGTGGGGTTGGGCATGATCTGCTCGAAGAGCGTGACGCGGACGCCGGCATCCTCAAGACGCCCGACGGCGCGATCGAGCAGGCCGCTTCTGCGGGCGGAGCCGCGGCCTGTCACCAGCAGCGCGTGGCCGCCGAACTCGGCGGAGCGCTCGCCGATCTGATCGAAAGCTCCCTGGCCGAAGACCAGGCGGACCGGGTTGCGGAATTCGAAGGTGTCCATGAGTTGACTGTCTCCTCCTTGCGGGAACGGCACGGTGAGTCAGACGAACGACCGCGCGGGCTTCAGCTCTCGTCGCGGGTCAGCGGCAGTTTGATCGTCATCGTGGTTCCGACTCCGACCTCGCTGTCAACGTCGATCACACCACCGTGCGCGCGGACGACATCACCGATGATGCGGGTGCCGAGGCCGGTGCCTCCGGGCTTTGTCGAGATCGCGTCATCGGTGAAGAGCTTCTCCCGCACGTGCTCGGGGATCCCCGAGCCGGTGTCGGCGACCGCCAGCCACAGATGAGCGCCCTCGGGCCACTCGCCGGAGGGTTCAGCGCCGGTGATGATCGTCACCGATTCGCCCTCCTCGCAGGCCTGGATGGCGTTGTTGGCGAGGTTGTACACGGCGTTGTAAAGCTGCTTATCGTCCGCGACGACCTCGGGAAGGTCGGCGGCGAGCTGATCGGAGAGTGTGACGCCCCCGCCCTCGGCGACGAGACTCAGCGGCCGGATCACTCGCTCGACGAGGGCGTTGAGATCCACCGGGGCGAAGCTGGGCTCGCTGATCATGCCCTTGATGCAGTCGGAGATCTCCCGCGTGCGCTCCTGCACGTTGTTGGAGCCGTCCACGATGATGGAGATCATCTCCGGGTAGAAGTCGCGCACCTCGCATACGGCGGCGTCCAGCGAAGCCGCCTGCTCGCCGTCGCCGGGGAGTTGCTCGAGCCGGGCGAACATGTCCTCGAGCATGAACTCCAGCGTCTCGGCGCCGGTCTGCACCGGCGTGACCATGTTCTTGACGTCATGTGAGATGTGTCCGATGAACTGCACGACCTCGGCGAGGCGGGCCCTCTCGTGGAGCCGGCTCGTCTCGATGGCCGAGGCGATCTGCGCTCCGAGGATGGCGAGGACGTTGACATCCGCCTCGGAGAACGTGCCCTCGGCGGTGTTGAGGACCTGCATGACGCCGATGGGATCGCCCTCGACACTCTTGAGCGGGACGGTCACCATGTTCTTCGTGACGTAGTGGACCTTCTCCCCCACGTGCGTGTCATGATCCTCCTCCGCGGTCATGTCCTCGCTGATCCGAAGCTCGCCGGAGCGGAAGACCGCGCCCGCGATGCCCTGGTCGGGGTCAAGCTCCATCCCGACAAGCTCATCGGCGGTGGGGCCGACCACGTGAGTGAAGATGAGCTTCTCGCGGTCGGCGTCGTAGAGGATGATCGACCCGGCTCCGGCGTGAACGAGTTCGAGCGAGACCTCAAGCGCCTCACGGATCAGGTCCTGCTGCCTGACGATGCCTCCAAGCGCGGCGGTGATCCGATGGATGGCGCGGATCTGCTCATCGCGCTCGTGCAGTGTGCGCTGCAGCGTCTCAAGCCCGGCGGTGGAAGGCTCCGGCATTGCAGTACCTCCGGAATGCGACTGCGTCATGCGACCATCGGCTCACAGAAAGACACCTCGGTCGGCCCTCGGTCGGCGCCTGTCACTCCCCCGCCTCGGGTGGGGCGGATTGTGCCGGCGCGCTCTGCGGTGGTGCGTCGATCATGCCGGGGGGCGCCCCGTCGGCGAGGCCAGGCGTAGAGCGCAGCCGCCGCCGGGGGGCGAAGCGGAAGGCCATGCTCGCCGCCTGCCCGGCGGCCTCCTCGTTGCCGAGTTCGCGATGCAGTGAGGCGAGCATCAGCCACAGCCGCACATTCCGGGGGTTCGCGATCGCGGCGCTGTGAAGGCGAGTGAGCGCCTCCTCATGTCGGCCCTGCTTCCTGAGAGCGAGTGCGGCGACGGCCTCGGGGTCGCCCTCGCCGGGGGCCAGCTCCCCGGAGCGCTCACTCAGCTCGACGGCCTCGTCGAGGTTGCGATCCTGCTGGACGAGCAGTTCGGCGAGCCGCAGCGGCGGGACGGGATCGGACGGATCGAGCGCGATGGCGTCGCGCAGCACCCGCTCGGTCTCATCGGGCCTGTCGCGCGCGAGCAGGGCGCTGGCGAGGTTCATGTGTGCGTGAACGCTGTCGGGAAGTGCCTCGACGGCAGCGCGCGCCGCGTCCTCCGCGCGCGCAAGCTGATTGCTGCGGAGGTAGGCGGCGGGAAGGTACCTGTGCGCCTCCTCGTTACCCGGATCGGCCTCGACGGCCTTCACGAGGGCCTCGGCGGCCTCCTCCGGCTGGTTGGCGCGCAGCAGCAGCTTGCCGTGCAACGCGAGCGCGTCGGCGTCGCCGGGCCTGAGTCTGAGCGCCTCCTCAACGCGCGTGGAGGCGCCGTCGATGTTGTTGAGCGCCTCATGGGCGCGGGCCAGCCCGAAGGTCGCCTCGAAGGAGGAGGCGTCAAGGTCGAGGGCCGAGGAGTACTGGATGAAGGCATCGTGGTAGCTCTCATCCTCCATGTACGCCTCCCCGAGCTTCAGATGCGCGTCCACGGACTCGGGATTCTTGCGCACCTCGGCGCGCAGACGAGCCACCGAATCCTCGTCATTGCCGCAGCCGGCAAGCAGAGCGATCATCAGACCAATGATGGCGACACGCGCCCGGCGCACTTGCGCACCCCTTCCACGTTCCGACGTCCACTGCTCAGAGCAGATCGCCGCCCCGACCGGGTGATAGCTGCAGAAACACATACTACGTCAGTTGACAGGCGTACGCAAGGCGGCAGGCGTCGCCCGCGCAGGCGTCCGCGCAGGGGAATGCTCCGCGCCCGACGGCCTCGATGACGCGCTCGGCCTCCTCCAACGCCTGCGCCGCCGCCTCCTCCGGCTCCACCCGCACGACCTTCGCCGCGTCGAGAAGCACGATCGCCGCGTCAACGGGAATGCTCCCGGCGACCTCCCGCACCGCCGCGCAGTAGAGGCCGACCTGGAAGCGGTAGGCGTCGCGGGCCTGCTGCGTCGGCTTCCCTGTCTTGTAATCAAGAATGCGCCATGCGCCGCGCGAATCCTCCGCCAGCGCGTCGATCGTCCCCTCGATCTGCGCTCCCGCGAGTGGTGCGGTGAACTGCACTTCGGCGCGAAGCCTGCCTGCCCGCGCGATCCAGTCGTGGTAGATCGGCGCGTCGTCATCGAGGGTCGCGTCCTCGATGAACCATCGGACGGCGCGCTCAATGCCCCTGCGCTCGTGATCGGTCACGCGGATTGCCAGCGCGCCCGAGCCGATCGCCTCATCGAGCGCGGTGGCGATCGCCCCGTCGTCGAGACCGCCACGCCCGACGATCTCCAGCACGCGATGGGCGACGTCACCTCGGCGGACGGCCGAGAGGCCGTGCAACCAGTCGCCATCACCCGGCGCCTCGGCCAGCCCCAGCACGTGGCGCAGGTAGAAGCGCCGCGGGCAGACGCGGTAGCACTGCAGGGCGCTGACGGAGAGATGATCGGGCGGCACCGCGGCGAGTTCGACGGCCAGGACGCGGTCGGGCAGCGGGGCCGCGTCACGGGCCGTGGCCTCGCGGAGGATCGACAGGTCGGCCCGGCCCTCGCCGAGTCGGCGGCCCTCGGACTCCGTGGCCTCGGCCGATGGAACGCTGACCCGCGCGCACCAGTCACCGCCGCGAATCTCCTGCCGATCCTCGACGACGGTGCAGTCGAGGCCGAGGCCCTTGGTCAGCCAGGTAAGCCAGTACCCGGCGCTGAGACGTCGGTCATCCTCGCTGCCGGCGAACTCCAGCGCGCTTGAGAGGATCAGCATGTCCCGGGCGCGAGTGAGCGCGACGTAGAGCAGCCGCCTGCGCTCCGCCTCGTCGTGCAGGGCCTCGGTGGCGCGCAGGCTCTCCCCCACCGCGCCCCAGCGCGTGCCGCCGTCCTCCGACTCCATCGGCGGCACGACGCCCAGCGCCGGGCTGACGCGGACCTGATCCCGTGAGACGGGGAGTGAGCGACCGAGATCGGGCACGACCACGATCGGCCACTCGAGGCCCTTCGCGCCATGCACCGTCATGAGCTTGACGACATCCGCGCCCTCCTCGAAGACGTCGGCGAGACCCTCGCGCGGCTCCTGCAGGACGAGTTCGCCGAGGTATGTGATGAACTCCCGCAGGCTGAACGCGCCTCGCTGCTCGAAGGAGCGGGCGAGGTCGGTGAGCTTCGCGAGGTTCGCCGCGGACTGCCTGCCCGCGAACTGCGTCAGCTCCACCGCGCCGAGGCCGGTCTCCGCGAGCATCCGCTCGATCAGCTCCGAGAGCCCCACGCGGTCGCGGAGTGCCCGCAGCCGACCGATGGTCTCCCGAGCGTGCCTGATGCGCGCGTGTTGCTCCTCGGCGATCCGCTCCTGCGCCGGGTGCGCGCCCTCGGCGGCGTGGCCCAGCGCCACCATCAGCGGCCGGCGCTCACGTGTGAGGAAGAAGATCGTGTCATCAGAGAGGCCGAAGATCGGCGAACGCAGGGCACCCACCAGCGCCACCTCGTTCGCCGCGTTCTCCAGCACCTGCAGCAGGCTCAGGCAGTCGCGGATCTCCTGGCGGTTGTAAAACCCGCGGCCGGCCACCGCGTAGAAGGGAACGCCGGCCCGCCGGAGCGCGTACTCGTAGACGCCGATGTCCGTCGTCGCCTGGAAGAGCATCCCGAAGTCCGCGTACCGCGGAGGGCGGGCGGCTCCGCCGTCACCGTCAGGGACCTGCGGCTCGCCGCCCTCGACGATCTCGCGGATGCGGGCGGCCAGCACCTCGGCCTCCCGCTGGCGAGCGACGCGAATCCCGACACTCTCGGTCTCTCCCCCCTCCGCGGCCTCCTCCGCAAGCTCGTCCTTCGGGATGAGGATAAGCTCGACCTCGGCCCCCATCGGGTGCGGGTCACGGAAGGCGTTGACCGGCTGGTAATGCGCCTCGTAGTCGGCGCCCTGCTCGCAGCCCATCACTTCGGGCCGCTCGAAGAGATCGTTGAAGAATGCCACGAGTCGCGGACGACTGCGCCGCGTGGTCTCCAGCGGGATCGGTCCGGCGGCTTCGTGGGTGGTGAAGTCGCGGGCGGTGCGGTTGAAGACGCGCACGTCGGCGTTGCGGAAGCCGTAGATCGACTGCTTCGCGTCGCCGACGACGAAGAGACCGCCTCCCGGGGGTGGCGCGCCGGTCTCGGCGTCGCCGCCCGCGATCCGCCAGATGATCTCCTTCTGAAGGGCGTTCGTGTCCTGGAACTCATCGACCAACACGTGCCGGTAGCGGCGCTGCATGCGCTCGAGCACCTCGGGGTGCTCGACCAGCAGGTCGCGGGCGAGTATCTGAAGATCGGCGAAGTCCAGCGCCGACCGCTCGCGCTTCGCCTCATCGTAGGCCGAAGCCGCCGCGGACGCCTCGCGCAGCACCGCCGCGCCAACTCGCGCGGTGGCGGCGTCCTCGAGTTCGGGGAAGGCGATCTTCTGCTCTCTGCAGGCGTCGCGCAGCTCACCCAGCGCCCGGAGTCCGTCCTTGATCGTCTGATGGTCCTCGGGGCGATCCGACCAGTTGTCCTTGCGGCCGACGTGTCCTTTGTGTGCCAGTGAGAGACACTCGCCGAAGGCAGCCGCCCGCGCGCTGAGCGGCTGCGTCTGATCGCTGACGACCTCGTGCGCTCCTCGCGCGGCGCGATGCCGCTCGGCGGCCGCGTCATCTCTGTCACACGGCTCGACCGCCAGCAGGCAGGCGGTCGCCTCCGCCCAGTGCTCGCAGGAGGTCAGCTCGGAGAGCATCGGTGCGTAGACGCGCTCGAACTCCGCCTCCCAGCGAGCCAGCAGTTCGTCGCCGCCCGGCGGATCCGCCAGCAGGTCCGCGAGGCTCTCGCGGTCGTCGATCAGCCCGCGCAGCACATCGGCCGCGCCGCCGAGGCCCCAGCGTTCAACGCACATTCGAGCGCTCTGCTCGCCCCTGTGCAGTCGCGCCAGGAGCGTCTCGCGCAGCACCTCGCGCAGGAGCATCGCCTGTCCCATCGCGTCGAGCTGGGTGAAGTGCGGATCGACGCCCGCCGCGATCGCGTTCTCCCGCAGCAGCCGCGCGCAGAGGCCGTGGATGGTGGAGACGGGCGCCATCGCGAGCTGCCGCGCGGCCGTCTCGAAGCGCCGGCGGTCAGCCTCATCGCGCGCGGGGTCGCTCATCCGCGCGCGGCACTCCTGCCGCACCCGGTCCTTGAGCTCGGCGGCGGCCTTCTCCGTGAACGTGACCGCGATGATGCTGGAGACCTCAGTGCCCTGCTCGATGATCGCGACGTAGCGCTGCACCATCTGATACGTCTTGCCGCAACCCGCGCCGGAGGTCATGATCCAACTCCGGCTGAGGTCGCGCACGTCCTTCGCGATCTCCGCGTGGCGCCGCTCGATCCGCTCCCTGGTCGCCGCGTCACTCATGGGAGCGCCCCCCGATCCGCTTGCGCGCGAAGCGGAATTCATCCCAGCGGCAGACCCCGCGCAGCGAGCACCACCGGCCGCAGCCGGAGGGAGACTGCGGCGCGAACTCCCCGGACCTGATCGCCTCCGCGTATGCCAGCGCCCACGCGGAGGCGCTCGCAATGTACTCCTCGATCTCTGCCACGGGGGTCTTCCTGCCCGGACGGTTCTTCAGCTCGATGGGCCGCCGGATCGAGTAATACCCCCAGTCCGCACAGACAGCGTTCGGGTTGCCGACGATCTGCCGCCCGGCCAGCGCGTAGACCGGAAGCTGAACGTCACCGCCGTCGAGCATCCGCTTCTTCGCCGGGATCGCGCCGGTCTTGTAATCATACACGGCGAACGCGGGCGCGCCATCGCAGTCGTCGAGGAGGTCGATCCGGTCGATCCGACCGCGCAGCATCACCCGCCTGTCGCCCTCACCGATGACCACCGGCTCGGTGCGCTCGTAGCCGAACTGCTGCTCCATCAGCCACGCGGTCTGCCCCTCCGCCTGCAGATGCTCGATCTCCCAGTCGAGCCATGCGTGGAGGTCACGCCGGGCCTTCTCCCGCTCGATCTCGAAGATCACCTCATCGCCCACCGTCCCCAGGCGCGTCTCGGCCTCAAAGACCTCGCTGATGGCACCGTCGAGGACCGCCAACGCCCGCTCGCGGTCGTCCTCGTCGATCCGCAGGTCCTCGCGGTGTGCGCGCCAGCGGTCGAAGAACGTGCGCAGGCAGCGATGCACGGTGTTGCCCAGCAGGCCGCGGTCCACGTCCTCGCCTGGCTCCTCGATCTCCGAGAGCCGCAGAACGCGCTCAGCGAAGTACGCCCAGGGGCACCGCCCGAACTGCCCGAGCGCGCTGGCGCTGAACATCCGCTCGGGGCCGAAGAGTCGGGAGACCTCAGCCGCGGCCTCCGCCCCGAGTCGCCCGTCGTATTCGTCGAGCGGCGCCCGGCCGCTCCGTCGGTCCTGCAGCGCGATCATCCCGCTGAGGTGCGGGAGGGCATCATACGCCGCTCCCCAGGCCCGCAGGGCGCTCACGCCCTCGTCGCGCAGCGCTGCGTCGAGCAGCACATCGTAGCCGAGTGCGCCGAAGAGCGCGCCCTCCAGCAACTCCCGCTCGCTCGCCGCCTCGCCGGGCGCAGGTACCTGGCTTTCAAGACCGTAGCTCGCGCACGGCACCGGCTCGGCGAAGCACCGCTCGACCTCATCCACGTAGAACGAGCGCAACGCTTCGTGGCCCTCCGCGTCGGTGCCGGGGTAGCTGAGGGTCAGCCGCTCGCGCGCGCCGGCCGCGATGACGTAGAAGAGAAACGCGTCCTCCCGCATCGCCTCCCGCCGCTGATCGAGCGGGATGCCCGCGCGGGCCAGGTCGAGCCGCTCGTCATCACCGAAGAGCGCATCCTCCCTCGCCGCGCGCGGGAACTGCCGCTCGGTCATGCCGGGAACAAAGACGTGGTCGAACTCCAGCCGCCGGGCCTGTGCGGCGTCGATGACCGTCACACCCGCTCCGGGGCTCGGCGGCACGAATGTCGCGCTCTGCGCCAGCCGAAGAAGCTCGTCGTGGAACCCCGCGAGTGTGACCTGCGGCGCGACCCCGAGCTGCTCCTCCGCCCCCGCCAGCTCCCGCAGCGCGTCGAGGAATGCGTTCACCGCGGCGAGGTTCGCCGCGGCCCTCTCCGCGATCTTACCTTCGCCGCCGCGCTCCGGTCGCGTCAGCAGGCGCAGGGTCCCGAACTCGCGCATGATCCGCGCGAGCGCCTCGACGAACCCTGACAGCGTCGCCGCCTCGCGCAGCGGCTCGAACTTCTTGAAGAGGTGCATCAGCGCGGCGCCGACGCGGTCGATCAGCAGCAACTCGCGCTCAAGCTCCTCGTCGCTGCCGCGGAACCAGCGGCGCTCCTCGTCCGCGTCGCCCTCCCGACGGGCCCGCCGCTCCTCCTGCAGGCGGCGCTGGTAACGGCGCAGGCGCTCGCGCCAGTGCTGCGCCGCGCTGTCGTCGTCGCCCACGCGGCCGCCGATGATGCTCGCGGCCGCACAGACCCGCTCGATCTCATCAGGGTCGAGTTCGGCATCCTCCGTCACGGCCCGGTCGAGGTAGCTGGACTTGAGCAGGCGCATCACATCGGTGGCCAGCAGGTCGCCTGCAGGAATGCGCACGAGGTCCAGCAACGCCTGCACGGTCGGGCGCGCGCCGACCGGCTCGCTTGCCTGCAGGTCGAGCGGCACCCCGAGTTCCGCCGCGATCTCCGACAGCGCCCGGCGGTAGCCCGCGGGGTCGCGGGCGATGATCGCGATCCGCCGGGCGGCCACGCCGCTCTGCAGCAGGCGCTTGATGCGCGCCAGGATCTGCCGCACCTCCATCCGCTGGCTGCTCGCCTCGTTCACCTCGACGGCCTCGCTTCCCTCCCGCAGACCCGGCGCGGCGCCCTCGACGAAGAGCCGCCGGCCCATCGCCGCGAGGGGATGATCCGCCTCAGCCGCCTCCAGCCAGCGCTGGGGGATCTCACCCAGCTCCTCGCGGATCCGCTCGAGAGTGCGCCCGGGGCGGCTGAAAAGCTCAGGACGACGCTGCGCATCCTGCTCGAGGCACAGGGAGATGACCAGCCGCTCGACAGATGAGCCCAGCTCGTCGAGGACCTGCAACTGCGTGGTGGTGAAGTCGTCGAAGCCATCCACCAGGATGACCCGCAGATCCTCGAAGGGACGGCGTCTCCCATCGCGGAGCACGTCACGCGCCGCCCAGAAGCGCCCCGCGTCGTCGTAGAGTTCGCGCTCCTGCAGGTGCTGCTGGTAACGCGCGTAGACACCGGCGAACTCGCGGGTGCTCGCGCTCCTTGCACCGGCGCGCTCCAGCAGGCGGGCGAACTGCTCGGGGCGCAGCGCGGTGCGCTTGATCTCCTGCACGTCCTGGCGGAGCACATCGATGAAGCCGGGGAACGCGCACATCGGGCGCAGCGCGCGCAGCCGGCCCTCGGCGCACAGCTCATCCACCACCTGGCGCATCAGCAGGCGCTCCTGGAGCGGGCTGATCCGAGCGACGTTCGCGTGGTTGGCGTCGAGGAGAAGCTGCGCGAGGTCGGGGAATGTCAGGATGCGCGCGTCCAGCAGCCCCGGCAGGTGGCCCGCCCCCACCAGCCGGCGGCGTACACGATCACACGCCAGCCGCGAGGGCAGCACGAGCAGTGCGGCATCCTCACCGTGCTCGGTGATCGTGGCCACGTATTCATCGAGCACCGCCCGAGCTTTCCCCGACACGGCCGGTCCGCACAGGATCTCCCGCGACATGGGAGCATCCCCCCTCAGGCCCGGAAGCTGCAGTTCGACGTCAGGACACCTCCGCGCGCGTCACTCGCAGCTCGTGTGAGCCGTCCTCGCGCGTCCACTCGTAGTAAAAGAACACCTCGTCGCCCACAGGGACGGCCTCGATGTACCTGATGCAGCCGTGAGGAGACTCGACCCACGGCCTCGCGCGGGTCACGCGCTCCCAGCTTCGCAGATCGTAGGAGACGCAAAGCCCCGCGCGTTCCTCGTAGTTCTCCTCGACCGAGGCCGAGCCGTCGTAGAACCCGACGAATCCCGCGTCGGTGCGCATGATCGCGCCGATGCGCGTGCAGTAGCTGTCCCAGCCGTCATCCGGCGGGGAGAGGATGTCCCCCTGCCAATGCCAGTTGAGCCCGCAGCCGCTGGTGGCGAGCCCCGTGTGTGACTTGACGATCCCTGTGTTGTACACGTCGGCGGTGCCGTGCTTCTCCTCAACCGAGACCTCCGGGGCGTTGCTCGGCGCGTACGACACGATCATGTAGTACATCGGGCCGATGCGGTAGACCGCCGGGTCCTTGATGCCCTCAAGGCCCAGCTCCTCGGGCACGAACATCTTCTGCCGGTCATCGGGATCGAAGCCATCGGGCGCGTCGGCCTCGATGCAGTCGATCCGCCACATGTTCGTCTCCGGGTCCACGTAGCTCATGTAAAGCCGCCACGAGCCGTCGGGGGCCTTGAAGATGCACGCCTTCTCCACCGAGGGGCTGTCGATGTCCTCCTTGCCGATCGACCAGATGTCCTCGAAGTTGATCCCGTCGTCGCTGCGGGCGATGCGGCAGCCCACGCCGCGGCCCAGCTCGCGGGGCTTGCGGATGCGGTAGTAAAGGTAAAACGCGCCCGACTGCTCGTCGTGGATGCAACTGGGCGCGCCGGCCCACCAGCCCTTCCCCGCGTCGAGCGGCTCGCGAACCGTGACGCCGTCTTCCGCGTCAAACAGGGGGACCTGCCCGAAGTACTTCGCGCCGGCACTCTGCCACCGGGGGATACTCATTGTCGTTGCCTCCTGCAACCCCGCGGCGCTCTTCCGCGCACGGGTCATCCGTTCGTTCGCAGCCAGAGGCATCTTCACCGTGCCGCCGCCGAAGACCTTCCGTGGGAACGTCCAGCGCGGAGGTGTCCGGTCGCCGAGGGCGAATAACTCCACACCCTGAGCGATCGGATACACCAGGAGAGGGACGTGACGCGGGTGCAGGCACGAGAGATCGGCAGCTTCATCGAGCAGCTTGTGCCCGAACGAGCGCTCGGGATGGATGAGGGATTTCGCTGGGGCGACCCGGGGGTGGAGGTCTCCGCGGTGATGGTTGCATTTTTCCCCACCATCGAGGTCATCGAGGCCTGTGCGGCGGAGGGCTGTGAGCTGCTGATCGTACACGAGCTGCTGCAGATGCCCTATCCCTGGCGCGACGACGGGGATCTCGCGCAGCACCTCACCTGGCGCGTGAATCGCAGGCGGATCAGCGCGCTGGCGAAGCACGAAATCACGCTCTTCCGCGCGCACGGAACGCTCGATCATTTCTGCATTCACCGGGCGTTCGTGGAGATGCTGGGGCTCGGCGAGCCGGTCGTCCGGGACGGCTTCGTGAGCCTCTTCGGGATCCCGCCGACCACCGTCCACGAGCTGGCGGCGCAGGTTAGGGAGCGCACGGGAATGTCCGCGGTGCGCGTCAGCGGGGATCTCGACCGGGAGGTCTCCCGCGTGGGGCTGCCGTGGGGGGGGACGGGGCTGAGCGTGAACGCGCGGTTCCTCAACTCCGTCATCGAGCTTGACCCCGACGTGCTGATCGCCGGGGAGTCCGACGAGTACGCGATGCGGATGGTGCGCGACTGCGGCGTGGCGCTGATCGAGACCGGTCATGCGGTCAGCGAGGAGCCGGGAGTGCGGCAGTTTGCGGGCTATCTCGGCGAGCAGTTCCCCGGGCTGAGGGTGGTCTTCCATGAGTGCGAACCTGCCTGGCGGGTTCTTTGAGATGCTTTTTCGCGCGGCATGGAGGAGACCGCAGGCGGGAGCGGGAATAAGGAGTATCTGACGGTACATCATCCACCCGGACAGAGCAGGCGCCCGCACACAGTACGCCGATGCTGTGCGGGTTCGCTTATCATTGAGAGTTAGTCACCGGGCGCACAGCGGCAATGCCGGAGGACGGGACGAGGAGTTGAAGTCATTGGACCAGGACACCCGCCGACAGATCACCTGGATCGTCATCATCACACTGGTGCTCTCCGTGGTGGTTCTTGTCGCCCATCGCAGGACTGAGGTTGACAGCCTGCTGAAGATCATCGCGGAGCGGCCGCCGGAGGCGCGCATCAGTGCCGTCGCCAGGCTCGTCGAGCAGCAGAAGCTCGCGCTGGCACTGGAGGATCAGCCCAGGTGGGTCCAGGATCGGGCGGTGGAGGCCGCGGCAGCAGTCGGGACCGAGAGCGCGCTCCAGCAGCTTGTTGCGGTTAAGCCGCTGGTTGACGCGCCGGTGGCCGCGCGCATCGACGCGTTGTTCGTGTCGCTGAGTGAGCGAGCGGTCGGTCCCCTCGTGCTGGCTCTGCAGGACAAGGACGCCGCCGTCCGTGGAGCCGCAGGCGCCCCTCTCCGGGCCATCGGCGAGCCCGCCGTCGCCTCCCTCATGCCCCTGATTGATGTCTACGACGATGCCGTCCGTGGATTGGTAGCCACCACGCTCGGTGGCATCGGTGAGCCCGCGGTCGTTCCACTGCTGCGCGTCATGAAGCAGGCGGAGCCCGCCTTCGACCAGGGCCCGGCGGCTTTCCGGCGCTCCAAGACGGCGGGCCTCGCCGCGTTCAAGGCCATGGGCGAGACCGCGCTCGACCCGGTCATCGATGAGCTTCTCGACCACGAGGACCCGGAGGTGCGCCTCGCCGCCGCCGACATCCTCGGCACCGTCGCCGCGCTGCTTGACGAAGAGAAGGGGCGCCGTGTCGTCCCGCCGCTGATCGAGCGGCTCACTGAGGATAGCGCGTGGCCGGTCAGGCGCAAGGCCGCCTCCGCCATCGGCGGTCTCGGAGACACCGCCATCACCAACGGCGCGGTCCAGCCGCTGATCGCCCGGCTCGACGACCGGCGCCCGGAGGTCCGGGCCTCGGCAGCCGCCGCGCTGGGCACACTGCGAGCCCCCGAGGCCGCACAGCCGCTGGCGACTCTTCTGAGGACCAACCGCATCGGCGCGACCGCCGAGATCGCCACCGCGCTTGAGCGCATCGGCCCGCCCGCCATCGCGCCACTGACCCCGGCGCTGGAGCACCCGGAGGTCGATGTCCGCCTCACCGCCACGCAGACTCTCGCCGTCATCGGCACCAGTGAGTCGGTGCTGCCGCTCGGGAGGGCGCTCACCGACGCGGAGGTTAAGGTCCGTCGCGCTGCCGCGGGCGCACTGCGCAACCTCGGCGACGAGCGTGTGCTCCCGCAGCTTGCGACCGCGCTCGGCGACGCCGACGCGGCCGTCTACTACGCCGCGCGTGACGCGCTCGCGCGACTGGGCCGGCCCGCCATCCCGGTGCTCGTGCAGCGCCTCGGCAGTGAGAACACTCGGATCGCGTATGTCGCGCAGCAGGCTCTCGCGCGGATCGGAGAGGCGGCGGTCGAGCCGCTCGTCAACACGATGCGCACATCGCCCGACCCCGAGACCGTGCGCTGGGCCGCGATCGCTCTCGGACAGATCGGGGCGGACGCCGTCGAGCCCGCCGCGGCACTGCTTGCTGACAGGGGGGCGCGCGTGGAGGCACGGGTCGGCGCCGCCCGGGCGCTGGGGACCACCGGGTCGAACGCCGCGACCGAGCCGCTCAAGGCCGCCGTCCAGTCCGCGCCCGCGCCGGTTCGCGAACAGGCGATCCGGGGCCTCGGGCAGATCGGCGATGAGCGAGCCACCGACGCCCTCGTCGAGGCACTCGCGGACAGCATCGCGAGCGTGCGCGAGACCGCCATGCAGGTGCTGATCAACTGGCGCCTCGGCGACGTCGATCAGATGCTCACGACGTTGCTCGAGGGCGACGACGAGAACGCCGCCCGCCGGGCGGCGATCATCCTCGCCGAACACACTCCCGCGGCCAGCGGTGAGCTGATCCGCGCAGTCGGGACGGTGGATACGGACGTGCCCGGCGAGCGCGAGACAGTCCGCATCCGCCTCGAGGAGACCGTGGAGGATCCCGCCTCCAGCTCGCGGCTGCGGCTGATGGCCATCTCGGCGCTGCAGTGGGTCGGCACCGAGGCGTCACTCGACGCCCTCGGCGCGCGCCTCGCCGTCGGCAGCGACTACGCCGAGGCGGCCTCGCGAGCCATCGGACACATCGGCCAGCGCCTCGCACAGGCCGAGGAGGGCCGCTTGCGGCTCGGCGAGGAGGTTAAGCCCTCGCAGGCCTCTGAACTGCTCATCGGCGTCTTCGACACCGCCGACAGCGAGGAGCTTCGATTCATCGCGGCGGCCGGCCTTGCGGTGATGGGCGGCCAGCCCGTGGATCTGCTGGTCACCATGCTCCGTGAGGAGACCGATCCACGGGAGCGCACATGGCTGATCGCGACACTCGCCGCGATCGGCAAGCCCGCCGTTGACCCGATCCTCGACGCCAGGGGCCGGACCGGCGACCGGACTGAGCGTGACTGGCTGGCCTCGGCACTTGTCCTGATCGGCGACGCGAGGGCCATGGATATGATCAAGCAACTCCCGGAGGACGAGCAGCCGGACCCCGAAAAGATCAGGGCCGGCCGGGAGATCTTCCGCCGCATCCTGGAGCGCATGTGAAGACCGGCGCGCGAAACGACAGAGAAGCGAGTTGATGAATGTGAATAGACGCACCCTGACGCTGCTGGTCGTCGCCGTGGCGGTCATCGGCGGAGTCTATGCAATCACGCTGTGGCAGCGATCTCGCGAGACACATCGGCTGATGGAGGAACTGCAATCACCCGATCACGCGGCCGCCGCTCAGGCGATGATGTCGCTGCGCGAACGCGCTCCATCTGTCCGGGAGCAGCTCATTCAGATCGCGGGGCAGGAGGCCGGTCACGTCCGCTGGCGTGCCGTCACGCTTCTTGGTGAGGTCGAAGGCCAGGCGTCCCGCGACGTCCTGCTCAACGCGCTGCAGGCTCGCGACCCCATCGTGAGGGCCGCCGCGATCACCGCCCTTGCGCAGCGAGATGTGCGCGCCGCGGGCGATCGCATCGCGATGTTCGCCACTGACCAGGAAGAGCCGATGCAGGTGCGACTGGCCGCCGTCCGGGCCATCCAGCGCCTGCGCACCGGCGCTCACTTCGCGGAGATGGCGCGACTCGCGACCGACAGGCCACCGCCACCGCCTGAGCCCGAGGAAGAGCCCGCTGAGGACGCCGTTGAGGAACCGGCTGAGGCCATCTCGGAGGAGCCGGTCGAAGCCGCTGAAGCGGCCGCCGAAGCGCCGGCAGAGGAGGCTGCCGAAGAGGTAGCCGTGGCGGCAGCCGAGGCTCCGGCGGAGGAGGCCGAGGAGTGGTCTGACGACACCATCGAACTGCGCATCGAGGCCGTCAGGGCAGTCGCGATCCTCGGCGCCGCCGCGCGGCAGCACGTGGGTGACGCAGCCGAGAGCCCTGCCGAGACGGCGGCGGAGGTGCTGGCTGAGGCCTGCGGACCCGAGGAGCACAACGCGACCGTCCGCCAGGCCGCCTGCTACGCCATGACCGACCTCGCCTCGCTGGACGACAGCGCCGAGGTGCGCGCCCGCGCGGTGCAGGTTCTGCTGCGCGCAGTCGCTGATGAGGTCGGCAGCGTCCGCGTTGCGGCCATCCACGGGCTCTCGACGGTCCGTGTGCCCGCGGAACTGCGCGATCAGGTCCAGCGCGCGATGAACGAGGCGCTCAACGACGATCACTACTGGGTGCGCGTGGCCGCTGGAGAGGAGCCTATCGGTGGGTAACGCACCTGAGAGGACGGAATGCCCGATGGCGCATACACCACGACTGCATCGGGGCCGGATCGGCAGCGCGACACTTGCGGCCCTGACGCTACTTCTGCTGATCTCCGGCTGCGGCCTCGACCCGATGGTGCGGCTCAACGAGCAGATCGAGGCCGAGGACGTTCAGGTCCGGAGGGGCGCGGTTCTCGCACACGCGAACCTCAACGACCAGCGGGCGATCGTAGCACTCACGGAGGTCTTCGAGCGCGACGACGAGCTGCGCGACATGGCCGCGGTCGGTCTCGTGAAGAAGGGCCGGGAGCTTGTGACCGACGAGAAGCCCGACCCGATCATCGAGGGGATCGCGGCGCTGGCCAACAACCCGCGCCTGTCGCAGCACGTCCGCGCCCGCTCGGCGTGGATGCTCGGAGAGATCGCCGACCGCGAGGCGATCCCGGCGCTCAAGACTGCATCCGCGGCGAAGCTCACCAGCGGCGCCGCCGCCCCGCTCGTGCAGGAGGAGGCGAAGAAGGCGCTCGAGAAGCTCGGATACAACGAGACGGGGCGCCCCTTCGAGATGCCACTTGGCTCGCTCGCCAACCAGGAGCTTGCCACGGTGCCGCTGCCCGAGCCGATCGGGGAGCAGGCTGAGCCCGCGGCCTGAGCGCTCGCACATCCGTCATACAAGCCAACTCAAGCGGCCGCCACGATCGTGGCGGCCGCTTCTTCATTCCGAGCCGGGCTGCTCCGCCAACGACTACTGCCCGGCTGCGGCGAACCTCCTCACCGCGGTCGCCATCAGCACGATGCCCGCCGCGATGAGAATCTCCGCCCCGGCGGCCAGGCCGCCGAGCGGGTCGGCCAGCGCGCCGCGCAGCGGCCAGAGGATCAGCCCAAGGAGTGTCCCGACGCCGATCAGCAGACTCCCCGCGGACAGTCCGGCCACGACACCCCGTGCCCGCGCGGAGACGGCGGCTCCGAGCGAGAGAGGCACCATCCCAAGACCGATCGCGACGATCTCGGCCGCGAGCATCTCGGCGGCAGGCTGCTCCCCGGTCGCCGCCAGCAGCACCGCGGACATCCCGACAAGCACCCCCGTGATCGCCACCAGCAGCATCACGGCCGCCGCCAGTGTGCCGGCCAGCGGCCCATCGCCCCCGCCTCGGTCGCTCTGCCGCGGAAGCCGGAAGCGCTGCAGGAGCCCGCTGCTGGCCGCGACCCGCGCGAGGACGAAGAGCAGCGATATCCCGATCACCGCCGACGCGAGGCCCTGGTAGCCGCCCGGGAAGCGCATCGACCACATCAGCGACAGCCCCCAGAGCGCGATCAGGCCGTTCGCGGCCTGGCAGGTGCGCATCAGCGTCTGCGTGATGTTCCGCGAGTGATAGACCGTGTTGAGGTTCGTCAGAAGCACTCCGAGCGCGGCGGTCAGGCCGAACCCGATCGCCGCCACCTCCAGCGCGGGGCGCTCGAGGTACCACAGCAGGTCGGCGTGGCTTCCGAAAACGCGCGCGGCAACCCAGGCGAACTGCGCGAGCGCCGCCACCGACAGCCAGGCGTAGCTGCTGCGCAGCACCAGTCGCGCAGCGATCCCGACTCCCGTGATCCCCGAGAGGCGATGCGCGACGGCCGAGTAAAGGCCGGCGACAGCCAGCGCCAGCGCCGCGGGCAGCAGAGCGACGACGTCGGAGATCAGGCCCCTGACGATCGCGTAGTTGGCCGCGAGCACCAGAGGCGGGCCGATCGCGCACAGGATCAACGTGCGGTCCACATGGCCGCGAAGCTGCGCGATTACCGGCGCGTCACGAGCGAGCCGTGACCAGAGCACCGACAGCAACAGCGCGACGCAGCCGTAGAAGAGTATGACCGCCGACCGCAGGTGGAGCGCTTCAGAGGCGAGCGCGGGAGCCACCCCGAGACCGGCCACCCGCATGTTTGCGGCGACACCGAGGCCGATTCCGACAATCAGCCCCCCTGAACCAATGACCGCGCCTGTGCGAAGAACGCGCATTTGATCGCATGAACTGTCAACTGACTGGCCCAATCGTTCCCCAGCCTCTCAAGTCTCCATCCGTCAGAACCAGCCTGCGTACGCCTGAGTATTCGTGGCGACGCGCGGATGACCTGCCGCAATCCACTCGCCCGTTCGGCGCAGGGGGCGATCGCTCGATCTCCCGGCTTGACAGCAGTGCGCGAGGACAGTACATTGACGACAGTTGGCGCATGACCGGCGAGCCCGGACAGAATCCCCCGCATCAGGCGTACCAGGAGCGATCCGATGGTGACCATCCGACCCTATCAGGAAAGCGACCGCGAGCGACTCCACGAGATCACCGCAGCCTCATTCCGCGATGCGTCGATCCACGGCATACTCGAGGGGAAATTCGGCCCGCTCCGTGACACCACCTGGGCGGACCGAAAGGCCCGAGATATCGACGATGACATCGCCGCCGAGCCCGAGGGCGTACTCGTCGCGGAGGATGACGACGGTGCGATCCTGGGCTACATCACGACGGTCACCGACGAGGAGTCAGGCATCGGGCGAATCCCGAACCTCGCCGTGGCCCCCGACACACAGGGGCAGGGCATCGGCACGACGCTGATCAACGCGGCCCTCGACCGCTTCGAGGAACTCGGGATGGACCTCATCAAGATCGAGACACTGGCAACCAATGAGGTCGGGAGGAAGTTCTACCCGCGCTTCGGCTTCGAGGACTTCGTGCATCAGGTGCATTACATCATGCGCACAGAGGACGCGAAGCGACTGTGAAGAACGCGACGAGCGCACGGATGCGAAGATGGCCGACCGCCGCGCTGCTCATCGCGGCGCTGGTCTGCCTGATCGCCGGGCCCGCCCTCGCGAAGATCAACTGGCATGACAGCTACGAGGCGGCGCTGGCCGCGGCGGAGGAATCCGGCAAGCCGATCTTCATCTTCGTCTACCTCGGCGACCAGGTCGGAGAGAGGGTGGGGCCTCGCGAGGAGATCCGGCTGGACCGCCGCCAGAGCACCTCGCGGCGCCAGCGCATTGATGTCACGCGGATGCTGGAGCAGACGCTGACGGCCCCCGAGGTGATGGAGGCGGCGAAGCAGTTCGAGGCGTTGAAGCTCGACCTGCTCGACCGCGCGAATGACGAGGCCCGCCACGCGCTCCGCGTCTCCCCGGGCGTGGATCCGTCGGGCGAGACGCGCGCGGCGATGTATCCGATCACCGTCTTCCTCGACCCGTCGGGCGAGGAGTTGTTCCGGCGGCATGGCTCGATGCCCGCGGTAGGGTACGCGGCCCAGTTGGACCAGGCCGCGCGGCTCCATGCGCTGCGAGCCGCGGTCAACGAGGACCCGCGTGACCCGGTGAAGCGCCGGGAGCTTGGGCGCGCGTACATGGAGATGGACCCGACGCCCGAGGGCCGGATCTACGCCACGGCCGTCGAGCATCTCGAGGCCGCGATCCGGCTCGACCCCGACAACGCCGCAGGCGCGAAATTCGACGCCCGGGTGGACCTTGCGATTCTCGACATCCCACAGTCGCCCGAGCAGTCCGTCACCCGCCTCAACGAGCTGCAGGGCGAGGATGCGGACGGCCACCGCGCGCTCGAACTGCAGTACTACACGGCGGTCGCGCACTTCGCGATGGAGGACTACAACGCGGCGCGACAGATCCTCCGGAAGTTCGAGACCGACGACAGGCGCTCGCCCTACCGGGACAGCCCCTGGACGCCGCAGGCGCTGGGCCTGCTGGAGTACATCAAGCAGCTTACCCGCTGAGGCCGGACGGTCGTGAGGTTGTTCGAGCGCGGGGGGGCGGCCGAGTGCGCCCTCAGCCGCCGAGGAACTCCCGACCGAACCGCTTCGCGTGCTCGAAGAGCGCGTCGATGTTCGCCATCGGCGTCTCGGGGAGGATGCTGCTGGTCGAGGAGAGCACGTGCCCACGCCCGTGACCGGCCACCGTGAATGATCGCTCCACCGACCTCCGCACATCCTCGGGCGTCCCGTGCGGCAGCGTGCTGGTGACCGAGACGCAGCCCCAGACACTGAGCCGCTCGCCCGAGCGGTCGGTCAGCGCGCACATATCCTCCCATCGCGGACCGTGCTCCTCCTCAAAGCCCTGCAGGCCCATGATCCCGAGGCCGAGCAGATCGTCAACGATCGGGCGGATGTCCCCGTCGCAGTGCCAGATGACACCGACCCCGGCCTCGACAAGCGGCTCCATCGCCCACGCCAGCTCCGGGAAGTAGAGTTCGCGCAGCATCGCCGGCGAGATCAGCGGGCCACCCGAGCCGCAGATGTCCTGCCCGGAGTACACGAAGGGCGCGAGGTTGTGCCGCTCGATGGCGGCCACGATCGCATGGTTGCGCAGTCGCGCGTTGACCGCGGAGTGATGGTAGTAACGCCGCATCATCTCAGGGTAGAGGCCGGCGCAGGCGAGGTAGTTCTCGTATCCGAAGCGCGTGTATGCGCCCATGAAGTCGGCCTGGCCGAAGCCGTCGATGACCAGCACCTCCGGCCCCATCATCTCCGAGTGGGTGATGATCGTCCGCGCGTAGTCCCCCGCCGCCCTCTCGACGTCGAACTCGCGCTCGGCGGTCGCGTCGTCGGGAAGCTGCTCGATGAAGTCGCGCACGTCCTCGGGGGAGCGGAAGCCGGCGTCCTCGTGGCGGCGGGTCTGGTGCATGATCTCACCGGTCTCGAGCTTCCGCTGCGCCTCGCGCGGGAAGTACCACTGCGGGACGAAGTTTGCACCTGTGCGCCGCACGAACTCGCAGAAGTTCGCCTCGGGGTCGGCCCAGTAGTCGCGACCGATGACCCTGCTGATGTACGTTGAGTGGGTAACAAAGCAGCTTGTGATGCACGGGAGCGCGACGTCCTCCCGGTGCAGCGTCGCCAGCGCGACCTCGCGTCCGGTCATGGAACCTCTCTCCCCTCGCCGCTGTCGAAGTGCAGGGGGATTCCCCGGGCGCGGGCCTCACCCCTCCCGCCGGCAGGAAGCGGTCCCCATCACGCCTCTGCTTGAGGGCGCCCGCAGGGGCCGGCGGTGGAGGTCTGCGGCGAGCGTCCGCGAAGTGACACGCTGAGTCTGGGAACTCTCTTCAGGGGAGCGTATCGCGATGCTGAGGAAGCTGCCGATCGTGCTCGGCCTGCTTGCATTGACCGTCGCCGTGTCTGCCCAGGAACTCCCGGAGGTGCCGCCGGTGGACCTCGCCGGGCTGTCGCCGGACGACTTCGCCGATGACGAGCTGGACATCCCCTACTACCTGCACCACTTCCACACGCTCGCGAACAGCATCATCGAGGAGGGCGAGAACCGGGGCTTTATCGATATCCCGGTGTGGCGCCGGGAGCAGGACAACGAGCCGTACAACGCCCGGGTGATGGAGAATCACCTCTCGTTCGCGTGGTTCTACTGCACCGACCGGCCGTGGAATCCCTACCACGGCCACCCGGCCGTACGCGCGCGGCTGGAGGCCGTCCTCGACTTCTGGGTGCGGATGCAGAACGAGGACGGGCGCTTCAGCGAGTACGGCGTAGAGCGCTGGAACCTCCCCGCGACGGCGTTCGCGACGAAGTTCATGGGCCGAACGCTGGAGCTTCTCGCCGACGGCCCGCCGATCGACGAGGAGTTGCACCGGCGGGTGATCGAGGCCGACCGCCGGGCGATCACGGTCACACTCACCGATGAGGGTCTTCACAGCCACGGAACCCGCTTCGCGAACCAGTTCAGCAACGTCTGGGCGGGTGCGTTCGCCTACGTTGATCTCTTCGGCGACGAGGAGATACGACAACTCCTCGAGGCGCGCCTGGCGACCAGCAAGGAAGACTTCATGAGCCCGGCGGGGTACTTCTACGAGGCCAACGGCCCCGACTGGAGCTACAACATGGGGACGGAGCAGTCGAACATGCGCATGGCCTATCACTACACGAAGGACGGCCCGCTCGGCGACGCATTCATCGAGAAGATGGAGCTGTGGCTTGAGTGGGTGGCGTACAACTCGGTGCCCGAGCCCGAGAGCAGCCGCTGGGTCCTCAATCGCTGCATCGAGACGCGTACGGCGAGGAGTTCGTTCTTCACCATCGGCAACCTCGCGGTCGCCGACCGGGTGCCGCTCGCAAGGGTGTGGGTCACCACGCAGGAGCAGCACGAAAGTGACATCGCCGCGCGGCGTGAGGCGCTGGTTGAGAGCTGGCCGGAGATGCGCGAGTTGAGGCTCGGCGACTTCAGCTCATTCAGCCCGTACACGTTCCTGCACCGCGACCATCATCTCGCGCGGCCGACCGAGGCGGAGCGGGAAGAGGCGCTGGCGCTGATCCCGCACATCGGCAGTGACCGCTTCATCCACCAGCGCGTGGACTCGCGCTTCCCGGTGCAGTACACCTTCGTGCGCCGCCCCGGCTACTACGCGGCGCTGACCACCGGTGAGCAGGTGCGCCCTCGCCAGCGCTACGGCCTGGGGCTCGTGTGGACGCCCGCTCTGGGCGCGGTGCTGCAGTCGCAGACCGACGCCGGCGCGACCGCATGGGGGACGCGAACGGCCGAGGCCGAGCGTCCGCACGAGGCCGGCTCACTGGCGGCTGAGTTCACCGTCGGCGACGCCGCGATCGAGCCGGAGCCGGGCGTCCGCGACCTGCCCGACGGGACGTTGCGGGTCCGCTGGCCGCTTGGCGATGACGGACAGAAGACGCTGATCTTCACCGATGAGGCCATCGAGGTGCTGGTGGAGCAGCCGGGCGCGTTCAGCGAGCAGTTGCCACTGCTGCTGGAGGAGGAGCCGGAGGTGCTCGAGGGCGCGATCGCGGTGTCGGGGCAGACGCTGGTCGCGTTCGACCAGGCGGGTGTGGAGATCGAATCGACCAGCACTCGAATCGGCGACAAGCGCCTGTGGACGGTGGCGCTGCGGGCGAGCGACGTGCTGGGCTACCGGATCATCGGCGGGCGTTAGCGACGGCCGGTGTCGTGATGGGTGGTTTTCGTGTGCGAGGAGGTCGTGCGATGAGACAGGCGCTTTGTGTTGCGACGGTGCTGATCCTCGCGGGCGCGTGCCACGCGCAGGAGAGCGTGCTTCCGCTGCCCAACCCCGGCTTCGAGGACGGGCTGGAGGGCTGGGAGATCTCGCAGAATCCGGACTGGATCTCGGTCACCGATGAGCAGGCCGCGGGCGGCACATACTCCCTGAAGATCGCCGATCCGTCGGAGGAGGGAAGCGCGCGGATCTACGCGTCGCCGGTTGAGGTCTCGGGCCGGAGGATCTATGAGCTGCGCGGGAAGTACTTCCCGGTCTCCGGCAGCGGCCTCGGCGTCTACCACGACTTCCTCGACGCAGAGGGCAATGTGCTCAATCACGGGCAGCAGCACATCCGTGGGCTCGGCGGCAACCAGCAGGAGTGGCTGGACTTCGAGTTCCGCCTCGTCGCACAGGAGGGCGCCCGGGCGCTGCGGATATACTTTCACAGCTACTCGCAGGCAGTCGTCACCGCGTACATCGATGATCTGCAGATCACTGAACTGGATGTGGAGGCAATGAGGCCGCCGTGGGAAGGCACGTACAGGCTCACCGCCGACGACGAGTTGACCGCCGCCGACGTCCTCGGCCCCGACGGCATCGTCTACCCGAACTGGACGCGCGCGGGTGTGCAGGGCGGCATCCCCGACGTTCCGGTCGTCGCGCGCATTGAGGACTTCGGCGGGGTGGCCGATGATGACCTCGACGACTCCGAGGCGCTCGATGCCGCCTGCCGGCACGTCGGCGAGCAGGGCGGCGGCGCGGTGCTGCTGGGCGAGGGCACCTGGCACCTCGACACGCCGGTGACCGTGCGCCACGACGGCGTGGTGATCCGCGGGATGGGCGCCGACCGCACTGAGGTGCTCTTCCGCTACGGTCTCGGCGAGGACGGAATCCGGTTCTTCACGCCCGAGCCGGAGGCGACCGTCGGACCGAACACGCGCCTGGAGCTGCACTCCACCCCGACCGGCCTGCAGCGAATGACCACGCACATCGGCGACACGCTGGTGGGCGCATGGGACCGCAGTCAGCACTCCGGCAACACGTTCTCATTCTCCCGGACCGCCGCGCGGTCCATGGACCGCATCGCCGACGGCCCGGCGACGCTGCGCGGGGTGGCCGAGTACGCCGACGGCTCCGAGCGCACCGTCGAGATTGCGATCACCGTTGACCGCCAGTTCCGGGACGATCCGCGCGTTCCCGCCTCACACATCGCCATCGGCTTCGTGGGCGCGGGCCGCCAGGGCCCGCAACTGCCACTCGCCGAGGACGGGGGGCGGGGCGCCACGCAGATCGTGCTTGCGGATACCGGCGACCTGCAGGCAGGCGACGTGGTGTTCATCGAGGGGCCGGCGACCGACCGGTGGAAGGAGCTTACGCGCAACGCCTGCCCGTGGGGCAGCTACCGCCGCAATATCATCGAGATCACGGCCGTCGAGGGCAACACCATCACCCTCGACCAGCCACTGCGCATCGAGTTCCCGACGATCGACGGCTCCTACGTCCAGCGCTTCGTGCCGATCAGGCGCTGCGGGCTCGAGGAGATGACGATCGAGCAGACGGAGAACCTGTGGATCACGACCTCGCAGTTTCAGAACGCCTGGGACTGCTGGGCGCGCGGGGTGACGGTGCGCATGGCCGGGCGCTTCCCGATCTACGGGAGCCTCGCGAAGTTCTGCGAGATCCGCGACTGCGTCTTCGATGACGCGTGGTTCAAGGGCGGCGGCGGGACGGCCTACGCAGGCTGGGAGAACTCCTTCGACTGCCTGATGGAGGACGTGGAGACCTTCAGGTACCGCCACGCCCCGCTCTACCAGTGGGCGGCGTCGGGGAACGTGATCCGCAACAGCGTCTTCCACGAGAGCGACGGGCAGTGGCACTCGGGATGGACGAACGAGAATCTCTTCGAGAACTGCGTGATTACCTCGGTGCGCGGCCACGGCGCCTACGGCTACGGGATGTGGGCCTCGCCCCCGGAGGATACCGCGCACGGCCCCAACGGCCCGCGCAACGTCGTCTACAACTGCGACGTGATCTCCGAGCGCGCGAGCCTCTGGATGGGCGGGATGAATGAGAACTGGCTGATCCTCCACAACCGCTTCGTGGCCGACGAGGGCGTGGGCGTGTTCGCGAAGGACGCCAGCTTCGATCACATCATCCGCAACAACGTCTTCGTGCTGCGCGACGGGCGCTCGCCGATGGTGCGGCTCCTCACGCCCGACTGCATCGGCGTGGAGATCAGCGGCAACTCGCTCTACGGCGGCAACGGGGAGTTCGTCGAGGGCATGGGCGAGCCGGAGGTGCTTGAGGGCAACGCGGCGCACCCTCTTCCGGAGGACGACGAGCTTCCCGCCCGCCCCACGCCGCCGGTGGAGTCGATCTACCAGTGGCAGCTTGAAAACGTACGATGAACGGGGAGAGGCAGTGCTCGCACTTCTAACCACGCCGTGACCGCCCGTCACTCACGAAACGGGAGGACGTCATGATGCAGCGCACAGCATGCAGACTCGCATTCGCAGCAGTACTGGGAGCACTGGTCGCCATCGTCATCGCACAGCCCGCCGTCGCCCAGCGCACTACATCCGAGGACATCATGCGCGGGATCGTCGAGCAGGTCGAGCCGCTGGCGCACCCGCTCGACGGCACGCTCCAGCCGATCCGCGGCTCGCGGCTGGCCGGCTGGCTGCCCGATGACGACGACGAGGCCCGCGGGCTGCTGCTGGCGCTCAACGCCCGGGGCGTCGGCCTCTTCGCCCACTGGCGCGTGGGCTCGGAGGACGCGCGGGATTTCGCGCTGCGCCTCGGGAGGCTGCAGCAGGAACTGGGGCTGGCGGTGAGCGTCCACGCGACCTCCGCGATGACCGGCTTCTACAGCGGAGATGAGAGCACCTTCCACGTGGCCGCGGATGGCTCGACGTTCTCCTGGGAGCTGCACGGCTCGCGGAAGATGGGTTGCCCGTTCGGGCTCGACGAGCGCGCGGAGGTCATCCGCGGGCAGTGGGAGGAGCTTGTCGAGGCCTACCGCGAGGAGGGCCTGCGGCTCGACTGGGTCTCGATGGACTGGTACTCCGACGGGCCGGTCGAGTGGAATGAGAGCTGGGAGGCCTCGAAGCGCTGCACGGTCTGCCGCGAGCGCATCCCGGGGATCGACGACTTCCGCGGCTTTCAGAGCGCGGTGCGGACGGTGCGCGGAGAGCTGCAGCGCGAGTGCGCGGTCGAGGTGGTGCGGGGGCAGTTCCCGGACGCGCTGATCGGCAACTGGGCGGTCGCGCCGCACGACGGCTGGCGCTACTGGTACGACTACTACGAGACGCTTCCGGAGGGCGCGCCCTACCGCTTGGACCAACTCGCGCGCTACCGCACGTGGGCGGATGAGTTCTCGCACACCGGATACACCTACGCGAACCCTGCGTGCTACCCGTGGAACGAGATGTACGCGATGTATCCGGAGTATCCGACCGATTTCCGCTGGTTCTACCTGCTGATGCGGGCGGGGACGAACGCCGCGCGGAACACCCCCGCGGAGGTGCCGCTGATCTCATGGGTCAAGTGGCGGCCGACGCCCGCGCGCGGCGATGATGAGACGTCGCCGGAGATGTCGCTTGAGGCCTACCGCGAGTTCCTCGCGCACATGCTGCTGCGCGGCAATGACGGGCTGATGATGTGGTGCCGCCCGGAGGAGGCGGTGGACGAGGTCGCGGCGATCACGCCGGTGCTGGACGAGGCGCTGCGCTACCGTGAGTTCCTCGAACGCGGCGAGCCGGTGCTCTTCGAGGTGCCGCGCCGGCCGACCACGGTCGTCTCGGCGCTGCGGCTGGGTGACAGGCTGCTGGTGCGCCGGACGGACTTCGACGACCGCCCGTGGCCGGTGACGCGGCGGATAGACGGGATACCGGTGATGATCCCCCACGCGCCGGGGCAGTATCAGCTCATCGAGATGCCCGCCTTGTAGGCCGGGGACCCGTGCCCCGCCGGCCGTTGTCGTTGTCGGGCATCGACGTTTGCGCAGCAAACTCGCGCAGAGATCGCCTGCGATCTCCGGGGACCCGTGCCCCGCCGGCCGTTGTCGTTGTCGGGCATCGACGTTTGCGCAGCAAACTCGCGCAGAGATCGCCTGCGATCTCCGGGGACCCGTGCCCCGCCGTCGCCGGTGCCACTCAGGAGCCTGTGCCGCATTCAGGGAGGCTGTCCGCAATGCGCAGGGACGTCCGCTTCAACGTGGTCGAGATGTCCGGATCGCGCTTCGAGATGGGCCGGCAGTACGGTCGGCAGTGCCGCGAGCTGATCCGCGACCTCGCGGCGAACTTCGACCGCATGCTGCTGCCCGAGGAGTACCTCTACGAGGGCCGGGAGATCGCGATGGGCGCGCTGCCTCACGTCCGGCGCGAGGCGCCGGAGCTTGTCGAGGAGGTCGAGGGGATCGCCGAGGGCGCCGATCTTCCCTTTGAGGACGTCTTCCGCCTGAGCTGCTCGCAGGAGATGAACGCCTGGCAGGGCTGCATGAAGCAGCGTGTGGTCACCACGGTCGCCGACGAATGCACCACGATCGCCGCTCAGCGCGACGGATCGAGCCTCGTTGCGTGGAACATGGACTGGTGGGTGCAGTGGCAGCCCTACATGGTGCTGCTGCATGGTCGCCCCGACAACGGCCCGGACTTTCTCGCCTTCGCGATGGCCGGCAGTGTGGGGAGGCCGGGGCTTTCGGAGACGATCTCCGTCTCCGCGAACTACCTGCCCTACCGCGCCGCGCCCGAGTACGCGGCGGGCGGGCCGGACTGGGCGGG
The DNA here is from genome assembly GCA_050942735.1 of Armatimonadota bacterium. Taxonomy (GTDB): domain Bacteria; phylum Armatimonadota; class Zipacnadia; order Zipacnadales; family UBA5352; genus UBA5352. Next base: position 61,156 of record JBMNNW010000002.1, read on the forward strand.
AGCGGGGATCCCGTACTCATTCATGGCCCGGATGCTGCTGGCGCAGAAGACCACGGCCGACGCGCTGCGGCTCCTCGAACGCACGAAGCGGATGGTCTGCCTGAATTACACGATCGGCGACCTCGGCGGCGACGCCTGCTGCGTGGAGACGATGCCCGAGCACATCGCGGTGCTTCGCCCCGAGGACGGATACATCACTCACTCGAACTCCTACCACGCCCCCGAGTTCGGCGGGATCCCGATGGAGGAGCGCGCGGAGCGCGACCCGCGCTGTCATCGGGCGTGGGAGGTGCTCAGCCGCAGGCCAAAGCCGCTGGCGCGGGCGGACATCTACGCGGCCCTGCGGGCGCACTTCCCGCGCGAGGAGACGGGCGTGTGCGTCCACCGGGGCGGGGAGAAGCCGATGATCACGCTGCTGTCCTTCGTCGGCGATGTAAAGAACCGGGAGATGTGGGCGGCGATGGGCTCGCCCTGCGAGCACCGCTTCCTGCGGTATGATCTGTAGGAAGCAATCCGTGTCATCCGGCGCCGTTGGAGAGGCTGGCCCCCGCGCCAGCCTGTGCCGTTCGCTGCAAGGCCAACATCCCCCGGCGAGGGCGCCGGGGCCACAACGCCAACGGCTCGCCCTGCGAGCACCGCTTCCTGCGGTATGATCTGTAGGAAGCAATCCGTGTCATCCGGCGCCGTTGGAGAGGCTGGCCCCCGCGCCAGCCTGTGCCATTCGCTGCAAGGCCAACATCCCCCGGCGAGGGCGCCGGGGCCACAACGCCAACGGCTGACGCCCGCCGGGACAACGAGGTGACCGTGAATGCGCGATCAGATGACACCACGCGAGCGCTGGCTTGCGGTGCTTAACCGCAAGCCCTTCGACCGCTTCCCGCTCGACTACCGCGCGACGCCGGAGGTGACGAAGAGCCTCATCGCGTACCTCGACGCGGAGAACTGGACGGAGGTGCGCGAGCGGCTGCACATCGACCCGGTGCTGGGGGTCGGCGGACGCTACGTCGGGCCGGAACTGGACCCGATGCAGGACGCGTTCGGGATCGGCTACGAGATGATGGACTACGGGACGGGCGCCTACCGTGAGGCGGTCTACCACCCGCTGGTCGAGTATAACTCTGTAGAGGAAATCGCACAGAACTACCACTGGCCTGAACCCGACTGGTGGAGCTACGATCATATCCCGGAGCAGCTTGAGGGGAAGGATGACTGGGTCATCCAGGGCGGACATTACGAGGAGTTCGCGACGTACAAGTGGCTGCGCGGTGTCGAACAGGGGTACGCGGACCACGTTGAGAATCCAGAGATGCTCAAGTATTGCATGCAAAAGTTGGCAGATCTTGCATACGACCGGGCGGAGCGGACCTTCGAGGCCGCGGGCGGGCGCGTCATCTGGACGTGGGTCGCCGAGGACTTCGGCACCCAGGAGAGCCTGCTGATCTCCCCGGCGATGATCCGCGAGTTCCACTATCCGCACATCAAGCGGCTCTGCCGGCTCGCGCACGACTACGGTGTCTTCGCCTTTCACCACTCCGACGGCGCGGTGCGCGACAACATTCCGCAGATGATCGAGGCGGGGATCGACGTGCTCGACCCGGTGCAGTGGCGCTGCCGGGGGATGGATCGCGAGGGCCTCAAGCGCGACTTCGGGGACCAGATCGTTTTCCATGGCGGCATGGACAACCAGCAGACGGTGCCCTTCGGCACAGTGGAGGACGTTCGGCAGGAGGTCCGCGACAACTTCCGCATCCTCGGCGAGGGCGGCGGGTATATTCTCGGCCCCTGCCACAACATCCAGCCGGTCACGCCGATGGAGAACATCGTGGCGATCTACGAGACCGGCTACGAGGAAGGCTGGCAGTAGGGCGAAGGGAGATTCGGCGGATGGCATCGAGGCGTGAGTTCGTCGAAGCCGTGTGAGGAGAGCGCATGACCACCGACGACCTTCTGATTATCGAAACCACCGGCACCGCCCTCGAGCGCGCGCAACAGTTTGGGGAGGCGGTGCGCGAACCGCTGCAGCGGATGCTCGAAAGCGACCTGATCGAGCGTGTGATCTGCGACGAGCGCCGACGCGCCATCGCCGACCGGATGCTCGCGCGCGTCCATGCGCTGGACCCGCCGCTGGAGCTTGAGCGCGCCTGCTGCGAGACGGCCGGCGTCGATCTGCAGCGCCTGCTCGATCACCGCGTCGCCGTGGCCATCAGCAAGTCGCGGCCCGCAGAGGGCTGCTCGGGCGTGGTGCTGCGGAAGGACGGGCGGATCATCGTCGGGCAGAACCTCGACACCGGGCCGATCCCGCGCGGGGAGAACGTGCTGGAGATCGGCCGCGGCCCGGAGGGCGCGCACGCGCGCTTCTGCCCGCCGCATATCCTCGAGTGCATGTTCGGGATGAACGCGCGCGGGCTGACCAACGGGGGTGCCTCCGGCCCGCCTGATGACCCGCTGCTGGAGGGCGACGGCCTCCCGACGACGCTCATGCGCTGGCAGGCGTTCTACCGCTGCGCGACGGTGCGCGATCTCGCGGCGGCCGCCGGAGCGGGGCTGGTCGCCGGGAAGGGCACCAATAACGTCTGGGTGGACGCGGGCGGCGAGATGCTCCGCACCGAGCAGGGCGGCGGCGCGGTGGCGATCGTGCGCCCCGAGGGCGACTTCGCCGTCGCGACCGGACACCGCGAGTACCTGCGCGGCGGCGACCTCGGCGACCGCCCGCCGGAGACCGCGGCGGCCGAGCGGCACCGCTGGCTGCGGCTGCGGGAGCTTGCGGCCGGGGCGCTGGCCGAGCCGGGCGAGCCGGTGGCTCAGATGAAGCGGATCCTCAGCGACCACGAGACGGCGGACGAGCACCCGGTCTCGGCGCCCTGCCGCCACGGGGGCGAGCAGTTCGGCGACACGCAGTACTCGGTGATCTTCGACCTCAGAGCCCGAGAGGTACACTATTGCGGCCAGCCCTGCCGGTGTGAGTGGAGGACGGTGGTGCTTTGAGCCACGAGCAGCGAGCGACGAGCCTGCGGGCCATCGCGAGCCCTTCTCGCACGCCCTTGAGGCCCATGCGCAGGTTTTCCGCGTGGGCGTGATGGGAGGAGGCTGCCTCGGTCACCGCAGATCGGGCGCGGCGTGGGCCATCGCCGCGCGGCAGACGGCGGCGCAGATGGTCGCGGCGATGAGTTCTGACAGGCGCATCGGCTCTCTCTCCCGTTCACGGTGATGGCGGAGTTACCCGTTGAGCGGGTGCACACCGAAGATGTCCCTGTATGCCCCGACCCGGCTGGAGCCGACCGAGGCGACGATGTAAAGGTAGTCGGCGGTCAGGTAGCTCATCGGCACCTGGCACTCCCAGAGCACATCAACGTCCTCGTCCACGGCGATGCGGCCGAGCGGATCGGTCCAGTTGAAGCGCAGCATCTCAGTGGCATTCGCGCGAATCTCCGCCGCAGAGCCTCCCGGCATCCCACCGGTGTACGAGTGGAAGTACGCGACACCGTTGAACACATTCACGTAGATGTCCACGTCGTTGTCGAATGGGATCCTGAAGGTGTCCTCGTCGTAGGCCTCGTAGACCAGCCCGGAGTCCTCAAGCGCTCGCGCGAGCTTCGCATGGTGCGCCGCGGCGTCGCCGCCGGGGTAGAGATCGGTCGGGGTCTGAAGCTCCGCGTCGGAGGTGAGCCAGGCGAGGAAGTTCTGCATCTGCGTGGCGCCGATGTCGCACAGGTCGCGGAGGTACTGGGGCGTGGCGACGCCCATCGGCACCTGCGCCTCCCAGTAGAGGATGTCCACGCCATCCTCGTTGTTGACACTGAGGCGCCCCACCGGATCGTGGAAGGTGAAGGCCAGCGCGGGCAGGCCCGCTTCTGCGGGCATCTCGCCGTAGCCCACCCAGGCGCGGAGGATGTCCTCGAAGACCTCGACATAGACGGTGCCCGCGTTGGGGTACTCGATCTGCCATGTGTCGTTCTGCCAGTATGAGTACGCGAGGCCGGAGGCCCTGAGGAGGTCCTCAAGCGCGGTAGTGGCGGTGGACGGCGGCCGGTCGTCCTCGGTAATCTGCACGCGCCCGGGTCCGCCGGACTCGGTGGAGGCGAAGTAGACCGGCGGGTCGTTGTGCGGATCGGAGGCGAGCCAGTCGCGGAGGGTGTCGGACGGGACCGCCCACATCGAGGCGAGGAAGCGGTTGAGCACGACCTGCGTCATCACGCCGACTACCCGCCCGCCCTCATCCACGACCGGACCGCCGCTGCTGCCGAACTCCGCGTCGGCATCGTGCTCGAGCCACTTATTGCCCTCGAACGTACGGTGCGCGGTGACGGTGCCGCCACGCATCGAGATCTCCCGAAGCCCGGCGGGGTGACCGGCGCAGATGATCCTGGTCATCTCCGGGGCCGAGGCGGAGCTGCCCAGCCCGAGGAATGCCGGGGTCTGCCTGGCGACCTTCAGCAGGGCGAGGTCGAGGTCGGAGTTCTCACGGACCACCTCGGCCTGCAGCGTCTCCTCACGCTCGCTGGCGGGGCTGAAGACGACGCGGACGGTCCTCCCGACGGCGAGATGACGGTTGCCGTTGTCATCGGTGATGAAGGGCTCGACGACATGGGCGTTGGTGATGATCCGCCCACGATCATTGACGACGAAGCCGCTCCCGCTGCCGCTGACGGTGGAGCCGTCGGTCATGTGAAGATCGACCTCAACGAGCACGACGGTCGCTTTGAGCAGTTCATTGAGGCGCTCGATGCTCAGCGGGCCACCGTCCGTCTGCGTGATGGGCGTGTCGCCACCGTCACGCGCGCCCGGGCAACCGGCCAGCAGACATGCCATCAGGGCGAGGATCACGCCGCCCGCAGGAAACCGCGCAAGTCTCAACGTCAGACGCCCACGCCTGAGCATGGTCACGACCTCCTCCGTCCGGATGGCGGCCGGCAGTGCATTCGTCGTGCTTTGTCAATACGCCAGCGGGGCGCCGATTCCTGCAGTCGAGACCGGGTAATGTCAAATACGATCATACCTCGCGCCAGATGCCACGCATACGCCATGCGCGCAGGCTCGTGACAGCGGCATCGCCGCCCCTCACACCAATGCGCAGGCCGAGGCTGTCCGCTCGTCCCGGGTACACACGCTCAGTGACGCACGCGCGCTCGTTGGCGAAGACCTCGACGACGGAGCGATCCACGAAAACCCGCAGACGCAGGGGCTCATCGGGGCTCAGCGCGAGCGATCCGCTGCTGTCACGCGTCTGCGCGGCCGGGTCGAGGCTGGACGCGGATGTGTCGATGCCCACGCGGCCCTCGCGCGCGTCGAAGTACACGTCCGTTCGCTCCTCGCCATCGGGCGAGCAGCGGACGGCGAGGGTGAAGCGCGCGCCGGGCGCGAGGGCGACCTCGGCGGCGACCTCAACGCAGTCGCCCCCCAGTGGGAGGGTCTCCTCGTCGCCGGCGCTGAGGCTCGTTCCGGAGCGGCTGATGGTCTCTGCACGCAGGCGTTCGAGTTCCCCGGCCGGCTCGCAGCCCAGGCTTCCATCGGCTCGCATCGCCAGCACTCGCGGCAGCGACATCGCGCCCGACCAGCCTGCGGCGAGTTGCGCGGGAAGCTCGCGGGCCTCACGCAGCCATCCCCAGAGGATGCGCCGGCCGCGGGCGTCCTCGAAGCTCTTCCCTGCGTAGAAGCTGGGGCCGAAGTCCGCCCAACCCTCGGCTCCGGGCAGGAAACGCTCGCCCGACCAGCCGCCGGAGATGTACCTCTGCCTCCCGAGGGTCGAGACGAGCAGGACGTGGCGCTCGCCGAGGGGGAAGAAGTCCGGGCACTCCCACATGCCGCCGCGCTCGGCAAGCGGCGGGGTCAGGTCGGCGTCGAGCAGCGGATGAAGGTACTGCCAGTCGAGCAGGTCGGCGGAGCGGTAGAGCAGCGCGGTGCCGCCATCGCCGTCGCCCTCAAAGCCGGAGCCGATGAGCATGTACCACGCGTCGCCCTCCCGCCAGACACAGGGATCGCGGAAGCCGACGACGCTGAGTCCCTCGGGAGGCGAGTCGATCACCGGGTTCTGCGGGAGCTTCTCCCACGTCACCATGCCGTCCCTGCTGACCGCCAGCGACTGATTCTCCCGCCGGCCGCGCGGCTGATCCTCGGCAGGGGTGATCCCGGTGTACGCGATCGTCGGGGTGCCGTCCTCCTGCACGAAGGCGCAGCCGGTGAAGCAGCCCTTCTGATCGACGCCCTCGGTGCGCGGGGCCAGCGCGATCGGCCAGTCCTCCCAGTGCAGCAGGTCGCCGCTGACCGCGTGTCCCCAGTGGATGTCACCCCACTTCGCCTCGGCGGGGTTGTGCTGGTAGAAGAGGTGGTACTGCCCGTCGTGCCAGATGGGCCCGTTGGGGTCGTTCATCCAGTACTTCGGCGGCAGGAAGTGATAACGCGGGCGGTAGGGGTCGGTCTCGAAACGCTGCTCGGCCTCGCGCCTCTGCGCGCGCAACTGCTCGGTCGTCTGCTCGGTCATCGGTACTCTCCCGTCCCGCGGAGTATGGCGCGGCGATGTAGTTCTTCCGCGCGGGCGGTGGAGGGTCCTGCGCAGGCCCCGGGCGGGAGGACGTTGAAGAATCCTCACGGGGCCATCCCCGGAGGGATGCCGAAAGGAAAGATCGTCATGACGGACTGCCTGCAGGTGTTCTGCACGACGGACAGCCGGGGGGAGGCCGAGGCGATCGCCGAGGCGCTGGTGCGGGAGGGGCTGGCCGCCTGCGTGCAGATCGCCGGGCCGATCGTGAGTGTCTACCAGTGGGAGGGTGAGGTCGCGCGCGCGGAGGAGTGGCTGCTGCTGGCGAAGACCACGGCGGCGCGCTACCGGGACCTCGAGGCCACGATCGCCGCGGTTCACTCGTACGAGGTCCCGGAGATCGTCGCGGTGCCGATCGAGCGGGGCAGCGAGGCGTACCTCGCCTGGCTGCGGCAGGCGGTGGGTGGGGCGTAGCGAGGAGATCGGGCGTCGCGCCGGGAATCCCGGTGTGAGCGTCTGTGATATGCAGCGGAAGGCGGTCGGCGGATGTCGGAGCAGTTGGCGGATGACGCGGGGGAGGTGACCGATCAGCGAGGCGCCGCGATGCCCGGCGAGGTCATCGAGGTTGAGCTTGCGAAGGGCCTCGGACTGATGGAGGCGCTGACCATCGGCGCGGGGACGATGATCGGCGCGGGCATCTTCGTGCTGCCGGGGCTGATCTTCTCGCAGACCGGCCCGGCGGCGGTCGTGGCATTCCTCGCGGGCGGGCTGATCGCGCTGCTCGTGGCGCTGAGTGTCGCGGAGATCGCGACCGGGATGCCCAAGTCGGGAGGCGGGTACTACTTCATCTCCCGCGCGCTGGGTCCGCTGTGGGGGGCGCTGGTCGGCTGGGCGGCGTGGTTCGGATTGATCTTCGCATCCTCGTTCTACATGGTCGGCTTCGGCGAGTACATGGCCACCGTCGTGAACCTCCCCGTGAGCGTGATGGCGGCGGGCATGACGGTCCTTTTGATCGGCCTGAATCTCGTCGGCTCACGCGCCGCCGGCCAGACACAGAACTTCATCGTTGTGCTGCTGGCGATCCTCGCGCTGTTCCTCGGGCGTGGACTGTTCAGCGCCGCTCCTTCGATGCCCTTCGGCGACTTCGCGCCTTTCGGCTGGGGAGCGGTCGCGGGCGGCACGGCAACCCTCTTCGTCACCTACGCAGGCTTCGCCGGGATCGCCTCGGTGGCGGAGGAGATCCGGGATCCCGGCAGGAACGTGCCCCGCGCCGTCCTCGGTTCGGTGATCGGCGTTGGGGCGCTTTACTGCGTCATCATCCTGCTCATGGCGATGCTGCGGCCCGCCGAGGAACTGGCCGGGCCGACGCTGCTCGCCGACATCTCGCAGGATCTGATGGGCGGCTTCGGCCGCTGGCTGATCATGATCGCGGCGATCATGGCGACGGTCTCCTCGGCGAACGCCTCGATCATGGCCGCCTCGCGCATCAGCTTCGCGATGGGCCGTGACCGCCTCGTGCCGGAGTGGCTGAACGAGATCCACGAGCGATTCCGCGTGCCGCATCGCGCGATCATCGTGACCGGCCTGCTGGCGATCGGCTTTGTCTTCGCCGGTGGCCTCGAACTGCTGGCCGAGGTCTCGGGCTTTCTGCATCTTGTTCTTTACGCGCTGATCAGCGTCGCCTGCATCATCCTCCGCGGAGCACATCAGCTGGCCTACCGGCCGCTCTTCCGGCTGCCGGGTTTCCCGTGGGTTCCGCTGCTGGGCGCCGCGGCGTGCGTGGTGGTGGCATTCGGCTTCATGGGCAGGCTCACGGTGATCGTTGGACTTGGGGTCTTTGCTCTCGCGCTCCTTCATTACTCCGTATTCGGGAAGCGTCGTACCGAGCTTGAGGGTGCATGGCCGCTCTTCTTGCGCCGCGGTCTACTTGAGCCCGCGCTCGACCGCGTCGAGAGGTGGGGCGCGCCGCCTCAGGAGAAGCCGGTGACGATCGTCGCGGTCGGCAATCCGGTCCGCGAGAAGGCTCGGCTGCAGATCGGGGCGGCGCTGATGGGACCGCGGCGCGGGCGAGTGCTGGCGGTCAACGTCTTCAGGGTCGCCGATCAGGGGGGCGTTGATGAAGACCTGATCGCCGGGTATTACGACACGGTCGAGACGCGCGCGGCGGCCCTCGGCTCGGTCGCCGGCTCGATCGAGACCGCCGGCGCGGAGATCGGCTCTCATGTGCCGGTCGCGGCGTCGGTGTTCTACGGCCTGCTCTCCGCGCAGCGCGCCTCGCGTGCCTCCACGATGCTGCTCGGCTGGCCGGAGGGCGTCGGCACTGAGAATGAGGGCACGCCGCTGCTGGCGGCCCTTGAAAGGCACATGCGCGCGCACATGATGGTCTTCCGCGAGCAGGGGCCGGTGCCGGCCCGCGAGATCCTCGCCGTCATTGATGAGAGCCTGCACGGCGAGTTCGGACTGATCGCCGCGGCCCGCCTTGCAAACGCGTGGCGGTGCGAACTGACGGTTGGCGAGTTGATCGGCGAGGAAGCGAATGAGGAGATGATCGCGGAGGCCGAGGAGCGCCTCGACGAGCGCGTGGGGGACCTCGTCGTGAAAGCCACCGTCCGAACCATCACCACCCGATCGCTCCGCGAGATCGAGTCCGAGGCTGAGTTCTACGACCTCGTCGTCACCGGCATCGACAGCGCCGACGGTGTCGGTGGGCTGTGCGATCAGATCGCCGAACTGTCCGCCGTCGAATCTGCCTCGATGTTGATTGTCCGGGCCGATGAACACCAGCCGCTCGATGAATGGATGTGAGCGCCATGTCTGACGAGTTGCGCGGAGATCAGCGAGATGACGAGCAGATGCCGGCGCTGCTTGTCGGAATCGCGAATCCCGAGTCAACCGCCGGGTTGATCGACCTGGCGACCTGCCTTGCGTCCGAGGAGGGCTTCAGGGTCATCGCCGTGCATGTCGTCGAGGTCCCTCCGCAGGCCCACCTGAGTTCAGTCCGCGGTTCGGATGAGATGGTGGAGGCCCGGGAGAAGCTGCTGGCGGCCATCCGGCAGGCGGCGGAGGAGGAGGTCCCGGTGAGGGGCGTCGTCGAGGTCGCCCGCGAGGTGGATGAGGGCCTCATCTCGGCGGCGGAGACTCAGGGAGCGACGTTGCTGCTGGTGGGATACTCGGACCCGATCGACGGTGAGGACGCGCAGGACCGCGATGGCGAGCGTAGGTTCGACCGGGTGATGTACACGGTCGCGCGGAAGACCGAGGCCGACCTTGTCGTGGCGAAGCTGCGGCGCGAGCGAATCCGCAGTATCCTCCTCCCGATCAACACAGGCCTGAACCTCGCGGTCTCGGGAATGCTCGCCCGCGCGATCTCCCGCGGGCGAAGCGCGCCCGTCACGCTCGTGCACCTGCTGCGCGACGACGAGGATGAGAGCGAGGCGCGGGAGCGGCTTGAGGCGGACCTCAGTGACGGGGGCTTCGACGGCCTCGGAGAGCTTGCCATCGAGCGGCCGCCGGAAGGCGTGGAGCCGCTCGAACACATGCTGGAACTGGCGAATGCGCACGACCTCGCGATCGTAGGCGCTGAACCGCGTCCATCGATCGCCGAGTCGATCTTCGGAAGCTGGGCCGAGCGCATCGCACGCGAGGCCGAGTGCACGGTGCTGGTGGTCAGGGCGAAGAGCGTGCTGGATGAGGCGTAGTCGCCATGCGGCGGCTCGGCCCTCAGTCCTCGGCACCCTCCAGCGGGTCGTACTGCGGGCGACTTGCGGGATCGGGGTGCGGCTCGCGGATCGCGTAGTGCCCCGCGTACTCGGCGTCCGCCGACTCGACCGCTCCGTCCTTGATCGTCAGCTTGATGTTGCGCTGCTCGTAGAGCGCGCTTATGTCGGCCAGCGGGTCGCCATCCACGATGATCAGGTCGGCGCGGTTGCCCGGCTGCAGCGGCCCGATGTCGTCCAGTCGGTACGCCTCCGGGGTGGTCTTCACGGAGGCGACAATCGCCTCCATCGGCGTCAGCCCCGCGGCCACCAACTCCATCAACTCCCAGATGCACGCGTCGCCGATCTCCCACTCGTGCTTCGAACTCGGGTAATCCGAGCCCACCGCGATCTTCACGCCGAGGCTCTGCACCAGCCGAACGCCCTGCCGGTGGATCGGCTGCGCGGGGCGCATCTCCTCCTCCATCCACGGCCGCTCGGGCCACGCGCCGATGTTCCGGTCGGAGGTCACGCGCAGGGTCGGCATGTACCACAGGTCGGCCGCAAGGATCCCGCGCACCGCCTCCTCGTCGATGAACGCCCCGTGGTGGATCTGATCGACGCCCGCTGCGATCGCGTTGCTCAGGCCCGGCTGCGTGTGCGCATGCACCACCACCGGCCGGAACCACGCGTGCGCCTCATCCACCAGCGCCTCAAGCTCCTCGCGCGTGTAGTTGCGCACCGAGCAGACCTCATCGGACGCCCAGAACCCGCCGGAGGCCGCGGTCTTGATGAAGTCCGCGCCCGCCTCGACCATCTCCCGCACGGCCCCGCGCACCTCCCACGGCCCATCGGCGGTTCGGAAGCGCACGTGGCCGAAGGTCGGGTTGACGACGCAGCCGGCGATCAGCCGCGCGCAGCCGCGGACGTGCCGCGCCTCGATCCCATCCCGTAGTGCGATCCCGGCGGTGTTCGCCGAGACGCTGCAGACGGTGGTGATGCCGCGCTGCAGTGAGAAGCGCAGGACCTGCTGACCGGCGGTGGTCCCGCCGACATGCGCGTGGCCCTCGACGAGCCCCGGCATCACGGTGCGCCCGCGGGCGTCGATAATCTCCGCGTCCGAGGGCGGGAGCACCTCCGACGCCGGACCGACCGCCTCAGTCCGCCCCTCGCGGATGAGCACCACGCCGTCTTCGATCGGCGCGGCCCCGGTGCCGTCGATCACGCGCCCGTGGACGATTGCCTTCGGTCCGGTCATCGCGCTCATGCCTCCCTGGCTGCTCACTGGTCGTCATACGCCGGGCGGTCGTCCGGCTGCGGCTCGCGGAGGGTGTAATGCCTCGCGAGGTCGCCCTCGGCGAACTCCACCTTTCCGTCCTTGAGCACCAGCTTCACGTTGCGATGATCGTAGAGCGCCTCGAAGCCCGCCAGCGGGTCGCCATCGAGAACGATCACGTCGGCGATCTTCCCCGGCTCGAGCGTCCCAAGATCGTCGAGACGGTAGGCCTCGGCGTTCGTCTTTGTAGCCGCCAGCAGCGCCTCCATCCGCGAGAGGCCGCAGGCCTCGAGCTCCATCAGCTCCCAGATGGTGCGGTCTCCGAGCTTCCACGTGCGGCCGGTGCCGGGGTAGTCGGTCCCGACGCAGAGCTTCACGCCGATCTCATGCGCAAGCCGTACACCGGCACGGTGAATCGGCTGCGCCTGCGACATCTCGATGGTCTGCCACGGCTGGTCTGACAGCGCGTCGATGTTGCGCTGGCAGGTGACGCTGAGGGTCGGCATGTACCACAGGTCGCGCGCGAGGATCCCGCGGACGGCCTCCTCGTCGATGAAGGCGCCGTGGTGAATCTGATCCACGCCCGCCTCGATGCAGTTGGCGAGCCCCGGCTGGGTGTGGCAGTGCACCACGACCGGGCGGAACCACGCGTGTGCCTCATCGACCAGCGCAGTGAGCTCCTCGACGGTGTAATTGCGCATCGCGCAGACCTCGTTCTTGCCGACGAAGCCGCCGGAAGCCGCGGTCTTGATGAAGTCCGCGCCCGCCTGCACCATCTCGCGGACGGCCTTACGCACCTCCCACGGCCCGTCGGCATCGCGGAAGCGCACGTGGCCGAAGGTGGGCGTGACGATGCAGCCCGCGATGAGGCGCGCGCAGCCGCGGATCTCGCCGCTGTCGATCCCGTCGCGCATCGCGATGCCGGCGAGGTTCGCCGAGACGCTGCAGACGGTGGTGATGCCCCGTTGGAGGCTCAGGCGCAGAACCTGCTGGCCCTTCGGAGTGCCGCCAACATGCGCGTGCCCCTCGATCAGCCCCGGCATGACGGTGTGACCCGACGCGTCGATGACCTCCGCGCCTGCGGGAACCTCGATCGCGTCGCTCTCCCCCACCGCCTCGATGCGCCCGTCGCGGATGAGGATCGTCCCGTCTGAGATCGGTTCGCCGCCCGTGGCGTCGATGATCGTGCCGTGCACGATCGCCCTGAGATCACTCATGATCGTCTCCCTGCTGCGCGTTATGCTGATCGTCTGCGTGGCGCTCAAATCATTCTCCCGACGCACCGTCATTCCTCTGTCGCCGGCATTGAGCGACGCGGGGAGGCGCATCAGAGGCGCTTCCTGAACGACCGCGCGCCGGCGGTGAACAGCCCGATGGCGAACACTGTAAGCGCCACCGCCTGCGGCCAGAGTACCTCAAGCCCGACGCCGCGGAGGAAGATCCCGCGGCATATCTCGAGGAAGAAGCGGTAGGGAATCAGCAGGCTCGCCTGCTGGATGATCCACGGCATGTTGGCGACCGGGAACATGAAGCCCGACAGCAGCACCGCGGGCATCAGGACGAAGAACGTCGCGAGGATCGCCTGCTGCTGGGTCCGGGAGATCGTGGAGATCAGCAGGCCGAGCCCGAGGTTCGTCACGATGAAGACCGCCGCCAGCGCGAAGAGCAGCGGCACGCTCCCCCGCAGCGGCACGCCGAACCACCAGACCGCCAGCAGCATGATCTCTGTGGCCGCGACCAGCGCCGCCACGCCGTAAGGCGCGCTCTTGCCGACCAGCAGCTCAAGCGCCTCCACCGGAGTCACGAGGAGCTGCTCGAGCGTGCCGACCTCGCGCTCGCGCACGATCGACTGCGCGGTCCAGCTCGTGGTGATGACCATGATGATCAGGCCGAAGACGCCGGGGATCATGTAGTTCGCCGAGCGCAGGTCGGGGTTGTACCACACCCGCGGGACCATCTCCACCTGCGGGGCGCTCGCCGCCGCACCGCGCCGCTTCATCCGCTGAGCCACGACCTGGTGCCCGAACTCCTGGAGCATGCGAACCATGTACGAGGCGGCGGTGTTGGCCGTGACGGCGTCGGTGCCGTCGATGTAAAGCATGAGCGCGGCGCTGTCGCCGCGGCGGAGATCGCGCGCAAAATCGCGCGGGAAGTGCAGTGCAAGCTGCGCGTTGCCGGCATCAAGCTCGGTCTTGAGGTCGCGGTAGTCGCGAACGTGGCCGACCAGGTCGAAGTATCTGCTCGCCGCGATCGAGTTGGTGATCGCGCGCGTTTCGGGGGAGTTCGACTGGTCGGCGATCACGACCGGGACGTTCGTCACATCGGTGGTGGCCGCGTAGCCGAACATGATGAGCTGGAAGATCGGGGCGATCAGCAGCAGCCGGATCAGCACGGGGTCCCGGCGCATCTGCCGGAACTCCTTGCGTATCACTGATCTCAGCCGCAGCAGCTTCACGCGCGCGCTCCTCTCCGTGCTTGCGCAGGCCTCAACCCGCGCCCTCCGCCCCCGCCATCTGTCGTTAGCCCTCGGCCTGCAGCGTGCGACCGACTCACTCCAGGGACTTCCTGAACGTCTTCGCGGCGAGCGCCACCAGCGCCAGCGAGATGACCGTCAGCGCGATCGTCTCATGGACGTAGGGTCCGAGGCCGGTGCCCTTGAGGTATATCCCGCGGATAACGACGAGAAAGTGCGTTGCGGGGATGATCTGCGAGACGTACTGAAGCGCCACCGGCATTGACCGGATTGGGAAGACGAAGCCGGTCAGCAGCATCGTGGGCAGCATCGTTGTCAGGAAGGCCACCAGTGTCGCGACCTGGTGGCTGCGCGCGACGCTGGAGATAGCCAGGCCGATCGCCAGCGAGGCGACCAGGTAGAGCCCCGAGGTGATCAGCAACGCGGGCTTGTGCCCCAGCGGGAAGACTCCGAAGACGAACCAGCCGGTGCCGATGCACAGGATCACGTCGCCGACGGCGATCGCGCCGTAGGGCAGCAGCTTGCCGAGGATGATCTCCACCGGCGCGATCGGTGAGGCGGCGAGGCCCTCGAAGCTGCCCGCCTCGCGCTCGCGAACGATGCATCCGGAGGTCAGGAGCGCCGCAAGCATCGTCATGATGATCGCGATGAGGCCGGGGACGATGAATGTGACGGTCTTCAGTTCGGGGTTGTAGAGCGCGCGCGTCTGCACCTCCAGCGGCGCGGCGGCCATCCGGGCCGGGACGCCCGCGCGCCGCGCCCACTCGGTCGTCAGCTCCACCTGGTACTCCCGCATGATCGCTTCGAGGTACCCCAGCGCGACGCCGGCGGTCGTGGAGTCCGAGCCGTCCAGCAGCACCTGCACCCGCCCGGTTCGCCCGGCCGCGATGTCATCGGCGAAGCCCGGACGGATGACCAGCGCCAGCCGTATCCGCCCGCTCGCGATCATCCGATCGATCTCATCGCCGTCCTCGACGAGCGCCTCCAGCGTGAAGTAGTCGCTCGCGACCATGCCTTGTATCAGGTCGCCGCTGCGGTCGGTCCGGTCCCAGTCCTGCACAGCGAAGGCAAGCTCCTGCAGCTCGAAGTCGATCGCGTAGCCGTAGAGCAGCAGCAGGAAGATCGGCAGGGCGATGATGATCGCGAGACTGCGGGTGTCGCGGATGTTGTGCAGCCACTCCGCGCGCGCAACCGCCAGCATCCTCCGCAGCGGATCGGGGCACTTCACGCCTCCTCCCCCTCCCCCGCATCGCCCACCAGCGCCACAAAGACGTCCTCCAGCGATGGCCGCGCGCTCCACACCTGCGCGACCGCGATCCCCGCCGCGTCCAGCGTCCACCGCAGCCGATCTTCCGCGTCCTCCGTGTCATCGGCCACCCGGACCCGGACGCGGTTGCCCGACAGCGCCGCGTCCCGAACCCACTCCTCGGCGGCGAGCGCGTCCAGCGCCCTCAGCGGCTCATCCTCGGGCTCGGCGGAGTACACCAGTCCCTCAAGCGTCTCAAGCAGCGTCTGCGGGGTGTCCATCGCGATGAGGGTGCCACGCGAGATCATCCCCAGCCGCGTGCAGCGCTCGGCCTCCTCCATCAGGTGCGTGGTGACCAGCACCGTGGTCCCCTCGGCGGCAAGGTCGGCTATCAGATCCCAGAACTGCTGCCGGGCCCGCTGATCGACTCCTGAGGTGGGCTCGTCGAGGAAGACGACCGGCGGCTCGTGGACGATCGCGCAGGCGAGCGCAGCCCGCTGCCGCCAGCCGGTCGAGAGCGTCCTGGTGAGCTGGTCGAGCACCCCGGAAAGGTTCAGCAGTTCGGTCAACTCGCCGATGCGTCCCTCGATCTCCGCGTCGATCCCGTAGAGTCCGCCGTAGAACTCGAGATTCTCCCGCACGGTGAGGTCGGCGTAGAGAGAGAAGAGCTGGGGCATGTACCCGATCCGACGGTGAAGCTCTTCAGTCTCCCCGGCGACATCAACTCCCGCCACCGTTGCCCGCCCCTCGCTGGGCAGCAGCAGGCCCGCGAGCATGCGGATGGTGGTGGACTTGCCCGCACCGTTGGGCCCGAGGAAGCCGAAGACCTCGCCCCGCTCGATGATGAAGCTGACGTGATCGACCGCCACGAAGTCGCCGAAGCGCTTCGTCAGGTCCTC
Organism: Armatimonadota bacterium; assembly: GCA_050942735.1. Lineage (GTDB taxonomy): Bacteria > Armatimonadota > Zipacnadia > Zipacnadales > UBA5352 > UBA5352. Next base: position 77,220 of record JBMNNW010000002.1, read on the forward strand.
GGCCACGATCGCGCCGTCGGCCTCACCCATCGGCCTCACGCGCCGTCCGCGACTCCAGCGCCAGCAACGCGTCCTCCAGCCGGGGCTCGACCTCGCCGGCCTCCGTCACCTCGTGGCCCGCGCGCTCAAGGGCGTCGGTCAGGTCGCCGGCCCCCGGCCCACCCTCGGCGAGACTCACGCGCAGGCTGCCGCCGATCCCCGAGACACCGACGACTCCGTCGATCTCACGGAGCAGGTCGCGCGCCGCGCGCTGATCCGCCGCGGTGATCTCCACGAGGCGCGAAGTATGCCGCTCAATCAGCTCGTGGGGCGTGCCCGTCTCCACCATCGCCCCCTCGGAGATCACGCCGAGCCGGCTGCATCGCTCCGCCTCGTCGGCGTCCGGCGTGGCGACGATCACCGTGACGCCCTCGGCGGGCAGGTCGTAGACGATGCGCCACAGGTCTCGGCGGGAGACCGGATCGACGCCGCGCGTGGGCTCGTCGAGCAGCAGCACCTCCGGGCGGTGGATCAGCGCGCAGATCAGCGCGGACTTCTGCTTCATCCCGCCCGACAGGTCGCCGACCATCCGCGCGGTGAACTGCGTCAGACCGGTCGCAGCAAGCAACTCATCACGCAGGTCCGCGATCTCCGAGAGATCCTGACAGAAGAGGTCGGCGAAGTACCTGATGTTCTCCTCGATGGAGAGATCGTTGTGCAATCCGAATGCCTGCGGGAGGTAGCCCAGCCGTCTGCGCGCCTGCTCGGGCTGCCTGCGCACACTGACGCCGGCGACGATGATCTCCCCCGCGTCCGGCCTCAGCAGGCCGCAGACCAGGCGCATCGTGGTGGTCTTCCCGGCGCCGTCCGCGCCGATCAGCCCGAAGATCTCGGCCTGCTCCACCTCGAGGCTCAGGTCATCCACCGCCGTGATCGCGCCGAAGTGCCGGGTGAGCCCCTCGATCCGCAGCGCAGCCTCAGCCATCGGCGTCACGCGCCGGGTCGGTGAAGATGGTCACATCGGCGGGCATGCCCGGCTTGAGCCGACCGACAGGGTCATCCGGCCGCACGCGCAGCTCATACACAAGCCGCGTCCGCTCGGCCTCTGTCAGCACGTACTTCGGGGTGAACTCCGCGTCCTCGGCGATCCATGTGACGGTGGCGGGGAACTCCTCGTCCCAGCCGTCCACCTTTACGACCGCCTCCTGGCCGACCTTCACCAGTGGCATCTGCGGCTCCGGCACGAAGACCGTCACCCACAGGTCCCGCGGCGCGATCATCGTCACCAGTGAACTTCCCGGAGAGACGACCTCCCCGCTGCGCGCGTTGACGCTGTCAACAATCCCCGCCGACGACGCCCTCACCGCGTGCTTGCCGAGCGCGACCGCCGCCTCCTCGGACGCCGCCTCCGCCCGCCGGACCTCGCGCCCTGCCACCTCCGCCTGCTCGCGGGCCACCTCCGCCTCGCGCTGCCGCCGCCGTGCGGTGTTCAGCGCAGCCTGCGCCTCATCGAACTGCCGACTGGCGATGAGTATCTGCTCCCGCGTGGCTCCCGCGCGCAGCGCCGCCAGCCGCTGCCGCGCCGCCTCGAGCTGTCCCTCAGCCTGCTCGACCTGCGCCTCCGCCGCGCGGATGTCCTCGGCCCGCGTCCCGGACTCGAGCAGGCTGAGCTGCTCGCGCGCCTGCCTCCGGCCGGCCTCAGCCTGCCGGAGGTTCGCCTCGGCCACCCGGATCGTCTGCTCCCGCGGGCCCTCAAGCGCTCTGTCCAGCGCCGCCTGTGCCGAGCGAACCGCCTCGCGCGCCGTCTCCGCCGCCGTCTGCGCCTGCTCGAGGGCGTCGGCGGAGACCACGCCCTCCGAGAAGAGCTGCTGCATCCTCGCGGCATCCGTCGCCGCCTTCGCGGCCCGCACGCGCGCGGTCTCCAGCGCGGCCCTCGCCTGGTCGATGTCCTGACTGCGCGTCCCCTCGCGAAGCTCATCGAGCTGCGCCTGCGCGGCATTCACCTGCTGATCGGCGCGTTCCACGGCCGCGCGCGCCTGCTCGATCTCCTGTTGGCGCGGGCCCTCCCGGGCCTTCGTGAGTTGCTCCCGCGACGCCCTCAGCGCCGCCTCCGCCTGCCGCACGCCCGCCTCCGCCTCGCGGATGCTCTCCGGCCTCGCCCCCGCCAGCACGTCCGCGAGGTGCGCCTGGGCCGTCGCCTGAGCGCGCTCGGCCTGGCGGACCTGGGCGGCCAGCACGTCCTCCTGCACCGACGCCGCGACGCGCGCCTGCTGCTCGCCCTGCCGCGCCACCTCGCTCGCCGCCTCCGCCTGAGAAAGCCGGGTCTCCCCGAGGTCGGTCGAAAGCTCGGCGATCAGGTCGCCCTCATGCAGAACGTCGCCGCGCTCCACGGCCACGTGCACCACGCGCCCCGCCACCTCACTGCCAACCTCGGTCGTCTCAGCCTCGATGGTCCCCGAGAGCATCAGCCTCCCCTCAGGGGGCCCGTCGTCCCGGAACACGAACCACCACAGCGCAAGCCCGCCCGCGATCAATGCGATCGGCAGGACCACGGCCACTCGTTTCATCAGGTCCCATCCTCCATCATCCACACGACGGCGGCGCATCGCACGGATCGCGGATCAGATCCGCGCGATGCACCGCGTCACGGTACGCCAACGCACATCACCAGACGCGCCCGGCGTCTCACCGCATCGGCTCGTACTCCACGGTGGAGCCGCCGGTCACCAGGTATCTGCCCGGCTCGCCGGCCCCGTCGATCCGCATCGCCGCGACATCGCCGTCGGTGGTCAGGCCCATCCCCGACACCGTGCCCTCACCGAGGCGCCACAGCGCGATGACCTCGCCGTCCGCGACCTCGGCGCGAACCGCGATCGCATCGTCGGTGATCTCATACGAGCCGCCCAGCGGCGGCTCCTCCCCGGCGCGATGCGGGCGCAGCAGTGTCACGAAGTGCATCCGCGTCGCCGGCTCCGGCGTAGCTGCGGTCGTGTGCCACTGCGTGAGCCGGATCCGCTCCCGCGGCGGCGGGTCGAACTGATCCGTCTGCGACAGCACCAGGCCCTCGGGCGCGAGCATGTTCACCGCGCACCGAACGTCGCCGACCGACACGCCGATGTCATGCTGCCCGCCCAGCCGCATCTCCGTCGGCGAGTGCAGCCACCACTCGAAGGTCTGCGGCTCGGGCGTCGCAAGTTCATCGACGATGATGATCAGGTCCGGCTTCGCGAAGAGGATATGCCTCGTGAACTGATCGACCAGCCCATCGGGATATGCCTCCCCGGCCTCACCGGCGACGTAGTCGAAGGCCTCCGAGGTCTCGAAGGCGATGATCTCGCCCTTCGCGCGCGCATCGCGGTGGTGCTGACTCTGTCCGCTGACGGTGATGGAGTTGACCGATCGTGTTGACCACATCCAGTTCCGGTGGTGGTCGCTGCCGTAGCTGTCGCGCTGCCCGGTCCGGATCAGCAGCGGTTCGCCGTAGGCGTAGAGCAGGAACGCATTGTTCGCCTCGTAGCCGTGGCTCTGCGTTCCGAAGGGGCTCGACTTGAACGTGATCTGCACGTCATTGAGCGAGTCCGTAAGGTCGGTGTGCAGCATCGCCAGCCCGGTCCCGCGGAAGAGCTTCGAGGGGGGCAGTTCGGCGATGGACCTCGGCTCGACCCCCGGCAGCGCGCCGCGGACAAAGCCGATGTACCCGCCGGTGTACGACGGGCCGCCGACACGCTCGACGTAGTCCATCCAGTACCCGTTCTGCGCCTGCGTGGCGAAGATCGTCATGATCCCGCGGTTCTGCCCGGCGTTGCGATTGCCCGTCAGGTCTCCGAAGCCACCACGCGGGACGTTCGGCGGCATCAGGTAGACCGCGAAGTCGCCCGCGTTTGAGAAGAATGGCTTCTGATAGGCATCGATCCCAAGCGCCGCGCGCTGGATATCCGCCCACCATGTGAAGCGGGTCAGGTAGCTCGACCAATACGCCGAGCCCTCATGCCAGCCGCCGTCGTCATCCGCCCAGACCGGGTACGCGTTGAAGAAGATGTTCGTCGCGAACCACAGCCACTGCTCGGCGTCCTCGACCTCGCCCATGAACGCGATGCCGATCTCGCCGAGGAAGTGCCACGCCCGGTTCGAGTGGCTGGCGTAGGGCCGCCAGAGATGCCGCGGGTGCAGATGGTTGTACATCTCATCCCCGCGGATCTTCATGACCTCTCGGCACTTCTCCTTCTCTTCCTCGGTCAGCAGGTCATTGACGAAGGTGTACGTTCGCGAGAAGTAGTAATTGTAAGGCATCCCGGCCTCGTCGTTGTAGCGGTACCCGGTTGCGCCCTTAGGGTCCCACTCCGCCGCCGCCATCAGCAGTTCCCGGGCCTTCTGCCCGTATGCCTCATCGCCGCCCAGCAGCCGCGTGAACGCGAGCTTCGCCGCTGAGTCGAGCAGCGCGATCGTGTACGTGCGGTTGCCCCACCAGACGCTGCGCCACTCGTCAGAGCCGCGCATCATCCCCTCCGGATAGGTCTCCGGCTCTTCGGTCGGCGGCGGATTGGCCATGATCTGCTCGCACTCGCGCACCAGCGCCTCGTAGCGGTCGGAAAGCTCGCCCTGCGCCATCTCGCGCAGCCGCGGCATCTCCTCCGGGCGGACAAAAAGCCTCGGGTGCTCGTCCGGCACGCGCGCGATCAACTCGCCGAACTCGGGCATCGGGAAGCGCACCGCGTCGTCGGCGATCGTGAAGGAGCGCACCTCGCTCCACTCTGAGCGCCCACCCTCGCCCATGAACGCCACGCGCCAGTGCAGACGCTCCACCGGTAGCGTCAGCGGCGGGCAGTACAACGTGAACTCAACGCCCTGCGCCTCATGGATGATGTCCGTGAAGGCCGTGTCCCGCGCGACCTGCAGCACATACACCCGCGCGCCCTCCTGCGGGCGCCACGAGAAGCCCGGCGGGTTGGTCGCCGAGACGCTGCCGTCGGCAGGCCGGAATCCCCAATCGCCCGGTCCCGCCGGGGTGTCGTCAAACTGCGCCTGCGCGAATGCAGACGTGCTCATGAGCATCACCGCGGTCGCAATCATCAGGAGTCGAAGCATGATGACCCTCCGTGTCCGTCTTCTCAGTCTGTGAACTCAAACGCCGCAAGCCTCCCCGCTTTCATCGTCACTACAACGCGCCCGTCGATCAGCGCGAGCGCCTCCGCCTGCTCGTCCGTCGGCCCCACCGCCACAACCGAGCCGCTCCCGTCGAGCAGTACCACGCCCGCCGCGCCCGCCACCGCCGCGAGACGAATCTCATCGCCCGGCAGCAGTGCAAGGTCGCTCACACCGGCGGGCAGCGCAGTCCGCCAGAGCAGTTCACCATCGCCCGCGAACGCATACACGTTCGCGCTCTCGGCGGCGCAGACGATCTCCTCGACACCGTCCGCGGTGATGTCGGCGGCCACGATCCGCGTCACCCGGTCGCCGACGTTCCTCGTCCACCGCCGCGCGCCGGTCATCCCCTCGAAGCATATCAACTCCCCGAGGTCGGTGCCCATCACGATCTCCGGCAGCCCGTCCGCGTCGAGGTCGGCCGAGGCCACCGCGCTCTGTTCCGGGCCGAAGCGGTCGCGGGAGTATATCCGCGTGCCGTCCGTGTCGATGAGGTTAAGGCGGTAGTACTCATTGCCGCCCACGATCTCCGGAAGACCGTCGCCGTCGAAGTCGTCCGCAACGCTCACCGTGGCCGGGTGCGCGTAGATCACGTTCGTCCACAGCAGTTCGCCCTCGCCGGTGTACGCGGCGTACTGCCAGCTTCGCAGCCCCACGACGATCTCCGGCAACCCGTCGCCGTCGAGGTCCGCGGGGGTGATGTTCATCACATCCGAGTTGATCCCGCGGTACCTCGGCGGCGTGACCTCCCACCGCGGCTCTCCGTCCGCGGACAGCGCGCCGAGGCGCGCGCCGTTGTCGCCGTAGATCACCTCGTCGCGCCCGTCGCCGTCGAGGTCGGCGCAGGCGAGCGCGTTGATCCGCGCCCGACCCTCCGCCTGCCACGACCACATCACGTCACCATCGGCATCGAAGGCGCGTATCTGCCCCGAGTCCGACCCTGCGACGACCGCTCCCGCCCCGGTCGGCTCGCCGGCCGTCCCGCGAGTGTGCGGCCCGGAGGCGATCGCGGTGATCCTCGGCAGCGCCCCCGGTCGTGTGCCGCGGATCATCGCCTCCGCGAGATACACGCGCGCCTCGTCGCCCGCGGGCTCAATAATCAGACGTACCTGCCTCGCGCGCTGGTTCACCGGCGCCTCGAGGATCGTGTTGACGTTCGACCTCCACTGCTGCGTGCCGATCTCCTCGAACGCCTCGCCGAGATCGCGCACGTCCCGGTCGAAGCCGTCACTGCTGACCTGCAGCCTCCGGCTGCCGATCGCCCACTGCTCGTTCATCGAACTCCAGTCGCGAAGCTCGATGGTCGTGATCAGCGTCTCGGCAGCAAGCTCCATCGTGACCGTGGGCGTCACACCCGGCGCCCACTGGACGGAGTGAGCCGAGCTGGCGTACTGCCCGTCCACCAGTTTCTCCACCGGGCCGAGGCGCCCGGCGTGCTCGGCGTCGGCGCTGATCGCCACCACGGGCAATGCCTCCATCGGCGCATCAAAGCCTCCCGCCACCCATGCTCGCCGAAGCTCGGGCGCCGCCAGCCCCGCGCCATCCACGGTGGCGGGCGCCACGGGCATCGCCAGCACACGCTCGCGGACCTCGGCCGCCGCGGTGGGCAGCTCCGCCAGCTCGCACGCACCTTCGGGCGACAGCGCGGTCACGCCCGTCGTCACCAGCAGCCCCTCTCCGATCAGCACCAGCGCCGCCTCCCCCTCGATCCCGGCTGACACCAGGCCCTCGGGACCAAGCGCGATCACCTCCGCGCCCTCCGGTCGGTCGATCACGAAGAGGCCCGCGCCCACGCGCCGCGCCGCCACCTCGCGAGGCTCCTCGACCGGACTTGAGGCGATCACGTTCGCGAAGCGGTAGCTCTCCCCCGCGCTGAGCCTCCGGCTCACCTGCTGGGAGAGGCGTTGGATCGGCATGTTCGCGGAGACCTTCATCTCCTCGATCGTCGATGGCGCTCCATCGAGGTTGCACACCTGCAACTGCATCGGCCGGTGGGTCACCGTGCAGACGCCATCCTCGAGCGTCGCATCGCCCCATGGCCGCCAGCAGCACCGCAGCGTGAAGTCGCCGTCCGCCAGCGCCTCGATCTCATCGACCACCAGTACGTAGTCGTTGGGCCGCCAGACCACGCTGCGGGTCCAGGCGGCCTCGTTGCATTGCGGCAGCCGGGTCTGCGCGAAGCTCACGTGCTGCAGGTCATCCGCCCGCACAAGCTCGGTGACCGCCGGAGCGTCCTCGCTCTGCCCGTCGCGGATGATGACCACCGCGTTGTGGTACTTCGGCGCGTTCTTGATGTACTCACCATCCACCAGCAGCGGCTCGCCGCCGTGCGAGTAGCGGATGATGGCGTTGGCGTCCCAGTGCATGTGCGTGCCGCGCCCGAAGCCGTCGATCAGCATGTAGGCGTCATCGCGCTCGAGACCCGCCCGGAAGCTCATCTTGTCGAAGCAGTCCTCCAGCGGGACCTGCGGCTCCTTGGGATAGGGGCTGCCCTCGATGCCGTCGGTGTACGCCGCGGGCGGCAGTTCGGCGACCCGCAGTCCGACATGTCCGGCGGGTGGCTGGGGCTCGATGTCAATATGGTAGCTCTGCCCCAGCGGCGAGCCATTCGCGCCGCCTGCGTGCTGCGTGATCCACAGCACGGCCGGGTCGCGGTGGTACCACGCGACCTTGAAGGTGTACTCCGCGATCCCGGAGGCGGCGGTGTACGCGGAGTGGTCGCCGTAGGCCGCCTGATAGCCCGCGTTGTCCATCGTGATCATCGCGACCTCAGCCGCCGCCAGTCCGTGGCCCTCGTCGAGGAACGTCGTGTCACCGGTCGCGAGCGAGTACGTCATCACATGCTGCAGCGGCAGCCAGACGTACGCGGCAGAGTCCTCCAGCGGCTTGGGCGAGTGCTTGAGCCCGCGGAAGACGCCCTCGGCGACCTCCAGCCACATCTCAGCGCGGGCGGCCAGCGCGGCGTGATCGGGGTAGTGCCGAAGCGCGTACTCACCGATGAAGTACGCGCCCAGTGCGGGGAAGGTGTTGTGGTTGTGCGGGACCCGGGTGTTCTCGCCCCACATCTCGAGGCGATCCTCGTAGCGCTGGTAGAGATCGCACTCCAGCATCAGCCGAATGACCATGTTCGTGAACTTCACGCGTTCCTCGTCGGAGAAGAGTTCGGACTCCTCGCACAGGTCCCACAGCAGGCCGACCTGGTAGGTCCACGCGTCGCGGAAGTCGCGGTCGTAGCGAGACAGCGGCTCGGTGGAGATGTACGAGTCGGTCTCGAAGTACTCCACCAGCGCGTGCATCATCGCGCGGTAGGCCTCGCCCGCGAGAGGATCACCCGTCCGGTGGTATCTTGTCCCGAGGCCCGTGAGGCGCGAGACGCCGCTGCGTCCCTCGCCCGGTGCGAAGAGCGTGGCGCGCCCCTGCTCGATCGCGAGGTCCCGCTGGTCGGGCGTCATGAACTCCCGCTCGCCGATCTCCAGCACCATCTGCCGCCCGAGGCTCAGCGAGGCGCCATCGGTGGCATCAGCGATGATCTCGGCGAACGCCGCGGCCGCGTTCGCGGTGCCGGCGGCGGTGCTGCCCCCGACGAGGACTGCGTTGAACCCTCGCCCCCACGGGTCGTGCGCCGAGCGGATGATGTAGCCCTCTGCGCCGGCGTAGCCCGTGTCGAGGCAGACGTAAAAGTTGTGGTAGAGTCGCGCGACGTGGCGGTTGTTGTCGAGGTGCCCGAGAAGGATCAGGCTCTGCCCGAAGGCCTCCTCGTCACTCAGGTCCGCCGCGCTCGCGAGCGGCACCTCGACGCCCGTGGCGTCGCTGATAGCCGTCTGCACCGCCATGGCGGCCTCGCGCCACGCTGGATCGTCCGCGTGGCAGATCGTGGCAACCGCGGCGCCGTCAACGACGATCGGTGTCTCGAGGCTCCGGGGCGTGAGATCATCGGCGGAGATCTCGAGGGTGCTGAGCAGGTTCAACTGCTCCGAGCGGAGGTCGGCGGCCGCATCGGTCATGAGAGCGCTCCCGCAGACGAGGATGGTGAGCAGCCCGACGGCGAACGAGCGTCTGTGCATGAATGAACCCCTCAGTGACGGTGGTCAACGCCTTTGCTCTCTGACTGCAGATTCACGCCCTCGGGCGCGTAGTCCTGCCTTCGATCCGACGCGTGGCTCACTTGATGACAATCTCAGCGGGATCGAAGTCCGGCTCGGGGAACTGCGGGTCCATCTCGCGCAGCGTCCCGGCCACCAGTTCGGCGATCGTGAGGTTGCGGAACCACTTGCGGTTGGCGGGGATGATATGCCACGGCGCGTGCTCGGTCGAGCAGCGCGTGAGCGCCTCCTCGAATGCCTCGATGTACTCCACCCAGCGCTCCCGCTCGGCCAGGTCACCGGGGGCGAACTTCCAGTGCTTGTCGGGGTTGTCCAGCCGGGCCTGGAGTCGCTCCTTCTGCTCGTCCTTCGAGATGCAGAGAAATAGCTTGAGGATCCGCGTCCCGTTCTCCGCCAGCAGCCGCTCGAACTCGTTGATCTGATCGTAGCGGCGCCGCCAGACGCTCTCGGGGACGAGGTTGTGCACGCGCACGACCAGCACGTCCTCGTAGTGCGAGCGGTTGAACACCGCGATGTGCCCCTTCGCGGGAGTGTGCGGGTGGATCCGCCACAGGAAGTCGTGGGCAAGCTCCCGTGGCGTGGGCTGCTTGAAGCCGACGACGCAGACACCCGCGGGGTTGAGCCCTCGCATCACGTGCTTGATCGTGCCGTCCTTGCCGCCGGTGTCGATCGCCTGCAGCACGATCAGCAGAGACTGCTCGCATTCTGCGTAGAGCCGCTCCTGCAGCGCGCGCATCTCCTCGCGGGCGGCCTCGATCCGCTCGGCCACCTCGATGTCGCGTTTGCGCAGGTCGCCGCGGAACTCCGGATCGATCTCGTCGAGACGAACCTGCGCCCCCGGCTCAACCTTCGTGAAATGCTCCATCCCGCCTCACTCCGATCGGGACCGACTGGATGGGCCGTCAGCATCACAGTTCGCCCGATCCCCGCTCAGACCTGCGCGCCGCCCGGCAAAGGAACTGACCTCCCGCGGCGCGAAGAGTCCACGGACGGCAGAGAGTCGGCCGAGGAGTGAGCCCGCGATGATCGACGAGATCCGCCACCCACACCCGCACATTGATCCGCGCCAGCCGCGCAATGCCGCCCGCCCGCGCACGAACCCGCCGGTATTCGCGTGGAAGCCCGGAGAGGCCGACGCTCCCTTCGAACTGAAGGTCGCTCGCGATGAAGCCCTTTCCGATGTCGTACTGCAGGTTGACGGCCTCGCCGACCCGATGCTCCTGCCCGAGACGGCTTTTGAGCCGGGGAGCTACCACTGGGCGTGGAGCGCCGGGGGCGACCGCTCGCCGGTCTTCAGCTTTGTGATCGATGCCGACGCCGTGACACTCGAGGTTCCGTCCGCGGACGAGTGGCTCGCGCGACTGTCGGGGGGCCATCCCCGCATCTACGTCAGCGAGGATAAGCTGGGGGAGCTGCGGGCCTCGATCGACGGCTCTCGCGCGGAGCAGTGGGCGGAGTTGAGGGCGGTCGCCGACTCGCTGCTGGCGGAGGCGCATGAGATTGAGGAGCCGCCGTTCCTGCCGAACCGTGCGGAGGACTACGAGGCGTTCTTCAGCACGTGGGCGCCGATCCTGTGGGAGTCGCGCGCGTTCGTCAAGGGCGCTGAGATACTTGCGCTGGCGTGGCTGGCCTCGGGCGATGAGCGTTACGCCCGCGCGGCCTGCGAGCGGATGGCGAGCATCTCGCGCTGGGACCCGGAGGGCTCGAGCTACCTCGGGCACAACGACGAGGCGCATATGTCCGTCATCTGGCACGGCGCGAAGGTCGTTGACTGGACGTGGGATCGCTTCACCGAGGACGAGCGCGCGCTGGTGATCGAGCAGTTCCGGCGCCGCGGTGAGATCACGTTCGAGCACATGCATGACCGCGGGACCTACGGTGTGACGCGCTTTGACTCGCACGCCGGGCGGGAGATCGTCTTCCTCGCACTGCTGGGCATGGTCTTCCACGAGCACATCCCCGAGGCGCGCGTCTGGCTGGAGTGGCTGCGCCCGGTGCTCTGTGGCATCTGGCCGGTCTGGGGGCAGGACGACGGCTCATGGGCGGAGGGGCCCTCCTACGGCCTCGCCTACGTCAACATCATGACGATGCTCGCGACCGCACTCAAGCGCGGTTGCGGCGTCGATCTCTACCGCCGACCGTTCTGGCGCGGGCACGCGCGCTGGAGGGAGGCGATCCTGCCGCCCTACGCCGACTGGATCGGCTTCGGCGACCACACCGAGCGCTGGCGAGGAACGTGGCTGACGAACGCCTCGCTCGTCGAGCGCATCGACCGGGAGACCGGGGAGATGGAGATGGCCGGGTACGTGGCGCAGTTGCGCGCCGAGGCCGAGCAGATGGATGAGCGGCCTCAGGCCAGCGTGCCGCGCTTCTCCGCGCAGGACTACCTCGCCGAACCGGTCGAGGTGACCGCGCCGCGGCGGGAGAGCGGCCGGGTGCTGCGCGTCTTCCCGGACGCGGGCTGGGCGGCCTTCCGCACCGACCTGAGCGACGCCGACCGCGACATCGCCCTGGTCTTCCGCTCATCGCCCTTCGGCTCGATCAGCCACTCGCACGCGAGCAACAACGACTTCTTCGTGCACGTAGCGGGCCGGTGCATGATGATGCCGAGCGGATACTACGCGGGCTACGGCTCCAGCCATCACGCACACTGGATCTGGCACACGAAGTCACACAACTGCCCGACACTCAGCGGCGCGGGGCAGATCATGCGCTCACACGACTCGGTGGGCTCGACCGACCTGCCCTTTGAGGACGAACGGATCGCCTACCTGCGGGGGACCGCCGACGCCAGCTACGCCGACCGCGCCGAGCGCTGTCGGCGGCACGTGGTCTACCTCAAGGCCCACGCGGCGTTCCTGATGATCGACGAGTTCGTCGCCCGGCCGGGGATCGTCTCGGCACTGGAGTGGAACGCGCACTCGTGGGACGAGTTCGTCGTCGATGAGGAGGCCCGCAGCTTCCGCCTGGAGCGCGAGGGGAGCGTGGTGGAGGGGCACTTCCTCCACCATCACAACTCGTTCTTCAGCCTCAGCGAGGGCTTCGATCCGCCGCCGGGCACCTCGAAGGCCTCTGACCAGTGGCGCAACCAGCACCACCTGCGCTTCACGCCGACCGGGCTGGTGCTTCACAGCACCGTCGGCGTGGTGCTCTCATGCGGCCGCCCCGACCTCGACCCGGCGGAGGTCCGGACCGAGCGAGTCGGCGACACGGAGATCGCGCGCATCGGCGATGACCTGCTCGCGGTGAACATGGGCGGCGGCATCGCGGTCGAAATGATCGAGAGCCACGCCCTCGCGGCACTGGTCATCGGCGGCATTCGCTACGACATCACCGACGACGGCGTCACCATCGCCGGGAGTGCGTCCTGACGACGGAACGTTCTGATGAAGTAACCCGGAGGACTGCCATGCGTCTTTCATCCGCGCTGCGTTTCAGCCCCGTCGTGACCGCCGTGGCGGTCGCGATGCTTCTGATAGCCCCAACCGCCGACGCGCAGGTCGGCGAGACCCGAGTGCTCTTCGACTGCGACACGCTTGACGGCGTCTCGGTCATGGACGGGCAGAACTGGCCTGAGACCGAGCTTGTGCTGAACACCGACGAGCGCTTCATCTCCGAGGGCGACGCGTCCATCCATCTCTCCGGCGTCTCGCCCGCGACCGCCACCGGCAACTCCTACCTGTCGCTGGCGATCGAGATCGAGCCGACCGACCTGGAGGGCCAGGCGCTGCAGTTCGACGTCTGGACGGACCTCCCGGAGACCACGAGGGCGCTCTACCTGCGCGCATACAACGCCACCGGCGAGTGCGTTCTCAGCCACATGAGCTGGGGCGGGCCGATCAGCGAGGAGATGACCACGGTCACGATCCTGCGCGGCTTCGGCGACGTGCTCTCATGGGAGCCGCACATGGTCGAGAGCGACGACCTCTCGGAGGTGACGCGGCTGCGCTTCTGGATCGGCACCCCCGGCGCGGGTGATCCCTTCGGCTTCTACCTCGACAACATCCGCGTCGGTGAGAGCACGATCCGCAGCTTCAGGGACGTTGAGCAGGTCAAGCCGCTCTTCCTGCAGACGCCGCTGGTGGTTGGCGGCGAGGCGCAGGCGCGGATCATCGCGCCTGCCGATGAGCAGTGGCGCGCGGTGGCGGAGGCCGTCGGGGCGATGATCGAGGAGCTTTCGGGCGCAACCCCAGAGATAGTCACGGCCGACGCGGTCACCGACGAGCAGATGCACGGGGAGACGACCATCGTCGTCGGCAGCGTCGTCGTCAACGCGCGGATGCGCCACCTCTACGGCTACGGGTACATCTTCCCGGACGACTACTACCCCGGCGAGGGCGGCTACGAGGTGCGGACGGTGCACGACCCGTGGGGCACCGGCAGCAACGTGCTGTCGATCGGCGCGAGCGATCCGGCGGGCGCGATGGAGGGCGTGGCGGCGCTGCGCGGGACCCTGCAGGCCGGGGGTGACCTGGTCCTCGAGCCCACGCTGCTGGTCGAGCTGTCCGCTGAGGCGCAGCGGCGATGGGGCCGGGCGTTCAGCGTCGAGCCTGACGACGCGTGGATCGCGAACCTGCAGCGGCAGGCCGAGAACGACCTCGAGACCGGCCTCCACGGCGGGCTCTTCACGCGGATGGTCAGCGTCGGACAGGACTACCAGCTCTCAGGGAAGGACGGCTACGCCCGGGCCTTCGCATGGCTGGCGAAACGCGCGAAGGAACACCGCGACACCGACCCGCCGACCTACGGCGGGCCGTGGGGCATGGACTCTGACTTCCGTGCGTACAGCGTCTTCCCCGCGTGGGACGTGATCGAGGAGTCGCCCGCGCTGACCGACGAGGACCGCTGGGACGTCACGCAGGTGCTCTTCCAGTGGATCAGCGAGGCGGTCGGGCCGAAGGCCGCGCGGAGCTTTGGCTCGGCGCACCCGCGGCACAATCACAACACATTCCCCTCGCTCGGCTGCCTCTTCGCCGGTGATTATTTCGAGAAGTACTACGACGCCGGTGAGGGGACGCGCTGGCTGGAGATCGCCGACGACACCTTTCAGAACCAGGCCGCGCTGTTCAAGCCGCACGAGGACTGCAACGGCTACGAGTGGCTGACGCTCTACCACACGATGCGCTACTGCCTTGCGCGACCGCACTTTGAGTACTTCGAGAGCGGCAACGCGCGGCGCAGCGCCGACTTCGCCATCATGGTGATGGACAACCTCGCGTACTCCGTCACCTACGGCGACACCGGCGCGTTCAGCGGCTGGTGGTCCGAGATGCCATTCCTGCACGGCGCGGAGTGGTACTACCGTGACGGGCGTTACGCCTGGGCCACGGAGAAGAAGCACGAGGTCTCCGGGCGACTGGACACCGGCTGGTTCGCCACCAGGACCGATCCGGTGGAGCCCACCGACCTGATCGGCGCGAAGGCGTTCCCGCTCGAGCCGATGTTCTTCGACAGCTTCCGCGGACACCAGCAGACGGCGGTTGAGCGGGCATTCGACATGGTCGTGTTCCGCGACGGCTTCGATCCGATGGATCAGTACATGCTCCTCAACGGCCTCAACGTCGGCGGCCATCACCACTACGACGGCAACTCCATCTCGCGGATCACCGACAACGGCCGGATCTGGCTGGCCGACGCCTCATACATGGCCTCGCTGCCGAAGTACCACTCGACGGCGCTGGTGCTCAGAGACGGCCGGTCGGCGCCGATGCCGGACTTCGCCGAGATGCAGCATGTGCGCGACCTGCCCTCGGTGGGCTTCTCGGAGACCGCGCTGCGCGAGTACGCCGGCGTAGACTGGAGCCGCAATATCATCTGGCTCAAGGGCGACTGGTTCCTCGTCGCCGACGAGATGCTCGCGCGGGAGCCGGGCGACTACAGCTTCCGCATCCTTTGGCACACCATCGGCGATGTGCAGTTGACCGACGACGGGCTGACGGTCGAGCAACAGGGGCAGCACTTCGCCATCCGAATGACGCCCGAACTGCGCTTCACGCTCGAGCATGATGAGGAGTACGGGCAGAACTGGTCGGGCTACCAGTACATCGACGAGGCCGTCGTGCACAAGCTCACCGGGATCTGGAACGGGCAACTCGAGGCGGGCGAGCAGGTGACGCTCTTCACGCTCCTGCACGCCTCCGGCGAGAGCCCCTCGGCGCTGGGACTCACGCGCATCGACGAGCACCAGGTCGCGGTGACGGGCAACGGCGCGGAGCCGACGGTTGTGGCGGTCGGCGGGCCGAATGCGCGGATGTCGCTGGCAGGCGCGCGGATCAACGGCCACGCGGCGCTGCTGCGGCCCGGCCTGCTGGCGCTGATGGACGCGAGCGCCATCGACTATCAGGGCGAGTGGCTCGACCTTCCCGGCGGGCAGGACGTCGAGATGCAACTGGGCGGCGGCGACATGAGGTTGTTCCCGGCCGGTCGCATCGCGGAGCCGCCGACGCAGTCGTACCGCGAGTTCGTGCCCGAGATCGCCGCGATGTCCGATGAGGTCGTGCGCGGGATGATCGACAGGGCAATCGCCGCGGCCCCGCCGGTCGAGCCGCAGGCGGTCGCCGGTGGCGCGGCACCCCGGCTGGGGCTGCTGTGGAGCTATCGCGAGACGCTGGACAACTACCTGCTGACCGGCAACCGCGGGATGTTCGGCGCGGTGGACACCGGCGTGCGGATCTCCGCGGAGCCCGCACCGCTGGCGCACAACGTCTTCGCGGGCCCTGAGGGTGCGCCCAACGCGGTGGAGAACATGCTCGACGGCGCGACCGCCGGCACCGCCAATGCGACCATGTGGGACGACGACCAGCCGGTGACGGTCAATCTCGACTTCGAGCGCGCCTATGACATCGACTCAGTCACCGTGAGGGCGTGGTTCGCGACATCATCGAGCCGCGACAGGCTCTTCCAGCTTCAGGACATCACCATCGAGGCCTCCGACGACGGCTTCGCCGATGATGTCCGCGAGCTGGTGGCCTTAACCGACACGGAGATGCACGCCAACTGGGGCCTGCCGGTGCATGAGCCGCAGGGCTACGTGTTCGACGATCTCGACGCCACCGCGCGGAACCTGCGCCTGCACTTCACCCCGCGGCCGGGGACAGCGGTGTACATCGCGGAGATCGAGGTCCGGGGGACCGGGCCGGGAATCGACGAACTGGCGTTGCGCCCGGACTCGGCCGTGCCCGTGCACTCGTTCAACACACTGCACGCGGTGGACATTGATGGCGATGGCGTTGACGAGATCGTCGCGGGCTCCACCAACGGAGAGGTCTACCTCTTCAACGCCGACGGCTCGATCGCGTGGAGTCGGGAGATCGGGGGCCGGGTGCTGTCGGTCTCCTCGGCGAACCTCGCCGGGCAGGACCGACCGGCCATCATCGCTGGCGGCACCTCGGCCACGCTCCATGCATTCAGCGCCGACGGGGCGGAGCTGTGGTCATTCGAGATGCCGCGTTACAAGAACGCGGGTGTAATCACGAGCGTCTTCCCCGCCGATCTGACCGGCGATGGCAACGACGCGGTTGTGGCCGGCACCGAGAGCTGGCGTTACTATGCGTTCGACGCCGATGGGAGCGAGATCTGGCGGGTGGAGAGCGTGCGCAAGTCCACCGTCGGCGCGGCGGGCGACCTCGACGGCGACGGCGCCGATGAGGTGATCGCCGGGACCGAGTACCACTACTGGCCGGTCTACGACTCCGACGGCACGCATATGTTCAGCTACCGGCCGGGCACCGGCCCGGGCTGCAATGACGTGGTGATCGCCGACATCACCGGCGACGGCTCCCCGGAGATCGTGTTCGCGGGGCTCGACTCGTTCGTCCACGCGATCACGGCC
Organism: Armatimonadota bacterium; assembly: GCA_050942735.1. Taxonomy (GTDB): domain Bacteria; phylum Armatimonadota; class Zipacnadia; order Zipacnadales; family UBA5352; genus UBA5352. Next base: position 94,275 of record JBMNNW010000002.1, read on the forward strand.
ACGGGCCAGCTACTGTGGAAGTTCGGCACCGGCGACTCGGTCTCGGCGGTCACGGCGCTGTCGGGTGAGGGTGAGGCGCGCGTCGCAGCCGCCTCGCGCAGCTTCAACCTCTACGCGTTCGACGCCGAGGGCGGTGTGCGGTGGCGGCACGACCTCGGCAGCCCGCTGGTGGATCTCGCCGCGCTGCGCACCGCCGAGGGTGAGCGCGTGGTCGCCGTCACCGAGGATGGCACGGTATTCGTCGCCGACGCCCGTGACGGCGCGCCGGTGGCGAGCGCCGAGCTGATGCGCGGCGGAATCGCCGTCATCACCGCCGACCTCACCGGCGACGGCGCACAGGAGATCGTAGTCTCAAGCGGGGATGGGAGCATCACGGCGCTGAGGTAGGCAGAGAGGAGAGCAGGACCGGGCTACCGCCTCGCCAGCACCCGCCACGCGTCGCGGTGGACGGGGCGGTCGCCCGGGGCGGTGCTCAGTTCGAGCAACTCCCGCGCGCGTTCGAGCCGGACGATCTCGAAAGCGCTCAGCCACTCGCGCAGATCGGCCTCATCGAAGAAGTGGTGGAGGATCCCCGCCTCAGGGCCCTCCCCGAGCACCCACGAGTTCGGCTCCGGCTCTTCGCCGGAGCCGAACCGCCAGTCCCGGGTGTTGAGCACCGTCAGCAGCACCTCGCCACCCGGGCGCAGCGTCCGGTGGATCTCGTCTGCGGCGCGCTGAAGCTGCGCGCGGCTGCCGTGGTTGAGCACGTTGATCGAGACCGTCGCGTCGAATGCGGCATCGCCAAATGGCAGGCTGCTCATGTCGGCCAGCACCAGGGAGGGCGACAGGTCGGCCCTCTGAAGCTGGCGGGCGCATGCGGCGAGGCCGTTGGGCGCAAGGTCGCTGCCAACCACCTCGAAGCCCTCGCTGAGCAGCAGGGCCATGTGCCGACCGGCGCCGCAGCCGAGGTCGTGGACGCGTCGCAGACCCGCCTCGCGCCACCTGCCGGCAACCTCGACCACGGCCGCTTCGGGGCGGTCCCAGTGAAAGCGGGGGTCCATGAAGAGATCGTCCCACGAGCGTGTGCCCTGCATGAGCGCCTCCCGAAGGTTGGTCAGGTCGGTCACTGCAACCTCAGCACCGTCACGTCATCGTACCACGTCACATCATCGGCGCCACGTTGACCGTGCACGCTCAGCAGCGGGACGATGAACCCGGCCCCCTCGGGCACAGTGACCACGCCCACCATCTGCACCCACTGATCACCCGGTCCGATGGCGTCGATCATCACGTCCAGGTGCGGGACATGCCAGCGGTTCTCGGGGTCCTGCCAGCGCACGCGGATCGTGGCCTCGCCGTCACCCTCGATCTTCCTCCACCCGACCACGGCGTAGCGCTCACCGGGGCTGACCGGCGCCTTCTGCAGGACGCAGCCGTTGCTCATCCCCGACATGCGAACTGAACCGGGCGCCCCATGCCCGACCGTGCGGTCCCACGCGAATGCGCCCTCAGAGTCGGGGTGCTGCCACGCGCTCCATCCCGGCGGCGCGCCCTCCTGCACCCAGTCATCCGCCTGCTCCACATCGGCGGCCTCGGCCGTCTCGGCGGAGAAGTCACCGTTGCTGAGCAGGTTCGGGGCGTCATCCCCGGCCTCCTCGAGCTTGCCGAGCGCGAATGCGACCGGGTCGCCCGCCGCGCGTATCTGATCCTCGATCCCCGGGAGCGCATCCCACCAGCGCTCCTGCGCGCGCGGGTGCGGGTGCGGCCACCACGAGGCCTTCTCGCCGTAGACCCACACATACTCGTCGGTCACCTCCAGCGCGTGGCGCAGGTTCTGACCGAGGCGCTCGACGCGCTCCATCCCCTGCGGGTCGATGTACCACGTGCTGTCGGGCGGGTTGATGTACGGGTCGAGGTAGAAGCCGAAGCCCACCTGCACCTGCGCGCGGTACTTCGCGCGATTCTCCGGGGAGACGAGGCGCTGGCAGTCGCCCTTGATGCGGTTGTACGCGCTCAGGTACTCCACCAGCGAGTTGAAGCGGTAGGCGCTCTCGCAGCCGTCAACAAGCGTGACCGTCGGCGGGAGCACGTCGAGCCAGCCATCGATGAAGCCCGGGAAAAGATCGTACGTTCCGCCCGGCAGCGCGCGGATCGGGTCGGGCCGGGCGGCGGCCATCCGGTTGACGGAGTTCATGAAGTACGAGAAGAGAGTGATCTCGGGGTACTCCTCGACGATCGCCCGCATGACCGCAGCGCCCCGCTCTCGCGCCTTCGCGTGGTACTCGACAAACGTGTGCTGCTCGTACTGCGGCTGTGCGGTCCACGCGAACTGCCGGAAGGGCTCGCGGTAGGGCTCGGGGTCGAAGAGGATGCCAGTCAGGCCGCCCTCCCGCGCGACCCGGGCGGCGATGCGCCAGTGTTCGACGATGCTTTCCCAGCCCGCGTCATCGAACCAGTCCACGTCGCCGGGATTCGCGTTGACCAGCAGATAGCGCTCCCACGGCTTCGCGGAGGCGGCCTGAGCGGCCTGCAGGTCCTCGATCACCAGGGCGATCGCCGCCATGTCCCACTCCTCGCGCTGAAAGGCGAGACGGAAGTTCGGCGTGTCGCCCCGGCCGGCGAAGCGAATCACCTGGCCGTGGAAGGGCTGCTGCTCGACGAGATCGACTGCCTCGCGGAGCTGCTCGGGAGTGACCTGGTCCCAGCCGGTCTGGATGAGCTTCTTGAGGGGGAGTTCATCGGCCAATCCAGCGCATGCGGCCGCGACGAGCAGCAGCGAGCACAATACAGTGCGGGTGAGCTTCACGGGTGGTCCCTCCCGTCGCCGTGATGGAGACGCTCGCGGCTTTCTTCGCGCCCGTCCGTCAGTCCTGCTCTTGGACGAGCCACTCCTCCTCGGGGAGCGCGTGCGGCTCGACGTCGCGGTTGGTCTGCCGGCCGGTCACGCGCTTGATCTCCTTCTCCGTGAGGCCCAGCGCGGTCGCGACGCCGTGGAGGATCGCCTCGGGCCGCGGGGGGCAGCCGGGGACGTAGAAGTCCACCGGCAGCACCTGGTCGGCGCCGCCGAGGACGTTGTAGGTGTCATGCCACATCCCGCCGCCGGTGGCGCAGGAGCCGATCGCGAAGACGATCTTCGGGGCGGGGACGGCCTCGTAGGCGCGTCTGACCGCGGGCGCGGCCTGGCGGGTCATCGGGCCGCAGACGATCAGGGCGTCCGCATGCCGGGGCGAGCCGACGAGCTTGATCCCGAAGCGCTCGGCGTCGTAGAAGGGTGTGAGCACATCAAGCACCTCGATGTCACAGCCGTTGCAGGCGCCGCAGTTGACGTGGTATATCCACAGCGCCCGCGGAAGTACCTTCTTGATCAGCCAGTCACGGATCACGAGGTCGGCTCCTTCTTCTGCGCGTCGGCATCGACGTCGGCGGGGCAGGCGACGGCGCACTTGCGGTCGATCGTGTCCCGGCGCATCCCGGTCTGCTGGAGCCGGTCGAGCGCGCTGGTCGTCTCGAAGCAGCGGCCACAGCGCTCGCAGGGGCCCATGAATACGTGATACTCGCCGACGAGGTCGTCGTGCGGGTCGTCGGTGGACAGCTCGAACTGCTTGCTCATCTCGATCGCGTCCACCGGGCAGACTTCCGCGCAGCGCCCGCAGTACGTGCAGCGCTCATGCAAAAACACCAGCACGCGCGTGGACTGGTCCTCGTCGATGATGCGGATGCAGCGGGCCGGGCAGACGTTCGCGCAGCCGCCGCAGCCGATGCAGCGGTTCACATCAACGTGCGGCAGCCCGCGGAAGCCCTCCTCGGGCTCCCGTGGCGCGAACGGGTAGGGCAGCGTCACCCGCCCCGGCTTCAGTGCGATGATCGCCTCTTTGACCTTGCTCCACAGCGTCTTGAGAACGCGCATGATCCCTCAGTCCGAGACACGGTCGTCTCCACCGTCGTTCGGCCGCCCCCCGCTCCGGCCCGTGCGTTCGCCACCGTCCGCGGCCTGTCGCTCGCCACTCGTCGCTCGTGGCTACACTATCGCCGCCACGATCAGCACGACGCTCGCCGCGCCCGCCAGCGTCATGCCGTAGCGCAGAGCCTGGTCGAGGCGCAGGCGCGGGTTGACCGACATGACAACGCCGACCACGAGCGCGTCGAGCACCAGCACCAGCAGCACGTTCACCACGATCGCCGCGATCAGCCACGGGATGAAACCCAGCGTCCACGGCAGGAAAAGCTGGATGAAGAGCGACGAGTAGATGAACTGCTTCGCGTAGATCGCCCACTGCGAGAGCGCCAGCTTCGAGCCGGACAGCTCACTGAGCGGCCCACCGATCAACTCCGTCTCGGCCTCGGTAATGTCGAAGGGCACCTTCGCCACGTACATCTGCAGCGCCAGCAGGTAGGTGATCGCCGCGGCGACGGTCACGACGCCCATCGGGGCGCTCATCAGCCCCGCGAAGGTCATCGACCCGGACTCGACGCCGAGCACGAGGAGCGAGATGAACAGCACCGGCTCGGCGGCGAGCATCGACATGACCTCGCGGCTGGCCCCGAGGCTCGAGAACGCCGAGCCGGTCGCGAATCCCATCGCCGCGAGGGTGATGTTCGCCAGCGCCAGCAGCCCGATGAAGACCACGAGGTCGCCGGCGGCGAGCGTCGGGGCGACTCCGCCCAGCGGCATCAGCCCCGCGGCGACAAGGATCGCCGCGAGCATCACCGGCGGCCCCCATGAGACGATGGGGCTGGAGGTCACGCGCAGGTCCTCCTTGGCGAGGAGCTTCAGCAGGTCGAGGTAGGGCTGATAGATCGGCGGGCCCTGCCGCGACTGGATGGCGGCGCGCAGCTTGCGGATCGTCCCCTCAAGCAGCGGCGCCACCAGCAGCACCAGCAGCATGTTTCCCAGCGCGATCCCGATTGTCGGCAGAAAGCTCTGCAGCGTCATGTCAACCCTCTTCGCTTCAGCCTCTGTGACCGAATCCTCGCCCGTTCAGCGCTCCCGCTTACAGCCTCCGGCGCTTCGCCAGCTCTTCGGCGCTCATCACGCGCACCTGCCCGCTGCGACGGTCGATCACCGTCATGCGGTCGGTGCAGGAGTAACACGGGTCGATGCTGCCGATGTCGATCGGCACGTCAGCGAGGACGTCGCCGTCGATCATCGGCCCGATGGTCTGCAGATTCGCGTAGGTTGGGGCGCGGACGCGCCATCGCGCGGGCCGGTTCTCCTCGCCCGTCAGCACCCAGTGGAAGCTCTCCCCACGCGGCGCCTCGACGGCGGCGATGCCCTGAAGCCCGGCGGGGATCGCCTCGGTGATCCTCGCTGCGATCTCGCCCGCGGGCATCTGCCTGAGGCACTGGCGGATGATCGAGATCGCGACGGGCGTCTCCCGCAGGCGGACGAAGGTGCGCGCGAGTGTGTCACAGCCGTCCTCGACGCACTTCTCGACCTCAAGCTCGTCGTACGCGGCGTAGGGGTGGTCCACGCGGATGTCAATGGCCTTTCCCGAGCCGCGAGCGACCGGCCCCAGCGCGCAGAAGGCGCGCGCCTCATCGGGGGTCAGCTCCCCGACATCACCCAGTCGCGCGGTGAGCGTCGCGTCGCCCGGCACCGCCTCCTGCAGCGCCGTCCACTCGCGCTCGATGTCGGCGAGCACATTCTCGATCTTCGGGAAGTCCTCTTCCTTGAGGTCGCGGCGGACGCCGCCCACGATGTTCATCCCGTAGGTCTTGCGGTTGCCCGTCAGTTCCTCGCACAGCCACATCACCGGCTCGCGCATCCGCCAGGTCTCCATGAAGAGCGTGTCGAAGCCGATGATATGTCCGGCGACGCCTGTCCAGAGCAGATGCGAGTGCAGGCGCTCGAGTTCGAGGAAGATCGTGCGGATGTAATCCGCCCGCCTCGGCACCTCTATCCCGGCGGCCTCCTCGACGGCCATGCAGTACGCGCAGGAATGAACGAAGCCGCAGATCCCGCAGATGCGCTCGGCGACGAAGGGGATCTGGTTGTATGTCAGGTCGCATGAGCCGAGCTTCTCGATCCCGCGGTGGTTGTAAAACCCGCGGTAGTCCGAGTCGACGACGACCTCGCCGTCCACGTAGATGGAGAATGCCTCCGGCTCGTGCTGGGTCGGGAAGTAAGGCCCGACCGGGACCATCACCGCCCCCGCGGGGCTGTCCTTCATCTTCGGCGCGACACCCTCCGCCGCGGGCGGCTTCTCGCTGCTGGAGAAGTCGTTGCGGAGCGGATGGAGGTCCTCCGGCCAGTCATCAGGCAGCACCAGTCGCCGCGGGTCGGGGTGGCCGATGGCCTCCACGCCCATGAGGTCCTGCATCTCTCGCTCGGCCCAGCCGGCACCGGGGATGGTCGGCGTGATCGAGTCGATCCGCGGATCGCCCTCGGGCACGCGCGCATGAACGATCACGTAGAGGTCGTCTTCGTCGAATGAGAAGAAGTGGCTGATGAGGTACGCCCCGTTCTCCTCACGGTCGTCGGTTGCGGCGGTGATGACGTACCTTCCGCCCGCCTGGTTGAAAAGCTCGTCAGCGGCGTCAACCACCGACTCCCGGTCGATCGTGCAGTACACCCGCCTGTCTCCACGGGCCTCGCTCTCGAGGAACCCGTCGCCGATGCGGTCTGAGAGGCGTTGCATGATCTGCTGAGCGGTCACTGTCCAGTCCTCCTCCTGCCTCGCTGTCCACCACGGCGCGCGGCATGGGTGCGGCGCGTTGCGTGCTGCCCCCTGCCCCCACGGTCGGAGCTACTCGCCACCATCGGCGGCCGCAAGTACGCGGTCAGGCTCACCTGCATCGCCGCCCGCGGCGCTCTCCACGGCCTTCGACGCGGTGGATGCAGCCGGGTTCAGTGCCGCGGGCAGCCTGATCTCCCGGTAGACGCTGCGCAGCAGCGGCGTGAACGGCCAGAACCAGCCGCTGGCGGGAAGTCGCGTGACGGCCAGCGGGATATCAAGCCCGCTCTGCCAGCTCGGCACCTCCCGGGTGCTCGCCCCGCCGACCCGCGAGAGCCCCCACGCGACGAGCGCCGCGGCTGCAATCAGCACGAAGATCACCGCCGGGACGAAGCCGCCCACCAGCCCCTCACCGGGCCCTCCGATGAGCAGCAGGCCCCCCTCGACACCGATCAGCGGGGTGTCCAGCCCCATCATCTCCAGCCACGCCGCGGCGGCCGGCCCGGCCATCAGCGCCGGCCACAGACCGGTGGCGATCAGCCCTGCCACGAGCGCAAGCTGAGGCACGCGCATGCTGCCCGGGACCTCCTCGGTTGCCTCACAGCAGCGCGGATCGGCCGGAGCGCCGAGGAACGCCGCGCCGACGTACTTGAGCGCGTAGGCCATCGCGAGGATGCTGCCGAGCACCACCACGAGCATGTACACCACCAGCAGAGGCTGCGCCGACGAGCCCTGCAGCGTCGCCTGCAGCAGCAGCCACTTGGCGATGAAGCCGGCCGTCAGCGGGATGCCTCCCAGCGAGAGCCCGCCGGCGATCGCGGCGACCTTCGTGGAGGGCATCCGCTCGCCCAGTCCGCCGAGTTGCAGGAGATCGCGGGTGCCGGTCGCGTGCAGCATCGAGCCGGCGGTCAGAAACATCAGCGACTTGTGCATCCCGTCGGCGATCACGAACACGATCGCGGCGACGAACGCAAGCCCGGCCAGTCGCGGATCGACCGGAACGAATGCGATGCTCACGCCGAGGCACATGAGGATGTACCCCGACTGACTGACCGAGGAGTACGCCAGCAGCCGCTTGGTGTCATTGTTGGCCGCCGCCGCCGCACCGCCGAGCAGTACGCTCAGGCCACCCAGCGCCGCGAGGACCATGCCCCACGCCATCATCGCGCCCGCGCCGGCCCCGCCGGCCATCAGCTCGATCGATGTGTGCGCGATGTCATACGCGGCGAGCTTGATCATCACGCCCGAGAGCAGCGCGCTGACCGGCGAGGGCGCGGCCGGGTGGGCGTCGGGCAGCCAGTCGCCCATCGGGTAGATGCCCAGCTTGGTCAGGAAGCCGAAGGCGAGGAGGCCGAAGACCAGATGGGGCATCCATGAACCGGCGGCGAACATGCCGCCCATCGTTTCCTGCGCCGCCTCGAAGCTGAAGCTGCCTGAGGCGTTGTAGAGCAGCATGATCGCGACGAAGATCGCGGTGTTGCCGATGAGCGTGAAGAGCGCGAACTTTATGCCCGCGGCCAGCACCTCGGGCTTGTGGTACTCGTGGAGGATCAGGGCGAGGCCCGACAGTGACATGATGCTCCACGCGATGAAGAATGACAGCAGGTTGGGCATGCAGACGACGGCGGTCATCGAGCCGAGGAAGAGCATAAGCAGCGGGTAGTAACGCATGACCGGCTGCGCCGGAGTTCCCTCCTCAGCGGCGCTGTGCTCGATGTAGCGCACGGAGTAGACGGTCGCCAGCAGCCCGAGGCCCAGCACCAGCCAGACGAAGATGAGGTTCAGCCGCGTGAAGTGGAACGCCACCGGCGCGGCGCCGAGGCTCCCGAGGCTCACGTCAACGGGCGACGCGCCCCAGACGAGTGCGCCGAGCCAGCCCGCGGCCCCCGCCGCGCCCGCCACCGCGAGGCTGCAGACCCAGCCACAGAGCCGTGCCCAGCGGCTCAGCACAACGCCCGCCACGGCCCCGGCGAGCAGCAATCCGAAGATCAGCTCAACGCTCAGTTGTGCGGCCTCAACCATGACGTCTCACCTGTCGAGTGCGTCTGCACGTCACTGATCCGCCCGACCCTCGCCTCCGCCTGCGCCTACTCTTCCTCGAGCCGCCGGTACTCCGTAAGCGAGAACACCGGCCCGTCGATGCAGACGTAAACGTCTTTGATCGCGCAGTGCCCGCACTTGCCCACACCGCAGGACATCCGTCGCTCCAGCGAGAGGAAGATGTACTCGGGGTTGAGCCCGAGCTTCTCGCACTCCATGATGACGAAGCGGTACATCACCGGTGGCCCCACGATCGTCGCGGAGGTCATCAGCGCGTCCACCTCGAGATCCTCGAAGAGCGTGGTGATCAGGCCCACGTGGCCGTCCCAGTCGGGGTGCGGGCGGTCGATCGTCAGGCGCAGATCGATGTCATCGCGTTCGAGCCACTCGTCCATCAGGCTGTCGTAGAGCATCTGCTCGGGGCTGGCCATCCCGTAGAACACGGTCAGCCGCCCGAACTGATCGCGGTCGTTGAGAATCGCCTCTATCAGGCCGCGCTGGGGGGCCATCCCTATCCCGCCCGCGACCACCAGCACATCGCGGCCGCGCAGCATCTCCATCGCGAAGCCGTTGCCGAACGGCCCGCGAATGCCGACATGTTCGCCGGGCTGCATCTCGTGCAACTGCTCCGTCACGCGACCGCCGGGATAGCGGCGGACGGTCATGGTGATACGCGGATCGCCCGCAGGCATGCTGCACAGAGTAAAGGGCGCCTCGCCCGCGCCGAAGACGGTCACGAGCATGAACTGCCCGGCGTTGTAGGGCATCGGCTCGCCGTCAACGAGTTCGAAGATGAATGTCTTCTCCATCGAGTTCTCCTCGATGGCCTCGACGAGTTCGGCGGTGCGGGGGACATACGTCCCTTCGTGCTCCATCACTCGTCATCCGTCCCCTCTTCGGCGGCGCCGGCCCGGTGCGGACAGCCCCTGCACTCCCAGCCCCGCTCACGAATCGTCTGCGCGATCCTCGGCAGATCGATCTGCGCCGAGCAGACGTGCACGCAGCGCCCGCAGCCAACGCAGCCGGGCCGACCGTATTTCCGGAACGTGTCGCCGCACAGCTTGTGATGGGCGTAGTGAAACATTCGCTCGGCGGCGTTCTCACGCGGGTTGAACCCCGACGCCTCCAGCGAGTAGCCGGGGAAGTGACACGAATCCCAGCAGCGGATGCGCGCCCCAACGCCGTCCTCGACATACTCGTGTGTGTCAAAGCACTAGCAGACG
>JBMNNW010000165.1:0-7278 GCA_050942735.1 Armatimonadota bacterium
CGTTTGCTCGAGGCAATGCGCCACTGCGAGGGCCGACCACCACCGTAGACCCCGCACACTGACCATTCACCCGAACACACCTAACCGACAACTCAATCGCTCACCAAACTAAAACCGATGCTGCTGACCTGTCTGGCCTGCCGGTGGTAAGTCGTGAGCCCGCTGTGCGCCGGGTTGGTTCTGTCGAAGATCTCGGGGGGCAGCCACAGTGTCGCCCGGCAACCTTCGCCGAGGACGCTCTCGATCTGCAGGCCGCCGCCAAGAATCTCAGCGCGGCGTGTGATCCCGATCAGGCCGAAGCCCAGTTCGTAGGGGTGGGCATTGAGGCGATCGGCATCGAAACCACATCCCCTATCGAGGACCTCAATGCTCACACGATCTGTGCTGCGACTGAGACGAAGGGAGGCACGGTCGGCACCCGAGTGTTTCGCCACGTTGAAGAGCAGCTCCCGCGCGGCCTCGACCAGGAAGAGAGCCAGCGCCTGTGATCCCGGTTCCGTGCGGTTCTCCACCTGCACGTCCACACCTATCCCGTGCATCCGCCTGATCTCCGCCGCGAGCCAGTTGAGGGCGGCGATGAAGCCGGCGTCGCGCAGCACCGGTGGGCTGAGGTGGCTGGTCAGTGTGCGCGCCGTCCGTACGGCCTCTTCGAGTAGCTCAACCGCCTCGATGGCGGTATCCTTCGTCGGGCCATCATCCGCGAGCGACGCTACGCTCTTGACCTTCATCATCGTCCCCGCAAGCATCTGCTGGATCTCGTCGTGGATCAGGCCCGCGATGCGATGCCGCTCGGCCTGCTCCGCCTCGGTGATCTGCCGGGCGAGCTCACGGAGCTTCTCGGTTCGGCTCTGGGCGAGCGCCTCCGCGTGTTTGACGCGGGTAACGTTGGAGAAGTTGACGACGGCGCCCTCCACCTGCGTGTCAGACGCGTACGGGTGGATGCGCATGATGTACCAGTTGCCGTCGGCGTCCTGCATTTCTTCCTCGATCCGCTCGCCGGTGTCGAGCACGTGCTGAACTTTGGGCGGCAGGTCCAGGCCTGTGAGGCTGTGGGAGACGTGAGAGATGGGACGCCCGATGTCCGTTGTAATAAGGTTCAGCAGGCGCGTCGCGGCGGGCGAGAAGCGTCGGATGGTGAGGTCCCGGGCGAGAAACACCGCCTTGATGTCCGCGGCCGAAAGCAGATTCTCCAGGTCCGCCTTGGCCTGACTGACCTGATCAACCTTTTGGCTGAGTTCCTGGTTGGCCGTGTTAAGCTCCTCATTGACCGACTGCAGTTCCTCCGTGGACGTCTGCAGCTCTTCGTTGGTCGATTGGAGCTCCTCGTTCATCGATATGATCTCTTCGTTGGCGGCGATGAGGTCCTCGTTGGCGAACTCCGACTCGCGAATCGTTGCCTGTAAGTCCAAACGCGTCGCATCGAGTTCGTCTTGCAGCTCCCGCACCCGGCGCTGCTCCGCGGGGCCGGCCACGGCCTCGGTGGAGGGAGTGGCGGCGCCCCGCTCCAGTACGTCCTCGAATACGAAAGCGACTATCCGGTCCTCTTCGGCCCGCCGCTCCACCGGGACGACGCTGATCTGCGTGGACAGGCCGGGCTCTGCCTCCCCGAGCTTCACGCCGTCAATCTGCTGCCGTCGGTCCTCGTGAAGGGCTTTGCGCATTGCCTCTTTCAGCCGCGAACCCACGGGCTCCGCCGTCATGTCGAAGATGTTGAGAGTCGCCTGTCCGGTTGGATGCTCGAGGTACTTACTCGTGGGGCCGAAAAAATGCAGTGCCTCCCCGGTCTCGTTCGTAAGTACCACCGCGGCGGCAAAATGCGAGAGCAGCACGTCCCGGCTGATCCGCGCAAGCTCGTTGCTGATCACCCCGTGTGAGCGCTTCTGAGGAGGCGCGACTTCGCGCACCCGCGCCTGCCTCGGCAGATCGGGGAGGGCCTGCGGTTTCTCCGTGCGGCGCAGAATGTTGGACCCGCGATCAACGCGCGCGAAGAGATCCTCATGACCGGGCGTGGCGTCGGAGCTGCCGAGGAAGAGGCGGCCGCCGGACCTGAGCGCGAACGCAAAGACACCGTGGGCTATCTCCTGCGCTTCCGGTTTCATATATATCAGCACGTTGCGGCAGCTGATCAGATCGAGCTGCGAGAATGGTGGGTCGCTGAGCACGTTGTGCGTCGTGAAGATTACACTTTCCCGCATCTGCTCGGTGACCCGGTAGGCCTGGTCGCGCTTCTGGAAGAAGCGCTCCAGGTAATCCTCCGGCACCTGTGTGGCGATACTCTCTGGATACCTTCCCCCGCGGGCGAACTGCATCGCGTCCGGATTCAGATCGGATGCGAAGATCTTCACCGGAAGATCCCTTTTCAGCTCCGACATCACATCATGGATGAGAATGGCGATGGAGTAGGCTTCCTCGCCCGTGGATGCCCCCGGAACCCAGGCGCGCACGGACTCGTCGGGCCCCTTCGACTGAATGATCGGCATGATAGCCCTCTCGCGCAGGTCCTCAAATGCCTCCAGGTCGCGAAAGAAGCTCGTCACCCCTATGAGCATGTCCCTGGCAAGCTGCTTGACCTCGTCTGGGTCGCTCTGCAGAATGCGCTGATACTCCCGCATGTCGCTGATCAGGGAGATGCCCATGCGGCGCCGGATGCGGCGCGTGAGGGTGCTGCGCTTGTAGAAGCGGAAGTCGGTTTCGCGCTGCTGGTGCAGGAGGCTGATGATGGGCTCGACTGCGGGGCCGGTCTCGTCGCTCCCCTCATCCACGTGTTCGGAAGCGGCGGCGACAGCATGCTCGACATATCCAATAATGACCCCCGGCATCTCGGCGACGGGCAGCATACGATCGACAGAACCGGCGCGGATCGCGGCCAGGGGCATGCCGTCGTAGGCGGCCTCCTCCGGGTCCTGAGCGATGGTCATACCGCCCGCGGCGCGTATCTCGCGCAGCCCCTGCGCACCGTCAGAGCCGGTGCCCGACAGGAGAACTCCAATGGAACGCTCTTCTCTCGCTTCGGCGAGCGACGTGAAAAAGAAGTCGATGACATCGGACGCGCCCCCCCGCTCAGTCGTGGAAATGCTCAAAGCCTCGCCATCGACACTGACATGCGTGTGGCCGCGCACGATGTAGACGACGTCCGGCTCAGGAACGGTCCCCTCCTCAGCGATTTCGACGCGCATCGTGGTGTGGCGAGAGAGGATATCGGGAAGCTGGCTGGGCGAGTTGGGGGCAGCATGCTGCACGACAACGAACGCGATGCCAGAATCATCGGGCATCGCGTCAAAGAACTGAATCATCGGTTCAAGTCCGCCGGCAGATGCGCCCAGTCCCACTATGCAGACAGGATCACTGCGCTGTGCATCGTTTTCACTCGCCACGATATATCTCCGAACCCTCGATTGCGTCGATCACCGCCCTACCTCATTTCGCCCTCAACGGATGAATGACCTGCCGTCAATCGGGAAGCCCTCGCTCCTGAGCCGCTCACCGACGCGCCTGAGCACCGGGCCGCCGTCCGGATCGAGTGAGCCGTGCCATCGGCCGGGAGCGGAGTGCTCAACTCCTCCCAGAGCTGTTTGCAAGACGCTACCATCCCGCCCGAGGATAACAATACGCATCGTTACTAAATGAACAGGATTGGGGTTAAACCACCGTGCGCCTCACGGCCCGGGCCAGTCACGATCAGCCGCCACCGCGCCGCCCGCCGCCCTGTCCCTGTCCCTGTCCCTGTCCCTGTCCCTGTCCCTGTCCCTGTCCGCCCGCAGAGGAGTGCTCCGGCGGTCCACCGCCCTGTCCGGGTCCGCCACCGGCCTGTCCGGGTCCGCCACCGGCCTGTCCGGGTCCGCCACCGGCCTGCCCGGGCGGCCCGTCGGCCGCATGGCCGGGAGGAATGCCCGAGCCCGGTCTTGCGCCACCCGCCGGGCCGGCCCACTGATGGCCGGGCCGGATGCGGGCGCCATCCTCGACCTTGGCCATCCACGGCCACTCCTCGACGTCCGGCGGCTCGGACCGGCGTTTCCGCAGGTCATCTACGAGGCGCACCGGCACATCGCCGCTCAACTTGCGCGCGATCTGGATCTGCCGCCAGGCCGCTACGTCGTTGCCTTTGGCGGCGAGCTTGCGTGCCAGGGCGAGATGGTGATCGGCACGCCACGGGCCCAGGGCCGCCCCGCGGTCGAGCAGGCGCAAGGCATCTTCAGGATCGTCCTGATCGAACCGCACATCGGCCAGGGCGTAGTAAGGCGCCGCCCAAGTAGGCCACGCCGTGGTGGCGCGTGTGAGCACGTCGGCCGCATCGCCCAGCTCCTTCTGCGCGTAGTAGGTCAGCCCGAGCGCCAACAGCGGCTCGGCCCAGCCGGGGACGATCTCCGACGCCGCCACCATATCCTTGATGCTGCTCGCGTAGTTTCCCTGCGCCTCGTACGCGAGGCCGCGTCCGTAGTACAGGTCGGGCATCGTACCGTAGAGCGGCCCCGCGCGATCGAACTGCCTGATGGCGTCGTCGGCGCGGTCGAGGGCGAGGTAGGTCATGCCCAGGTCGTGAAGCGGCCACGCCGCGCCGTCGCCGCCGCTGACCGCCCGCTCGAGGTGCGTGGCCGCGTCCTGATAGGCGCCCTGCGCGTAGTAGGCGCTTCCCAGCCGGTAGGTCGGGACCGGATCATCGCTCGCGGCCAGCGTCTGCCAGCGCGCGACCGTGGCCGCGCCGTCCGGCGCGAAGACATACTCCACGTCGGGGTAGGGCGCGCCCACCGTGACCACGACGGTGTCGGTGGGCTGCAGGACCGCGGGCGCCCGGAAGCGATACACGGGGTACGCGTCCGAAGCGCCATACGGGGCGATCTGCTCCACCGGGTAGAGCGTCGTCTCCGCGCCATTGACGTAGATGACCTGCGGGGCTTGCGGCCCCGAGACGAGGCCGGTGACGACCACCGAGGCCGGCTCCGACCCCGCCACGTAATGCCCCTGGTCATCGGACTGCGGGCCGGTCAGTTCCACGAAGAGATCGGTCGCGGAGGTTGCGCCCTCACTGGGCGGGTCCTCGACGATCGTCGGCTCGTTCGATGCCGTGGGACATCCGACCAGCGGCACCAGCACGACCAGGGCAAGCCCTGCCAGCGCTGCGACTGCGGCTCTCCTGTACATAAGTCTCATCCGCCTCCAAGCACTAATGCCTGCTCACGAAGGTCCTTGATGCCGCGGCTCACCCGCTGGCGCTTCCTGCAGCCGAAGACCTACTGACCGAAGGTCACCGTGACCTCATCGGACGTCTGCCCGCCCGCGGTCGCGGTGACCTTGAGCGTGTAGGTGATGTCCTTGGCGGCAGCGAGGGATGCCACGCCTAACGGGATCGGTTCAGTCCGGAAGTGCCCCTGGTTGTCGGCCGTCAGTCGCGCCTTCGCCAGTTGCCCCGTCTGCTGGATCAGGCCGAGGATCAGCCCCCGCCAGGTGATGATGCAGTCCACTTGCGCCAACGGCTTGGTCGTCCCTTCCACGACGACTGTCTGCCCGACATGCTCGTCCAGCGCCGGGCGCAGGATGACCGGAGCGAGGTCGCGCTGGCGGGTAAAGGCTACTGGTGGGGCCAGCGTCGTGGTCAGCAGCGCCCCCTGCCGCGGTCGCAGGCGTGCGTTCACCGTTTCCTGTCGGTCGGCGGGCAGATGCGGCACGGTGAAGGCGCCCCGGTACGTGCCCGGTTGGTTGGGAAGCTCGGTCATGGGGATCTGTTGCCACTGCCCGAGGCTGAAGTCAGCCTGGCCGCCAGATGGACCGCTCAGGGACACGGTCAGCACCTCGCCGGTGGTCAGCGCCTTGCCGGCCGCGTCATGCGTCCCTGACAACCGGGGCGCGACGGCCGGGATGCTGGTGACCACGGTGAAGGACCACTCAACGCGGGTCCGGTTGCCGGCCAGGTCATGAGCGTCCACGACCAGAGTGATCAGACCCGGCGGCAGCGGGCTGAAGCTGAGCGTCACGAGCTGTTCCTGACGGGTGAGGCTGATCGGCAAACTGCTGCTTCCCGAAAGCAGGGCCCAGGCTGAGGCGGCGAAGTTGACTCCCGACCCGTTCTCGTCGGCGATCCACACGGCAATGTCGGGCTGGCGGATCGCGGTCTGCTGATCTCGGGCGGGCCCGAACACGCTGATCACCGGGGGTATCGTGTCGATGGTCACCGGCTCGGCGGACTGCGCGACGCTGGTCCCCAGCCGACCGACGGTCAGATGTCCGACCAGGGGGACGCCGAGGACGTTGAGGTCCGTGGGGACCACCCAGTCCAGTTGGTAGCGGCCGGGGGTGTTGCGGACCTCTCGCAGGGCGATGCCCTTGCGCACCGTGCCGATGTCGAAGGAGGCGGTGCCGCCGGGCGTGCCCTCGAGGGTGACGCGCAGCGTCTGCCCGGCGCGCAGCGGCGTGGTCGCGTTGGAGTAGAAGCGCCGGATCACGGGGCCATCGGGTACCGGGATCGGCGTGGGCGTGGGCGCGACGGTCGCGGTCTTGATGGCGATCGCCCAGACGCGGCTGGTGCCCGGGGTGACGCGCAGCACCACGGTGTCGCCGTTGTCGATGTCGGCGTACTGGGCGGGCTGGTTGGTGCCGAAGACGGTGACCGCGGCCTGCGGCTGTACCACGAAGAGATCGTCGCGCACGTCGAGCAGGATCTGGTTGGGCACCCGGGCCACGACGACCCCCTCCACGAACTCGAAGGTCGCCCGCACCACCGTCGCGTTACCCTGCGCGTCGTGCTGTACTTCGGCCTGGTCTCCGGGCTGCAGCTCGGTCGCCGCCACCTGCTGCCCCCGGCGCAGGATGATGGTGCTGTCGGTGACCGGATAGGCCGCCAGCGTGTCATCGACGGTCAAGACGACTCGAGCGGGATCGGAGCCAGCCACGACACCGGTGACCGTGCCCGGCTGGGGCGTGGGCGTCAGCGTGGGAGTGGGAGTGGGAGTGGGAGCGGGAGCGGGAGCGGGCGTCAGCGTCGGCGTGGGTATTCCCGGCAGGGTGATCGTCACCGTCTGGGCGGCCCCGTCCCAGTTGGTCTCCGCGCCGAAGGCCTCGGCCGGGAAGCGCAGCGGGACGTAGGTGCTGTCATTGATCAGTTGTGCGGGCACGTCCAGGATGACCGCCCGATCGTTGATGTACGCCGTCGTGCTGTTCATGGTCATGCGCACGGTGACGGCGCCGCGGGTGCCTAAGGCGGTCTGCGTGGCGCGGTCCCAGAAGACCTGGGCGCCGAGCGCCTCGAAGACCGTGCGCATCGGCAACAGGGTCCGGCCCGCGGTC
>JBMNNW010000166.1:0-7241 GCA_050942735.1 Armatimonadota bacterium
CGGCCCGGCGATTGACCGATCCTGCGCCGGGAGTCGAGGACAGACGACTGAGTCCCGTGACCTGCCCGTCGGATCAGGGCAGGCCACGGGACGTTCTTCGTTCCGGCCACGCATCTACCGCCGCGCGTTCCAGAGCACCGAGCCGTCGGTGGTGCGGCCGCGGCCGTCGTGCGGGCCGTGGAAGAAGCCGCTGCCGCCGGTGTAGTGTGGCACAAGCTCCGGTTCGCCGCGCAGCATCGCCTCGAGCGCAAGGAGCGCCAGCGGCTCAGTCGCGCTGACGTTCGCGTTGACGTGCTCCGCGCTCGGGAGGAAGAAGCCGTTGTGGAAGCGGCTCTCGACGATGTTCTCGCCGATGCGGACGGCGAGGTCGCGGTAGGCCTGCTCGTCGCTTGAGCGGCAGATCTCCAGCACTCCGAAGAGCACGAGCGGATTGCTGTTGCCCGTCTCAAGGTTGACGTCAACATCGACGCCTGGGGCCGACCCGATGTCGCCGAGATCCTGGCCGCGCGCCATGCCCCGAGCCGTCTCCCAGAGCGTCGCGTCGCCCGAGAGCCGGTAGCCCAGCGCGTAGGACCAGATCAGGTTCACCGGGGGGGTGCTCGTGTTGATCACGCGGCCGGCCGATCCGTAGTAGCCGTCGCGCTTGATCTCGTAGCCGGTCAGGTCGGTTCCATCGGCCAGCAGCGGGCGGGCGAGGTTGTTCTCGGCATCGTAGCCGTACTCGGCCCATGCGCGCAGTCCGTCAACGGTCCACTGCACGAACTGCTCGCCGGCCTCGCCGAGTCGCTCAGCAAGCTGAAGCTGCATGACCGCGTTGGTGCCGTAGATCGAGCCGGGCGAGCGGATCATGTAACCCTCGCGCGCGGCGTCGCCGAAGTCCGCGCCGAACTGGTTCTCCGCGCGGTCGCCGTAGTTGCTGCCGGTGGGCAGCGGCCCCTCGGCGGGCGGCTCATTGCGACGGATCGGCTTCGTGAACTGGTAGACACCGAGGCCGGTCTCTGGATGGCGGGCGTTGACGTACTGCTCGGCGAGGCGCATGCCCCACTCGAGCCCGCCCTCCTCACCGGTGAGCATGTGGTGGATCGCCCCGGCGTAGATCAGGTCGCTGCCGCAGTTGATGAAGGTGAGCCCTCGGCCCTCGAAGAACGGCTCGGCGCCCTCGAATGTGTTCGCCCACAGCTCTCCCATCTCGGCGTCGTAGGCGCCGTGCCGGTTCATGTCCATCGTGGCCCAATCGAGCACGTGGGCGTTCCAGAAGGCCTCCAGAAACCGCTTCGTCCTCTCCGCGTCAACCTCGGCCATGAACTCGTAGAACGGGTAGTGGTGTTTGAACTCGTGGCGGTAGCCCTCCCCCACGCACTCGCCGGAGGCGAGATCGAGGAAGCGATGCCCGCCCCAGTACATCAGCCCGTTCTCATGCTGCAGGTTCTCAAAGCCCCACGCCATCGCGTCGCGCGCGGCATCGCGGTACTTCGTCTCACCCGTCAGGTTCGTCAGGGCGACGAGCGTACGGAAGAGGTTCTGATGGCTCGCGAGATTCGACGGCACCCAGACCTCTTCGTTGCACACCCACTGCACCGGCTCCATCGTGTCCACGTTGAGCCCGTCCACGAACACCGGTCGGCCCTGGTACGGATCCCGGGCGTGTTCGAGGACGTTGTCGGCGAAGGTGCGGACAGCTTCAATACGGTCCGGGAGTGGATCGGCCTGCGCGTGCGGGCCGCCGCAGACGGTAAACAGGATCGCCACCGTGGCGACCGCGAATACGACGTGTGCCAACTGCATCGGATCGCGTCCTTTCGTGTGCACTGCTGCCGGGCAGGGTCCGGGATGCCCGGTACATGCGCGCCTGCTGCGCCTCATCGCGGCGCTGTCACACGACGGCCCGTGCTACCGCCGGGCGTTCCAGAGCACCGTGTTGTCATACGTTCGGCCGCGCCCGTCGTGGGGGCCGTGGAAGAAGCCCGCGCCGCCTCTGTTGGGGGCCAGCTCGGGTTCGCCTCGCAGGACGGCCTCCAGGGCGAGCAGCGCGAGCGGCTCAAGGGCGCTGACCCTGGCGTTGATGTGGTCGGCGCTCGCCATGAAGAAGCCGTTGTGGAAGCGCTGCTCGATGATGTTGTCGCCGATGCGTACGGCGAGAGCGCGATAGTCGGGGTGGTCGCTCGAACGGCAGATCTCCAGCACGGCGTAGAGCATGACGGGGTCGGAGTTGTCGGTCTCGAGGTTCAGATCGACCTCAACGCCGGGAGCCGAGCCGATGTCGCCGATCCCGCGGTGACGGGCCATGGCGCGGGCGGTGTCCCACAGCGTCTCATCATCGGAGAGCCGGTAGCCGAGGGTATAGGACTCAACCAGCTCGGGCGAGCTGCTCCCCGCGGTGAGTGTGCGCCCCTCGTCGCCGTAGTAGCCGTCGCGCTTGAGTTCGTAGCCGGTCAGGTCGGTGCCGTCCGCCCACATGACCCGGTTGACGTCATTCTCGGCGTCATACCCGTACTCGGCCCATGCGCGAAGGCCGTCCACCGTCCACTTGATGAACTCCTCGCCGTCGTCGCCGAGGCGCTCGGCAAGCTGCAATTGGACCCGGGCGTTGGTGCCGTAGATTGACCCTGCGGAGCGGATCATCCAGCCCTCAAGCGCTACGTCGCCGAACTCGGGGCCGAACTGGACTTTGGCGCGATCGCGCCCGTCCTGAAGCTGCGAGAACTGGTAGACGCCGAGGCCGGTCTCTGGGTGCCGGGCGTTGACGTACTGCCGTGCCATGCGCTTCGACCACTCAAGCGCCCGCTCCTCACCGGTGAGCAGGTAGTGGACGGCCCCGGCGTAGATCAGGTCGGTCCCGGTG
The DNA here is from genome assembly GCA_050942735.1 of Armatimonadota bacterium. Taxonomy (GTDB): domain Bacteria; phylum Armatimonadota; class Zipacnadia; order Zipacnadales; family UBA5352; genus UBA5352. The sequence goes on from JBMNNW010000166.1 coordinate 2,843, forward strand.
TTGATGAATGTGAGCCCGCGGCCCTCGAAGAACGGCTCAGAGCCCTCGAATGTGTTCCCCCACGGGACCTCAAACTCCGTCTGGTAGGCGCCGTGGCGGTTCATGTCCAGCTTGCCCCAGTCGAGGATGTGGGCGTTCCAGAAGGCCTCCAGGAAGCGCTTTGCTTTCGCTTCATCGACCTCCCACATGAACTCGTAGAACGGGTAGTTGTGCTTGAACTCGTGGCGGTAGCCCTCCCCCACGCACTCGCCCGAGGCGAGATCGAGGAAGCGGTGCCCGCCCCAGTACATCAGCCCATTCTCATGCTGGAGGTTCGCGAAACCCCATGCCATCGCGTCACGCGCGGCGTCGCGGTACTTCGCGTCGCCCGTCAGATTCGTTAGCCCGACGAGCGTCCGGAACAGGTTCTGGTGGCTCGCGAGGTTGGAGGGAACCCACTCCTGTCCCTCGTGGACCCACTTCACCGGCTCCATCGTGTCCACGTTGAGCCCGTCCACGAACACCGGTCGGCCCTGATACGGATCCCGGGCGTGTTCGAGGACGTTGTCGGCGAAGGTGCGGACGGCCTCGATGCGGCTTGAGTCGCCTGCCACCTGGGCATGGACGGAGCAGCCCATGCCGACGGCCACCACAAGCGCGGCGGCGGCGCATCCAACGACGAGATTCGTGATCTGCATGACTCGTCTCCCAGTCACGGCGTGGTCTCACCCATCGCGTGTGCTCGCGTCGGCCGGCTCTGTGCGGGCGTTATATCACGTACAGCGGAGAATGCGGCTCCGTTGCATGTAGACGACGCCCAACGTCCATGCCGGGTTCAGATGGTACCCTGTTCCCCCGGCGGCAGGCACTACCTCCCTGTGGAGGACGAGGGATTACGCACCCAGAACTCCCAGGTCGGGTCGTTGTGGTCCACCCAGCCCCTGGCCTGTGTGGCCCTGACCGTGTCCGCGTTGTACCACTTCGCGTGACCATCCACGTGGGCGATGTTCGAGCCGCCGTTGTGGTGGTCGTTGGGAAGGTAGTTCGAGTCATAGCCACGGAGAGCATAGGTGTTGGCGATAGGCTCGCCGAGCATGATCATTGACGACGGCTCGGTAACCGCGGCCAGTTTGCAGGGGGCCGCGGATGTCGTCGGGACCCCGCTGTCGTTCTCATGGCGATAGCCCAGCCCGTTGTCATTGCCGGTGCCGACACCGTTGTACGCGTAGCCGCCCCACGCAGAGGTTCTCTCCGCGCTCGGACACATGAAGATGTCGGCATTCTGAACGTAGGGCACGATCGCCTGATACCAGCGCCGCCCACCAGAATCGTAAAAGACGTTCCTTTCGACCGTGAACCGCTCGTCGTAGTCCTGGACGTACATCAGCATACCGAGCGCGAGCTGCTTTATGTTGCTCAGACAGCTCGTCTGCCTCGCCTTCTCCCGGGCCCGTGCGAAGACGGGGAACAGGATGGCGGCGAGGATGGCGATGATAGCGATCACCACCAGCAGTTCGATGAGCGTGAAACCTTTTCCGCGAGCAGACATCGTGCGGCCTCCCTCTCGACAGAATTGGTCATCAGCGGGCTCCTGAAGCCCGATAGGGCCGCAAACGCCTCGCCGGAGCGGCTATCTGCGCCCCCATGAATCAGTTCAGGCCCACCTATGCTCGGTGCAAGCACAGTGGGCCTGACGTGTTCGACCACCTGGCGAATTGGTCGCATCGACAGGACGAAACCATCGTCCCTCTCCGCAGGGCCTTTCCGCCCGTGTGTCAATCGCTGCTCGGACGGGTCCGCGGCGACGCTGGCGCAACGGACTCAGGTGTGGTGCGCGACAGCACCTGGCGATCTGTGATCCCTGTTTCCTCCTGCCCCGTACTGTGACCTCCTGAGTTCCGCAAACCTGCGAGGGGCCGTCACCGAAATCCACACGGCCGTTGACTCTTCTCGACGGACATGTTAGCATATAAGCGATTAATGAAATGCTGAAGAGAGATGACGCGGAGAATCTGGCGGACCTGTTCAGCGCGCTGGGCTCGGACACGCGCATCCGAATTCTGCAGGAACTCGGAGAGGACGTGCTGTGTGTGGGCGCGCTCGCTATGCGACTGGATATGACGCAGAGTGCGATCTCGCAGCATCTGACGGTGCTCCGCAACGCGGGCCTCGTGGCGTCGGACAAGCGGGGCAGCTTCGTCCACTACAGCCTCACCGAGGATGCCCGCGAGCGATGCGGGCGTGCGCTCGACACCATACTGCGCAAACGCGATGACGAGGAGGGACGCGACGATGTGTGACTGCAAGGGCTGCCAGCAGCCCGCGACGCTGAAGGACAAGCCTGGCGAATGCTCGCCGGAGCAGATCCGCGAGTGTCACGGTGACGTGAAGAAGCACCCATGTGAAGAAGCGAAGAGCAATGACTGACGGCGGCGGACCGCCGCGCTCGACGGACAGAGGGGAGCGCCCCGATGAACGGGCGCTCCCCTTCTCTATGCCGCGCAGCGCCGAGAGTACGTGACCGGGAGTTGGGCGATGAGCGCAGTGATTGAGGTTAGAGGACTGACGAAGCGGTACAACACGCATCTCGCGGTTGATGACGTGAGCTTCGAGGTGCGGGAGGGCGAGATCTTCGGCTTTCTCGGCCCCAACGGCGCGGGAAAGACCACCACGCAGAGGATGCTGACGGGGGTGCTCCCGCCGACGGAGGGTCGGGCGATGGTACTCGACCGCGACATGGTCACTAACCCGGTGGCCGCCAAGGAGCGCATCGGCGTGGTGCCGGAGGTGGCGAATCCGTATATGGACATGACCGGCTGGCAGAACATGACCTTCGCCGGAGAGGTCTACGGGATGCGCGGACCGTCGATCCGCGCGCGCGCGGAAGAGCTGCTGCGGCAGTTCAGACTCTGGGAGCGGCGCGATGACATCGCGAAGCGCTACTCGAAGGGCATGAAGCAGCGCCTGATCCTCGCGATGAGCCTGATCCACGAGCCGCGGGTGCTCTTCCTCGACGAGCCCACCGCCGGGCTCGACGTCGAGAGCCGGCGGATGATCCACGGGCAGGTGAAGGACTTCGCGGCCGGCGGGATGACGGTTTTCTACACCACGCACAACATCGAGGAAGCCAACGTGTTGTGCGACCGCGTTGGGATCATCTGCAAGGGGAGACTCGCGGCGCTCGACACGCCGGAAGCGCTCAAGTCCACTCTGGCCGGCAGCCAGTCGGTCGAGGTGGCGTTTCGGGGGGCGGTGGAATTGAGGGAGCTGGAGGCGCTGGACGAGGTGACGCACGGTGAGAAGCACGGCGACAAGCTGCGCCTGTTCACGCCGGCGCCGGGTGACCTGATCGAGCGCCTGGTGGGCTTCGCGCAGGAGCGCGAACTGAAGATCCTCAGCCTCAACACACTGGGCCCGAGCCTCGAAGAGGTCTTCGTCACGCTGTCGAGTGAGGAGCCGCCCGGCGGTCATCCTGATGATGGAGGACGATCATGACACGCAAGTGCTGGGCGATCGCGAAGAAGAACATTCGCATCTACTATCTCAAAGGTCCGGTGCTGATCTTCGGGATACTCTTTCCGACCTTCCTCTTCCTCGCCTTTGCGATCGGGCGGAATGTGCCGGCGGAGAGTCTCGTGCCGGGGCTGATCGGTATGGCGCTCTTCTTCACCGCCTCGGCCACCACGCCGGCGATCCTGCCCTTCGAGACGCGCACGCGGACGCTCGAGCGCCTGCTCGTCGCACCGCTGCCGCTCAGCGTGCTGATCGGCGGGGACGTGCTGTCGGCGTTTCTGTACGGCCTCTTCCTCTCGGCGATTCCGATCGCGATCAGCTTCGGGGCGCTCGGCGCGGCCTTTGCACAGCCGCTGGCGATCGCGGCGGCGGTAGCGCTGTCGGCGCTGTGCTTCGCGCTGATGGGGACGCTGTTCTCATCGCCGCCGACGGATGAGCCCTCTTCGATCATGACGCTCTCGAACCTGGTGCGGCTGCCGCTGATCTTCTTCAGCGGCGTCTTCGTGCCGATCAGCCAGATGCCACAGTGGGGGCAGTGGCTCTCGCGCATCTCGCCGCTGACCTACACGACCGAGCTTCTGCGCACAGGGATCGGGCAGGAGGTGCAGATCGGCGCGTGGTGGTGCGTGGTGGCGCTGATTGGCTTCTCCGCCGCCTTCTGGACGACCAGCCTGGCGCTGCACAACGGGAACATGAGCCGGCGGCTGTCGTTGTAGATAGCCTGGACCTCGTGGCGAGACCTCGCCCTTGTTGGGCAAGAGAGGCCGGTGCTGATTGCATGGTGAAGACTCGTGAGGCAAACGAGTAGAGGTACGCGCACCCCGTCGTGGAAGCGGAATCCGCCTCCGGCCGCGGGCGTCACACACTCCGACGGCGGTCTCGCGGTGAGCGTTGGCGGCGGACGCCA
>JBMNNW010000054.1:0-31739 GCA_050942735.1 Armatimonadota bacterium
CCACGTCCCACGACAATGCGCCGAGTGTGAGTGGAATCAATGGGGTCAGGATTGACCGGTCAAATCAGTCGGGTGTCTTCGTCCTGAGGTGCGGATCCCGTGTCATGTCGGGTAGCGTAGCACTCGTGGCCCGACGGCGCAACGAAACGGTGCACTCCAGCATACTGAACAGGGGCGGTTCCGATGGCACGGCGTGTACGATCCGTGCGCTCAAACCAGTGGGGCTGGCTATGGTTGATTATCGGAGTTGTGGTAGTTCTTCTGGTTGGAACGACAGGGGCGAGGCTTCTCCAGAGGCCGGAAACGAGCGGATCTGCAGGTCGTGAGGTGGCGATCTCCGCGGTGATGCCAATCCTCCGGGGACACAAGCATGTGGCCGTGTCAGGCACGATAACTGCTTTCAATGAACGGTTCTCCAAGTTGACCGTTCGTCCTGACAATATCCCCACGGCCGAATTGGAGGTCAAGCTCGGGCAGACCCTCCCATCGCTCGTGATCGGAAATGAGTGTACTGCCATCGGCCTACTGCGGCACTACAGCTATGGATTCTACACATTGGAGGACGCCGTGCTCGCACCCGGATCCTCCTCCCATCAAGTCGCAACCCCCCAAGAGTTGGGGGTCTACCTTGAGGCCATTCAGGGAGACGCGATCGTTGTGGCTCGCGGACGGGTCACCAACGCGAGCGTACTGAAAGACGTTGCGAGATATGACGGTCCCCCCGAGGATGTACCCGTCTTGGATCTGATATGCTACGACGGCCTGTCCTCTGATACATTCTCTCTCAATGTCTTTTTGGGGGGAGAAGTCCTCCCCGACGGGTTGCGGAATGGTAGCGTGGTTGAGGTTTCCGGACGTCTTAAGGACTTCGCGGGACTGTCACTACATGATGCAACTCTGCGCGGCCGATAGGCGGCAGTAAAGAGTGCAGCCGCCATCACGGCGGCTTGCCGGCGTATGTGACGTGCGGTTCTGATCCGCTGGACTTCGCCCCCTCCCGGAAGGCCCCCCCTTCCCCGTCGAACCCCGCAAACCACCCGCGATAACAAGCCCGACGGAGGCTGTCAGCATGGACAAAGTACGCATCGCGATCATCGGCTGCGGAGGCATCAGCCGCGCGCATATCAACGGCCACATGGCCGAGCCGCGCTCGGAGATCGTCTACTGCGTGGACATCGAGGAGGCGCTCGCGAAGGAGAAGGCCGAGGCTGTCGGTTGCGGCTGGCACACGGACATGGAGGCCATCCTCGACGAGGTGGACGCGGTGGACATCTGCACACCGGTTCATCTCCACGCCGAGCAGACGATCATGGCCGCAGAGGCGGGCAAGCACGTACTCTGCGAGAAGATCATGGCTCGTGACCTCGATGAGGCCCGGTCGATGATCGACGCGACAGACGAAGCCGGCGTGGTCTTCATGGTGGCGTTCGTCTTGCGCTACCGGCCGGAGTTTCAGAAGCTCCACGACATGTGCGTGGGCGGTGAACTCGGCCTCATCCACCAGGCGTTCTGCTCGACAACGATGTTCATGGCGCCCGAGGCCGTCAAGGACTGGCGCAGGACGGTCGAGCAGTTCCCGATGGGCGCGCTGATGAGCCACGGCTGCCACTACGTCGATCAGATCCAGTGGAACGTCGGCACGATCAGCGAGGCGCTGGCGATCGGCAACCGGTTCACCCTTGGCGACGTCATCCCCGGCGGCGATGATACCGAGTGCATGGTCATGCGCCACGAGAACGGCGCGGTCAGCGCCTACGTCGAGAGCTGGGCGACGCCGCATCGGATGCAGGGGATCCGGCTGGAGATCTACGGCAAGGAGGCGTCCGCGCGGCTGGTCTACCACACCGACGGCCGGCGGGAGCTGTGGAAGAGCGACGAGGACGGCATGAACGTTGTCTGGGAGTTCGACCCGGCGAAGGAGGATCACATGGACCTCTTCGGCGGGGCGAAGGACATGCAGGGACAGATCGCGCACTTCATCGAGTGCATCCTCGACGGCAAGCAGCCAATGACGCATGGTCGTGAGGGCATCAGGCCGATGCAGGCGATTGCGGCGGCGGTGGCGGGCGGCGAGCAGGGCGTGCTGATGAACGTGGCCGACTACGTGGCGGGTCGCGCGTAGCTCGAAGGCGGTCGCGGCTGCTGCCGTCCGCAGCAACTGATATTGCGCAGTCCGCCGCGACGCATGCTGTGTTGTCCGGAGCGACGGGGGAAGATGCGTCGCTCGGGACGGCGGCGGCGTTCTCGTGCAGGGAGCAGCCCGTCCTGCGCCGAATCATGAGATGACATACACGCGCGTCCGCATTACGCGGTGGAGGAGTTGGCGGCGATGGAGAGCACGATCAACACGCAGAGCATGATGCTCACACGAGAGCATGAGGTCCGCATCCGACACAGCCTGGAGCAGATGGCCGAAGAGAACTGGATCGCGCGCATCTGGGACCTCGACGCGGAACTGTGGCGCTCGGAGCCCGAGCATGTCGAGGAGATTCGCAACCGACTTGGCTGGCTTCACCTGCCGACCCGCGCCATGCCGAAGGTCGAGATGCTCAGCGAATTCGGTGAGTCGGCGCGCGAGGAGTTCGATCGCGTGGTGCTTCTGGGGATGGGCGGCAGCTCCCTTGCGCCGTGGTGCTTCGCCGACATCTTCGACAGCCGCGAGGGCTTCCCGGAGTTGAGCGTGCTCGACAGCACGGTCCCGGAAGACGTGCTGGGCGTGACCGGCGGCACGGCGCTGAACCGCTGCCTCTTCATCGTCGCGAGCAAGTCGGGGACCACGAGCGAGACCCGCGCGTTCTATGAGTACTTCTGGGCGAAGGTCTTTGATGCAAAGAGCGATCCGGGCAGCAGCTTCGTCATCATCACGGACCCGGGCTCGCCTCTGCTGAGACTGGCGAACGACCGTGATGCGCGCGCCGCCTTCGAGAACTGGGACGACATCGGGGGCCGGTACTCGGCGCTATCGTACTTCGGGATGGTCCCGGCGGCGCTGATGGGCCTGCCGCTGCGGACGATCCTCGAACAGGCCAGTGAGATGGCCGCCGCCTGCTCACCCGAGGTTTCGGCTGAGGCGAACCCCGGAGCGGCGCTGGGAGCGTTCCTCGGCACCTGCCATGAGATGGGCCGCAACAAGGTGACATTCCTCACGTCGAAGCGGCTGGCGACCTTCGGGGAGTGGGCGGAGCAGCTTCTCGCCGAAAGCACCGGCAAGGACGGCAAGGGCCTCGTGCCGATCGTCGGCGCGCCGCCGCTGGAGGCGGACGCGTACGCGGATGACCGCGTGTTCATTCAGATCAGGATGGCCGCCGATGACGCGCATGACGATCTGATCGAGGCGCTGGCGGAGCGTGGGCATCCCGTTGCGCGGATCGTCGTCGAGGACCCGACGAGCATCGGCGCCGAGATGTACCGCTGGGAATTCGCGACCGCGGTGGCGGGCGCGCTGATGGGGATCAACCCCTTCGATCAGCCCGATGTGCAGGCGGCGAAGGCGAAGACGAGAGAGGTCCTTGAGGAGTACGCAATGACCGGGAAGCTGCCCGCGCAGAAGGCCGACGTGCTTGAGGGCTCGATCGTGCACGGCGATGTCCGTGGCGCGGTGAAGGACCTGCTCGATCGCCTCCATCCCGGTGACTACCTCGGGATCATGGCCTACCTGAAGCGCTCCGAGGTGGTCGATGACGCTGTCGCGCACATTCGGACGGAGGTCGCGGCGGCGAAAAAGGTCGCGACAACCTTCGGCTACGGGCCGCGCTTTCTGCACTCAACGGGCCAGCTTCACAAGGGTGGCCCGAACACGGGGGTGTTCCTGCAGCTCACCTCGGAGGGTGGCGAAGAGGTGGATGTGCCGGGCGAACCCTACGACTTCGCCACGCTCAAGGACGCGCAGGCCGCCGGCGACCTCGCGGTGCTTCAGGAGCGCGGAAGGCGCGTGATGCGCCTCGACCTTGGCGACGACGTGGCGACGAATCTCGGCCGCCTGATCGAGATGGTTGTTGAGGCGGTCTGACGCTCAGCGTGAGACATCCGGCATCGTGAAGAACGGCGGCGGTCACCGAGAAGCTCTTCGCTCAGCAGGCGCTCACCGTCGGCCCCGGGAAGGGTGTCGCGTTCAGGACGACGAAGAGCACGCTCAAGGCTCAGATTTGCGCCCGGAGGTGTGCCTTGAACGGTGGCCTGCTTCTGCCTGCAGCTTGCGGCCTGATGCTGATGCTGGTGATCTTACCTCGGGCCGGGGCGGAGACGCGTCTTTACATCGCCACCGGCGGCGAGGATGCGTGGACCGGAACGCTGCCGGAACCGAACGCGGAGCGAACCGACGGCCCCTTCGCCTCACTGGAGGGCGCTCGCGACCGGATTCGGGTGCTTCGCGAGGCCGGCGATGATCTCGGACCGGTGACCGTTCTCATACGCGGTGGCCGCTATCAACTTTCCCGCGCATTCTGCGTCGAATCCCGTGACTCCGGGACCGCCGAAGCACCTGTCATCTACGCCGCGTACCCCGGCGAGCAGCCCGTCTTCTCCGGTGGCTTTCGCATAGATGGCTGGGTCGAAGCGCAGGACGGTCTCTTGACGGCGCAGGTGCCGGGCGTCGCCGAGGGAGATCGTTACTTCCGCCAGCTCTTCGTCAATGGAGAGCGCCGCACTCGCGCCCGCATTCCCAACCGCGGCTACCTGCAGCTTGACCGTCTGATCAACCCCTTTGACCGCGCCGACGAGGTGAATCGCTCCGGCTTCCGCTTCCACGAGGGCGACCTCAGCTCCGACTGGCGCAACCTCGAGGACATTGAGATGGTGAAGATGTTCTCGTGGAGTACGACACGCCTGCCGGTGGCCGAGATCGACAACGAGCAGCAGATCATCCGCTTCCACGGCCAAACGGGCGCCGATCCGCGCCTCTTCGACTGGGCGGGTGGACGCTACTACGTCGAGCATGTCTTCGAGGGCCTCGACGAGCCGGGGGAGTGGTACCTCGACCGCCCGACCGGCACACTCTCCTACATGCCGCAGCCCGGGGAGACACCCGAGACGATCGAAGCGTACGCTCCGGTGGTGGAGCATCTCGTGCAGTTCTACGGTGATGAGGAAACCGGGGAGAGCGTGCAGCACATCACCCTGCGCGGCCTTACCTTCGAGCACTCGACGTGGCCGATGCCCGAGACAGGCTGGCCCGAGCGTCAGGCGCAGAGCACGATGGAGACCGCCGCCATTCATGCTCGCCGCGCCGAGCACTGTGTGCTGGAGGACTGCGAGGTCCGGCACGTCGGCGCCCACGGAATCTGGTTTGAGCGCGGCTGCCGGCACAATCGCATCGAGCGCTGCCATGTCTGGGACGCGGGCGCGGGGGGAGTGTACATCGGCTGGACGCAGGTCGAGCCCGAGGCGAGTCACAACATTGTGCACAACTGCTTTATCCATCATCTGACCGAGGTCCACGGCGGCGCCATCGGCGTCTGGATCGGGCAGAGTTCGCACAACCAGATCACCCGCAACGAGATCGCGGACATGAACTACACCGGCATCTCCGTGGGCTGGCGCTGGGGCTACGGCCCCAGCGTCGCGCATGACAACCTCATCGAGGGCAACTACGTGCACCACTGCGGCCACCGGGTGCTCTCCGACATGGGCGGCATTTACACCCTGGGCCAGTCACAGGGCACTGTCATTCGCAACAACCGTTTCGAGGAGATCTACTGCTTCCCGGACTACTCCCACGCCTCCGGGATCTACCTCGATGAGGGCAGCACCGACCTGCTTGTCGAGCACAACATCGTCAGCGGAACGACCGACAGCGGCTTCATCGTGCACTACGGCAGAGACAGCATCGTCCGCAACAACATCTTCGCCTTCGCGGGAAAGCATGGACTGAGCCTGTCAAGGCCCGAGGAGCACCGCTCATTTATCTTCGAGCGCAACATCATCTATCTCGACCACCCCAGCATGGCCGGTCGCCGCGTGACCGAAGATGAGGATGTGGATCACAACCTCTACTGGTCAACCTCAGAAGAGCCGCTGAACTTCTGTGGTATGACGCTGGATGAGTGGCGCGAGATGGGGCATGATCGCACCTCAATCGTCGCCGATCCGCTCTTCCGCGACCCGGCGGCTGGTGACTTCAGCCTGGCCGAGGATTCCCCCGCGTGGCAGATCGGTTTCGAAGCGATCTCCACCGGGGAGATCGGCATCTACGGGGATCCGGACTGGGTCACCCTGCCCGACCGCTTTGATCGCCAGCCCGATGATCCGCTGCCCACTGCGGGACCTCCGCTGCGCATCAGCGATGACTTCGACACCCGGGGGCATATGCGCCAGCCGCCCGGCGGACGTCCTCTGGATGCGTCACTGCACACGGAGGACCGCCCGGAGTTGATCGCGATCAGCGATGAGGCGGCATTCTCCGGCACGCAGAGCCTGCGCATCGAGAATGCCCCGGACCTGAGCAAGCAGTACAACCCGCATTTCTTCTATCGGCCAGGGTACGCCGAGGGCGTGGCACGTTGCGCGTTTGCCATTCTCATCGACGAGGCGACTGTCTTCTACCACGAGTGGCGCAGCCACGGCCATCCCTACCACGTGGGCCCGTCGCTGAGAGTGGCCAATGGCGCGCTCGCCGTTGATTCCGGTGAACTCCTCGAACTGCCCATCGGTGAGTGGGTTCACATTGAAGTGACAGCGCCCCTCGGCGCGGATGCCGGCACGTGGACGCTCGCGGTCACGCTGCCCGACGGCATGCGCCACGAGTTCACGGACCTGCCCTGTCGCCACGAGCAGTGGCGTCAACTCCGCTGGGCGGGGTTCGTGAGCAACGGTGTCGAACCGGCGGTCTTCTACCTTGACGACATCGAATTGGAGTTGCTCGGAGATTAGCAGGCCGGACGTCAGAGTTCCGGGTCCTTCCACATCTTCGAGGGACGACCGGAGCGGCGGGCGCGAGGAGTTGAACGAATGCTGCCGCGCTCCTCACGAGCGCCGATGGTCGGGGGGGTGCGGTGCGCGTGGCGGGCCAACCACTCTCCGTCCATAACCTCCCCGAGGTACTTTCCGTTGAGATGATACGCGACGTCACCGACGAAGTATCCCACGTGCTTCCCGGCGGCGTTGTAGAGGTCATTGCCCTGGCGCCATCCCGCGAACTCACCCGAGTCGATCTTCCACAGCGGCTTCTGCTCCATCCTGCGCGCCTCCCTTAACTCCACGAGTACCATGTACGTGTAGGTGCCCCACGCAAGCGCCGAGAGAACGACCAGCACGTGCCACCACCATCGAAAGCTGCGCCGGCGCTTCCTGGCCGTGGCGCTGTCCCCCCTCTGACGGTCACCCATCGCCGTCACCTTCCCCCGTCGGATCCCTCCGTGAGACCGTTCAGCAGATCCGGATGGCGTCCGGCGGCCCTGCGCAGTTCATCAGCGAACCCCTCCGCAAGCTCGCGCGGCGTCATCCTGAGGTCCTCAGCCCGGGCGGCATCGGCCGCGTATACCTGCAATGCGCCGGCGAAGACCGCCCAGTCGCCTTCTTCATTCGGCCTGACAACAACACGGTTGCTCCTCGCAATACCTGCGCCACGAAGGTAGGGATCTCCCTGCAGGTGACGCGTGCGGTTCTCCAGATCAAGGAATCTCACGACCGTGCGCAGGGCATCTGTGCCCTGGCTCAGGGCGTCGAGAAGGTCCTCATCGGTCAGATCCGGCACGTCCCGCTCAGTCGCATGAAGGTGCCATGCATAGTCCAGCGCCCGCCCGGCGTACACAAGGTCCATGCACAGGAAGAAGCCCCGAAACAGCAGCGAACGTGCCACCATGACCTCCTCGTGCATTTCGCACATCTCGTCCGCAAGCGACCGGAACCCCGCTGCGAGCGCCCCCAGGAAATCCCGCCACTCCTCCGTCAGTATCCCATCGCGGAAGAGCGGATCGACGCTCGGCCGCGCGGTCGTCGAGCCCTCGGGCCAGAGCAGGCGCTCGTGCTCCGCCACGCCCGGTTCACCGAAGAGCGGCTCCTGACCGGTGGAGCGGTCGATGATCTCGATGAGACTCCAGACCTTCGAGTTGAGGCACGCTTCGGCATATCCCACGGCGTCTGCCCACGGATCGCGGTTCCCGGGCCACTGGTCGAGCCACTCCACCGCCGGAATCGGCGCTCCGCTGACGTCGAGTTCATCGAGCGCTTCCGCGATGCTCAGGAAGTCCCGAAAGGCCCCGCGCAGGTTCATGCGGGCCTCCTCGTCCTGCTCGAGGTCGCTCGCGAACCACGGTACCTCCTCGGCATAGTGTCGCGCGATCCTGCCCACACGTTCAGGTGGCAGAGGCCAGTCCGGCATCAGCGCCGCTCCCCCTAAAGATACTTGTCGAAGAACTCGAACGCGAGGTTCCCGGCGAATGCATGCGGGCCGGGGTGGATGTCCACCCACAGGTCCTCCTCGGCTCCGGCCGCGGCGTAGATCTTCTTCAGCGCCTCGATGCTTACGAGCTGGTCCTCGATGTAGAAGCACAGGTCGTGATAGCCGGCCTCAACCAGCAGCGGCCGCGGGGCGATGAGTCCCGCGATGTCGTGGGTGTCGAAGTAGCGGTAGATCTCGGGCACGATCTGCGAGCCGCAGAAGTTGGCGCGGTTGACGCCGAAACCCTCCCATGGGTTGAGGTAGCCGATGATGTCGGCGGCCCTGATGCGCGGCTCGGCGGCGGTAGTGAAGGTGGTCTGCGTGCCGCCCTGCGAGAGGCCCATCATGCCGATGCGGTCGGCGTCCACCTCCGGCCGCGTTTCGAGGTAGTCGATGCAGCGCTTGAAGTCGAAGATGTTGAGCGTGAGCGTGTAGTAGCCCATGATCGCCGCGCGGATGAAGTGGACGTTGCACTTGTCGCGCGTCTCGCGCACCATCGTGCCCTCACTTGAGCGCTCGCCGAAGACGCGCAGGTCGGGGCTGATCGTGAGGTAGCCGCGCCTGGCCATCTGCCAGCCGTAGTCGTAGTTCATCTGCTCGATGTCGGCCACGTAGCCGGGGGCGGTTCGGTTGCCCGCAACCGGCTCCTTACCGAAACGTCCGTGGCCGTGACTGCACAGGATCGCCGGGTTCGAGCCGTCGCCGCCCATCTCGGCGGGGCGCAGCACGACCGCGGGGACGGACATGTGTTCCTCGGAGTCGAAGACCACACGCTCGCGGATGATCCCGTCCTCCTCGACGGAGGCGATGACTTCTGCGTTCAGCGGCGCGGGGTCGGGCCAGCGGCCGAGAAGCTCCATGAACTTCCCCTGTGCCTCAGACTGCCACGCCTCGAAGTCGTCAGGCGTGGAGCCCTCGAACTGAAGCTCGGGCGTGTGCGTGGCGGCGAGTTTGTTGACGTAGTCGATCATCGAGAAATTGCGGTTGGCCATGGCGAACGCTCCCTGCGGTGCGTGCTGTGTGCTTCGGGGGAGAATGTTGACCGCGCGGGGCACAGATTCCTTCGGAGGGTTTGACGGTGTCGGCAGGGAACCGGGCAGTGGCGCACGCCCGGACGGGAGTGTCCGGGCCACCGGACACCTGACTCTGAGATGTGGTGAGGGGCCTGATCATGCCTGAGCGACCGAACTTCCTGCTGATCTTCCCCGACCAGTGGCGCGGAGACTGTGTCGGCGGCGCGTACGATCATCCCGTCGTGGAGACGCCCTTCCTCGACCAGATGGCCAACGAGGGCGTGACCTTCACCAGCGCCTACTCGGCCTGTGCCTCCTGCATCGCCACCCGGGCGGTGCTCGCCACAGGGCGTACTCCCGATGAGGTCGGCCGGATCGGCTACCGCGACCGCGTTCCGTGGCGCTACGAAGACACGATGTACCATCGCCTGCGCGATTCGGGCTACCAGACGATCAATGTCGGGAAGACGCATTTCTACCCACAGCGGCTGCACCTCGGCTTTGAGGAGAATCAGCTCTACGAGTGCATCCGGATCGACGAGGGCTTCGACAGCGACTACCACATCTGGCTCGGCAGAGAGAGCCGCGGTCTCGTTCGCGACACGGCCATGGAGATCACCTCGAACTCGTGGATGGCCCGCCCGTGGCTGCACGATGAGTCGCTGCACCCGAACACATGGACGGCGCAGACCGCCATCGAGATGCTGCAGCGTCGCGACCCGACGCGCCCGTTCTTCCTTCAGGTCGGCTTCCATCGCCCGCACCCGCCGCTCGACCCGCCGGTGGAGTACTTCCGGCAGTACGAGGGCCGCGAGATGCCGCCCGTGCCGGTGGGGGAGTGGGCGAGCGAGTTCGGGGAAGGGGTTCGGCGCGTGGACGCCTCGACAGGCACGCTTCCCGACCACGTCCTCGACCGCAGCCGGTGGGCCTACTACGCGCAGATCACGCATCTGGACTATCAGATCGGCCGGCTGCTGGAGTGCCTCCGTATGATCGGCGAGCTTGCCAACACGTGGGTGATCTTCACCTCCGACCACGGCGAGTTGCTCGGAGATCACAACCACTTCCGCAAGGTAGTCGCGCTGGAGGGCTCGGCGAAGGTGCCGTTCATTGTGCGCCCTCCGGGATCGTTCGACGGGCCGCGGGGCAGCCGGCGCGAGGAGCCGATCTCGCACTTCGACGTCATGCCGACGGTCCTGAAGCAGGCGGGGCTCGACGTGCCTGATGACGTGCACGGGCAGACGCTCGAGCCGCTGATGGCGGGCGAGGATGCTCCGTGGCGCGAGTACCTCCACGGGGAGCACTCGGGCTTCGCCGACCAGGGGAACCAGTTCGTCACCGATGGCCGCGAGAAGTTCATCTGGCTGACCGAGAGCGGGCGCGAGCTGTTCTTCAACCTTGAGGAGGACCCGCAGGAGTTGCACGACCGCTCGGATGATCCGGCGTATGCCGGGCGGGTCGCGCTCTGGCGGGGGCGGCTGGCGCGGATTCTGGCCGAGCGTGGTGATGACGCGCTCTCTGACGGGGAGCGGCTGATCCCCGGCACGAGCCTGCCGCCGGTGCGGGAGTGGCTGCTGGAGTGAGCGACTCAACGGAGGAGCGCGGACGCATGGCGCGAAGTACACACGTGACCGAAGGCGCAGAGCGGCGTCGAAACAAACGGAGGGCATGAGTATGGCACTGACGGTGGCGTTCATCGGGACGGGCAAGAAGGCGGAGAAAGCATCGCTGAGCGGATACGCCATGGCGTACACGCACGCCCAGAGTTACGAGGCGCTCGACGGTGTGGAGATGGTCGCCGCATGTGACCTGGTGGAGGAGAACGTGCAGGCGTTCGCGGAGAAGTGGGGGATCGACGCGACGTTCGAGGATTACAATGAGATGCTCAAGAAGATTCAGCCCGACATTGTCAGTATCTGCACCTGGCCGCACCTGCACGAGCAGATGACCGTGGACTGTGCGCGCGCGGGCGTGGGGCTGATCTACTGCGAGAAGCCGATCGCCGACACCATCGGCGGCGCGCGGCGGATGATCGAGGTCTGCGATGAGGAGGGCGCGATGCTGTGCTTCAACCACCAGCGGCGCTACGGGGCGCCGTTCGGCATCGCGAAGCAGATGCTCGATGAGGGCGCGATCGGTGAGCTGCAGCGGATGGAGTGGGGCGGGGCGAACATCTACGACTACGGCTCGCACAACTTCGACATGGCGCAGTTCTTCAACGGCGAGACGCCCGCGAAGTCGGTCATCGCTCAGGTTGACTATCACACCGAGAGCTTCTGGTTCGGCGCGCACAATGAGAATGCCTGCCTCGCGCTGATCGAGTATGAGAACGGGGTGCGCGGCTTCGTTGCGACGGGCGATGTGCAGGGCGGGGTGGGCTGCCACAACCGTCTGATCGGGACCGAGGGCATGATCGAGGTCGGCAGCGCGGCGGAGGGCGCCGGGGTTCTGCGCATCCGGACCTTCGGCGGCGGAGAGTGGGAGGACGTGGACACCGGTGGCGAGGGTCTGCACGCGCAGGAGTACATCAACCGCGCCGTCGCCGATGCGGTGGACGCGTTCCGCAATGACGGCATATCGATGATGGACGCGCACAACGCGATTCACGGCACCGAGGCGATATTCGCGTGCTGGGAGTCGGCCCGGCGGCGGGCGCGTGTCGATGTTCCCATCGAGGCGACCGACAATCCGCTGAACGCGATGGTCGAGTCCGGGGACCTCAACCCTCAGCCCAGCGTCGATGGCGAGACGTTCTGACGGAGCTGAACCGGTGATTCGGGAGACCGCGGCGGGGCCGGTCTCCCGACCGGGAAGGCTCAGCCACACCGAGGAGGATCGTTCATGCGCATTTTGCCGACCGCTGCCGTCCTGATCGGCCTGATCTGCGCGTCCGCGCCTGCTCAGGAATACGAGTTCGAGAATCTCGGCATCCCGTGCATCGAGACCGGGCATGAGTTGAGCTTCACCACCACGCACCCGGATGGCTATGAGATCGCGTGGGCGCGGCATGAGACACCGGACTTCATGGGATTGCTGGGCGTGCGGCTCGACACGGGCGATCATTTCACCGTCGATCTCTCGCAGTGGGGGCCGAGTCAGGTCAGGGCCGTGCCGGGCCCGGACGGCCGTCTGGTCTACGCGTACTGCGGACGGCCTGACGCGCATTTCGTCCGCTACGATCCGGCGACCGAAGAGATCACAGACCTCGGCGTCCCGGCGGAGAACGCGCATTACTTCTCGTCGGCGGCGGTTGCCCCGGACGGGCGGATGTACGTCGGCACATTCCCGCGAGCGGCGCTGGTGTGGCTCGACATGCACACCGGGGAGATGGGAACCACCGGGAAGATCACCGACGCGGTGGAGAACCGCTACATCTTCCCGACGGTCGAGGTCAGTGATGACGGCATCGTGTACTGCACGGTCGGGCTGCATCACCAGGAGCTTGTCTCCTACGATCCGCAGACCGGCGAGACCACGCAGATTCTCCCGCCGGAGCTGACTGCGCTGACGCACTCACCGCGTGCGTGGAAGGCCGCTGACGGTCACGTCTACGGCCGGTCCGGCGACACGCGCTACCGCTGCCTACCGACCGGGATCGAGGCGATGGCCGAGACGCCGCCCGCGCTGGACGTGCGGCCGCGATCTGGCGACTGGATCGTCGGGAACATCGACGACAGCGGTCAGATCAGGATGACGCACGGCGAAAGCGGCGAGACGCGGCTTCTCGCCACGCAGTACCGCGGTCGGCCGATCAGAATCTACGCGGTTGGCGATGAGTGGGAGGGACGCATCTGGGGCGGGACGATGTTTCCGGCGCGCGCGTTCTCATTCGACCCCGAGACCGGTGAGATGTCCGACCACGGCCGGCAGACCGGCGGGCGCATTCAGATCTACGATCTGATCGGGACGCCGAACGGCCTGCTGCTGAGCAGTTACACCGGGGCGCACATCAACCTGTGGAACCCGCTGGCCGGGGAGGGGGAGGAGCCGAACCACTCGCTGACGGGCGGAAACACGATCGACCAGGAGCGGCCGCTACAGTGGACTCAGGGGCCGGACGGGCAATACTATCTCGGGACGCGACCGATCAAAGGGCACGTCGGTGGGGGCCTGTGCCGCGTGACGCTCGATCCGCTGGAGGCGACGTGGTGGAAGGACCCGGTCGGCCCGCAGAGCGTCATGGGCGTCGTGGCGATCGACGAGACGAATCAACTCCTCGGCGCGACCTCGAACTACGGAGGCTCCAGCTCGATCCCGCAGGAGGATGTCGGCTACGTCTTCCTGTGGGACTGTGAGCAGGAGCGGGTGGTCTGCAAGGACATGCCGGTCGAGGGGGCGGTCTCATACTCCGCGCCGGTCCGAGCGCGAACCGGCATCGTCTACGGCATCGCCTATACCGCGGAGCGCGTGCGCATCATGTTCGCCTGGGATCCGATCGAGCGCCGGCTGGTCGGCACCGGAGAACTGCCCGGCCAGAGCCTGCCGTTCCCGACGCTGCACGGTGAGCCTGTTGGCCCGGACGGGCTGATCATCGGGCTCGCCGATGACACCGTCTACGCCATCGATCCCGCCGATCACTCAGTGAACGTGCTGGCCCGCCACGCGTCGATCAGCCGCGCGCACGGGTTCTTCGTCACCGACGCGGGTGTGCTCTACTACGGCTCGGGCGCCGAGTTGTGGCGGTGCGATCTGCTGCCCTGAGCAGCGGAGCCGAGAATGCCCCGCCGCAAACGAAGGTCCCCGCGCAGAAGGTGGCGCGGGGACCTTCGTTGTGCGGGTCGAGGATCGGAGTTCAGTCGGCCGCGACCAGGCCGATGCCCTCGATGAAGTCGGCGGTCTCGGCGAGCTTCCAGGTCTCGCCGCCGTCGCGCGAGACGATAACCGCGCGGTGATGGTATCGGTCGGGGAAGTGATCCTGGTAGGTCTCGTCACTCGTCCAGTAGCTGTATGAGACCCACAGGTCGCCCAGCCGGTCGATGGTGAGCTTGTGGTAGTAGATCGAGTAGCCGGAGACCGCGGGGATCACCAGCGGGGTCGCCTCGCGGCTCCACTCGCCGTCCTTCGGCCTGTGCTGGACGGACAGCGCGGCGAAGATGTTGCCGTCGTGATACTGCTCGTCATTGCGCCACTGGCGGAATGCCGTGTGCAGGGTGTCATCGGCGTCGCAGACGAGCGAGATGTAGGTCTGCCGCCCCTCTTCACCGCCCTCAGTGGCGTATCCGGTCGAGAGGATCGGCTCCGCCTCGGTCCAGGCGGTCGCGTCATTGGGCTGAAGCGACCGCACGTAGTGGAAGGGCCGGCCGTGGGCGCCGATCAGCACGTGCAGGTAGCCCTCGCTGTCCATCGTGATCGCGGGGACGTTGTGCACGTCGTTGACCGGTGGGCCGTACCCGAGCAGGACCTTCTCACCGACCGCGCCGGTGACGTGGTCATAGGTGGCCGCGTAGGTCGGAACCCCGCGCTCATCGGCCTCCGAGCCGTCCGGCTCACCCGAGACCTCTCCCCAGACGATGTGCGTCTTCCCGTTGGCGGTTGCAGAGGATGCCGGGCCGCCTGAGTGCTGGCATGATCCGATGACCGCCTCCGCGACCTGGATCGGCTCGCCGATGATCAGTGTGTCGCCCTCGCGGCGGGGCATATACAGCCACAGGTCGTTGTACGAGCAGAACCTTGCCGGGTGCGGCGCGGTCGTCTCGTAGGCCAGCACCGGCGGCGGGATGTCGAGCGTGTTGTGGCCGGTGAACTGCTCGATCTCCGCGACGTTGCCGCGCAACTCGTGGATCTCCCACGAGCGCCCCTCATCGGGCGAGAAGAGCAGCACCGCCGGGCGCGCGTTACCGGCGACGAGCCGCAGCGTCGTGTACACGCCGCCCTCAGCGTCGAAGGCCAGTTTCGCTCCCGCGAACCCTCCGCCGCCGTAGCTGGTTCCGTACTCCGGGTACTTCTCGCGGATGACGTCCTCGAAGCCACGATGGACCCACTGAAGGTCGTCATCAAGCGCGTAGACGCCGGTCGTGCCGTACATGCTTTCGGTCCGGTGGCGGATCCAGGGGATGTTCTGCGCATCGAAGTACGCCTCATTGCGCATGTAGTCGGGATCGTAGCCGAACTGCACGTTCTCGTGCGCGAACGGTCGCAGCCGGATCGGCATGTTGAGCGGCCGGGAGACCGGGCTCTCACCGACTCGAACCGTGATGCCCGAGCTTGCCACCGCGCTCGGCTCAGCCTCGGCGGACGCGCGAAGGAACACCTGATGCTCGCCGTCCTCGGGCTGTGCATCGTCCGCCAGTGTGACGCGAAGCGTGACGGTGACGATCTCGCCATCCTCGAGCCTGACAGGCATCCGCGGCTCGATCACATGGAGGTCGAGGGCAGGTGGCGTCGTGGCGTCAATGCGCAGCCGATCGGGTGCGCCGGTGCTGTTGCGCAGCGAGAATTCAAGATCCGCCGCCTCGCCGGGCTGCAGGTAGCGGGTGAAGCGGTAGGGGAGCAGCATCCACTTCGAAGCGCCTGCATCAAACCACGCATTCGGGTCGGACGTCCAGAACTCGACGCCCTCGATCTCGAGGCGGACGGTCATCCGCTCGATGTCCATCCTCCAGAGGCCCTCGCGCTCGGCCGCCGGGAACTGCATCGTGTGCTCCTCGCCGGTGACGGTCAGCTCGAAGTCACGCAGATGTCTTCCATCGGCATCGTAGAGGGGGACGGTCTGCCGCCCCGGGTCGTGCAGCGCGCTGATGGTGATGCTGAACTCGTCGGAGGGGGGCGGGAAGTAGACGCTGCCGGAGACATCGCCGTCGCTGAAGAACGTCGGCCCCTGCACGACGAGCTTCTCCGTGGTGGTCTCCACGCCCCACACGAGATCGCCCGAGCCTCGCCCGCCGAGGCGGTAGGTCCCGGCGAGGGCGCAATCCACGGTCTGCTCGAACCGCTGGTAATCCTCGGCGCGGCCACCCCTCCCGGCATTTCCGTCATCGGGCATCGTGTGGCTGAGGATCTCGGTGCCGAGCGGGTCATAGAGGCTCAGGTGCAGCAGATCCTCGCCCTCGTAGATATTGAGATCGCGCTTGAGGACGGTCAGGGTCATCGGGCCGGGCTCATCAACGACGATATGAACCGTTCGCGCACCCCGCATGGACGGTGGAATGGTGGCCGCGAAGGCGGCGGTGCTGAAGACCGCAAGGGTCAGTGCGAACGATGTGAGGCGAAAGCTGTGCATGCTGTCCTCCGGGGAGTCGTCGCTCGGATGCCGTGTATGAACTGACTGTCAGTTCTCCGCTGAGGTTCGCAATCCCTGCTCGGGACCGGCGAGCGGCAGATGCGCGGTGGAGCGATGGAACCGGTGCGGCCGCCCGGCGTTCTTGTCACTGAGAATCCCCGATCGTGGAGGAGGTCCCTGTATATGCGGCCGAGTATCGTTGCATTGATGGCCGTCGGGGTTGCACTAACATGCAGCGGGAGGTGTCACGGGATGGACAGGGTGTCACAGTGGAACGTTTTGGAGATTGAACTTGCCGGTGAGGTCGAGCATGATCGGCTGCCCGCGGAGACCGCGGCGACGGTCAGGCTCGTCTCACCGTCGGGCGTTGAGCAGAAGGTCGACGCATTCTGGGACGGGGGGGCGCGCTGGCTGGCTCGCTTCGCGCCGGGGGAGACGGGGCGCTGGCGCTGGCGCAGTCGGTGTGAGGCGGACGCGGGCCTCGATGGGGTGAGCGGCGAGTTCGAGTGCGTCGGCGCGACCGCCGATCAGCCGCTTCACGAGGGGCCTTTGCGGGTTGCCGACGACCGTCGTCATCTCGAGCATGCGGACGGCACACCGTTCTTCTGGCTCGCCGACACCGCGTGGAATGGGGCGCTGCGAGCCACCGAGGCCGACTGGGCGGAGTATCTCGCGCTGCGTCACGAGCAGGGGTTCACGGCGATCCAGTTCGTCACGACACAGTGGCGCGGCTGGCCGACGGCGGGCGTCTTCGACGATTCGGACGGGCTGGATGTGAGCGTGGAGGCATTCCGGCGCCTGGACGGGATGCTCGCGATGGTGAACTCGCGCGGGCTTGTGGCCTCCCCGGTGATGCTCTGGACGCTGACGGAGACCGATCCGGGGCAGACGCTCTCGGAGGAGAACGCGATCCGGCTGTGCAGGTACATGGTCGCGCGGTGGGGGGCCTACAATGTCGCGTGGATGCTCGGAGGCGACGGCCGCTACGAGGGGACGGTGGACCGATGGCGGCGGATCGGGCGGGCGGTCTTCGGCGACGATCACGACCGGCCCGTTACGATGCACCCATGCGGGACAAGCTGGGTCGGGGAGTGGTTCGGGGAGGAGGAATGGTTCGACTTCCTGGGCTATCAGAGCGGCCACGGGCTGCCGGAGAAGACCTCAAGATGGATCGCGCAGGGTCCGCCGGCGCAGCACTGGCGAGCCCTTGGGAAGCCGATCATCAACCTCGAGCCGAACTACGAGGGCCATCCGGCGTACAGCTCAGACCATCGGATCAGCGCGCTTGATGTGCGCCGCGCCGCGTGGCTGAGCCTGCTGTGCACCCCGCCGGCGGGCGTTAGCTACGGGACGAACGCGATCTGGGTCTGGGGCAATGAGACCGCCGACGCTCCCGGGCACGGAAGCCTCAAGGACATTCCGCCGTGGCACGCGGGGCTTGAGACAGAGGGAATCGCGGGCATGGGCATCATGCGCCGGATCGTTGACGAGCTTGAGTGGTGGCGACTGCGTCCCGCGCCTGAGCTGCTGGTCGGCCAGCCGGGGGCGACGGACCCGCGTGAGACCATCGCGGTGGCGATCTCTGAGGCGCGAGATCTGCTACTGGCGTACCTGCCGAGTGGGGGGGAGGTGGCTCTCACCGGCGGGGACCTGCCCGGGCGTGCGACGTGGCGCGACCCGCGTGATGGACATGCCGTGGAGGCGAACGGGGAGGCGGGACGGTTCACCGCGCCGGATGAGAGGGACTGGGTGCTGGTGATGCACGATTGAGGATGGGCTGCAGGACGTCGGGCGGGATGAGGGCGAGCAGGGAAGCTCGCCCCTCCTGCGCGGCGGACGGCGCAGGCCGGTGCGGCGACCGGCCTGCCCGCGCCGGAGTGGAGCTATCCGCCGAACCAACGGCGGTCGATCAGCAGAATGCCCTGCAGCACCAGGAGCGCGGCGAATGCGATCAAGCCGGCGACGATGGTCGGGGGACCATCGCGTTCGGTCGGTGGCGTGGCATGGTCCAGCACGGTGAATGGGGCGCCGATCTCGGTCCGCGCGTGGTCGTACTCCGCGAGCCACAGGGCGCGCTCGATCGCGGTGAGCCGCTCAGCGGTCAGCGCCGCGACGCGCTGGATCTCGACGTAGTCGCGGGCGACAGCGGGCATCTCCGCCATCCGGCCGCGCGCCTCGGAGAGCAGTGATTCGGTCTGTGAGCGCCTCGCGTTGGCGCCCGCGAGTTCAACGCGGAGCCGGACCGCCTGCTGCACGGCCTCGTCATGCAACGGATTGGGTTGCTCACCGATCTGGCTGAGAACCGTCTCCTCCAACTCGCACAACTGGGCCTGAACATTGGTGATGGCGCTGCGTATCTGCACGACGTCACGGTGCTCGGTCGTCTTCCCGGAGGCGAGTTGGGTCGCGAGGTCGGTCTGCAGGTTCACAAGCTCCTCCTGCAGACTGGCGATCAGCGGGTTGCGCACCGCCACCTGCGATGAGATGCGGGTGGCCTCGAGCACGCCGAGCTGTCCCTCCGCCGCGCCGAGTGAGCCCCGAGCGGCGTCGGCTTCGGCCGAGGCGTCCGCTCGCGCCTGCTCGAGAGTCCGGATTCGGTCGGCGAGTCTCGCGGCGTTGGACTCCGGGTCGAGCAGCTCGTACTGCGCCCGGAGGCTCTCAAGCCGGTCCTGGGCACCATCAAGCTCGCGCTGGAGCTGATCGCGGCGCTCAAGGAGGAACTCGCGCGTCTCCCCGGTGCCGGAGGCACCGGTCTCCCGAAGGTACTCGGCGAGTTCGGCGATGTAGAGATTCGCGATCTCGGCGCTCAGTTCGCGAGCCTGCTCGATGGACAATGGGTAGCCAGGTTGGGGCAGGTTCGGAGCGAAGTAACCGCCGAGCGTAACGGCGACGCTGATGCCGTCCTGCCCGATGTTCTTGATGGCAGAGACCTCGGTGAGCGCCTCCAGGGCCTCGCCTCGGTCAAGCCGCAGCCGTTCAATCAGCGAGAGCCTGTCGATGATGCGGCCGCGGATCTCGCGGCTGACGAGGATCGCCTGCAGTCGCTCGAGCGATGGCTGGTCGGGCGTCGCGCCGCCGTCACCGGCGATGGTGGCGAGGATGTCGTGACGGTCGTTGAGCAGCAGCGAGCTGGTGGCCGTGAACTTGCCGGGCAGGAAGAAGTGCGCGGCGGCCGCGATCAGGCCGGCGCCAAGCACGCTGACGATCAGGACATGCATCCAGGTGTAGCGTTCGATGAGTCTCATGTAACGTCGTATCCTCCGCCGGAACGGAAGCGAGCTGCGTCAGAATACCAGTGCGGCGGTCGCGATGGGCACGATCGTGCGCAACCACATCTGCAGGTCGCTCTCAGTCTTGACGTGGCGCACAATGTGTCGGGTGGGCACCACGACCACGTCACCGGGCTGCAGTTCGGTCTTCGGCTTGATCGGCTCCACGGCTCCGTTTGCATGAACGACGATCATGCGGTTCTGCGCCGAATCCTCGCGCAGTCCGCCGGATTCGTTGATGTAGTACTCCGCCGGGCGATCGCTGACATAGGGGACCGCGCCCGAGCGCGGCACCGCGCCGAGCACCATGACGGTGTTGGTCCGCTCCGGGACGACGATCGTGTCACCCGCCTCGACCTCAAGGTTGCCCTCCCGGCCCTCGGTGGCGATGAGCTGCCTGCCATCGATGGGGATGGCGGCGACCCAGTCCTCCTGCTGCACGGGGTGCGGCGGCAGGACGATGCTGACGCCCGAGGGGGTCGTGAGCACCTGGCGGAGCTGGTTGGTGACCGACTGCTGGATCGCCTCGGCCTGCTCGGTCTCGGAGACCTGGACGGCCTGCTGCTGGCGCGCCTCGCGGTTCACCGACTGCAGCACGCGACTGAGGTCCTCCTGCTGGGCGTCGCCCATCGTGTCGGCTCGCCGCCGGTAGACGACGATGCCGCCTGGGTTGGCCCTGTCGAGGAGGCCGCCTCCGTCATTGAGCAGGTCCCAGACGGTGTATGTGTCTCCGGAGCCTCCGATGATCGGGTATGCGCCCGGCTGAGCGACGCGGCCTCTGAGGAACACCACGTCGGCGCGCCGCCGGTACTCACCGCGGCCCATCACCGCGATGCTGTCATCCTCGCCAAGCAGTAGATCGGGCTCGACCTGGTAGTCACCGGGCTCGCCGGTGAGAAGTAGACGCACCGGTTCGGTTGCGCCCTCGTAGTGTCCGCGGACGAGATCGAGGGTCGGGCCGGCGCCGGGTTCGAGGCCGCCCGCGGCGAAGATGAGGTCACTCACACGCATTCCATCGCGAAGCGGGTAGGCGCCCTCGCGCTGCACGAAGCCGGCGATGTGTACGCTGGCATCGCGGCCGACCTGCGCCCGGGTCTTCACCTCGAGACGGTCGCCACGACGCAGCACGCGGTCCGCGTCTCGGTCGCCCGCAAGCGCGGCGCGCAGATCAACCGGGACCACCGTCCACGTCTGATTCTCGGTGAGGCGGAGGAGGTCGGCGCGCTCCAGCCACGCCTCCGGCTGCAGCCCGCCGGCCCGCATGAGAAGCTGGCTCACGCGCAGATTCGCCGCCCACCGGTAGCTGCCGGGTCGCAACACAGCGCCGTTGACCTCCACAACGAAGGGCGGCTCCACCTCGTCCTGCCGGTAGATCGTCACGTAATCCTTGGCCTGCAGGCGCAGATTGTGCTCGGGATCGCCCGCGAGCGCGGCCGCGACCTCAAAGGGTATGATCTCGAAGTGCCTCTGCTCATCAAGACGGCTGATGACCCCGCGGCCGACATGGGCGTCAACTTCGAGGCCCTCAGCAGCCCTGACGAGGTCGCGGATAGTCGCCGCCTCCTCGATCGGGAAGTACCCCGGGCGCTTCACCGCGCCGAGGATGCGCACAGTGTTGCCGACGGTGTCGCGGATGCTGCGCGCGACGAGCAGATCGCCGTCCTCAATCAATCGCGCGAGGCCCTGAGGTGACGGGTCGGTAGTGTCGATGCTGATCATGCGCAACTGCTCGCGCTCGTCGGTCCGCCACAGGTGCAGCGTCCGGTGGGCCTGCGGTGTCAGGCCGCCCGCGGTGGCGAGCAGTTGGCCGACGGTGGTCTCCTCGCGAAGCTCGTAGCGCGCCGCGCGGCGCACCTCGCCCGCGACCCCGACCTCCGGACCGGCCGCGGGCACGAAGATCGTGTCACCCGGGTCGAGGAGCATGTCGCCCTCTCGGCTGCCGGTCAGCAGGTAGTCGTAGAGGTCAATCTCGGTGGCCGGCCGGCCGATGCCCGAGAGGCGGATGGTGCGGAATGAGCCGATCTCGGACGGGCCGCCTGCCGTGTAGAGCGCGTCAAGCACCGTCACCATCCCGGTCTGCACGTAGCGGCCGGGGGCAATGACATCGCCCGTGACATAGACGTCGATGGCGCGTTGTGACGAGATCGCGAGCGTGACTGTCGGCGTGGCGAAGATGCGCGCGTACTGCACCTGCAGCGCATTGCGGAGGTCCTGCACCGTGCGCCCCGCCGCCGAAACGCGTCCAAGCTGGTCGGGGAAGATGAAGCCCTCGGGTGTGACCGTCATATCCTGCACGACCTGCTCCCAGCCGCCGGCGTGAACCTGCAGCGAGAGGGCGTCGCCCGCGCCGAGCGTGTATGTCGCGGGGACCGGAGCGGTCGTGCGCGGGGCAGGCTGCTCCTCGGCGTCCTGCGCGCGCGGCCGGCTTCCCGCGAAGAGCGTCGCTCCGAAGCGCGGAAGAGCGCGGAACATCTCTGCCGGGGAGATATCCTCCCCGCCCTCCGGCCCGCCGGGGAGGATGGTCTCGCGCAGTTCGCCGGGCTCGGCCGGCCCGGCCTCCGGCGTCGCGTCAGCCGCGCAGGCCGCGCATGCGACGAGAAGCAGCGCAACCAGCGCGCCGAGCCGGATGACGGGAATTCGCGGGTGTGAAGCTGTCGTCCTCGGATGGGTAGACATCAATCATCGCCAGCCCGCGAAGCTGCGGGCTCAGTCCGTCTGCAGGGCTGCCGGAGGTCTCCGGCGCCTCTGAACGCTCCGTGAGTTGGGCCTGTCTTCACCATGCGCGGCGCGATTCCTCCCGCGCCCCGAATCACCGCGCGAGTCTAACGTACCCGCACGCGGGTTGCAAGGCGATGGCGGGGAGGACGAGGAGTTCGGGCGTACGTGTTTGCCGGAGAGGCCGGACCGCCGGGCTACGTCATGCGGAGGCGCTCCAAGGGGTGGAGCCGGAGTGTTGAGACCGGTCCGCCGTCCAGTGGCGCCACGCGGATCGCGTGGTTGTTGGTGTCGGCGATCCACAGGCGTCCATCGGCGCATGAGACGTCCCTCGGCTCATTGAAGGCCGCCTGCCGGCCATCCTCACAGCCGGGCACACCCGCGCCGAGCAGCGTCTCAATCCGAGCCGACCCGGGGTTGAAACGCTTGATCCTGTTGTTGTACGTGTCGGCCACGTATATCTCTCCCGCGTGGTGAACGAGCCCGAGCGGGAACTGCAGCAGCGCCTCGCGCCCGATGCCGTCCCTGTCGCCGTATTCGAAGAGCCCCTGCCCGACCCAGGTGCCCAGTTGCACGCCGGGCGGGAGATAGGCCCACCTGAGCGAGCTTGTGCCGGCGTCGGTGAAGAAGAGGCGGATCCCATCGCAGGACAGCCCGGCCGGCTGGGCAAGAGCCGAGGTGCTCCGCGTTCCATCCAGGAAGCCCGGTGCGCCGCCGCCCGCGTAGACCTCAAGGTCGCCCGAGTGCAGGTCGAGCCGCCAGATCTGATGCAGGCCGGACATCGTGATGTAGAGCCGGTGGTGTACGACCTCGAGATCCCAGGGCGAACTCAGGTCGGTCAGTCTGCCCTCGCGAGGCTCGATCATGGCCGGGGCCTGCCTCCCTGTGCCGGCGATGGTCCGGACGGTGCGATTGCCCAGGTCGAGTCGCCGGATCGCATGGTTCCCGCGGTCCGCCACGTAGAGCATCTGGCCGTCCAGGGCCGCGCCCTGCGGGTCGCTGAAGCTCGCTTCATCGAACGAGCCGTCGGCGAAGCCGACCTCTCCGGTGCCGGCGACGTCAAGGACCTCTCCATCGAGACCGGTGACGACGATGCGGTTGTTGCCGGTGTCGGAGATGAAGAGGCGGTCGGAGCGCTCATGGGCGAGGATCGCGCCGGGGAATGACAGGCCGCCGTCCGCTCGCGCGGCTTGAGTGGAGGTCAGCCCAATCGGGCCACGCTCGATCCCGCCGCTTCGCGTGGCGTCACGGATCATGCCGCCGATCGTCTCGTCAAATGCGCGCAGCAGGCCGTCACCCCGCAGCCGTGCGACAACGTAGCCCTCCGTGCCGATCAGGATCGAGGTGGGCCACGCCTGCACCTCGAACGCCTTCCACGCGCGCATGTCACGGTCATTGACGACCGGGTACTCGATCCCGAGCCGTCGGACAGCCAGTCGGAGTTGCTCGATCTCCCGCTCAGCGGTGCACATGGGGGAGTGGACGCCGATGACCACCAGTTCCGGCGAGTGGCTCCTCGCGAGCTGGTTGAGTTCAGGGATGACGTGCATGCAGTTGATGCAGCAGGCCGTCCAGAAGTTCAGCAGCACGAGTCTCCCGCGAAGGTGCCGCAGTCTCAGCGGCTCCTCAACGTTGAGCCAGCGCAGGTTCTCCGGGAACTCGGGCGCGACTGCCCGCTCGATCCGTCGGCGCATGGCGGTGCTTCCTCTCGCTCGTGTGGTGTATGTCGGGCATGCGTCCGGATTCCGGGGCGTTGGAGAGACGGCATGGCGCCCTCATCCGCTGTTGAATGCGGCGATCCATGCGACCTCGAGCCTGAACGGACCTTCGCGATCGTCGGCGATGATGAACCCGATCGACCGCACACGGGCGATGTCAAGTCCGGGATCGTCCTCGAGGACGCGCCCGTGATAGGTGGCCTCGAAGTCCGCGAAAAGGGCGTGGACCGTCTGCCACTGATCGCCCGTGACGGGCAGGGGATGCTGGTAGCCGACAGTGTCGCTTCCGGGCTCGTCACGGGCCGTCAGCACGAACGACCTGTCTCCGGTGCGGATACTCACCGCCAGCCCTTCGAACTCGGACAGATCCCAGCCCTGAGTGTTCGACCTCACGGAGCAGAAGCCTCCCTCGTTCTCGAGCGAAAGCCTGCCCTCGAATACCAGGACGGCGTCTGCGCGCTCTACGGTGCTGGTGGACCGTCCCCCCATCACCGTGTCGTTGATGACCCTCCAATTCCCGTCGCTGTCGGGGTCGTTGAAGTCAAAGATCATGGTGGAAGCAGCTTCCCGGGTCATCTTCGCACCCTCCAGGCCGATCAACACTCGCGTGCGCTTCGTAACAAGGTATTTCGTCGCGCAATGACAGATTCCCGCTCGCAGGGAACTTCGGCGACCCCGGCGAACACTGCGGGCGCGTGACAGTCATGACGATGGGATAGTGATGCCCCGTGCAACTGTGGGACTGCAACTGCTGCTACGGCGTGCCGAAGTCTCCTCCGGTGGCTCCCGCTGAGACGGTGGATGTGCTGCTCGCTGAGATGGAGCGAGCGGGGATCGATCGGGCGCTCGTGCGGAGTGACGCGCTGCGGGAAGAGAGCCCTGAGGTCGGCAACGCGCTGGTCTCCTCCGATTGCGCCGCCGACGACCGACTGATCCCCGCGTGGGCGATTCTCCCGCCGCAGACAGGGGAGCTGGGCACCGTGGCTGAGTTCATCGACGCGATGCGGGAGGCCGGAGTCGCGGCGTTGTGGGCGTACCCGGAGAAGCACCGCTACGTGCTGAACGCGACGACGATGGGCGTGCTGCTCGAGGAGATGACCGACCGCGGCATCCCGCTGTTCATCGAGCGCCGGGAGGTGGCGGGCGGCGGTCTCTACGCACTCGTGGACAGCGTGCTGCGCGACTTCCCCCGGCTGCACCTGTGCGTGGTCGCGCACGGAAGCTGGGGCGAGGATCGTTACTTCCGCCCACTCATGGAGCGCTACCCGAACTTCATGGTCGGCACTTCGCGCTACGAACTCGACGGCGGCATCGAGGAGATCTGCCGGCTCTACGGCCCCGAGCGCCTGCTCTTTGGCACGAACTTTCCGGAGGCTCCAATGGGCGGGCCGATCCTCACGCTGCTGCACGCCGACATCTCCGACGCCGACCGCGAACTGGTCGGCGGCGGGAATCTGCGCCGCATCCTGGAGGGAGCGCGCCTGTGATCAACGAGGGGCGTATCACGCGAGAGTTCGTGGCCCACGGCCGGGTGGCCGACTGCCCGGTGATCGACACACACGCGCACTTCGGGCCCTACCAGGCGATCTACTTCCCGCGCCACCGCCCGGAGCGCGTCCTCGACACCATGGATCGCTGCGGCATTCCCTGGATGCTCATCTCCGGACACCAGGCGCTCGTGGACACCCGGCGCGGTAACGCCGAGATTGCGGCGCTCGTGACGCAGCACCCCGATCGCTTCCGTGGGTGGTGGGTTCTCAACCCCAACTACCCCGAGCGGATGGCCGCCGAGCTTGACGGCTTCGAGGCGCAGCAGAGAATTCTCGGGGGGGCCGCCAGCCCGCCGGCCTTCGTCGGCTTCAAGCTGCATCCGAACCAGCAGGGTACGCCGCTGACAGATGACTCATACACGCCCGCGTTCGAGTACGCCGACGCCCGTGGCCTGCCGATGCTCTCGCACACCTGGCAGGGCCGGGGCATGAGCAGCTATCGCGAGGTGGAGGCGGTGGCGGAGAAGTACCCGAATATACGCTTCCTGATGGGGCACGCGGGCTACGGCGACTGGGAGGAGTCCGCGAAGGTCGCGCGCGATCACGAGCACGTCTACCTCGAGCTGACCGCCGCATACTCGGTCCGGGGAGCGCTGGAGATCATGTGCGAGTTCGCGGGAAGCCGGAAGATCACGTTCGGCACCGACCACCCGTGGTTCGACCCGCACTACGGCATCGGCTGCATTCTCTCGGCGTACATGACCGACGAGGACCGGCGCAACATTCTCTACCGCAACGCACAGAGGCTCTTCGACTTACCACTCGACGGCGTTCAGGCACAGGGAGACGATCAATGATGGATATGCGGAAGCTCGGACGAAGCGGCATCGAGGTAAGCCCGATGGGCCTCGGCACATGGGCGATGGGCGGTCCAACCACCCACGGCGGCCTTCAGTCGGGTTGGGGCGAGGTTGACGACGATCAGTCGATGGCCGCGCTCGAACGTGGCCTCGAGTTCGGTGTCAACTTCATCGACACCGCCGATGTCTACGGCACCGGCCACTCGGAGCGCCTCGTCGGTCAGGTGATCGCCGGACGGCGTGATGAGATCATCGTGGCGACGAAATTCGGCTTCGAGTACGACGAGATTCAGCGCGAGATCTCGGGCGGCCGGGGCGATCGCGACTACGTGATGGAAGCGTGCGATCGCAGCCTCGAGCGCCTCGGCATAGACACGATCGACCTCTACCAGTTTCACCTCGGCGGCTACGACGGCGACGCGGAGGAGACGCGTGACGCCCTGGAGGAACTGGTCGCGGAGGGGAAGATCCGCTGGTTCGGCTGGAGCACCGACAACCCCGACAACGCCCGCATCTTCGCCGAGGCCGACCACTGCTGCGCGGTGCAGCAGAGCCTCTCGGTGCTCGGCGGCAACTGGGAGACGCTGCGGGTCTGCCACGAGGAGGACCTCGCCTCGATCAACCGAGGGCCGCTCGTCAAGGGCCTGCTGACCGGGAAGTTCACACACGACTCGACCTTCGGAGATCGGGACAATCGGCGACGCTGGGATCTCAGGGAGGGCACGCAGGCCGAGCAGCTCAGGATGTTTGAGCAGGTGCGCGATGTGCTTGCCTCGGCCGGACGCACGCCCGCGCAGGGTGCCCTGTGCTGGCTTTGGGGGCTGAGCGACCGGACGATCCCGATCCCCGGCGTGAAGACGCCCGAACAGGCCGAGGAGAACGCCCGGGCGATGGAGCACGGGCCGCTGTCGGTGGATGAGATGCAGCAGATCGACGAGATACTCGGCCGCGATGGCGGCTACCGGGAGTGGCCTGTTTGAGGGGCCGAATGCGGCGTGGCTCAACGGCATGACACGGAGCCGCCGCGTATTTGTTGCGCAATATGCCGCCTCGCGCGGCGTTGATGAAGAGGAGATGCATCCCGATGGCACGTGACGAGATGAAGCCCGCAAGCGCAGACGCAGCCGCGCGTTTCCCGCGCATCATCCCCGAGCCTCAGCACCTCGAACTCTACGCAGGCGGCGTTCCCCGGCCGACGTCCGGCGAAGCCCCGAGCGGCGACGGGCCGTTCGCCGGGTGGATTGCGGAGGCGCTGGCGGGGATGGACTACGCGGTCAGCGTGGAGGTCGATCCGGAGTTCGCGCCGGCCGAAGTGCCGCAGGAGGCGCTCGATGAGGCGTATGAGCTGACGATCAACGCGGACGGCGCGCGCCTGACTGCCGCGGCGGACTCGGGCGTCCGCTGGGGCCTCAAAACGCTCGGCGAGGTCCTCTCCCGCATCCCCGAGGGTGGCGCGATCCCGCGGGCGAAGATCGTGGACTGGCCGATGCTTCGCACCCGTGGGGTCTTCGTGGAGGACAAGTGGGGGCCGGACCTGATGGAGCTTGATGACTGGAAGGATGTCATCGACTACCTCGCCGAGCGGAAGCTCAACAATCTCGGCATCGGCCTCTACGGCTGCTGGTGCGTTCAGTACGACGGCACGATCACCGAGTGGATCAATGTGCCCGTCCCCGGCCACCCGGAGCTGAAGCGGGAGTGGACGATCCGCTGGTACTCTCCCGCCGATGATGAGGAGAAGGAGATCACGTACCTTCCACCGATCTTCGAGCAGGACTTCTTCGGCGACATCGTCGCTTACGGGCAGGAGCGCGGCGTGGAGGTCATCCCCTACGTCAACAGCCTCGGGCACAATACGCTGATCCCCCGGCTCATCCCCGAGTTCGCCGCGAAGAACGAGGACGGGGAGCCCGAACAGTTCGGATACTGCCTCAGCAATCCCGATCTCGTCGAGTTCGTCAAGGGCTGGTACGGGCAGATCTACGAGACCTACCTCAAGCCGAGCGACGTTCACACCTTCCACATCCAGCTCGACGAGGTGGGCACGAAGTTCTGCCGCTGCGCGAAGTGCAGCGAGACGCCCAACGAGCGGATCTTCCAGGACTGGGCGATGACGCTCGCGAGGCACCTCGTCTCCCTCGGTGTGCAGAACGTGGTCATATACAACGACCAGTTCACCCGGCACATGGACGCGTGGGATGAGGGATTCGTGGAGCGGCTGCGGGAGGAGGGTCTGATCGACCACGTCATCATCGACTGGTGGTGGTACTCCAACGAGAGCATCAACCCGCAGGCCGATCCGAAGATGGGCTACGGGGTGCGAAGCTGGGTGAAGCCGATGACGTGTTATTACAACTGGTCGCGCTGGGACCCGAGGCAGCGCAACGTCGAGAAGATGCTCCAGCGCGCCCACACCGAGCGCGCCGAGGGCGCGGCCTCGTACTCGGTCTTCGACCCGGCGTGGGGGCTGGAGTTCGACGCGCTGGCGGAGTACTCGTGGAACAATCGCGGCGCCGGTCCGGTGCACCTCTTCGAGGAGAAGTGGGCGGCAGTCCGTGGTGACGGCGACCTGCTTGAGGCGCGCAGGCTGCTCGACCGCGCCGCGCAGTCGCCGGGCTTCGGCCCGATATGGTACTACGCGTACACCTACCAGCGCCCGGGCAAGCCGTGGCCGCGGCAGTACCCCCGGGAGGCGCTTGAGGTCGTCTGCGATCTGCAGGAGGACCTGCTGATGCTCCAGGAGGCCGGGCGGCGGGCGCGCCTGCTGCTGGAGGGACGCACCGACGAGCTTTCGCTGAACATGGCCGCCGAGGCCGCGCGTATCGAGTCCCACGGTCACGCGTTCTACGCGATGTCGCTCGCGCACAACGCCGCCGAGGGCCGCGCGGACGGGCACATCGATGCGCTGAGCCTGGCCTCGGAGATCGACTGCGCGCGCGCGTCGGTGGTGGATGCGATGGCGTTGATGGAGCAGAACAAGCCGCACTATCTCGTGCCCTCGTATCTCCGCGACATGTCGGTGCTGCACGAGTTCCTCGGCTTCCTCAGCCGGCAGCTTGTCGAGGTCGCCGATGGCAGCCGCCCGTGGGATCAGATGGAGTGGTACATCGAGAACGAGATCGCTCAGCGAGGCCGGATGAACGCGTAGCCGGGCGCTGCTGGTCATTCGGGCCTGCATGCCCTGACAGCCTTCTGAGGAGGATGACAGATGCCGAACGGAGAGTTCCGCTGGACGATGATGACGCCTGATGAGCTTGACGCCGCGATCGAGCGGCTGCCGCTTGCGATCGTGCCCGCCGGGTCGCTCGAGTGGCACGGCCCGCACATGAGCACCGGCTCGGACTACATCCGCGGCGACGCGATCTGCGCGGGCGTGGCCGAGCGGCTCGGCGGGGGAGTGGTGCTGCCCGCGACGTGGCTGGGCGCGCCGGGGTTCTGCAACTGGCGCGGAACGATCAGCTTCACGCCCGCGCTGGTGCGGCAGGTTGCATTGGAGCTTTACCGCGAGCTGG
Organism: Armatimonadota bacterium; assembly: GCA_050942735.1. Lineage (GTDB taxonomy): Bacteria > Armatimonadota > Zipacnadia > Zipacnadales > UBA5352 > UBA5352. Next base: position 30,174 of record JBMNNW010000054.1, read on the forward strand.
AGAAGTGCGGCTTCAGGTGGATCTTCGTGCATCTCGCCCACGCCGGTCAGATGCAGGTTGAGTCATGGCAGGGCGCGGCAGACCAGCACAAAGACATCGGTTCCGCGAGGATCTACGTCAGCCACGGACTGGCGGGGCCCTTCGAGACGGCGCTCGGCGGCGGACATGCGGGGCCGGATGAGGCCGCGCAGCTCATGGCGGCTGAGCCGGGGGCGGTGCATCTGGATCGCTACGATCCGGACGACACGCTGCTGCCGAAGTATGACAACTGCGATCCGTGGCTGTACGCGCGCGGCCTGAGCGAGGAGGCGCAGGCGAGCGTGCACACGTTCATGGCGCGGGAGCACTACGAGTGGTCGCCGGACCTCGCGGAGAAGGTGACGCCCGAGGCCGCGCGGGCGCATCTCGACGAGACCTGCGACAAACTCGCGGACGACATCCGGGAGTGGATGGAGGGGCAGTAGGGGCAGGGGAGGTCGCAGGCTGCAAGTCGCAAGCGCGGTGTGAACCGCCACCTGAGTCGGCCATCGCCCGCTCACATGCGCCGCGTCGCTCGCCGTGCGGTTCTGAGCGGGCCACTCCTCCCCTTGAGTGGCCCGCCGTCACGGTCGCGGGCCGAAATGCGACCGCCTCAGGGTCTGTCTCAGGTGGTGGATTCCGCCGCGAACGGCGGGCAACAGCGTCGACGCCGGGCGGGTACACGAGGAAGCGGCCGGGGATCGCCCGACCGCTTCCTCTTTCGTCACAGGACACACGGGGCGTCATTCGGAACGAGGACTTCGCTCACTCGTTCGGGTTCACGACGCCACGGACGTCGAACACGCTCAGGTCAGTGATTCTTCCAGTAGCCTTGACGTGCCCATCGCAGTACGCGACGTTCATCATCTTGGCGTGCCGGTACTGCAGGTATCCGAGGCGGCCATCCTCCTGCATCTGCTCGGACGAGGGCGTACCATCCGGGTTGAAGCCGAGGTCCGCGCACCAGAACGGCTGCCGGGTTCGCGTCTCGAAGACCATGACAGTCTCCGCGGGCCTGACGGCATCGGCGAGCACCACTGGCGTGGACATGTTGAAAGGCGGGTTAATGACCGCGCCACCGCCCCGCACCGCCGCGTAGCTTGAGCGCATCCGGGTCAGGTAGGGCCCCTCGCCGACCGGAAAATCGCTGCGCCAGCCTGAGCCGCCTCCGTCGTAGTACCAGTGCCCACTCGGGCAGATCTGGATCTGCTCGTTCTTGGTGTAGGGCGCGATAACGTCGTAGTAAGAGAATGCTCTGCCGGCGGATGGGCCGAAGTAGAAGCGCGGATAGGTCTCGTCATAGTCCTGGACGTACATCATCATCGCGAGTCCGATTTGCTTAAGGTTGCTCTGGCAGCTCGCCTGTCGGGCCTTGTCGCGAGCCCTCGCGAAGACCGGGAAGAGAATTGCCGCCAGGATCGCGATGATGTGACCGCTGAACAACCGCCCATCCACGCTGGTTTTTCCCCTCGACGGCCTCCCCGCGTTTCCGCAGTTCCGGTATTGCTCCTGTGCGCAGATGTGAAAAGTGCCGTTCCCCGCGCTTTT
>JBMNNW010000003.1:0-102954 GCA_050942735.1 Armatimonadota bacterium
TTTGCTCGAGGCAATGCGCCACTGCGAGGGCCGACCACCACCGTAGACCCCGCACACTGACCATTCACCCGAACACACCTAACCGACAACTCAATCGCTCACCAAACTAAAACCGATGCTGCTGGACGACGGCCGGGGCCGTGGCGGTGCCGACCTCCGCGGAGCATATGTGCCTCGCCGGGGGGAGAATCCCGGCGATCACAGGTCGTAGGGCGCGGAGGTGATCAGTTCGGCGCCACCGTCGGTCACGAGCACCAGCTCCTCGAGACGCACGCCGCCCCATCCCTCGATGTACACACCCGGCTCGACCGTCACCACCATCCCCGCCTCCAGGGTCTCCTCGCTCTTCTGACTCAGCCGCGGCAGCTCGTGAACCTCCAGCCCCACGCCGTGCCCGAGCCCGTGCCCGAAGTACTGCGCGTAGCCGCGCTCACCGAGCAGCGCCCGCGCGATCGCATCGACCTCGCGGCCCTCCATGCCCGGTCGCAGGCCCTCGATCGCCGCCATCTGCGCCTCGCGCACCGCCGTCCAGACCTCGCGCCGGCGCTCATCAGGCTCACCGACGATCACCGTGCGCGTGCAGTCTGAGCAGTACCCATCCACCACAGCGCCCCAGTCGATCACGATCAGGTCGCCCTCGGCGACAACGCGCTCACCGGGTCGCGCGTGTGGCTTCGCGCCGTTGGGCCCCGCCGCGAAGATCACGTCGAAGCTCGGCTTCTCCGCCCCGCCCAGCACCATCAGCCGCCGAAGCTCCTCCGCGGCCTCCCGCTCGCTCAGCCCCGGCTCGATCCCGGCGCGCAGCTCGGCGAAGGCGGCGTCGGCGATCGACGCGGCCCGCCGGATCAGCGCGACCTCCTCGGCGTCCTTCACCACGCGCAGCCGCTTGATGCGGTCCTCCAGCGGCGTCAACTCGACGCCATCGAGCCCTTCATCCAGCCGCTGGTAGCCGGAGTAGGGGAGGGCCGATGCCTCGAAGCCGAGGCGGTCGGGAAGGCTGCCGCCGAGCCGCTCGATCGCCTGGTCGAGGTGGCCGCTGTCGGCGACGAACTCCAGCCCCGGCGCCTCCTCACCCGCCTGCACGGCGTAGCGGCTGTCGGTGCACAGCAGCGGCCCCTCCGCGTCGAGCACCAGCAGGCCCTCGCCGGTGAAGCCCGTCAGCCAGCGCACGTTCGGCTCCGCGCTGACCAGCAGCGCATCGACCCGCTCCTCCTCCATCCACTCCCTCACCGCCGCGCGACGGTCGGCGAACCGGCTCTCCGCGCTCACGACCGCGCCTCCACCAGCGCGACGATCCCGCGCACCGCCAGCAGGTAGCTCTCCGCCCCCAGCCCGCCGACGATCCCCTCGCAGGCGACCGCGGTCATCGAGCGATGCCGCCAGTCCTCCCGCGCGAGGATGTTGCTCAGATGCACCTCGACGGCCGGGATCGGGACGGCCTTGAGCGCGTCGTGGATCGCGACCGAGGTGTGCGTGTATCCGGCCGGATTGATGACGATCCCGTCGGCCTCGCAGCCCGCCTGCTGGATCGCGTCGATGATCGCGCCCTCGGAGTTATGCTGGCAGCTGCTCACCGCAATCCCAAGCTCCTCCGCCAGCTCTTCGATGCGCTCGTTAATCCGCGCCAGCGTCACCGTGCCGTAGACATCGGGCTCGCGCGTCCCCAGCAGGTTCAGGTTCGGCCCGTTGATCACCGCCACCATCATTCGCTCTCACTCTCCTCGACTCGCTCAAGCCCGCGTTCGGCCGCCGCCTGCATGCGCTCCGCCTCCACGACCTCCGCCTCGTTCCACGTGCCGATCTGCCGCAGAAGCTCCTCCCGCGAGCGCTGCATCCTCGTGAAGCTTCCCGTCAGCTCCGCGGCGCGCCGGAAGTACTTCGCGGCCTCGTCGAACTCGCCCTGCTCCTCCGCCTCGCGTCCCAGCGCCAGCCAGGCGTAGGCCCACGAGACGTCCGTCACCTCGTCGATCGCCTGGAACTGCCCAACCGGGGACCGGTAGATCTCCTCCAGCGCGCGCCAGGTGGCACGCGCCTGCTCCTCGAGGCCGGCGCTCTCCTGCAGTTGCGCGAGCACCACCCACGCCCGCGCGTAGTTCGGGTGCACCTCCACCGCGCGTCCGGCGGCCGCCAGCGCCGACTGCTCCTCACCCAGCCCGGCGTAGAGCTGTGCCATCGCGACGTAGTTGCCTGCGTCGAGCGGGTTGAGCCGCGCCACCTGCAGCCGCAGATCCAGCGCCCGCACCGGGCCGTCGAAGGGCGAGGCCGCGACGGCCTGCGCGAGCCGATGCCGAATCTGCGCGTCGAGCGGGTCAAGCTCGGCGGCCCTGCGCAGGGGCGCGGCGGCCATCTGAGGGCGGCCCGACGCGAGCATCGCGCTGCCCTGCGCGTGCAGAAGCTGCGCCCGCAGCCCCCAGCCGCACGCCACCACGGCGACCAGCGCCAGCGCGGCGCCGATCCAGCATGGCAGGCGGGGCGCCGCCGGAGCGGCCCGGTCGCGACTGGCGGCGAGCGCGAGGCCGACCGCCGCCGACAGCGTCAGCCCCACCGCCGGGATGTACCAGGTGTAATCCGCGAGATTGTGCAGCCCGACCGCAGCCAGCGCCGCGAGCCCGGCTGCGCATTGCACGGCGCCATCGCCTCTGAGCCCGGCGATCAGCCGCCCGCCGATCATCGTCACGCCGGCCAGCAGCAGAAGCAGCGCCGGGACGCCGGCCTCAGCCGCGACCTGCAGAGGCGTCTGGTGGGCCATGCGTGTGAAGCCGACGCGGGCGTGCCGTGGGTAGGCGTGCTCGAAGGTGCCCGGACCGTAGCCCAGCAGCGGCCGCTCGCGCACCATCTCAGCCGTCCCCACCCACGTATGCCAGCGGAACATCGCCGAGTGCGACTGCGTGGTCGCCTGCACGACGCGGTTGCGCAGCGGCGGCGCGATCAGCACCAGCAGCACCAGCGCGAGAGCTCCGACGACCAGCCAGCGCGCGCGAATCCGCGTCGGCGCAGCGATCGCGAAGACCACCGCGCCGAACATCGCGCCCAGCAGCCCCGCCCGTGAGCCCGTCAGCAGCAGCGCCGCGCCGGTGATCAGCAGCGCGAAGCCCGCCCCGATCAGCGCGAGCCGCGGGCGCTCGGGCTCATCCTGCGTGTCTCGCCACGCCATCGCGAGGACCACGGCGACCGCCGGGATCGCCACCAGCAGGTAGCCCGCCAGCACGTTGGGGTTGTACATCGTGCCGAAGATGCGCCAGCTCGGGTCGCCCTGGAAGATGACCGTCTGCGTCCAGTCGCGCAGGCCGATGACGCCCTCGAGCGCTCCGGCCGCCGCGATGGCGACCCACGTCCATCGCCGCCAGCGCTCGTCGGTGAAGAGCGACGCGAAGATCGCGAGCAGCGCCACGTAGCCTGCCATCTGCAGCAGGCTCACGAGGGTCGCGTGGAGATAGACGCTGCCGATGGTGGCGACAACGACCCACGCGACGAACCCCGCCAGCGGCCACGCCGCACTCCCGAGGCCCGCACGGACGCGTTGGGAGCCCAGCGCGCATGCCACGCAGGCGGCCAGCGCACACAGCAGCGCTCCGCCCGCCGCCCCGAGAACGTGCTGGTCGAACATGTACCCCGCCACGAAGGGCATCGCCAGCACCAGCGCGATCGCCAGCGCGCGCGATGCATCCGCGAACCACGCTCCGGTGGCGCTCACCCGTCTCCACCCACCAGGCGTCGGATCCACCGCACCGTCCCTCGGATCGCGCGGCGGGCCTCCCAACTGACGATCAGCAGCCCCGCGCGAAGCCAGACGCCGAGCCAGACGAAGCCGCGGGCCGCCGCGTGCGGCGCGAAATGCTTGGCGTAGAGGCGGTACATCCCGCGATGCGTGCGCATGATCGTCGGCACGACCGCCTGGTCGGTGCTGCGCCCGACCGCGTGGACGACGTCGGTGACCGGCGAGTAGAGGACCGACCAGCCCGCCCGGTGCATCCGGAAGCAGTAGTCCACGTCCTCGGAGCCCCAGACGAAGCCCTCGTCAAGCTCGCCAACCTGCTCGTACGCCTCGCGCCGGATCAGCAGGCAGGCCCCGGAGGCCCAGTCAACGTCATGTTCGGTGTCGTGGTCGCAGTCGCGCATGATGTACTCCGCCGCCGGGCGCGCGCCGGGGAAGAGCCGGCCGAAGAGCGTGTTGCGGTAGACGGCGGCGGCGATGGTCGGGAAGCGGCGGCAGGAGTACTGCAGCGAGCCGTCGGGGTAGATGAGCCGCGGCGCGACGATCCCCGCCTCGGGGTGCGCGTCAGCGACGGCCACGAGCTTCGCGAGGCTGTCGGGCTGCAAAACGGTGTCGGGGTTGAGCATCATCAGGTAGCGCCCCCGGGCGGCCCGCAGCGTCTGGTTGGTGGCCTTCGCAAAGCCGAGGTTCTCGTCATTGACGATCAACTCGACCTCCGGGAACTGCTCGCGGATCATCGAGACGGACTCGTCGGAGGATGCGTTGTCGGCGACAATGATCTCGAAGGTCGGTGGGTTCCGCTGCGCGCCGACCGACTCAAGACACGCACGAAGGTCGTCAGCCACGTTCCAACTGACTATGCAGACGCTGACATCCGGTGGGGACTGATCCATGATCGCGGTAGGTCGGGTCCGGTCGATGCATCAACACTCACTCCCTCGCCGGAGCGCCGGTGGCGATGGCGTCGCTGAGGGGTCCTGCGTGTGTGCGCACCCGGCGTGCGATCGCGGGCGCTTACTGGCTGCCCTTACTGTCCTCGCTGCCGCCGCTGCCCTCGAGCGACTCCGCCTCATCGACCAGCATGATCGGGATGTCGTCTCGCACGGGGTACTTGAGGCAGCACTCGTCGCAGATAAGCCAGTCGTCCTCCAGGCGGACATCCTTCTTGCACTGGGGGCAGACGAGTATCTCGAGCAGTCGCTCATCAATCATCGCGACGCCTCCTGCAGGCGGGTGGCGTGAACCGGGCGCATTGTACCACCACCCCCGGGGGCTGTCAAACCGAGCGAGACGCGACTCATTGGGTGTCTGCCGGTTAGGAACCTGGCTTCTATCGCTGGCGTCCAAAGATGCAGGATTCCCTCGGCAGCGCCGCGAACCACCCTCCGTCACCACTATTGGTGCGGATGGGGGAGATGCAGTGTGCGGTACGGTATCACGCCGGGCCCGACCAAAGCGGAAGCTGACGCGCTTGTGGCGCTCCCGAAGTTCATGAAACGGAAACCACGAGAACGTGTGATTAACGCGACTCGCCGCCTGAAGTCGGACTACATCTACGATTCCGCGGGGCGACAGATCGGCATCACTATCGACGTCCATATCTCCGAACCACGGAATCCGGGCGACACTGTGTCCGCGGCCTTGATCTGGCGCGGTTGCCCAATTCGCCGCATTGATTGGAAGGTCGTGGAGCAATTCCCAGACGGCACTGTTGTAGAAGGTTGGCATGAACATCTGTGGGACGAGGAGTGCGAGGATCGTGTTGGGCGTCCATTTGGGCCACCTGTCGATGGTTGGGATCACCTTGAAACAATGTTCGTCTCTGTCTGTCATCACTGGAAGATCACAGTTGTTACGCGGCAGGATAGACCGCTCAGGGTGGTGAGCGATAATGAGGACACTAACTGACCTTGTCACACCATTCATGTCGGCCTTGGGTAAAGGCTTCTCGTCTTCATCCGCGCCCGATGGGACCGCCGTCGTGTCCACGCCATTTCGTTTCTTCAACGGGGATGCGATCGAGTTGGCGATCTGGGAGGATGACCGTGGATTGTACCTCAGCGACAGGGGAGGACTCACTCAATCGCTGCTTCTAAAGGGACTCGAGGTAATCTATGATGGTCCTGACAGACAGCGCCTTCTCCGTCTACTTGAGAGCCAGGGCGTATGTCTTCGTGGAGCAAGTGTCGTCGGCGCGACCTCCCAGCCCACGCTGGGCTCGGATGTCCAGCGGCTTTTGCAGACGCTGGTTGACGCGCAGGTGGCGGTCAGGGAGTCTCAGGCACCCACCCCTGTCACGGAACCTGAAGTATATCGCACCGTCAGGCAGGCCCTGGAGGAGGGCGGTGCACGGTACCGCGAGAACATGCGCATTACCGGTTCGCTTGGGCGTCGCTACAGCGTGCACTTCCAGCTCGCCTTCAGGACAGAAGACATCAACAGAGCCATCATGGTGGTAGCCACCGGCAACACCCTTGAGATGGCGGAGCGATGGAACTTCCGGTTCCGCGACATTCGCCGCGCGCGACCGCGGCTGCAGCGGCTCTTCCTTGTCGCGGACGACGCTCCTTGGAGCATGGACGCTCAGCGCACCATCAAGGAGACAGCGGAGGCAGTCTTCGCTCCCGGGGAGGAGGAGGCTCTGAGGGACTACCTCCGAATGGGCCACCCCGCCGCTTGACTCCCGCCGGGCGGCATAGTACGCTTCCCACACAACACAATCAGATGTGCCTCGCTGGGGGAGGCGAACGGGCCCGCAAGGGCCCACCTGAGAGGGTGGAGAGCAAACATCTCCACCGACCCCGGAACCTGATCCGGTTAACACCGGCGTAGGGAAGCGTGGCTTTGCGGCACTTGTCGCCGCCGGCCTCGCTCGCCGGCGGCGTCTTCATGCGGACATATCTCCGCCGGGCGGCCGCTCGGAGGGCGGGCAGCCATGAGGCGAGCACAGAAAGGGAACATCAGACATGGGCTTCACGCAGGACGACTTCAAGTGGGATGAGCTGACGGTAACGCGGGGGATCGTCGAGAGCTTCATGAACGACTTCCTCGACTCGATCGACCTCGACGTCGCGATCGTCGGAGCGGGGCCGTCGGGGATCACCGCCGCGCGCATCCTCGCCGATCAGGGCCACAAAGTCGCGATCTTCGAGCGCAACCTGCACATCGGCGGCGGGATCTGGGGCGGCGGCATGCTCTTCCCGCGCATCGTCATCGAGGAGCAGGCCGCGCCGCTGATGGAGGCGGTCGGGATCAGGCTGCGGGAGTGGAAGGACGGCACCGTCATCGCCGACGCGGTCGAGTCCGCCACGAAGATGACCGCCGCCGCCATCGACGCGGGCGCACGCATCTTCGTGGGCATCGAGGCCGAGGACGCCGTGGTCGATGATGACAACCGCGTGCGTGGCGTCGTGATCAACTGGGGCGCGGTCACTGCCGCGGGGCTGCACGTTGACCCCCTCGCAGTCCACGCGAAGGTCGTCATCGACGGCACCGGCCACCCCTGCGAACTGTCGCGCCTCGTTGAGGCCAGGGTCCCGGGCGCGTGCCTCGACAACGAGTTCGACTTCGTCCCCGGCGAGGCGTCGATGAACGCCCCCGCGGGCGAGGCGGCGCTTGTCCCCAACACACGGGAGATCTACCCCGGCCTGATCGTCACCGGCATGGCCGCCAGCGCGGTCACCAAGTCTTACCGCATGGGCGCTATCTTCGGTGGCATGCTCATGTCCGGCGAGAGGGCCGCGGAGATCGCCTCGGAGATCATCGCCGCCCGACGCTGACCCGTCGTTTGAGAGGCCGGTCCCCGCACCGGCCTGTGTCGTTTGCCTGGCCGTTGGAGGGCCGCCCTGAGGCGTGGGCGTCGTTTGCCCACGCCGAAGTCGGCCCGGCTGTTCGTAAAGGAGCCTCGCACCATGACCATCATCGGCGAGCCGATCGAGGCGATCGACACACCCGCACTGGTCGTTGACATGCACCGGCTTGAGGCGAACATCCTCCGTGTGCACCGCGCGACCCTCGACGCCGGTCTGCAGATCCGTCCGCATATCAAGTCACACAAGACCCCCGAGATCGCGCAGATGCAGATCGAGGCGGGCGCTGTGGGCGTAACATGCGCGAAGATCGGCGAGGCGGAGGTCATGTCCACCGCCGGCATCGACGAGATCTTCATCGCCTACGCGCTGGTGGGGGAGACGAAGATGCGGCGGCTCGTGGCGCTGGCGAGGCGCACCCCGCGGCTGTCCATCGCTGTCGAGAGCCTCGAAGCGGCGCGCCAGGCCTCAGACGCCTTCAGCGCGGCGGGGATGGAGCTTGAGGTGATGGTCGAGGTGGACGTGGGCGCGGGCCGCACCGGTGTCCGCCCCGAGGAGGCGGTGCCCTTCGCAGACGAGGTCGCGCGGATGCCCGCGCTGCGGATCGTCGGTGTGATGGCCTACGCCTCGCACTTCGCGTACGCCGCGCGCGGTGAGGACGCGCTCGTCGAGGGAGCGGCGGAGGAGGGCAGGGTGATCGGCCAGATCGCGGAGAGCCTCGAGAGCGCCGGCCACGCGATGCTGCGCATCTCCGGCGGCTCAACGCCCACGGCCGGCCGCTACCAGCCCGGCTGCGGCCTGACGGAGATACGCTCGGGGACCTACGTGTTCTACGATCGCAACCAGGTGGACATCGGCTCGGCGCCGATGGAGCAGGTGGCGCTGAGCGTGCTTGCGACGGTGGTCGCGACGCCGACCGAGGAACGTGCGATCATCGACGCAGGCACCAAGGGGCTCTCGCAGCAGGTCGGCACCGTCTCCGACGGTTACGGCTGGCTGCCGGGGGTGCCGGGCGCGAGGGTCGTGAAGATCAACGACGAGCATGGTTTCGTGGACGTCACGGAGGCGTCGCGGCCGCTGGCGATCGGTGAGAAGCTGGAGGTGATCCCTGCGCGCGCTCCGACCTGCCTGAACCTCTACGACCGGCTCTACGCGGTGCGCGACGACGTGGTCGAGGACATCTGGCGCGTTGCGGCGCGGGGGCGGAATACCTGAACCACGGCTCGGTTCGTATCGGATGGCCATAACGATGAAGAGTACCGCGAACTGCCACAGATGCATCGACAAGCGCGGCGTTATTGGAGGCGTCGCGGTGCCGCCGCTGGTTTACTATATCGCGAAGTTTACTCGCAAGTGAATCGTACAAAATAGTAAAACCACACGAAGCTTCGTTTCTGATCCGCTGAATGCTCCCGCTACGCCCGCGCCAGCTCGAACACCGGCAGCTCCGGGCGGCAGTTGAAGCGGAATGGCAGAATCGCCATCCCGATGCCCCGGCTGATATACACCTGCGACACCGCCGTGCGCACCAGCCCCGCCGCGTACTTCATCCGGTTCGGCACCTTCAGCGGGCCCATCAGTGGCGGACAGATCTGCCCGCCATGTGAATGCCCGGCCAGCATCAACTTCACTCGCCGGTCCGCCATCTCATCCGCATAGTCCGGGTTGTGCGTGAGCAGGATCACCGGCTCATCGTCCGGCACACCGCGCAGCGCGCCCGCGAGGTCCTGCCTGTCCGTCCACAGGTCACCCACCCCCGCCAGCCAGAGCCGCTCGCCCCGGTGTACGATTGGCACCGCCCGGTTGTCGAGCATCCCGATCTGCGCCCGCTTTGCGCCCTCGCGACTGGCCGCGATCCCGTGCCACCAGTCGTGGTTGCCCATCACCCCCCAGACGCCCAGCGGCGCCTGAAGCGGACTCATCGCGTCCCACACAGGCGGCACCGACCACTCCCTCTTGTGTGAGAGATCGCCGGTGATCACGAAGAGGTCGGGGCGTTGCTCCTGCGCCAGCGAGACCGCGTCGTGGACGCGCTCGATCGCGAGGTAGGGGCCGTGATGTACGTCGGTGAGCTGGCAGATCCGAATGCCGTCAAATGCCGCAGGGAGTCCCGGAACGGCGATGCGTGGACGAGTTACCTCGACCCAGTGGCGCTCGAAGGCGATATCCAGTCCGGCCCCGGCCACGGCGATGCCCCCGGCCGCCAGGCCGAGCTTTTTGAGGAACGATCGCCTGCTCTCGGTGTGGTCGGCCATCCAAAAGGTCCCCTGAGGTGAGGCGGCCTCCGGGCGACCCACTCCCGGCGACCGGGGCTACGCTCGCGTCAGCTCGAACACCGGCAGCTCAGGCGGGCAGTTGAGGCGGAAGGGCACGGCCGACATGCCGATCCCCCGGCTGATGTACACCTGTGAGACGCCCGTCCGCACCAGTCCCGCGGTGTACTTGCGTCTGTTGACGAACCCCAGCGGCCCAAGGATCGGCGGGCAGATCTGGCCGCCATGCGAGTGGCCCGCCACCATCAGCTTCACGCGCGAATCGGTCATCTCATCCGCGTAGTCCGGATTGTGGGTCAGCAGCACCACCGGCTCATCAGCCGGCACGTCGCGCAGCGCTCCCTGCAGGTCCTGCTCGTCCTCCCAGAGGTCGCCGACTCCGGCGAGCCACATCCGCTCGCCGCCGCGCACCAGTGGCACCGCGCGATTGTCGAGCATACCGACGCCGGCGTACTTCGCGCCCTCGCGGCTGGCGGCGATCCCGTGCCACCAGTCATGATTCCCCATCACGCCCCAGACCCCAAGCGGCGCCTCCAGCGGCCTCATCGCATCCCACACGGGCGCGACGGACCACTCCTTCTTGTGCGACAGGTCGCCGGTGAGTACGAAGATGTCCGGCGACTGGTCGATCGCAAGGTCCACCGCCTCGTGCACGCTCTCAAGTTCAAGGAATGGGCCGTGATGCACGTCGGTGAGTTGACAGATCCGGACGCCGTCAAAGGCCTCCGGAAGTCCGGGGATCGCGATGCGCGGATGCGTGACCTCCACGCCGTCACGCCCCAATGCAATACCTATCGCGGCGCTGCCCAGCGCAGCGCCGGCCGTTGCGAGTCCGGCCTTCTTCAGGAACGAGCGCCTGGTTTCGGTTTCGGGCATCATCGCCTCCGCTGGCGGTACACGACATGAATGGGCGCGAACTACTCGCGCCCGTGTCCGTCTTATATGACGTGATGAACGCCAGATGGTTCTTCTCATCGAGATGGCGGCGAACCTGGTTCGCGCTCGGCGTGCTCGTGCTGCTGATCGCCACGGCGGCCTTCGCGCGCTGGCTGGCGGTTGAGCGGCACATAGCGGCGCTGATGGAGGCTGAGTACGCGCCTCCTCCCGAGGGCATGGTCTTCGTGCCCGCAGGCTACTTCTGGCTGGGCAGCGACTCGCCCGATGCCGACGGCGATGTGCCGGCACTGCAGCGCGTCTTTCTCCCCGCATTCTACATCGGAGAGCACGAGGTGACAAATGCCGAGTTCGCCGAGGTCTTCCCCGACCATGAATACCCCGACGGCGAGGGCAATATGCCGGTGACGGCGGTGCTGCGTCCGCAGGCGCTTGAGTACTGCGAGCGGCTCGGCGGGTACCTGCCCACCGGGGCGGAGTGGGAGAAGGCCGCGCGCGGCACCGACGGCCGCCAGTGGCCGTGGGGCAACGAGTTCCGCCCCGAGTGCGCGAACATCGGCCGGCTGGACGCGGCCGCTCTCGAGCGGTTGGAGCAGCGCGGCATCGACTGTGCGGTCCTCGGCCCGCGGGTGAAAATGGAGGTCGGCAGCTACCCGTGCGGGGCGAGTCCCTACGGCGCGATGGACATGGCCGGGAACGTGTGGGAGTGGGTGAGTGACATCCACGTGGACCCGCGCCCGCCCCTTGATCTGCGCTGGCGGCCGATCGAGCGCGGCGTCATCCGCGGCGGAGCGTATGGCTACGGCCCGGATGCCGCCCGAACGTGGTATCAGGCCTTCGAGGACCCGAAAGCGACGTGTAATGATGTGGGCTTCCGTATGGCGATGAGGGCGGAGCCGCTCTCCTGAGCGATCGTTGAGAGTGCGGGTTCCGCCGACCGCATTACAGCGCGCTCCCCTGAAGCCGGGCCAACAACCCCTCCGCATTCCCGTGTGTCAGCGCCTCAAGCTCCTCGTCCGAGAAGTCGCACTCCTTGAAGACCTTCAGCGCGCTCGACTCGGGGTAGTAGTAAGGCGCGTGGGTGCCGAAGAGCAGGTGCTCGATGCCGATCTCGTCCGCGACCGCCTGCACCCCGCCCACCGACTCGATGTGCGAGATCTCAAAGTACAGCCGCTCGGGCAGGGGCCCGCCCGCGTCACGCGCCACGCCCACGATCCCCGCGTTCTTCGCGTTCGCGATCACGATCGTCGTCCCGGGATGGGCCGCGCAGGCGTCGAGAATGCCACCGAGCGACACCGACGGCACCATCACCAGCGGATGGTGATGCCGCTCATCGGTCATGCCGACGGTCACCTCCACGAAGAGCCCGAGGTCCTCCGCCGCCGCAAGCAGCGCCCCGAAGACCGGGTCGGTCAGCAGCCAGCCCTGATAGTTCGGATTCACCCGCACGCCGGGCATCCCCAGCTCGGCGCACTCGGCGAGGTCGCGCTCCCACTTCGGCCAGCTCGGGTTCACCGTCCCGACGGCCGTCAGCGCGTCGAAGCCCGCCACGGCCTCAGCCAGCGGCGCGTTCGCGGCGGCCACGTTCTTGAGCATCACCGCGTCGAGGCTCGTGACCCACGCCCGGTCGATCTCAACCCGTGAGAGCCGCTCGATGAGCTGCTCCGGCGTGCCGTACTCGGTCCGGCGGAACGGCCAGCTTCCGAGGTTCGCGTTGCAGTCGATGATCTTCACAGGTCAAGCACCCGCCTCATGTTGTCGCTCAGGATTCTCCGCCTGTCATCGTCGCTGATCTCCGCGCCGAGGACTTTCGCGAGCTGTGACGCGAAGCTCCGGCCCGCCGCGTCGGAGCCGTAGACCACTCGCTCGGCGCCCAGCCAGCGTACCGCCATCTCGGTGAAGCCAGCCTCGGGGTCGAAGCCGCAGGTGTCCACGAGTACGTTCGGCCGATCTGCCACCGCCCGGATGCCGCGCTCCCAGTTCAGCCCGGCATGTGCGGCGATGAACGTGACCGTCGGGTGGCGCGCCGCCAGCGCCGCGACGTCATCGGGGCTCGATTCGCCCGGAAGATTCCCGCCGGTGCGGAAGAACGTGTGTTGCAGCACGGGCGCGTCAAGCTCGGCGGCCCGCTCACAGACGGCATCCACGTTCGGGTGATCGCAGCACATCGCCACCCACATCTTGATGCCGACGAAGGGCCCGTCGGCGACGCGCCGGTCGATCTCCCGCAGGCTGTGGAACAGGTAGTTCGGGTTGACGTTCGCGTAGCCGAAGAAGCGGTCGGGGTGGCACCGCATCAACTCGGCGTTGAAGTCGTTGTCCGCCTCGATCTCAGCCTCGGTGGGCTGCTGCAGGAAGATCGGCCCGAGGCTGGTGCCGAGCCACTCGATGCCCAACCGGTCGGCGAAGCGCAACATCTCATCGGCGCAGCGACCGGGCCCCTCGCCCCGCGCGGCGGTCGGGTGGACGTGGCAGTCGATGATGCCGCCCGCGGGTGTCACAGCCCCAGCATCCTCTGCACGTTGCCGCCGAGGATCTTCGCCCGGTCCTCCGCGGAGATGTCGGCGCCGTGGACCTTCGCGATCTGCGAGGCGAAGCTCCGGCCGGGGGCGTCGGAGCCGTAGACGATGCGGTCGGCCCCGAGCATCGCCACCCCCATCTCGGTCTGACCCAGTTCGGGGTCACCCCCGGCGACCTCCGCGTAGACGTTCGGCAGGTCCTCGACGATCCGGTAGCCCATCTCCCAGTTGCCGCCGGAGTGCCCGAGGATGAAGCTCACGTCCGGATGGCGCGCGGCCAGCTCGGCGAGGTGGAAGGGCGTGGGCTCATGCGGGTTGTTGCCGGTGATCTTCAGCCAGGTGTGCTGCAGGACGGGCGCGCCAAGTTCGGCGGCCCGCTCGCAGATCGGGTCGAGGTTCGGCTCGTTGCAGTAGAGAGCAATCCACAGCTTGATCCCGACGAACGGTCCGTCCACGATGCAGCGCTCGATCTCATCGAGCGACTCCCGCAGGTAGCAGGGGTTGAGGTAGCAGAAGCCGATGTACCGGTCGGGATGAAGCTCGATCGCGTCGCGGACCATGTCATTATCGCGGCGGAACGTGTCAACGCTCGGGCGATGATCGCGCGAGGTGCCCAGGCTCAGGCAGAGCCGGTCGATGCCCACGCGGTCGGCGTACTCGAGCAGATAGCCCATGCGATCGTCCTCAGTGCCGTAGTTGCTCTGCACATGGACGTGGCAGTCGATGACCATGCGTCGTCGCCTCCCTGTCATGCTGTCTGCGGGAGAGGTTCGTCGGAGGCGCGCTCTGACCTCCCGCACACCGGCCTGAATCGAAGGCGCGCCGCGGAGAGCCGCGGCGCGCCTGAAGTCACCTGTGTTCCGTGTCGGTCGTCAGAAAACGGGGCCGGTGTAGACTGGCGGGCCGAGTGAGTAGCCGGACATGCCGACACCGCGTCGCGCCACGTCGGTCGCCCGCTCGGCGCCGGCCTGCACGGCCGCGCGCGAGGCACCGAAGTCGGTGGCGTCGGGCGGCGGTGTCCTCGTCTGCCCGCGTGAGCCCTCAACGCCTCCGGAGCCGACCAGCACGGCCTCGGCACGATGGAGGCCAGCAAGCTCCGCCAGCGCGATGTTGAAGCTGAAGCTGTAGTACCAGCCCTTCTTCCCGGGGAGGTTGAGGTTGCCGCCCTGGAAGTTCTTGTCCTGCGCTCCGACGATCGTCTCGTTCGCCGGTGCATAGTTAAGGTCGTCGGGGTAGAGAAGCTTGGCGAGTATCCCGCCGGTGTGGCCCGCCGACTGTGTGGACGAGACGATCTGCCTGCCTGAGACATCATACAGTGTCAGGCGGATCGAGTTCTGCTGCCAGAGACTGTTCCACGCCGAGACCGAGCCGTTGTAGAGATAGATCTGCTTGGGGTTCCAGATGCCGCCCTCGTAGTCGTGGATGCGGAAGATCTGCCGGTCGGTCCCGTAGAAGTCGTACTTCTTCAGCTTTCGGTAGACGAGGCTGCCGTAGCGCTGGTCAACACCGGACTTGACCTTCATGATGACGCCGACCTCGATCGGGACACTCGTGGTGCCGGGGCCGATCGCGCTGCGGTTGACCTGCGGGTAGCGGACCTCGAAGCTGAAGTTGTCGAGGCCCTTCTCGTAGAGGTAGTTCACGTCCGCGATCTCGGCCTCTTTGACGGCGATCTCGCGCTGGATGCTTGTGGCGAGGCCGTAGCCGGGCTTGCCCGCTGCCGCGACCTCCACGCCGACGATCTCGCGGCCGGCGTAGATGCGCTGAAGCTGCATCCACTGGTTCTCGGTGTTCTTCTTCGGCTGGTCGTCTTCGTCGAAGAGGAAGTTGTCCGGGATCAGGGCGCGCGGCTGCCCGGTCTCGGCAAGGAACTCCTCGTAGGTCATCGTGAGCTCCTCGGGCATCTCCTGTTCGGTCCAGGCCAGACCGCCGGCGGCGGCGGCGGGTCCCATGCCGAAGCCGTCCATGCCCATCATCATCTCATCGTCCATGGGGGGCATGTCGTCCACGAACTCGTCCTGGGCGAAGATCTGCCCGAGGAAGACGAAGACCCCGGCGACCGCGATGATGGCGATAACGATCAGGATGGTGCGTCCCCGGCGTTGCTCACGCACAGGCAACCACCTCTGCTGCGAATCAGTTCCCGTCCCCGTCGGCCCGACCGGGGATACGGGCTGTCAGCGGACAGTATATTGTTCGGCCGGCCCTGAGTCAAGCGCCGCGTGGTGCGCGCCGCCTCGGCTCCCGAATCGCGACCGGCAATATCCGCTCCTGCGGCGCCGATACCGCCGCCTGCTACTCGTCGCCATCTCCGGCCGGGTCGGGCCGCGGGGCGTCCGCATCAGCGACCGGCGCCGTGCCGCCCGAGCCCGCCGCGGGCCCCGAGGGGGCCGCCGGCGTGGGTGCCTCTGTCTCCGCGGGAGGCTCCTCCGGCCGCGGCTTGCTGCCGACGCGCACAACACGAGTCTGCGCCGAGTACACATCGGTGTGCAGCCGCTCGTCGCGGATGACCTTCCCGTCGCGAGTGGCCTTGCGGTAGACCGTCACCCGCCAGCCGTCGCGGCCCTCCTTCTCGACTTCCTTCTTGCCCTCCTCAAGCTCCGGGTCCTTGTTCTCCTTCGTCTCGTGAGGGATGCGACTGAGGCCCTCGCGGATGATCTCGACGTCCGCCCTGTCCTCCCGGCTGCCGAGTATCTTGAAGGAGACCTGCCCGCTACCCACGCTGGTGAGCAGCAGGATGGGGTGCTTGAGCGAGTTCTTGAACTTGAGGTCGTAGACGCCCCAGTAGACGGTGGCGTCGCGGCCGGTAGGCACGTAATCCACCGGGCGTGAGTGCTTGTACCGCTGGACGATGTCGAGGTTCGCCAGCAGCGCGACGTTATACAATGTGCTGGCGATCTGACAGATGCCGCCCGCCAGTGACGGCTCAACCTCGCCGTCGATGAAGATCGGCGCTTCGCGGTAGCCGTCCGTCGCGAGTCGCTGGCCCACGGTACCGTTGAACGAGAACTGCTCGCCGGGATGCACTACAACCTCGTTGAGCCTCTGTGCGGCAAGCTTGAGATTGTGTGTTCGGTCCACCTGCGAGGCCTTATAGGGTGTGCTGTATGAGGCGAGCACGACCTCGATGTGCGAGAGGTCCTCGGCCGTGACCGAGGGCTGGGTCGTCTCCACGACCGCCTCGACGGCATCCGCCGTCGGGTCGGTCAGCGCGGCCTTCACGGCGTCCATCGTGGCGTCGATGTCCAGTTGGCGGCCGACGACACCGGGGATGACCTCGACGTTGGTGCCGCTGACCTTGATGTCGGCGTTCACCGGGTCGCGGTAGACATCCCCCGCGAGCCCGCCGATCGCGGCGTCGAGGGTGTCCTCGTCGATCGTGACCGGCACCTCGATGTCAACCGCGGTGCCGCGCCTGCTCAGCCGCGCCCGCATCTGCTCGAGCAGCCCGCCCTCGCGGCCGACCCGCACTGCCTGCTGCGCGGCGACGTCAAGCTTGAAGCTCACCCCGAGTTCGTCGCGCTCGGCCTCCCACTCCCCGCCGGGGAACGTGACCGCGACCTTCTCCGGCAGCGACGGGATCCAGCGGTCGCGCAGCGCAGCCGCGGCCTCATCGCGCGTCATCCCGCTCACGTCGATGCCCGCGATCGTGACGTTCTGCGCGATCTCACCGCTCCTGACCCACGAACTGGTGGCGATCGCGAGCCCGATCACACCGACCACGAGGATCGTGGCCAGCGCGGCCCCTGCGATGATCAGGATCAGCTTCGTGCGCGGACCGGACGCATCGTCCTCTGTCTCCACGGCCGCCAACGTGTCGGTTTTTCCGAGGTCAGACTGTGCTGTCATCAATTCTTCCTTCGTTCCATGCAGCCGGCACTCCTACTCAAACTTCGTGTGCCGGCGCCGTATGATCTCTTCGGTCGTTCCACGTCTGTGCATAAGCTCCAGGATCATCGCGTCACACTGCGCCAGCAGGCACTGCTCGAAGAGCGTGCCGGGAGGCTGGCGTGTCGGGCGCTCGGAGTTGACGAACACCACCGGCGCGTGGATGTGCACGAAGTGATCGGCGGCCTCGGCAAGTGGCGAGTCGGCGTGGCCGGTGATCACCGCGGTACGCGCGCCACGGGCCGCCGCGGCCTCCACGAGCGCCAGGGTCATCCGTGTCTGCCCCGAGCCGCTGCCCGCGATCAGAAGGTCGTCGGCCACGACCGCCGGAGTCGTCGTCTCGCCGACCACGTACGAATTGAAGCCGATGTGCATCAGCCGCATCGCAAACGCCTGCATCATCATCAGGCTGCGGCCGGCGCCTCCTACGAAGATCGTGGAGGCCTCCTCGATCATGTCGAGCAGCGTCTCGACCTGCTCGTCCTCAGTCCGGCTCAGCGCGTCGCAGATCTCTCTCGCGACCAGTTGTGAGTAATCTCGAGCGGTCATCAGGTCCGCACCTGTCCCGCGTTTGTCCGCCTCGTTCATCTGTCTCTCAGCCTTCGTTTCCTTCGCCCGTGGTGGCGGGCGTTGTTACGACCACCGCCGAACGCTCCATGGTTAGCAGGCGCTCGGCCATCTCGCGCACCTGCCCGGCGGTGACTGCGTCGATGCGCTCGGCGAACTGCTCCCAGTTCGTCGCGCCCCTCCCGTAGATCACGTCGAGCGCCATCGTCTGTGCCAGCGATGAGTTCGTCTGCAGCGACATCCTGTGAGCGGCGACCGCCATCCCCTTCGCCAGCGCGAGTTCATCCTCGCCCGGCGCCTCGGCGGCGATCCCCGCCAGCGTGGACTCTATCTGCTCCCGCACCGTGCCGACGCTCTCGGGCGCGGTGCCCGCGTAGATCACGTAGGCCCCGGGGTCGAGCCCGAGGATCGAGGTCCCGTGTACGAAGTACACCAGTTGCTGCCCGCGAAGGGCCTCATGCAGCCGCCCGCCGGGGAGCGAGGCGCCGGAGATCAGCGCATCGAGCACCTCCATCACCGGAAGCTCCGGGTCATCGACCGTCAGTCCGTGGAAACCGTAGGCCACGATCGCCTGCTGCTGTGGCCGCTCGATCCGGCGCTCGCGCCCTTCCTCGATCGCCGCCTCCTCCGGGGCGCGAGGCGCGCTCGGCTGATCGGCCGTCAGGCTCCCGGCCAGGCGCTCAACCGCGGCGAACGTCGCCTCGGCGTCCACGTCGCCCGCCACCACGATCGCGGTGGTCGCCGGGCGCGCGTAGGCCTCATGGAACGCCCGAAGATCCTCCTCGCTCAGCGCGGCGACCGACTCCTCGGTGCCCTCCGGCATGAAGCGGTAGGGATGCTCGCGGAAAAGCTCGTCGAGCAGCGCCGTCAGCGCGACCATCGGGGCGCTGTCCTGCCGCCGGGCGATCGCCGCCAGCGCGAGGCTACGCTCGCGCTCAAGCTCCTCGTCCGGGAAGGTCGGGCGGAAGAGCGCCTCCAGCGTCAGCTCCAGCGCCGCCTCGGTGTCTTCGGCGAGGAACTGCCCCATCAGTCCGAAGCTGTTGCGCCCCGAGTACGGCGCGAGACTGCCGCCGAGCCGGTCGATCCGCTCGGTCAGCTCCCTGCGAGTGTGATGCTGCGTTCCCCTCACGAGCATCTGCGCCATCAACGACGTGATGCCGACGTTCCCGGCGCTCTCGTAGCGCAGGCCGCCCAGCGTCGCGGTGGCGATGCTCACCGCGGGGATGGCCCGGTTCTCCCGCACGATCACTCGGAGGCCGTTGCTCAGCGTCCGCTCATGCGTGCGCGCCTTCTCGGCCGCCCGCGCGATTGCCGCGCCGCGATCGGCCTCGGCCGCCGGGCGCAGAATCGCGACGGTGATCCGTTCGGGAGGGAAGTACCTCCGGGCGACCTCGCTGAGGTCCCGTGGCCTCACGCCCCGAATCCCCTCGACGTAGCGTTCGGTGAAGTTCACGTCGCCGGTGACCATCAGATTGCGCCCCAGCGATGACGCGCGGCCCTCGACCGACTCCTGGGCGAACACCTCGCCCGCCTCCACCTGCTTGAGCACGCGCTCGATCTCGCGCCTCGGCGGCGGATTGTCCCTGATCTGATCGAGTGCGGCGACGATCTCCTCCTCGACCCGCTCGAGGTTCGCCGGGTCGAGCGTGGCGGCGAATGCGAAGAAGCCGGTGTCGCGCGCGGGCGTCGCGGAATAACTGCTGATGCTATCGACCAGCCCCAGCTCATCACGCAGCCTGCGCACCAGCAGCGATGATTCGCCCGCGGTCAGGTAGCCCGAGAGCGTGTCGAGCGCGTAAAGGTCGGGGTGGAAGAGATCGATCGTCGGCCACGCGATCCGCAGGTACGCCCGCTGGATCGCCTCATCCTCGGCCACCCGGCGCCGTGGGGCGATCTGCCGGGGCTCCCGCGCGAGTTCGACCGCCGGCTGCGGTCGGCGCGGCACCGCTCCGAACGTCGCTCGGAGTTGCTCGAGCACCGCCACACCGTCGATGTCACCGACCACCGCGACCACGATGTTGTCCGGGACGTACATCGCCTCATGATACGCGACGATCTCGTCGCGCGTGAGCCCGTTGAAGACCTCCGGGTAGCCGATGATGCGGTAGCGCTCCGGGTGTGCGGTGAAGAGCGTCTCGTAGAGCAGGTGCGAAACCTGGCGCATCGGGTCGTCGTCGCCCATCGCCATCTCGCGCTGGATGACGCCCCGCTCGATCTCCACATGCTCCTCGGGGAATGTGGGACGCAGCACGAAATCGGAGATCACATCGATCGCCCGGCCGATCTCGTCCCGCGCGACGGTCGCGAAGTAACACGTGTGATCCTTCGTGGTGTACGCGTTGTATGTGTTGCCGAGCGCGGTCAGCTCGGCCTCGATCTCCTCAAAAGTCCGGCTCTGTGAGCCCTTGCTGATGGTGTGCTCGAGGAAGTGGCTGATTCCGCCGCCGAGGTACTGCCCCTCGTGGATCGAGCCTGCGCCCACGTACACGCGCACGGCTGCGACCGGACGCGATTGATCGACCTCCACCACCAGTCGGCACCCGTTGTCGAGCGTCTCCACCACCGGATCGGCCACCGCCGCCTGCAGTCCGAACATCAGCCCGAGTGCGGCCAGCAGCAATCCCCAACGTGCCCGGGTCATCCAATCCCCATCCAATACTATCAATTGCGCCCGGCCTCGGCCGCTCGCCGAGAACCGCGCGCATCGACGAAAGCGTAACACACCTGTGTCGGGAAAGTCAACGCCGCCCGCGGCCGAATCCGTTCCCGGCGAGATCGCGCGAAGGTCTCCTCCGCCCCGTGGCGAATGCGCCTGCACCATGCACTCTCGCGGGATCGGCGACCAACTGCTCGACCTGCTCTTTCCGCCGCGCTGCCAGGTCTGTCGGACTTTCTCCGCCGACCCGCTCTGTCAGACGTGTCGCGACGATCTCCTGTTCATCAACGCCCCCCTCTGTCCCTGCTGCGGAGCGCTGCTGCGGATGACCTCCGAGCCGGTGCCCGGTGAGCTGTGCGGCGACTGCCGCGACGGTCGCGTCCTCAGCGGGGCCCGCTCGGCCGGACTGCACACCGGCACCCTCCGCGACGCGATCATCGCCTACAAGTTCGGCGCGCGCACCCGGCTCGCGGAGACATTCGCCGCGATGCTCGCCGACGTCGTCGTGCGGGAGATCGACCCGCGCAGCGGGCCCGGCCTGCCGCTCGATCTGTGCCGGGCGCTCGTGCCCGTCCCGCTGCATCCCAGCCGTCGCCGCTGGCGGGGCTTCGACCAGGCCGAGCTTCTGTGCGAGGAGCTGTCCTCGGCGCTCTCGATGCCCGCCTGGCCGGACGTCATCATCCGCGTCCGCGACACGCGCCCGCAGACGCAGCTCAAGGGCGCCTCCCGCCGCAGCAACGTCCAGGGCGCATTCAGGGCGCCGAGGCCGTGGCGCCTCAAAGGCCGCTCGTTCATACTCGTGGACGACGTCTTCACGACGGGAGCGACCCTCGACGAGTGCGCGCGGGTGCTCAAGCGCGCCGGAGCCGCCGGCGTCTACGCGCTGAGCGTCTCGCGCGCCACCCCGCCGTGGTACTTCGACGAACTGAGCGGGTCCGGCGCGCAGCCGACAGGAGGAGAGCGCGGCACCTGAGGGGACGATCACCACCGCCACGAACCGGCGGACCGGCACGATCGCACCGATGAGCGCCTTCGATGAGTGGAATGTGTGGATGCGCGCGAATCGGGATACACTGTTGGCAGAGCGCTACGAATCGCGCGAGGGCCTCTTCGTGGCAGGTGTGCTGAGCGCCGTGCATCCGATCGACGGGCGGTTCGCGATGGCCCGACCCTGAGCCGGGCGGTCGGCTGCCTCCGGCCATCACCACCACGGGAACCTGCGGGCTGGCCCCTCCTGTGGCAACAGCCACTTCGCGGTCCGCGCGCCATGCGCCGGCCGATGCTGTCCGGCGCACTCGGCCGCGGCGTTGCCGCTTGCGCGGAATCGCTGATCGGGGAAGGTATCTCACCGCGATCAGGTTAAAATATTGCGGCGGTGAAGGTCCGGCGGCCGGCTGTCGGGAAATGCCCCAACCAGCGTTTCCGGCGCTCCGAGCCATGTCGGCGTCGAGGAGCGCATGAGGTGTCCGCCCACAGTTCGCGGACGCCCGCGGAGCCGATTCGCGGCGGCTTGACTCGGTCGGTTGGGGCGGGCTATAATCTGGTGGGCAAGAAGACCTCATAAGGTGCACATTTTCTCGTTTGAGGCGCAACCCAAGAGGTGCAGATCATGCGCAGGTCACGCGGCAGGAAGTTGATCGGGCAGATGCTCATCGAGAAAGGGCATATCACGGATGAGCAGCTCGAGCAGGCGCTGGCAGCGCAAGAGCAGAGCACGCAGCGCATCGGGGAGATCCTCATGGACCTCGGGTTCATCGAGGAAGAGCCTCTGTTCGAAACGCTCGCGGAACAGATGAACGTGGGCTATGTGAACCTCGACAAGGCGAAAGTCGATCCGAACGTCGCCAGCCTCATCAGCCAGGACGTCGCGAAGCGTTACACCGCCCTGCCCGTGGACCGTGGCAAGGAGGGGACGATCCGCGTCGCGATGGCCGAGCCGACCGACGTCATCGCAATGGACGACCTCAAGATGCGCCTGCAGGTCGCCGTCGAGCCGATGCTCGCACCGGCCGACGCGATCGAGGCGGCCATCGGAAAGGTCTACGCGGCCGCACCCGCCGGTGGCGGGGGCGGAGGAGGCGGTGGCGCGGCAGACTTCGGCATGGGTGACATGGAGCAGCTCGCGCAGTCGGTTCGCGACAGCGGCATGATCGCCGCGGAGGATGACTCATCCGATGACGAGCGCATCGACACCGACCGCATCGCCGACGTCGCCGACGAAGCGCCGATCATCCGCATCGCCAAGGTCGTCATCCAGCGCGCCATCCAGGAGCGGGCCAGCGACATCCACGTTGAGCCCGGCCGTGAGGGCGTCCGTGTCCGCTACCGCATCGACGGTGTGCTGCACGAGATCCTCACCCTTCCCAAGTACGTGCATGCCCCGTTGATCTCGCGTCTGAAGATCATGGCCAACATGAACATCGCCGAGCGCCGCGTCCCGCAGGACGGGCGCATCCACATCCGCCACGCCGGAGACGACTTCGACCTGCGCGTCTCAACCATCCCCACCACCCTCGGCGAAAAGTGCGTCATGCGGATCCTCGACAAGCGCGGAATCATGCTCGGACTGGCGAATCTCGGCTTCACCCCGGACATGATGGCGACGATGGAATACCTGGTCTCCCAGCCCAACGGCATGATCCTCTCCACCGGGCCGACCGGAAGCGGCAAGACCACCACACAGTACTCAGTTCTCAATAAGATCAACGACATTGAGACCAACATCATCACCATCGAGGACCCGGTCGAGTATCAGATCGACGGTATCAGCCAGGTCCACGTGAATCGAAAAGCGGGCCTGACCTTCGCGATCGCGCTCAAGTACTTCCTGCGCCAGGACCCCGACATCATCCTGGTCGGTGAGATCCGCGACCTCGAGACCTCCGAGATCGCGATCCAGGCCGCTCTGACCGGTCACCTTGTGCTCAGCACCCTGCACACCAACGACGCTCCGTCCACGGTCACGCGTATGATCGACATGGGCGTTGAGCCGTTCCTCATCGCCTCCTCGATCATCGCCTCCGTCTCCCAGCGACTCGCCCGGAAGCTCTGCGAGGAGTGCAAGGAGCCCTACGCGCCCTCTCGCGATCAGCTCCTCGGGCTGGGCTTTGACCCGGACGCGCCGGAGAACAAGGACGTCACCTTCTACACCGGCCACGGCTGTGGCAACTGCCGCAATACCGGCTACAAGGGACGCATCGGGATCTTCGAAATGATGACGATGAACAGCGAGATACGCGAGCTGGTGGTCAAGCGCGCCTCCGCCGACCAGGTCAAGGAAGCCGCGCTCGCCAACGGCATGATCACCCTCGGCATGGACGCGCTGAACAAAGCGGTCACCGGCATGACCGACATCGACGAGATCCTGCGCGTCGTATCCACTGTGAGGTAATCAGCAGTTCGGGGCGCGCAGGGACGAGCACCACCGCCCCTGTCCGCGCCGCCAGGAGGCGCTTAATGGCCACTCAGGAAAAGGCACGCAGCAGTCGCAAGGCCAAACCGATCCATGACGTCCACATCGACGAGCTTCTCGAGCTTGTCGTCGAACACAATGCATCAGACCTGCACATCTCCGACGGCCTTCCGCCGGTGCTGCGCATCGACGGTGAGCTGAAGAAGACGCGCTACGAGACGGTCGATCCCGACGTTGCGCAGCGGATGATCTACGACATCCTCACAGACGACCAGGTGCAGCGCTTCGAGACCGACCTTGAGCTTGACTGCTCTTATGCATTCCAGGATATCGCGCGGTTCCGAGTGAACGTCTACCGCGACCGCGGCACGGTTGCATCCGCTCTGCGTCTCATCCCCCGGAAGATCCCGACCGTCGAGGAACTGAACCTGCCACCCATCGTCAGCGACCTCGCCCGACGCGTCCGCGGACTGATCCTCGTCACGGGGCCGACCGGTAGCGGAAAATCGACCACGCTCGCCTCGATGATCAACCAGATCAACCACGAGCGCGCCGAGCACATCATCACCATCGAGGACCCGATCGAGTACCTCCATACGCACAACAAGTCGGTCATCAACCAGCGCGAACTCGGGCAGGACACGCACAGCTTCAACAACGCGCTGCGCGCCTCCCTCCGTGAGGACCCGGACGTCATCCTCGTCGGTGAGATGCGCGACCTCGAGACCATCCAGCTCGCGGTGACGTGTGCGGAAACCGGCCACCTTGTCATGGCCACCCTGCACACCAACAGCGCCGCCGAGTCCGTTGACCGCATGATCGACGTCTTCCCGCCCGCCCAGCAGGACCAGATCCGCATCCAGATCTCGAACAACCTGCAGGCGATCATGTCCCAGCAGCTCATGCGCCGAGCCGGACAGCCGGGGCGAATTGCCGCGATCGAGGTCATGATCGCCAGCTCCGCTATCCGCAACCTCATTCGTGAGGGTAAGACGCACCAGATCACCTCGCATATTCAGACATCCTCCAGCAGCGGGATGCAGACCATGGACCAGGCGCTGCGCGACCTCTACCACGCGTCCATGATCACCTACGAGGACGCCATGCGCCGCGCGCAGAACCCGATCGAACTGGAGAAGCTCATTCACGGAGGCTCGGACGAAGAATCCGGCCGCAGTTGAGCCTCCAGGCCAGGTTTCCCGAACGCGGGGCAGTCATCTGCTCGCCTCAGGATCGATGAAGGTGCGGCAGCGTGATGTTAAGCTTTGATGAACTCGTTTGGTCCGGGGGAATTATGACTATCCTGTACATGTGGGGATCGCGAGTCCGCGGACGAGGAGTGGTCACAGATGCCTACCTTCGCCTACACGGCTAAGGACAAGATGGGGCAGGAGGTGCAGAAGACTCAGGATGCGTCCTCCAAGGAGGCGCTGATTAAGTCTCTGCGCGACCAGGGCCTCTTCCCCACCAGCGTTGAGGAGCAGAAGACCTCGGCGCTGGCCAAGAAAGCGTCCAAGAAGCAGTTCAGCTTCAGCTTCGGCAAACGCGTCGGCCTGAAGGACCTCTCGATCTTCTGCCGGCAGTTCGCCACGATGATCAACGCCGGCGTCTCCCTGGTCCGCTGCCTCGACGTCCTTGAGCAGCAGTCATCGAACGTCGGCCTCCGCGAGATCATCCGCGACATCCAGACCGAGGTCGAGGGCGGTGCGACGCTGTCGAAGTCGATGGCGAAGTACCCCAGAGTCTTCAGCGAACTGGCCGTCGGTCTGGTCCGCGCCGGTGAGGTCGGTGGTGTTCTCGACGACACCCTCGAGCGCCTCGCGGTATTCATGGAGAAGGACCTTGAGCTTCGGCAGAAGATCAAGTCCGCGATGACGTACCCGATCCTCGTTCTGATCGTTGCGGTCGGTATCGTCAGCTTCCTCGTTATGTTCATTCTCCCGAAGTTCATGGAACTGTTCCTTGAGCTTGGCATGGAGGAGAGCGACTTCCCCGCGCCAACCCGCTTCCTGATGCAGGTGAGCAACTTCGCCCTGCAGCGATGGTACTTCGCCATCGGCATCGTGGTCGGTCTGTGGATCGCGATCGGGCGGATCAAGAGAACGAAGACCGGTAAGCGCTACTACGACATGCTGATGCTGAAGATACCGGTCTTCGGCCCGCTGAACCACAAGATCGCCGTGTCGCGTTTCGCGCGCACCCTCTCCACGCTGCTGTCATCGGGTGTTCCGATCCTGCAGGCGATGGAGACGGTGGCCGGAACCGTCGCGAACGATGTGATCGCCGACGCGGTCCTGCTCTCCCGCGCCAGCATCCGGGAGGGTGACACGATCGCCGACCCGCTGAGCGAGAGCAAGATGTTCCCGCCGATGGTCGTGCAGATGATCACCATCGGTGAGGAGACCGGTCAGCTCGACAGCATGCTCGAGAAGGTCGCGACTTTCTACGAGCGCGAGGTTGACGCAGCGGTCGAGAGCCTTACGGCCGCGATCGAGCCGGTGATGATCGTCGTGCTGGGGTTCATCGTCGGCTTCATCGTCATCGCGATGTTCCTCCCGCTCATCGGCGTTATCCAGAACCTGAGCACGTAAGCGCAGCTTCGCTCGGGATGCGTCGTGTGCTCGGCGGCCGGTTCTGAGCCGGCCGCCGAACTGTGGTAATCAGTCGGTCGCCGGTTGCCGGCAGGCGGCGGCGCGCGCGTCGGACGCCCGGCGACTGAACGACAGGGCGGGCCGCGCGCCGACAGCAGGCCGCGACGAGGGGTGTTCGGCCGTCGCGCTCATCGCTTTCGATGCTTTCGTCGCTGCCGTAACGGGGTGATTTTGCTGGTCTCGACAGGCGCGGCCGGAGTGGCCCAGCTCGGAATCGTCTTCCTGATCGGGGCCGCCATCGGTAGCTTCCTGAACGTGGTGATCTTCCGGCTGCCGCGGGGTGAATCGCTGGTCTATCCGCGCTCGC
Source organism: Armatimonadota bacterium (assembly GCA_050942735.1). Lineage (GTDB taxonomy): Bacteria > Armatimonadota > Zipacnadia > Zipacnadales > UBA5352 > UBA5352. The sequence goes on from JBMNNW010000003.1 coordinate 26,692, forward strand.
GCTGTCTCAGTTGCGGCGCCGACCTCGGGATCGCAGACCTCGTTCCGGTGCTCAGCTATCTGGGCCTTCTGGGCCGCTGCCGGCACTGCAAACGCTTATACAGCCCGCGCTACATGCTCGTGGAGCTCTTCACAGGCGTCGCCGCCGTCGGTGCGCTCTACTTCTTCGGGCTCACCATCCACGCGCCACTGGCGTTCATCGCGGTCTGCTCCCTGGTGGTGGTGTTCTTCATCGACCTCGACCACTACATCATCCCCGATGGGACCGTCGCGATCATCGCCGCCGTCGGTGTAGTGCTCGACGCGCTGCACCTGCTCGGGCACGGCGCCGCGGGCGCGGTTGTGTTCAACGAGCGGCTCTCGGCGGGGCTCGCGTATACCGTCCTGTTGCCGAGGTCGCTGGTGGGGATGGCCGTCGGAGCCGGGCTGTTCGTGGCGATCGCTTTCGTGGCCGAGCGCGTGTTCAAGCGGCCGGGGATGGGCTGGGGCGACGTCAAACTGGCGGGCGCGATGGGCGCGATACTCGGCCCGGGCTACCAGTTTTTCACCTACTTCCTGCTCGCGGTCGTGGTCGGCGCGATCGTCGGCGTTCTCTGTATGCTGACCGGGGCCGTGGGTCGCAGGGACTATATCCCCTTCGGCCCGATGATGGCGGCCTCGGGCGTGGCAATGATCTACTTTGGTGATCTTATCACGCCGGTGGTAATGTCAAGATTCGTCATCTTTTAGCCACACCGTGCGAAACGCGCTGGCGGCGGACGCCCGGCAGGTTTAGAGAGGCCGGTCGCCGGGTAGAAAAATAGCGGATGGCGCGGGCGTCATCGATCATGACGACCGCGCCGTATCCGTAGAGAGGCCCGGATCATGAGGAAGGTCCGCCAGCATCATGTGGGAGGCACTCGAAAATGACGCACAATAACAGGCGGCACGGGTTCACGCTGGTGGAGATGCTCGTTGTCATATCCATCATCGTCGTGCTCGTAGCGATCCTCTTCCCGGTGATCTCGGGTGCGCGGCACAAAGCGCGCATGGTTCGATGCCAGACGAACATGAGTGCGCTCACACAGGCGCTCACCGAGTACAAGCGCCAGTACCACCGCTACCCACCGCGCCCGGCCTACGATTCAGACGCCGAGATCTACACCGGTGGCTTCTCATCACTCTACCCGGACTACGTTGACAGCTACGCCGACCTTCTCTGCCCCGACGATAAGACCATCGTCGGCAGGCAGGATGAGGCCCGGCAGCGGCGCTACAGCAGCTACAACGGGCGGATCGAACTGGCCGAGGACATCGGAGCGGCCAACCCGTGGGAGTTCGCCGTAGACACCGACACCGGGAACCAGATGATCACCTACAACTACCACGGCTATGACGAACTGGGCTGGGACCGCAACGTCCCCCTCAGCCCGCCCGCCGATCCGGCCCCCGCGTGGCTCGACCGCGGCTGGAAGTACTACCCGCGCCTGATGAACATCTACGCGCCGGAGTACACGCTGGTCACGCACTGCACATTCCACCGTGACTTCTACTCCAAAGAGACCGAGCGGCGCGACACATTCGTGAACGTCGGCTCTGAGACAGACACGCTGCTGGTGGACCAGTGGCAGGCCGATGAGGGCAGCGGGAGCCTGTTCGAGAAACAGAATTAGCAGGGCGATATGCGCGACAGAACCATGCGCGGCACTCGAGAGCACGGGAGCGAGCAGATGTTGAGCGCCACAACAGTGCACACAACCGCGAGGAGAGGACAGGCCATGAGACGAGACCGCGGCGGTTTGACGCTGACCGAGTTGCTCGTGGCCATGTCCATCCTGCTTGTCGGAATCTACGCGGTCGCAACCGGCTTCCCCGCACTCTTCGGCACTCTCGAGAGTGACCGCATCCGCAGCGAGATGGCGCGGCAGGCCGAGGCGCGACTGGAGACCTTCAAAACCGCGTCCTTCCGCATCCCCGACGCCATCGCCGGGCACGACGCGCTCGACGGGACGGTCATCCCGCCCGACGTATACCCCGACGAGAGCATGGATCCGATCCCGGGTAACCCGCGCGATGACCTCACTTGGGTGCTCGGGGAGGGGCTGCAGGTGCCGATGGCCCGAGTGGGCGACACCTACGCGGTCTACCCGCTCAACCTCGGCCCGGCGGTGATCCCCGACATGGCCGCCGTTGACCAGTATCTGCAGGTCTACGAGGTGCAGCCGCTCCAGCGCGTTGACCTCGGCCTGCCGCTCGACGGCGTCGATGACTTCCAGCTCGACGAGGACGGCTACCTCTACGCCCCGGACGCCTTCCCCCTCGCGGTGGTTGACTACGTCTGGGCGGACTCTGCCGGCCGGCTCCACGGCGTCACCGGTGAGACCGTCACGAACGCCAACCTGCCGGGGGCCGAGCCTGTGCGGGCCGCACGCCTGGCGGACTTCGCCAACGTGCTCCCCGAACTCAGCGGCGCCCAGGGGATGCTCCCCTACACTCCGGTGGTCGGCCATCCCGCGGATGTCGCACCGGGATACGCGGTGCTTGAGAGCAACTTCGGCGCGACACTGCTGCTGTCCGCCGCCGACGTGGGCCGAACGCTGCGCGTCAACTACCGCGTGAAGACCGAGCCCGACAGCATGGGCAGCCCGCGGCGGGTCCCGATCATGACGCAGAAGATGACGGCCCCGACCGACCCGCCCTACGTCGTCGATCTGCCCTTCCGCGGGATCGACGACGAGAACCCGCTGTACACCGCGGACCTCTTCGGCAACGCGTTCGGCGACCCGGTATACCTGCTGTTGGTGGACACCGACAGCGGCGAGCTGTGGACGGACGCCGAAGACTGGGTGTCGCTGGACTTCATCGAGGGCAGCTTCACGCTCAACTGGGACGATCCGACGGCGCCGCTGACGGCCGCGCAGGCCCGCGGACGCGACCTGCGTGTCTACTACCGGACCATCGCCCGCCACACGATCGTAGTTCAGAAGGCGCCGTCGTGGTTCGTCGAGGACTACCTGGACGATTCCGTCCAGTCGATCCATGACACCTACATCATGGACGGGCACGCCGATCTCGTTGACTACCGCTACTACATCGCGGGCGACGACCCCGACGATCTGAACTTCACGCGGCTGCTGTTCCCGCCCTCGGCGGCGGGGCAGATGGTGCTGGTGGATTACCTTGTGCTCGACATGGCCGGGACCAACGTGGAGATCGTCAGGCGCGTCAGCGGCGAACTACACACCGTCCCGGGCGATACACTCGCGATTACGCTCAGGACCCCGAAGGTCAGTCCGGATGATCCGCACGCGATCCTCGCGGTGCGAGGTGCGTCGATGACGGTGCGCGGCTGGTGGCACGACGCCAGAGGCAGAGTGCAGACGGTGAACGTCGATACATTCCTGACAGCGGAGCCGCTGCTCTAATGTGCGAGGAGAGGCGGTTTGAGATGGGTGTTACGAGGCAGAGGGCGCAGGCACGACCGGCGACCACCCGGCGCGTTACAGCGCGCAGTGGCCCTTCGCGCGGCGGCTTCACGCTGACCGAACTGCTGGTGGTGATCGGGATCGCCGTGCTGCTGATGGCGCTGCTGATCCCGACCGGCCAGTCGCTCCGGGCGGGGAACCGGGCGCTGACCTGCAAGTCCCAGCTCCAGCAGATCGGCACCGCGCTTCAGGCCTACTACTACGACGAGGGCGGCGCCCCGCCATTTTACATCGAGGGCGGACAGGACCCCAACGACCCGCTGGGCAACCCGCCCACCGGGCCCGGACTGATGGCCCTCTACGACATGGGCTACCTGTCTCGGAGGGAGTCGCTGCACTGCCCGCGCGATGTCTACGCCGCCCAGGCGGACAGCACGGGCTACTACGAAAGCTACCAGCGCTATGACGAGGACGCGTTCGCAACCGTCGGGCTCAACAAGTACTCCTATCTGAGCACGCGCGGTGTGACCGACCCGATCGACCCGTTCTACCGCAGGCAGCTTATGCCTGCCGATGACACGACCGTCCCGCCGCTGCCGATGGCGATCGGGCCGCACGATCGACCCGCCGATAACGCGGTCATCACATGGTGCCCGTTCCACGCCGACGAGATCGAGGTGGGCGGAGAGGGCGCATACCAGGTGCTCTTCTGGGACGGGAGCGTGCAGCGCGTCAGAGAGAGCGTCATGACCGATGACGAGTACGGGCCCGAAGAGGCGTGGCAGGTCAGTCACGAAGACGCCGGATAGACGGACCACCGGCCGGGTATACTGGCGGTAGGAATCCAATGACCAGCAGTCACTCCGACGGTCGCAGGTAGTTTCGCGGCGTGAGCCAACGGACGATGTGCGGCTGGGGAATGCGAGATATGATGGCACGAAGTGCTGCAACAAATCGAAATCAGGTCGCGCGAGGGTCGAGAGGCCGCGGCGGGTTCACGCTCATTGAGGTACTCGTCGTCCTGGCCATCCTCATCATCCTCTTCGCGATGCTCTTCGCGCCGATGATCGCCAGCCTGGACATGGTGAACGTGGGCCAGGCGAAGGTGACGATGCAGAACTCGGCGCGTAACACGCTCACGGAGATGCGTCGCGAGATCTCCAACGCGATGTATGTCTACCCGGTCCAGGGCGTGACGGTGCTCGGAGCGGATGGCATTCTCGGCTCGGGCGATCTCGATGCCGGAGAGGCTTTCTACCCGAACTTCTCCCAGATCGCGTTCGTCAGCCCGATGTTCGCGGGCGGATCGATCGTGGAGCCGCTGACACCACGGACGGCCCAGAACCCGCTCACCGGCGAGGAGGACCTACTCGTCACTGTCCTCACCGTTGAGCTGCTCAACCCGGCGGCGGAGTACAGCCGGAACAACCCGTTCGTGCTCGTCCGCAAGGAGGGCACCAGCTACCAGCAGTGGACCAACACCGCCGGCGACGTACTCTGGTGGGGCTTCGACCCGGCGGAGGAGATCGTGCGCAACGTGCTCTCGCCCCGCGGCTCGTACGACATCCCCGCCAGCCGCACCGTATGCGCGGAATGCGGCATCGTGATCGAGGGCTACGCGAGCGAGTGCCCGGGCGGCTGCGTCGGTGAGCTGATCCACGTCCACGACAACGTGCGCTTCGCGCCCGAGCGGATCATGGGCGAGACACTCAAGGCCAATGACAACCACACGCTCTACCAGACCCGCCACGGCGCATGGGCAGGCTTCTTCAACCCCGGAACCATCGAGCTGAACAACTTCGATGGCATGGGCGGGCTCATGCAGCTCGGGGCGTCACAGCTCGACCCGCGGATCGTCATGTTTAACCCCACGGACGGGAGCGTCGTGCGCGACTCGTGGGACAACATCGACTACTCGAACACGATCCTCACCTGGAACTCCAACCGCGGAGTGGTCCAGGTGGGTGCGACGACCGGGCGCTGGGTCAGTGTGACCGATCCCAACGCGTACGTCACCCCCGGGCAGTACTATCCGCTGCAGGTGCAGCACGAGCGGCCCGACATGGTGGCGACGGATCTCGACCAGTACGATGAGAACGGGAATCTGACGACATCACCGCGCCACTGGGACCTCGTGCCGATCTACCCGAGCCTCGGAGTGCTGGTCTGCACCGGCTGCGGCAGCACGTATGATCCGGCACAGTACAACGTGGGCGACCCCTGCCCGGACCCCAGTTGCGGAGGCACACTGGTCTCGACCGCGCAGCCCGGCGACCCGGTGATGCCGATCGCGTACCGGATCGATCCGACCGCCGCCGGAGCCTATCAGCCCGCGAAGGTCGTGCCCGGCAACGTTCGCGTGGTCGTCTGGGGCACCGACGACCTCGGGCGGATCTACCAGACCGCCTACTCCGAGACCTCCAACCCCAACCAGGCGGAGATCGGGCCGGAGCAGTTCGCGGTGGTGCTCAGCGACCACGGGCAGCGGGCTGAGGTGCGCTTCAATGAGCTTCGCCCGCCGAGCCCGCGGATGCTGACCAACGCGGGCATCAACGTCGCGGATTTCGGCGTCTACATCCAGTACTACTACCGGCGCAACTACGACCCGCTCGCGCCGCAGAACGATTACGTGATGAAGGTTGACTACTCGACGCGGGAGATCATGAATCTGCGACTGGCCCTGCAGCGGTACATCGAGCCGGTGGATGATCCGGTCAACCCGGACGCGAAGATCATCCCGTCGGACGCTGTGATTGACCGGGTCTCGCTGGAGGATCAGGTGCAGATAAGGAACCTGGGTCGATGAGAGCGATGCGCAGCCAGAGAGCAGGCAGGCGGAGGCCGAAGGGAATGCGGCGAATACATCATACAATGCGTGCAGGTGAGCGCCGTGGGCAGGCACTGATGGTGGCCGTCCTTCTGATGATGGCCATTCTGCTCGTGGGCATCCTGTTTGTCGCCCTCGTGACATACAATCAGAGCCAGTCCGAGCGGCATGAGCACACGCTCGCGGCGCAGGCGATGGCCGAGGCGGGTATCCGCTATGCCACGTACATGCTCGAGAACTCGCCCGAGGGCGCTGACTGGCGGCCTCCGGAGCCGCCGATGATGGACACCACCGGCGCGATGGAGCCGGACGTCTACGGTCCGGACGGCGTGCCCGGCACCGAGGATGACTACTACACCGACACCGAGCTGGCGCGCGGCTGGGCCCCGGTCGTCTCCGACCTCGGCACCCCCGACGTCTACATCCAGCGCGGCTTCAGCCGCTTCCCCGACCCGCGACATCCCGCGGGCGGCGCGGGCGTCTCCACCACCCCGGGCGCGGGCTACTTCTTCCTGCGCGTCAGCTACGACCCGTGGGACCCGAACACCGATCGCGATCCCGCCAACCCGGCGGACAGCCGCCGACCCGATCCGCTCGACTGGCACATCAAGATCGAGGCGATCGGTCGCGTCGAGGGCTCCGAGGTCTACCGCAGCATGGTGGCCTACAAGCCCGTCCCGATGCTCAACTACGCGCGCTGGGTCCATGACGCGACAGGTGAGGGCCGGCCGGCATTCTTCGGCGTCCCCGCCTACCTCGATATGGACAACGATGGCGCGATCCAGACCTCACCGGTCGGCACTGAGGTCGTGCCCCCGGAGTGGATCTCGACCGCGTTCGACGGGCCGATCCGCGTGAACGGCCGGCTGCAGGTCGCCGGGACGCCCTATGACACCGGGACCGAGATCTTCGGCAGCACGCAGTTCAACCTCTACTCGCGCATGGCACGGGCCGACCTCAACGTCGGCGAGTTCCCGCGCGATGACAGCATCGAAGTGACCGGCGGCATCGACTACCTCAACGTCGTTGACGGCGCGGAGGTCACCGTCGCCGATGACTCGGGCAGCGAGACGCGAATCCTGCTGCCAAGCGACGACCCGGACTTCGACAGCTTCGGCGGCGTCATCCGTGACGGCCAGTCCGGCCTCAGCGGCACCGGCGACCCGCGCTTTGCGGCCCGGCTCGAGCCGCCGCGGCTCACTCTCAGCCCCGGAACCTCCGCATTCGACCGCTACCGCGCCCTGACGCGTGGATCGGGCAGCCTTGTCTCGGTCGGCGGCGTCTTCGTGGACAACGGCCAGTGGGGCTTCGGCAAGGGCATCTACATCGACAACTTCACCGACATCCAGTTCGACCATGACATCCAGGCGCTCATAGACGACTGGCAGCGACCGGGCGCGGCCGCCGGAACGCCGATGCCCGACAGCGGATGGAACGCGCTGTTCACCAGCTACGTCCCGCCCGCGGTCGAGATCGAGTTCCTCCCTGAGGAGCTTCCGGCAGGCGACTTCGTCACAGGCCCCAGTCCGGTCGGCATGAACCCCGGCCAGCTCTGGTGGCCCGGGCACGAGGCCGGTCAGCCGGGGATCAAGATCACCCGGCATGACCGCACCTGGCGCACGCCCGACGGCGTCGATTCGGGCCAGCGAACCATCGTGCTGGACTACCCGACGCCGTGGCTCGACGGCAGCGACGACACCGAGCGGCATCCGCTGATCGTAGCGGAGGGCAACATCCGGGTCTCCGGACAGCTCCCGCCCGCGATCGAGAGTGCGGGCGAGACGGCCCGCGTATACGACGTCACGGTAGTCTCCGGCGGCACGATCTACATCGACGGGCAGCTTCTCGCCCCCAACGACTACCTGCCCGATGCGGACCGCGTGTCGGTCGAGCGGAACACCCGCATCGCGCTGCTCGCGCGAGACAGCGTCTGTCTGAACACCACGCGAATCGTGCCGCAGGACACCTTCGGCACCGCTCCGGCGGGCCCGGACGACCCGCTGAACCCGGCGGACCCCAACAAGCACTGGGAGCTCGCACCCGGCGGCGACGGACGCGGCTACTCGCTCTTCTACTGGGGCGCCGAGCCACTGGGCGATTCGGCCGCGCTGGTCGTGCGGCAGGCCGCCGCCGACCCCGGCCCGTCCGGTGTGTCTCTCACCACGTGGATCGCGGGCGACGCATACACAGCCTACGTCTTCGGCGACGCCCCGGATCCGATGGTTGATGAGACATTCGCGCTCGTCCCCGAGGGTACCGTCTTCCCCGACGGCGTCTCGACGCCGCCGCAGCCCTACGGCGTCGCGGCCATCGCGCCGCAGTGGGCGCCCTACCGGCTCGGCGCCGCGAACCTGCCGTGGGATCTGGCGGGCTACCTTGACCCGACCCCGGGGCTCAAGAACGCCATCATGCTCCGCCACGCCGACCCGCACCTTGGCGCGGGCTCGACCAGCTACTGGCTGAAGAAGTGGAAGGTCGCCGAGTACAACGGCAACGGCCTGCCGGTCGGGGCCATCAACGCCCGCGTGAACGCGGCGGTCTTCGCCGAACGCGGCTGCTGGTATGTGCTCACCAACGGCTACTTCGACGGCGAGCAGGTCGGACCGGACGCGGTGCGCAATCGGCGCTACAACTACCGAATCACGTTCAACGGCACGATCGCGGAGAACTTCACCGCGTCGGTCGAGGCGGCCCATGACTGGACCGATAAGCTGGCATACCCGGCCAGATATGAGGGCGGCACCATTGCGGATCTGGCGCGGTGGGGAAGCATCGAGTACACCTTCGATGAGACGCTTCGCATGGCGCGCTTCCACTCGGCGGCCAGCGCCCCGTCAGCCAGCATCCCGGCGGGCAGCAACCCGACGCACCCGGCGGCGAACCTGCCACGACTGCCCCTGCTGCCCGTCAGCCCGGACCTGGTCTACTACGGTGACTAAGGGCCGACGACATACCGCGCGCTCGGGCACAGCACGGAGGTAATCGATATGCGGTTCCGCCGCACATTTCTTCTCCTGACAGCATTCATAGCGGCAGCCCTGCTGGCCGCCCTGCCGGCGATGGCGAGTCGCACCGCGTTCCGGTACGACACCGCACAGCGCGTCATCAACGCCTGCGTGCTCGCGGTAGACGTGGACGGCGACGGCCTCGTGGACCCGCCGATTCGTCCCTACTTCGTGGAGGGTGTCCGCCGCTCGGACCTCACTCCGGATGACTGGGTGTTCGTCAACCCGCTGGCGCCCGCGTCGGTCGTTGAGGGTGACGCCCCCGCCGACTACGTCATCAGGGGCAAGCCCTCCTACTGGATCGTTGACCTCACCCCCGACTCGGCGAAGCGACTCGTCGGGATGGACCTGATCTACCTCTCCGCACCCGTGCTCGACCTCACCCGGCGCGAGCAGGACGGACTGCGCGCGGCGGTGGAGGCCGGAGCGGTGCTGTGGATCGACAACGCCATCGAGCGTGACGCTGCGGGCGACCCGATCGGGGCGACCGTCTTCGGAGGCTTCCCCTGGCAGATCGTCTTTGGCTATGACGCCGCGAATATCCACGCTCTCGAGCCCGTTGACGCCGCCCATGAGCTTCTCCGCGCGCCACACGCGCTCAACACCGCGGCCGTCCGCCGACTCGGCGACAGACCCAACCGCGATGAGTACGATCTCTGGCAGGGCACCGAGCCCGACAGCACACTGAGCGAGGGGCATTTCCTCGAGTATATCGGCGCGGAGTTCCGCGTCATCATCGAGAACGTCGCCTATGACGACGACGGGAACGAGGCCGGCCGCGCGGCGTGGGCCGCGTACGCCGACTACGGCGCCGGCAGCGTGCTCGTCACCACCGGAGGGGTCGGCCGCGATGTCGTCGAGTGGCTCTTTGAGGGCGACACCGGCGCCGCCGACTGGCGGCCCTCACCGAACTTCCTCCAGCAGCCGGACGTGAAGTTCGCGCTCAATGCCGTCCAGTGGAAGGACCGCTGGCAGCAGGCACGTGGCACGCAGCGGGCAGGCGCCACCAGCGTCGCACGGGCGCCCTACCCCCTCGACATCGCGTGGCAGTACCCCGACGGCAGCGAGGACCCGATGGTCAACGCCATCGGCGCGGTGGTCTCCACGCCCGTGCACAGCCGCAACCTCCTCTACGCGCTGAGCCTCCCGTCGGTTGACGCGAACGTGCCGGCGTACCTGATGGCATTCGACATGACCCCCGAGGAGGACCGCACCGGCGACGGCATGCCCGACGACGGCGTGCCCGACTACGCCTTCGGCGCCCCCTACGATATGATCTGGCGGGTGGACCTGCCGCTTGAGATGAACCCCCACTACGCCTCGCCCACGCTCACATCATACGCCGATCCGGGCGGCAGCCTCAGCAGCACCTCCGATGACATCATCTACCCGCAGGTCGTGCTGATCAGCTACGCGAACACCGCCGACGGCACCGCCTGGGTGGACTGCTACGACGGCTCGATCCTCGGCGGCGGCGCGCTGCTGTGGCGGCGCGAGATCGAGGCCTACAGCCCGACCGCACAGGTCGTCGGGCTCTCGAGCCCGATCGTGCACAACGGCTACGTCTACGTGCTGGCGAGCGAATACGATGAGACCCTCAGCGGTGTCGCCGACGCCAACAGCACCTACGGCCGGGCGCACTGCTTTGAGCTTGACTACGCGTGGGATCCGTCCGACCCCTGGCCGACCGACGCCTCGTGGTGGGTCTATCCGTCGGCGCTCGACAACATCGACGGGGTCGGCACCGGCTCGGGCCCTGAACTGCAGCGCTCGCTGCCGGCCTTCCTCGATCCGGCATGGGTGGCGAACCCTGCCCGCCCGCCGCTCCCACCCGCTCCCGGCCCGACGCCGGTCGTTCACGCCGCCGCCAACGCGGTTGACGGCGTGCTCGTCGATGCCCTGCTGACCTTCGGCACGCCGACCTCGCTCCGATGGAACGGCTCCGCGATCGTGAATGCGGGGAATCGGGGCGGCAGCCAGTACACGCTCGTGCCCGCGCCGATGCGCGAGGACGATCATTCGCCCGCCAAGCCCGGCTACGGCTCGCTCGCTCTGCCGTGGGGCGCGGGGCTCAACCACGATTACTTCGCCGTGCGGCTCAACGAGGGCATCACCGCCTACACCGAGACGCGAACGCAGGCGGGGAACGCGTTGGTGGACCAGGAGGCGTGGGACGACACCGATCCCGATCCCGACGCCGAGTCCCGCCGCTACCTGCGCTTCTCGCCCGCATCCGCGCGCGAGGCCGCTGTTGACGCGTTCGTCGGAGGCGCCGACCCGCTCGTGGCGCAGCTCGGCGTGGACGTGAACGTGCGCTACAACGAGCCGGCCCTGACGGAGCCGGAGGGCCATCGGATTCCCGGCCCGGTGCGCTGGAAGCGCGTCTTCGAGGTCGGCGAGCGGATCAGCCAGCCCGCCGCGATGAGCGCCGACGAGATCGCCGTCACCTCGGGCCGGTCGATCAACCACGCATTCCTGACGCCCCCGCCCGCTCCGCCGACCGGAAGCGGCGCGATAGCGAAGCTCGACGCGGCCAGCGGCGCGACCCGCTGGAGCTACGACCCGAGCATCACGATGCCCGGGCGCACCGACGCGGCGCTGGGCGCAAACACCACCGCGGCGGCCTTCGATGACGAGACCGTGATCGTCGGCACGAGCGCGGTTGACTACAACCCACTGGCGCCGAGTGTCGTCAGCTCCATCGTCGGCCTGCAGCGGCAGGTTGACGCGCAGGTCAATCTGGGGCTTGGCGGGGGCGGGGAGTATCCGGTCGCCGTGTACCTCGTGCGGCCGTCGGACACCGCGGGCCTGCCACAGATCGACGAGATCGCACCCGGCGCATACAACGTAGACCCGTGGATGGGCCGGCTGATCTTCCCGCCCGACAGCGCCGCAGACATCGTTGACGCGGATGGCTTCGCGCTCGGCGAGCCGATCTACGGCAAGGTCGTCCGTGTCGTGTGGGACGAGGCCGCGACGATCGTCGAGGACCACGTCGTTCCCGACATCGAGCGCTTCCACCACACGCCCGGCTTCATCCGCCTGCGGCACCGGCCCTTCGACGCCAACTCGGTGAGCATAACGCGGCCGGACGGAACCGCGATCCTCGGCGCCGACTCGGTCAGCGCGTGGGTGGAGTTCGGGTATGGAACCGGTCTGCGGAACGCGATCCTCGACGGCTGGATCGACCTGACGCTCGCCACGGACGCCGACGGCGCGCCCGTCCTGCCCGGTGATGCGCTGCACGTAAGCTACAGCGGCTGGTCGGAGCGCTATCAGACGTGGGTCGATGTGCCGAACGCGGCGAACAACATCGCGGTCGAGCGGCATCAGATGGCGGTGGAGTTCGGCCCCTCACTGTCCTCACCGGCGGTCGCCGGCGACACGATCCACCTCGGAACCCAGGGCATGGACTACGACCTCGACGGCCAGTTCGACCCGCCGCCGGGGAACCCCGAGCGCCGCGAGACGTTCCTGTCGCTGCTGTGGAACCGCGCGACCGGCCTCGTGCGCAGCGCCAAGATCCAGCCCGCGCGCCGGCAGGTCGGCATCCCCGGCATCCCGGTGGTCAGCGGCGCGCCCTCGATCGCCGAGGACCGCGTCTTCGTCGGCTCCCGGCTGATGACGACCGCCGACGCCGATCTCATCGGCCCCGGCTACGTCAGCGCGCTCGCGCCGTGGCGGGTGCTGATCTGCGACACCAACCGCATCATCGAGACCACCGGTTCAGAGCCCAGTTGGGTCTGCACCGGCACATCCAGCCCGCAGCGCACACAGGCATTCATCGGCGAGGACCTGCAGCGGCCGTTCAGCCGCCCCGCGAAGGCCACGCGGCTGCAGAACGGCACCATCCTCGTTGTTGACAGCGGCAACCACCGCGTCGTCGAGATCGACCGCGCGGGACGGGTCGTCTGGCCGCTGGATATGTTCGGCTACGAGTACTACACAAGCCCGGACAACCGCGATCTGAAGCTCTCGCGCCCGGCGGACGCACATCGCTACTACGAATACGAGACCGGCCCGCTGACGGGCCGCCGCCTCCTGGTGCTGCACACCGTCATCGCCGACACCGGCAACGCTCGCGTCATAGACATCGAGACGCGCTTCCATCACCCGGAGACCGAGGTTCCCGATGGCCGGCAGCGGCACACGGTGAACGTGCTCACGCCGACCTACGTGCGCACCGGGACCACCGAGCGCGGTTACGACCGCGTCCGCTACATCTCGGCAATCCCGCTGCGCGACCCTGACAACGATGCGGTCATCGGCTACCTGTGCGCCGCCTCGAACCTCAACCAGCTTCTCGTGGTGATGGCGGGCAACCGCGTCGTCAATCCCTTCGCCGGCGTCACCACACCGGGCGGCTCAGGCGCGACCTGGGCCTACTGGGCGTGGCTGTATGACGCGGACCCCACCGACGGGGAGAACGTCTCCAACCAGCCGCTGCAGTTCGAGAACATAAAGAACGTTGACCTCCGGCGCATCGGTGACACGATCCACGTGGCCGTCACCGCCACGCGCTACCTCGGCCGGTCGGGCGAGGACCTCCACCCGCTCGCCGCGGAGGGCGCGGGTGTGTTCGAGTTCCGCATCGACGTAAGCGCGGCCGACCCGGCCGACTGGGCGCTGCACGAGATGGGCACCGGCGCGGACTGGCCCACCGCCGACCCGCACTGGTTCTTCGTCGGCCGGCAGTACAAGGGCCGCCCGATGACCACGATCAGCACCGATGCGGGCGACTACGACAAGCGCTGGTATCCGGTCAGCTCGCAGCGGCTCTCGGGCGACACGGTCCTGATCACCAACAGCCTGAGCCTGATCGAGAGCGCGACACACGAGAACATCGGGGCGGGCGTGCGTGATACCGTGATGGGCAGCCACATCTTCGAGGTCGAGACCAACGACCAGGGCGACGGCGACCCAACCAACGACACGCACTGGCTGAACCCTGAGCGGTCGATCCCCGCGCCCGGCACGATGTGGACCGACCCGTTCACCCAGCCGGCCCATGCCCGGATCAGCAGATGATGGAGGCTCAGCGCGCACGCGCGCGTCCCTTCGCCGCGGGGGCTTGCGGCGCACAGAGGCGATGTACTGGAGAGGTGCCATTGCATGAGCGCTAAGTCAACAATTGCGATACTGCTTATGACCATCGTGGCCATCCCCGCGCTGGGGCAGGATGCCCCGCCGTGGCAGGTGCGCCCCTATCTGTCCACCTACACCGATGACGCGGCGCGATCGGGCACCGAGACGAGGACGTGGAACTACACCGCGATTCGCGACCGCTTCGTCTGCCCCTACTGCGGATACAGCACCCCGGTTGAGCCCGCGGCGGGAACGGTCTGTCCGAACCCGTGGGGCCTCGCCAACCACGACCCGGGCGGTGCGCAGGAGCGCGAGTTGACGGAGGCGACGCCCCGCCAGCGAGTGCTCAGCCACATCGAGATAGCCGCGCAGAACATCGATGGCGATCCGGCCGCGCCTCTGATCGGCCGGCCCTTCCATCCGGGCCGCGCCACGTTCGGGCTCGCCGAGTGGGCCGACCCCACCGCCACCGCGCCGTGGGAGCAGACAGACCCGGCGCTGATCGAGGCCGGTGACGTCGCCTCGTTCCTCACCGCGCGGGCGGGCGGCAACCTCACCGGCGTGCTCACCGCGCCCAACTTCGGCCTCCGCTTCCTTGTCGTGAAGCCCGGCTCCGTCCGGGCGGCGGCGCGCCACCGGCTGCTCGACTCGGCCGACGCGCCCACCACCGACCAGTTCTACCGGCCCGAGGCGGCGACCGGCGCCGACCAGTACGGCATCTTCATCAACCCCTACCGCGTCTCGGACGGCGACGTCTGGTACATCCGCCACGCCGAGACGAACGTCGGCGGAGCCACCACCGGCGTGGCGATCGAGGTCTACAGCACACTCTACGGCCTCAACTTCGACAGTAACGGCGCCATCAACATGGCGCAGTACGACGGCGACGCAGGCTGCCGCGTGATAACCGACGATGGCGCGATGATGGTTGATATCCCAAGGCGCCTCGCCGCCGACGGCGCGGGCACCTGGATCATCAAGCTCGTCATCGACTCCAACACTCAGACGCTTCCACGGCCCCAGGAGGTCAACTACGACCTGTGGGGAGCCGAGGGCTTCACCGACATCTACGCCGCCCGACAGGAGCCCGCGATCCCGCTCACCGGCTTCGAGGGCACTGAACTGTCCGATATCGCCAACGCCAAGCAGCCTTTCTACATCGCGACCGACCCGACCGCCAACCCGATCCTCTCAACCGCAGACGCCAATGACGGCGTGGACTACCCGGTCGCGGAGAAAGTGCCCACCGGCGGCGACCCGAACTTCAACACCGCTGAGATCTGGCCCTACCGGATGCCCCCGGAGGCCGCCGGCGCGGGCCGCGTGATGCTGCAGTGGTCGCCCCAGACCGGGACAGGCAGCGCGCTCTCCGTCGCCCCCATGGGCGGCAAGCAGGCCTACTTCAGGACCGGAAACGAGTGGCATTACCTCGTTGACCCGACCACGCCGGGGACGCCGCTTGTGACCAACGCCGACACCGCCGCCAATAACGCACTGCCCGCCGACGTGACCTTCATAGAGAGCCGCTTTATGTGCTCGCGGCTCGAGGTGCTGCGCACCGGCGACGACTGGGCCGGGCGCGACCCGGCGATCCCGGCCGAGAGCGACGCTGAGACCGCGACCGGCGGCCACACCCGCATCATCCTCGGCCAGTATCAGGATGAGCCCGGCCTGCCCGTCGGCTGGGTCGGGCAGTACAAGCCCGGCAGCCGCACGCCCGGCCGCGAGTTCCTCCTCGCCAACCGCACGCCCATCCGCGTGCTCGAGTGCCCGGTGGACGACGACGGCTGCGGCGCGCGCTACCCGCTCGGCGCCCTCCAGCCGGGCAATGACTGCCCCGCCTGCAACCGCGGCGACCTCGTCCTCGCGCGAGCCGAGGCGCAGGTGCATTATGACGCACAGGACTCGATGACCGCCGAGGTCGCCGAGCCCGCGGGGACCGTCTACCGGCGCATGGCGACCGAGGCCCTTCGCTTCGGCGCCAGCGGCGCGATGGTCCCGATCGGAGCCCCGGACTTCCTGCAGGAGGTCTTCGCCGATGTCCCGGCCTACCAGCCGCCGTCGGTGCCTGCCGGCCCAACCGGCTTCTTCTCCAACGACCTCGACAACGACTGGGGCTACCGCGGCACGATGGTGGCCTTCAACCGGCCGTCCGACGATGGCGACTCCTACGACCGGAACACCGACTGGGACGCCTACTACGTCTCCCCGCAGACGGGCCGGAAGTTCGCAACGCCGGACGCGATCGATGCGGCGCTCGACACACAGGCCCAGTGGGTCTGCAGCGTCTGCGGCTCGACCTACAACCGCGGGGCCAACCGCTGCCGCTTCTGCCGCCACCAGTTCAACACCACCGACGACCTGCCCAGCCCACGTGTGCCGCATGACACGCTGGTCGCCGAGGAGTACGATCCCTTCGGCGTGCAGATCTCGGTGCTGCGTGAGCCCGCGCTCGCGGCCGACCAGGGCGTCGTTGACCTCGGCTGGGTTGCCCCGGGCGTGTCGGCGACCGGCGCATGGCCCTCCGATGTGTCGCACCGCTCGGAGCTGCCGCTGCGCAACGAGGGGAACATCGTGACCGAGGCGGGCATGCGCGCCTCGCCGCTGCTTCTCACCGGCGTTGACAGCGCCGTCCGCTCCTACACCCGCTGGGGCCAGACGGTGCCGATCACGCTGAATACGCTCTTCCGCTACCGGCCCGGACCCGAGGCCTTCGGCGGGACCGACTGGCCGCTGCTGCGGCAGGACGCGACCGGTGCGGCCGGTGAACTCGCCACCGCGCTGGTGCAGGCGGGCGTGCGCGCCGCCACCGGCGAACCCTACGAGGGCACCATCATGCCGGTGCCGCTCGGCCAGCCGCTGGGCAACTACGCCACCGAGATGCTGCTCTTCGTCGATCTCGACGGCAACGGGCAGCTCGACTTCTACAGCCCGGTCTACGGCGCAACCCACAGCGGCAACCATCAGTTCAACCCCGATGTCGATGAGCCGTTCGAGCCGGTCGCGAGCTTCGCCACGCTCGCCCGTGTCGTCGAGTCGCGACTGCCGTTCAGCGACTTCTACTCCCGGGACCTGACACCGTCGCTGCTTTATGACGCCGACCGCGAGAGCCTCCAGACTCTGTGGGTGGGGCAGAGGGCGGTCTCGGGCGGCACCGCGCCCGCGGGCACCACCGCCGCCGACGTGCCCCTGCCGACCGCGCCGCTCAACGTGCTCTACGCCAACGCCGCCATCAACGACGGCACCAGCGCGGCGAACGACCCGCTCTACCGCGGCTGGCTGTGGGCGGCGCCGCCCGCAGGCGCGCTCTCGGCCAGCACCGACGCCAACGACAGCAACACCGCGCCCACCGCCTACATCGACGAGGCAACCGGCGACAGGTGGGCGATCTGGCACCGCTCGCTGACCACGCAGGCGGGCGTCTCATCGCGCCTGCAGTTCGCCACCTCGGCCAACGACCAGTGGGCCGCCAACTCCGATGACTACATCTTCGGCAGCTCCGGCGCGCACGGCGCACTGACCGGCTTCGTCCGCGAGGGCGTCGCCAACGCGCACTGGATGCTCTGGAACGCCGGCCCGACCGGCCGCGAGCACCTGCGCTACCGCTGGGAGTGGGACCCGACCTCGGGCATCGTCCCCAGCGACCAGCGACTGATGGTCAGCAACTCGTCCACCGGCCAGCGCGTCGATTTCTTCGAGATCGAGGACGCGCTGGGCGACATCTACCGCTTCCGAAAGCCCGCGCTCGATCCGTTCACCTACGTCAAGCAGGCCAGCGCCTGGGGCTCAACCAATGACCTCGGCGAGTTCCTCATGGACGTGGTCTTCACCGGCCACATCCGCTCCCTGGGCAACTCCGACATCTGCTGGACCCGCTTCAACTTCGGCGACCCGGCGGACGTGGACGACTTCCCCTACAACACCGTCGCCGACAACTTCGGGAAGGTGCCCTTCCCGCGCGTCGTCGGCCTGACCTACGACGACGCCCTCACCGCGCAGACCGACGCCCGCGGGATGCCCGCGGCGCGCGACATCACCGGCGCGGTGCGCGGCTACGTCGGTGAGCAGCTTGAGCCCAGCCCGCGGCGCCAGTCATTCCAGGCGCGCGACATCGACTGGCTGGTCAGCTACGACTTCCAGACCGAGCCGGACTGGCAGCTCGCAGACTGGCTCACAGCCGGCGACCCGACAGCCGCCTACGCCGACCCGATGTTCTACGTCGGCGTCGTGACCGATGACGGCACCACCCTCCGGCAGTTCGTCTACGCCGTCGAGTGGAGCCAGGGCAGCTACAACCCGGCCACCGGCCTCTACACCGTCCTGCCGCGACTGGTCCGGATGACCGACACCGGCCTCGAGGAGCTGCAGGACTCGCCCGATCCGGCGATCCCGTCGGTCTGGCATCCCTTCGATGACAGCCTCAACGGAGCCGTCTACTGGCAGACGATCAACGGCGTGAACGCGAAGGCGCTGCTCGCGCCGAGCGCGCGCGGCGACGCACTCGACGCCGACGCATGGACCGACCCGGCCAACGCCGAGCCGTGGCCCGCGGTCACGCTCACGATCAACCCCTCCTCGGGCATGGTGCAGTGGTCCAGCTCGCTGTTCAACCCCGACAACCCGGACGACCGCTCGGCGGTCTTCAACGCGCAGAATACCCCGAACCTGCGCGACGTCGTCGTCTACGCCGACTACACACCGTTCATCCGGCGCGTCACCACCGACAGCGCCGATGACGACTCGCCCTCAGCCTTCTGGAACCAGGGCGACAGCGGCCGGATGACCGTCTTCTGGCGGCGCAGCTACGGAGACACCGATACGCCGCACTTCGGCCGACCGTCCTTTATGTATCGCTCGTACACCCGCGCGGTGCAGGTCGGCCGCCCGGAGATCGGCTCGATCACCACGGTTCGCGACGAGACGCTCAACGAGGTGCTCGACGTAGCCGCCGGCCAGTATCAACTGCGCTCGGCGACCAGCGGCGTGATCGACATCGAGCCCGACCCGGTGACATCACTCTCGCGCATCGGCCACCGCATCGCGGTGACCTACCAGGACGCCGACGGCGCCACCCGCACCGAGCGCCACCGGGTGGTGGGATGGAGCCTCGAGACGCCCGTGCCGATCAACGCCGTTATCTCCGAGGGGCCGGTCCGCGTGACCCCTGAGGTGTACACCGTCGATCCCGGCGGCATCACGCCCTTCGAGACAGTGCGCTACTGGCTGACCTGGTCGAGCCCCCGCGGGGTCTACGATCTGCGCCCTGCCGCCGCCGGAGGCCAGCGCGTGCACCAGTCGTCGGACGTCTACCTTGCGGTCGTCGCACCGGAGCACAGCAGCCTGATCGCCGACCTCGAGGTGCCCAGACTCGAGCCGTAGCGCGACGGGACCGGGAGGCCTCCGCAACCCGAAAAAAAAGTTGTGGGGGGATGGAGGAATGGTCCTGCGCGATGGTGAACTGGGCCCGTGGACCCGAGGCTTGACATGGGCCTGCCGGATATAATAGAGTAACCGAGGATCAGGCTGCCCGACGCGGCCCACAACTCGGATGAAGAGGCTGCACCACGGCAGGAGGCGCGCTACATGGCCAGGGGCGCAACGCATGTCCTGGGCCTGGACATCGGAACAGCATTTATCAAGGCAGCGGAGATCCAACTGCGGGGCGATCAGTTCCACGTCGTTGGTCGACCCGCGGTGATTCCTACGCCACCCGGTGCCGTACGAGGCGGCGTCATTGTTGACGCCCCCGCGGTAGCCGAAGTGCTGCAGGAGATCCGCGCCCGATACGGTGCTAAGACGAAGAAGGTCGTCGCCTCAGTCGGCGGCGACTCATCCGTCGTGGTGCGTATCACCGAAGTCCCCCGAATGTCCGGCAAGGAACTCGACGAGGCGATCCAGTGGGAACTCGACGAGCAGACACCCTTCCCCGTAGACGAAGTCATCTACGACTACGCCCCCATCGAACGCGCGGACGCCGACCCTGAGGCGACCGAGATGGAGGTTCTCATGGCGGTGGCGCAGGAGGACCTCGTCACCGCCCACGTCGAAGCCATCCAGGGCGGCGGCATGCAGCCGGTCGCCATCGACGTCGAACCCCTCGCGATCGGCAGGGCAATCGTCGATGCCGCGGGCGACGAGTTCGCCGACCAGACGGTCGTCAATGTCCACATCGGTGCCACCAACACGCTCATCCTCATCTTCCGGCACAGACTCCTGAGCTTCGTTCGAGTCATCCCCTCCGGCGGTGAGAACCTCAGCCAGGCCATCGGTCAAAGCCTCATGCTCGACCATGACCAGTCCGAGGTCGTCAAGCTCCAACTCGGAAACCTTCTCGAGGGTGGCTTTGTCGAAGAACCTGCCGATGAGTTCGCCGGCGGCGGAATGTTCGAGGACGAGGAGGAGGAGGAATTCCCCTCCGACTCGGTCTTTGAGCTCTCAAGCACCGAAGAAGCCGCTGAACTCGAGCCGGTGGACGACCGCGCCACGCACCTTGAGATCGAAGAAGACCTCGGCGAGATCGAAGAGCCGCCCGGGGAGGTCCCGACCGCCCCCGCCGTCGAGGTGCCGCAGGAGCCGCAGGACCCGGACCTGGTGGAGGCCCGCGAACACGTCGCCGAGGCCCTCACCGAGCCGGTGCTCGATATGGCCACCGAGGTCCGACGCTCGCTCGACTTCTACAGGCGTCAGCACCGCAATGAGCCGATAGATCGCATTGTCATCACCGGCGGATCCGCCAATCTCGAGGGGCTCGCGCAGCTCATGACAGACGAGACCGGCGTCACAGCCGAGATCGGCAATCCGTTCCAGTATATGCAGATCGACGATGAGACGATCTCCGAGCGCTACCTGCAGGATATCGGGCCATCAAGCGTCATCGCGGTCGGCCTCGCCATTCGCGACATGGTGTCTGAATGAGAGCCCTGGCGAGGCAACGATCAACTGATCTGAGGGATCGCACGTGCTGAAGATCGACCTTCTACCGCGACAAATAGCGATTGCGAGGACCAACAAGATCCTCGTCGCCCTCATCATCGTGCTGCTTGTGGCCGAGCTTGCAGCCCTCGCCATCACCTACGGCTCTGTCAGGAGCCGGCAGGCGCAGGTCGAGGAGGAGTTCGTGGCGGCCAAGCAGATCGCCGATGAGGTGCGCAGTCTCGAGAGCGAGAAGGCATCCAAGGAGTCCGACCTCGCGCCGATCCAGGCGAAGATCGACTTTATCGATGATGCGAACGCCTCCGGTGAACAGTACTGGGACCGCTTCCACGCCATCAACGAGTACATCTACGACAACGCGCAGATGACGCAGTTCAGCATCACCGGCACCAACTCCGTGAACTTCACGGTCATCATCGGTGACACAACCGAGGCCGCGCGTTTCGTGCTCAATCTCGTCCACAGCCCCGCACTCTCCAACATCAGCGTCTCAGGCCTCCCCGCCGGCGTCAGCATCCAGGGCATCGGCGGCGCGGCAGGAATCGGCTTCCAGCCCATGGGCGGGCCCGAGATGTTCGACGAGGGCGCCATGATGGACGATATGGGGATGGGCCCGATGGGCGGCGGCCCGCAGCCGCAGGTCACCGCCGCGGGCGAGATCACACTCAGCATCAGCGCCACGCTCACCGAACCGGTGCAGGAGCCGATGCCGGGTGCCGGCGTCGGAGCCCCGGGAATGCCCCCCGGCATGGACCCGATGATGATGGAAGACCCGATGATGATGGAAGATCCGGGCATGATGGAAGAACCGGGCATGATGGAAGAACCCATGTAATGCCGTCACAGGCGTCATGCCGCCGGTCGCGCAGAGCATGCCGAAACGCAGCCGAATGACTTTACCGCAGGAGCGAGTCGATGGGCCGGATACCGACGTGGGCAGTCGCATTGATAGGCGTGTTCCTTCTCGCCGGGATTGGCGTACTCGTGTTCATGCTTATGATCAAGCCCGCGCAGGAGGAACTGGCCGAGCGAGAGGGTCAACTGAACGAAGAACAGCAGGTGGCCGCCCGACTCGACACCGCCAAAGCCGACCTTGACCGTGTGACCGGCGACTGGCTGGCCGCACAGGATGAGCTTCAGAACCTGCGGAAAGCCCGCAGCATCCCGATCTCATTCGGCCACCCCGCCGGCGCTATGATCGCTCTGTGGTATGAGTTCCGCCACGACCTGGTCCCGCTCATCGAGGACTGGGTCCAGGCCTCAGGCTGCACCATCGAGAGCGGCGCGAGCTTCCCCGCACCGCCCATGACCCCGCCTGCGCCGCCGCCCAGCGGCTTCATGCAGATCCCCGACGGCCAGACAGTCGGCCTGACGGTCTCGGGCACGCTCAGCCAGATCGAGCGTCTCTACCGATCGCTGCACGAATTTGAGCGCGTGGTCACGATCAGCGACCTCGTGATGGCACCGACCCAGCTCGGGAGCGACATACTCCAGGCCCAGATCGCTCTGAAATTCTATCTGCTCGTCGAGGCGCCTCCCGGTGCCGCGCCCGCCGTCGGGATGCCCGGCGAGGGCATGCCTATGGACGAATTCGGCGAGGGCATGCCGATGGAAGAAGAGGCATTCGTGGATGAAGGCATGGAACCGATGTGAGGGTTCGCAGAACCTCACCGCCTGCTGAACGTTAGTACTACTTGAGCAAAAGCGTCGATCTGGTATAATGATCGCATACGTCGAATGCAGCGGAAGGGTCCGACCGTGATCGAGGAGCAGAAGGCCAAAGCGCTATTCGCCGGCGGCGTCGCCCTCTTTGTAACAGGGCTGGTCGTCCTCATGCTCTTTGTCATTCCTGCAGCCCGCCAGACACAGGTGGCGATGGCGCAGGAGGATGACATGGGGCCGCCTCCCGAGGAGTTCATGGATGACATGCCCCCCGACATGATGGAACCCGGCATGGGCCCGGGAGGGCCCGGCGCGCCGGCGGCACCGCCCGCTCCTCAGGGCATGGTCGCTCCTCCGCTCGAGCCCAGTCGGCCGAACCCGTTTGCGCCACGAGTGGGGGTTGCGCCCGAGGCGGCGATTGCAGCGATACTGGCGGCCCCGCGCTACGGGCCGGACTGGAGCCAGCTACCGATCGCCGAGCGCGTCGGCTTCGTAACCCCGGACATCCCCGACGCGCCGACACCGCCGCTCCCGCGCATCGACAGGGCTCCGGACGCCGCGCTGAGGATCACCAGCATCCTCTGGGACGCCACCGGTCAGGCGATCGCAGCCTACGAGGGACCGTCTGGAGACACAGGTGAACTCAAGCCGGGCGACCGCGCTCCCGGAACCGGGATGAGCGTTCAGGAAATCACCAGAACGGGCGTAACACTTGAGAATCCGCGAACCGGCGAGGTGCAGCGACTCGAACTGCGGCCTCGCACGGAGAGAAGAGAGCAGCCCCGTCAGCCGCAGCGGCCGACAAGGGGCCAGCCACGCGGTGGGACGGGCTTCCCGGCCGCGCCGGGCGGTTGATTTGTGGCGTGGGCACGGATTAGTGCGGGGTAATGCAGGTAGGAGTTGATAGCGATGCGAAAGACAGCGTTGGCGCTGGCAGCACTGATCATCCTTAGCGCGCTCGCCGTCCCGGCGATGGCGCAGGACGACGAAGAACCACGCATTACGGTGGATTTCGGCGAAGGAGCGACACTGAACAGTGTGCTTCAGATGTTCAAGAGGGCGTGGGGCTTCGAGTACACACTCGGTGAAAACGTTGACCCCAACATGCCCATTTACACGCACCTTCGGAATGTCAACCTTGATCAGGCCCTGACGTCCATCACACAACCGAACGGCCTGCTCGCGATCGAGCAGAACGGCCGGTACGTGATCCGTGAGCGCCCGCAGCCGACCGGTGAGCGGGACGTGCAGGCCCGAGACGTTACGCCCGCATACGCGGCGCAGGACCGGCGGCCACCCGCCGCGACACGCACCACCGTTGACTATGAGCCCCGGCGGGGTGCTGCTGAGGCAGGCGCCGACGGCGAGGAAGAGCGCGACGAGATCATGGAGATCATCTGGCCCGTCCATCTCGGTGCCGATATGGCGGCCAGCATCTTCGGTGGCGCGTTCATCGAGGCCGGCGGCTACTTCGGCTCCGGTGGCGGCACGGGTGGTTACGGCGGCCAGACGGGCGGATACGGCGGCCGCACGGGCGGCACCAGCGGCTACGGAAGCAGCGGCGGCTTCGGCAGCAACCGCGGCACGAGCGGCTACGGGACGCAGCGCGGAACCACCGGCGGCATCGGCGGCCGCAACACGGGGACGACGAACCGCAGCAGGAACTGGTGATCTGACCGCATCGGGGCTCGCACACCGGGCCCCGATGCCAGACGCACTTATCCTCTACATGTCAGCGTAGACGTCGTCGTACACGGCGGTCCAGGGAGGGCCAAAAGTGACGCTCTTCAACCGGCAGATGAAGGCCTTCATCGTAGTGTGCATCGCGGCAACACTCGTACTCGGCTTCGGCATGGCAGCGGCCAGTGCTGACGTAGCTGCAGACGACGACAGACCGATCAACATCGACGTGCGCGACATGGAGATCGGCGACGTCCTGCGCATGCTCGGCAAGGCGGCCAACGTCAATATCATCGTGGGTAAGGGTGTCACCGGTGAGATCGGCTCGCTGACTCTGCGAGACGTCTCTGTCGAGATGGCCCTCCGCGCGATAGCGACTGCCAACGGCTACCACTGGCGCAAGGACGGTAACATCTACTTCGTTACCTCCGAGCCGACCACGGTCGAGCCCGCCGCCGCCACGGCGGAGCCGCCGTCCTCGCGCGTACCCGAGGGCCCGGCCGGACAGCCCCCCGAGGACGCGATCGCGGGGATCCCCGCGCCTCCCGCGGATAGCGTTGAAGCCGACCGACGGGCGCCCGTGGTGACAGAGAAGCCGCGCATCGTCTTCGAGATGATGCCACTGTCATACAAGAGCGCCAACGAGGTCGCGGCGATCTTCGGCGGCTCGGCCGCTCCGTCGCTCTCATCGACCGGGCTCCGATCGCCCGGCGGCCTGAGCGCGGCGCAGCGATCCTCCTCCGCCAACACTTTCGGCGCGATGGGCGTCTACCGCAACCGTCTCGGCGGATCCGGCCTTCCCCAGTTCGATGAGGGCGGAGACGTCGGCGGCGGTTTGGGCGGTGGGATCGGCACCCAGACAGGCATCGGCACCACCGGCACCACAGGCGTCAGCGGTGCCGGCACCATCACCCTCCCGGGTGAGATGCAGCCTCCCGTGGCGATCATGAGCCACAACGCGCTGCTTGTCCGTGGCACCCGCGAGGAGATCGACGAGTTCCGCGAGATGCTCACGATGCTCGACATCCCGCAGAAGCAGGTCGAGATCGCTACGAAGTGGATAGACGTCCAGACGAATGCCGCTGAGGCGCTCGGCATTGACTGGTCGGTCACCAACGGCGCATGGGAGATCTTCAACCTCGGCTTCGCCCCCGGTGAGGCCGCGAACAACGGCATCCGCTACGGGCGAGGTCGCTGGTGGGCCGAACTCGCCGTACTCGTCAACACCAGCCAGGCGACGGTCATCAACGAGCCGCGCGTGGTATGCATGAACGGGATGCCCGGCACGATCGCATTCGAGACCGAGATCCCCTACTTCTCGGCCACGATCAGCTTCAACCAGTTCGGCCAGCGCACCGTCGATTACACCTCCGACTCGGTAACGGTCTCCAACGAGCTGTCGGTCGTCCCGCAGATCAACCCGGATGACTCAGTGAAGATGCTCCTCGCACCCCAGCTCGAGGATCAGGTCGGGACAGTCGAAGGACCCAATGGCGAGCGGATCCCGATCGTGACATCGCAGTATGTCGAGACGATGGTTCGCGTGGCGGACGGCGAGACAGTGGTGCTCGGTGGCGTGATCCGCGCCGACGAGTCGGTCAACGTCCGGAAGACGCCGCTGCTCCACGAGATCCCGATCATCGGCAAGCTCTTCCAGTCGAAGCGTGTGGAGAAGACCAACGGCGAGTTGCTGATCTTCGTCACGCCGCAGATTGTGAGGGACATGTCCACCACCTTCTGAGCGACGACGGTCAGATGAGCGCCCGAGGGCGCATTCCTGAGAAAACGCAGGACCGACGAACGGCACACATCGCTGTGCCGTTTGTCAGTACCGGGAGGTTACTTTGCGTTCGGCGATTGAACTGACGACAGCCGGAGAGTCACACGGCCGCTGTGTCACGGCGATCCTCAGTGGCGTGCCGTCCGGCCTGAGCGCCGCCGCTGGGCCCGTCAATCGCGACCTCGCCAGACGGCAGGTCGGCTACGGGCGGGGCGGAAGAATGCAGATCGAGACCGACCAGGTGCGGTTCACCGGGGGCGTTCGTCACGGGCTGACCCTCGGGTCGCCGATCTGCATGGTCATTGAGAACCGCGATTGGGAGAACTGGCGTGACGAGATGAGCGCAGAGGCTCCTGCGCCTGGCTGGAGCAGTGAGCGCGCGGTTACTGTCCCGCGGCCGGGCCACGCCGACCTCGCCGGGGCAGCTCGCTTCGGCCATGACGACATGCGCAACGTTCTCGAACGAGCCAGCGCGCGCGAGACCGCCGCTCGAGTCGCTGGCGGGGCGATCTGCCGCCTGCTGTTGGAGCGGTTGGGGGTCACAGTGCACTCGCGCACCGTCGAGATCGGCGGCGTGCGCGACCAGGCGTTCGCGGGTTCGCCGGAGGAATGGGTGGCCGTCGAGGAGTCTGACGTCCGATGCGCCAACGCCTCGATCGCCGACCGTATGCGAGCGGCGATCGACGCGGCGCGCGCGGCGGGTGATAGTCTCGGCGGCGAGCTGGAGATCGTGGCCGACGGAGTGCCCGCGGGCATCGGCAGTCATGTTGCGTGGGACACGCGCCTTGACGGGCGGATCGCAGGTGCGATGCTGGGCATTCCCGCGATCAAAGCCGTCGCCATCGGTGCCGGCTTCGACGCGGCGGGCCTCCCCGGGTCCGCATTCCACGACCCGATCCTCCCCGCGGACGCCGGGCAGGCGTGGCCCTTCCGGCGGCCACGCAACAACGCCGGCGGCATTGAGGGCGGCATGACCAACGGCGAGCCCGTCGTGGTGCGCATCGTGATGAAGCCGATCCCCACTCTGACGACAGCACTGGCGTCGGTGGACCTCGCGACGGGGGAGGCTACTCCTGCGCATGCGGAACGTTCCGATGTATGCGCGGTCCCGGCGGCGGGAGTCGTCGGTGAGGCGATGCTCGCGCTGGTCCTCGCATCCGCCGCGGTCGAGATGTTCGGCGGTGCCTGCATGGATGACCTGCTGGCCGCGCATGCGCGCTACGTTGAGCGTATCAGGGCTCTCGGGGCAGGAGGCATGGCGCGGGAATGACTGCCTTCGAGCCACCGCCCGATGCGATCGGCCTCACAGGGTTCATGGCCACAGGGAAGACGACGGTCGGGCGGTTGCTCGCCCGGCGGCTGGGGATGGAGTTCATCGACACCGACGAGTTGATCGAGGCGAAGGCCGGGCTGCCGATCCCTGAGATCTTCGAGCGGTTCGGCGAGGACCACTTCCGCGATCTTGAGAGCGACGCCCTGCACCACGCGCTCTCGACACCGGGTCGCGTCATCAGCACCGGCGGAGGCATGCTGCTTCGCGACGAAAACGTCCGGGCGCTGCGCGACGCGGGCCCGATCATCTGTCTGACGGCCCGCGCTGAGACTGTCGTCGATCGGACGCGAGGCGATGAGCACCGACCGCTGCTGCAGGTGGCGGACCCCGCCGCGCGAATTCGTGAGCTCATGGAGCGGCGGGAGGCGTGCTACGCACGGGCCGACTATCACATCGAGACCGACGACGCCGATCCGGAGGCGGTCACCGACGAGGTGATGGGCGCGCTCGCCGGTGACGCGCGCGCCAGGTGGCTGGCAGGCGTGGAGACCGCCATCGCGCTTGTGCTGAGCGATGCGGAGTATAGGATCACCGTCGGGCGAGGGCTCATTCCCCGGCTGGGCGCGATTGTGCCGCCGTCGGAGGAGGGGGTGCGCGCGGCACTCGTGACCACCGACCGGATCGCGCCGCTCTATGCGGCAGAGGCGCGCGCGGGTCTGGAGGCGGCGGGCTGGGATGTGACGGTCCTCTCGGTGCCGGACGGCGAGAGCAGCAAGCAGCTCAGCGTCGCCGGTGAGCTGTGGGAGCGCATGGCGGCCGCAGGCCTCGATCGTGGCAGCACGGTGTTCGCGCTTGGTGGGGGCGTGATCGGCGATCTTGCCGGCTTCGTCTCGGCCACCTACATGCGAGGAATCGACCTCGTCCACGTTCCGACCTCTCTGCTGGCACAGGTGGACAGCAGCATCGGTGGGAAGACGGCGGTTGACCTCGGCGCGGGTAAGAACCTGGTTGGCGCATTCCATCAGCCGGTTGCGGTGGTTACCGATGTCTCGGCGCTGGCGACGCTGCCCGCGGCTGAACTGCGCTCGGGCCTCGGTGAGATCATCAAGCACGCCTGCTGCTTCGATGCGGCCATGTTCGACCTTCTCGAGGAGCGCAGAGAGGCGATCCTCGGCGGTGATGGGGCGGCGCTTGAGTACCTCGTCGCCCGGAACTGTCAGATAAAGGCGGAGGTCGTCGAACAGGATCCTCATGAGGCAGGGTTGCGGGCGGTCCTCAACTACGGCCACACCGTCGGACACGCGCTTGAGCGGGCCGCCGAAGACTGGGCGCTGCGACACGGGGAGGTCGTGGGCGCGGGCATCGTTGCCGAGGCTCGGGTTGCGGTCTGGCTGGGGATCGCCGACGACGCGACGGCGCGGCGGCAGGAGGCGCTGGTGGCGGCATACGGCCTCCCGACGAGTGTAAGTGGGATCAGCGAGGCCCGGGCCCTCGAGGCCCTCGAACGCGACAAGAAGATTGAGTCGGGCCGGCTCCGGATGCCGCTGGTTCCAGAGATCGGCAGTTTCCGCGTCGTCGAGGATGTCGATCTTGAGGCGGTCAGACGCGCGATCAGGTCGGTGCTGTCATAGCGCGAGGCGGAGGCAATGAAACTGCGTTGAGCAGCGTGAGCGAGGCCGGTGACAGGCGAAGGCCGATCCACTCGGTGGGCCGATGGCAGCGCTGGACGACTGAGCAGCCAGGTCGTGACGGCGTGCTGCTGGTCAGTCGCCCGAGCGGCACCGCTGATCTCGGCGCCGGTGAGGGGGAGGGCGGAGAGCGCCGGCGAGTCGCCGCGCAGCTGCGGCATCCGCGCCTCGCGCGCGTCGTGCGGTCGGACCACGATGCGGAGGGCGCGTGTGTGGTCGAGGAGATCGGCGACGCGCGCCCGCTCAGCGACGGGCGTTGCCGGCTGCCACGCGGAGATGCACTCGCGCGAGAGCTGATGCGGGTGCTCGAGGCGATCGCGTATCTCCACGGGCAGGGCATCTCGCACGGCGCGGTGATGCGGGAGAGCGTGTTCTCTGACGGGCGCGAGCTTCTGCTGACCGGCCATGCGCTGGGCGACGATGGAGCCGGGTCGCAGGCCGACGACCTGCGGGGTTGGGCGGAGCTTAGTCTCGAACTGCTGCGGGCATCGCCGGGCGGCGAGACGGCCGAGGTAGTGCAGGAGGCGGCCTCCCAGGTGGTCACGGCGCTGGCGAGCGGGCGTTCTCTGGACGCCGCGCGCGTCGTCAGGGCGATCAACGGTGCGCTGTCTGACTCAGAAGAGCCAACTGCTCCGGACGCGGAGGAGGACGCCGACGAGATTGACCGGTCACCGCTCATGAAGGCATTGACGGCCGTCGGTCAGGCCACAGGCAGCATCGTCATGGGGCTCTTCACCACGCTGCTGACGCTCGCCGTCATCGGCGTGGCGGTCGCGGCGGGGGTTCTGTGGTTCCTCGATCAGCTCCCCGGAGAGTTGCCTGTGCCGAATGTCGTCGGGATGGAGCGCGACGAAGCGCGTGTTCGGCTCGAGCGGGAGGGGCTGGCGGTCGGGCGCGTTCGGTCGGTCTACCGCGAAGAGGTCGAGTCCGGCCACGTGGCCGAGACGGTGCCGCCGCCGGGCATGACCGTGCGGGAGGGCCGCGAGGTAACGCTCGTTGTGAGCATGGGGGCGGCGCGGGTCAGGGTTCCGCGGGTGGTGGGTCTGCGGCTGGACGAGGCGCAGAGAGTGTTGGAGAAGCAGGGGCTTGAGCTGGTTGATGGCGGAAAGACGCGCTCGAACATGCCGGAGGGTGAGATCGTGCGCCAGGACCCGCCCTCCGGCCGGATGATCGCCCAGGGACAGCGGATCGTCGTGTACACCAGCGGCGGTCCCCGCTTCGCCATGATCGAGATGCCTGGCGATGATGAGGAAGACGAGGCGCAGCGCATCGTCTTCCGGCGCGTGGAGATCATCGTTCCGCGCGGCGACGCGCTGCAGAGAGTGGAGGTGCGTGAGGGCTACGGCGACAACCTCGAGAAGACATACGATCGCCTCCACCGACCGGGCGACCGGATCAAGCTCGACACCTACGGGCGGCCCGGCAAGCAGATCAAGGTGACCATCGAGGGTGAGCAGGTCTTCACAACACAGTTCTGAGCAATGACATCAGTGCACGGTGCGGCGGCCAATCGGTCGGAGGCTGAGCTGGTTCGGGCCTCCAGGGCGGGCGATGCGGATGCATTCGACCGGCTCGTGGAGGCTCACTACCGCAGCGTGTACAACACCGCCTACCGGATGCTCCAGACTCCGGGCGCGGCATCCGACGCGACCCAGGCGACATTCGTGCGCGTCTGGGAGGCCCTCTCCTCCTTCCGCGGCGATGCGAGCTTCAGTACCTGGCTCTACCGCATCACCATGAACGTCTGCCTCGACGAGTTGCGCCGGCGAAAGAACCAACCCCTGAGCCTCACCGAGGACGATGATGACGGCGAGCCCGCCGGCGATCGCGATGTCGCCGACCTCTCCGACGAGCCCTCAAGCAACGCCGAGCAGCGCGAACTGCAGGCCCTCGTGCATGAGGCCATCGGGCGGCTCTCGGAGGACTTTCGAGTGGTGATCGTACTCTACGACATCCGCGGTCTGTCGTACCAGGAGATCAGCGAACTGCTGGGCATCCCGCTCGGGACGGTGAAGTCGCGCCTGAATCGCGCGCGGCAGGCGCTCCGGGAGGAGATGGAGCCGTGGGTGGAACTTTTCGACGCATGATCCCGTCAGACCCTTGAATGCACCCCGACTTGCTGAGGATAGGCGGATCGATGACCTGCGAGCAGTGCACAGAGAACCTGACGGAGTTTCTTGAGGGCGGCCTCTCTCGCGATGCGGAGCGCGAGATGCAGGCGCACCTCGAAGCGTGCGCGGAGTGCGCGCGGGCCCTCGCTCGGACGCGCGCCCTGGTCGCGACGCTGCGGGGCCTCCCCGAGGTCGATCCGCCCGCCGGGCTTCGCGAGCAGCTTCGGGAGATCCCTGTCGGCGGCGAGGCCCGCACACAGGGCTGGTGGCCGCGATCGCGGCGCGTGGTCGCGACCTTCACCGCCGCGGCAGCAGCGGTGCTGCTCGTCGGGACGGGCGTATTCTTCTACCAGCGTGAGACCGGTCGGCCGATGGAGCCGACGATCGTGGCCGAGCGAGCCGCGCCGTCCGATGCCCCTGCTCAGATGGAGGCGGCGACTGCCGCGGACGAGGCGGCGGACCCGGCCGCTGAGCGAATCGCCGACGCGCCCGCGGGTGTCGAGCAGCCCGCAGTAACGGAGACGCCCGCTCGCGAGGAGACGCCGGTCGCAGCCACCGCGCCGACGGGCGCCCTCGTGCGCGGGGAGGCCGGTGGCCGGAGCGACCGCGCGGCGTCATCGCCGCCCGCCCGGCGCGTTCAGCCGCCACGAGAGCGCGAGGAGCGCATCGCCGACGCCGCGCCTTCGATGCGAGTGGCCCCTCCCCCTTCCGGGGCCGAGCCATCCGCTCGCCCGCCCGCGGAGCCGTCGCGTGACAGCGAGAAGATGATGGGGACGACGAGCGCCGAGGGCATGGTCGCCACCGAGGGGATCATCCCCGCCGCCCCGCAGGGGCCGGCGGGACCGGCGGGACCGTCGGCGTCGAGACCGATGGTGGCTGAGGCCGACCGGATGGCGCCGACCTCCGACCCGCTCGTGCTCCCCGCTCCGATGTACCTCGATGCGGGGGCCGGGGCGGCCACGACGCGGGTGGGCGAGGGGACGCCGTTCACGGTCGGGGTAACCCCGCCGCATGAGAAGGTCATCGGGACGGTCGTTGCCGGGACCATCCGGCTTGAGACTGAGGCGGATGTGAGCCGCGCGCGAGTGACCGTGGCCGGATCGGAGGACCTTGAGCTTGTCGGGCTCGGCGAGGACGGCGTGGTCTTCGAGGGGCCGCTCACAGCCGGTCAGCAGACGGTGCTCAGCGTGCGGATGCTCGCGCGCAGAGTCGGCTCGCAGTCGATCTCGATGCGCGTTCGGAGCACCGACCCGATCGTTGACACGCAGCTTGACGTGGGGATGGGAGAGTTCGTCGAGCCGGTGCCGCCGGCGCGACGCCTGGTGCGCTTCAACTTCGTAGGCACGCCGATCCGCGAGGCGGTCTCGGAGCTGAGCAGGCAGTCGGGGATGAGCGTGATCGTCGATCCGGGTGTTGGGGATGCGACCGTCACGGCACGGGCGGAGGACCTGATCCCCGCGGCCGGGGCACTGCGGGCGATCGCTGAGGCGGCGGGCCTGCAGGTCACGGAGCGCGATGGCACGTTGGTGGTCGAGAGGACCGGGAGCAGGCAATGAATGCGCGCGGCGCGTGGTTTCGCCGTGGTGCCCGAGCCACCTGTGTGCTCGCGCTGGTGGTCGTGGTGGCGGCGGTGGCCGCGGCCGAGGACGGCCCTCAGTTGCCTGCGACGCGCGTTGCGGTGTTCCCGCTGACCGATCCGGTTGATCTGCCCGACCGGATGATTGGTCGGCGCGCGGGTGACGCGCTGCACGTCGCCCTCGCGGCGCATGAGACGTGGGAGTTGGTCGATTCAGGCTGGCTGCTTCGGCTCTGCGAGGTGGAGGGCGCGCGGGCGCCCTTTGCAGTGGGCTACCTTCAGATGCTCGGCCAGAGCGCGCGCGCACCGCTGGCGGTCGCCGGGACGGTGGAGGTCTGCCAGATCAACTCCGTCCGGGGCATCGCGCAGGTGACGCTGGTCGTTGAGCTGGTTGAGACACTCGGCGGAGAGAGACTCGCATCCGCGCGTGGAGTGGCGTCCGCGAAGCGGGCCGAGGGCGAGGCGATCGACCAGGTGATCGACCGAGCCCTGACCGAAGCCGCGGCGGACGCAGCGCGAGATCTCACGTCATTCGACCCGA
This sequence comes from Armatimonadota bacterium, assembly GCA_050942735.1. Lineage (GTDB taxonomy): Bacteria > Armatimonadota > Zipacnadia > Zipacnadales > UBA5352 > UBA5352. The sequence continues at coordinate 60,256 of JBMNNW010000003.1, forward strand.
TGATGGCGATCGTGATCGCGAGGCTCCCGGACGGGCGAGTGATGATGGACGGTCCGCAGGAGCCGCGCATCAGGGAGGGCTCGAAGCTGCTGGTTTTCCGTGGAGAGCGGGTCGTCGGGACGGTCGAGGTGAAGACCTCGCGGCTGACCGTGCTTCACGCCGAGCCGATCACCGGTGATGACTTCCGCCAGGGAGACCGGGCCGTGCTTGTCGCGCGATGACGGGCGGGCCGCGAAGGTTTCACCGGCCTGTGGGGCGAACTTAACGATGGGGCCATCGGCTCCATCGACTTTGCGTTCTGCGAGATGATCTGCAGGGAGGACGCCGCGACGGCTTACCTCGGGCTTGATGTCGGCAACACCCGCCTCAGCGCCGCTCTGATCGCTGACGGCGGTCGGGTGCTGGCACTTCGCAGAGGCGAGACTCCACCCTCGGCTGATGAGGCCATCGATCGGCTGGTCGAACTGGCAACCGCCGTCATCGCGGACGCGGACGAGTCGCCGGTGGCGGTGGGGATTGGGTTCGGCGGGCCCGTGGATACACGGACCGGCCGGGTGCGGACGTCGTTCCTCAGCTCCGGCTGGGAGGGCATCGCCCTCGGGAGCGTGCTGGCCGATCGCTTCGGCGTGAGCACCTGGCTGGCGAATGACGCCGACGCCGCCGGGCTGGGAGAGGTCACATTCGGGGCGGGGCGCGGTGCGCAGAGCGCGCTTTACGTCAACGTGGGCACCGGGATCGGCGGTGCGGTGATCCTTGACGGGCGGGTCCGCGTGGGCGCGACCAGCAGCGCGGGAGAGATCGGGCACATGGTCGTCAGCCCCGACGGTCCGCGGTGCGAGTGCGGCAAGCGCGGCTGCCTTCAGGCGCTCAGCTCAGGCACGGCGATCGCCCGGCACGCGCGCGCGTTGCTCAGCGACGGCCGGGGCGACGCGGCGGGCAGCCCGCTCGCCGGTCTGTCGCCGGAGGACCTGACGGGCAGGCGAGTCGGTGAGGCGGCGCTTGAGGGTGACGCGACGGCGCTCGTGGCAGTCGCGGAGGCGGCGAGGTGGCTGGGCCTTGCGCTGGCGAACGCCGCGCACCTGCTCGATCCCGAGCGGATCATTGTTGGAGGCGGCGTGACCGACCTCGGCGAGGTCTTCCTCGAGCCGGTCCGGGGGTCGTACCGGTCGCAGATCTTCGGGCCGGCGACCGACACGCCTGTCGTTCGAGCGGAACTTGGGTACGATGCGGGTGCCATCGGCGCTGGGGCCGTGGCGATGGCCGGCGCAGGCGCCCGATCAGAGCCGGAAGCGGCAGAAAGCAGTGGGAGGACCAGTGAATGATGATTGACCTGAGCGACCTTGCGGGCTATCCGCTGAAGCTCGACACTGAGACCGTCGGCGTCTCCCTCGGCGCCGGGATGCGCATGCCGCAGTTCAGCACTCGCGAGCTTGACGCGCTGCGGCCGGTGCTGCTCGACCCGGAGGCCGAGGGGCCGGATGTGATATACTGGATGTACCGCAACACCGGCCTGCCGGAGGATGCGGCTCTGGGCGAGGCGCATCACCTCCGCTACGACCTCAGCGCGTTCCGGGCCGTCACGCTTGGCCCGGAGTTCATGAAGACATCGGGGCACTACCACCCGCTGATCCCCGGGACGAGGTTCGCGTTCCCGGAGGTCTACGAGATTCTGCACGGCGAGGCGCTCTACGTGATGCAGGCGGTCGATGACTACGCCGCCTCGCCCGACGAGGTCGTCGTCGAGGACGTGATCCTCTGCAGGGTCAGTGCGGGACAGAAGATTATCATGCCGCCGGGCTACGGGCATGTGACGGTCAACACGCTGGACGAGCCGCTGCTGATGAGCAACTGGGTGAGCAACCGCTTCAGCTCGTTCTACGGCAGTGTCGAGGACGCGCGCGGCTTCTCATGGTACGTTATGAACGATGGTGGCGAGCCCAGCTACCTTGAGAACAAGAGCTACGCGCAGGGCGTCCCGGCGGTCCGGTGGGCAGAGGTGCAGGAAGTGCCTGAGCTTGGACTGACGTGGGACACGCCGATGTATCAGGCGTGTGCGGCGGAGCCCGAGTGCTTCGAGTTTCTCAACGATCCGGAGCCCTACCAGGAGCTGATCTGGCGGAATCTGGATCTCTCACAGGAAGTCTGAAGGCGCTCGCCGTCGTGTGGTCCGGTGACACTGTCCGCCGACCGGCGCCGCCGGCAATGCATGGAGGTGACGAAATGGAGGGGCGGTTTGAAAAGGAAGGTCTCTCCTTTGACGACGTACTGCTGATGCCTGCGAAGGCCGAGACGGACAAATACGACGTCTCGGTCGCTACGTTCATCACGCCGAGCATCGCGCTCAATACTCCGATCGTGAGCGCGGCGATGGATCGCGTGACGGAGGCGCGCCTGGCCATCGCCGTCGCGCGTGAGGGCGGCATCGGGATCATCCATCGTAACATGGAGCCCGAGACACAGGCGATCGAGGTCGATCGCGTCAAGCGATCTGAGAGCGGGATGATCATCGACCCGATCACCCTCGGCCCGCGGCAGACCGTGCGCGAGGCGCTGGAGATCATGGCGGAGTATCACATCTCCGGCCTCCCGATCACGACCCCTGACGGGAAGCTGCTGGGGATCCTGACCAACCGCGATCTGCGCTTTGAGACCGAGCTTGACAAGCGCGTGGAGGACGCGATGACCCGCGAGGGCCTCGTGACGACCCGCGAGGGCACGACCCTCGAAGAGGCCAAGTCGATCCTCCATCAGCACAGGATCGAGAAGCTCCCCGTCGTGGACGAAGAAGGCTACCTGCGCGGGCTGATCACCATCAAGGACATTGAGAAGGTCGCCCAGTTCCCAGGCGCGTGCAAGGACGCGCACGGCCGACTGCGGGTCGGCGCGGCCGTCGGCGTCGGTGATGATGCCATCTCGCGCGCGAAGCTGCTGGTCGATCGCGGCGTTGATGTGGTCGTGATCGACTCCGCGCACGGGCACTCTTCGGCCGTCATCGACACGGTGCGGATGCTCAAGGCCGACTTCCCCGAGCTGCAGGTCGTCGCGGGCAATGTCGCCACGGCCAGAGGCACCGAGGAGCTGGTTGAGGCGGGCGCGGATGGAGTGAAGGTCGGGATCGGGCCCGGCTCGATCTGCACCACGCGCATCGTGGCCGGAGCCGGCGTGCCGCAGGTGACCGCCATCAACGACTGCGCCGAGGCGGCGGAGAGCCTCGGGGTCACGCTGATCGCCGACGGCGGGATCCGCTACTCCGGCGACATCACCAAGGCCATCGCCGCGGGCGCCGACTGCGTCATGATCGGCTCGCTGCTCGCGGGCACCGAGGAGAGTCCGGGGGAGACGGTGCTCTACCGCGGGCGCACGTACAAGGAGTACCGCGGCATGGGCTCGATCGCGGCGATGAAAGACCGCGCCTCGGTCCGCGACCGCTACGGGCAGATGCACGTGTTCGCGGAGGAGGACATCGTCCCCGAGGGCCTCGAAGGCCGCGTGCCTTACAAGGGCTCGCTCTCGGCGGTCGTCCACCAGCTCGTCGGCGGGCTCAAGTCCGGGATGGGTTACTGTGGCGTGCAGAGCATTGAGGCGCTCAAGCGCGACTCGCAGTTCGTCAGAGTCACCGCGGCGGGCATGCACGAGAGCCACCCGCACGACATCACGATCACTGAGGAAGCGCCCAACTACCAGGTCCGCAACAACACGTGAGGCGAGCATGAGCAGGCACACAATCGCGGTGATCGGCGGAGACGGGATCGGGCCTGAGGTCGTCGCTGAGGGCCTTCGAGTCCTCGACGCGGTCGCCGCCGCCGGCGGCTTTGAGTATGACGTCGAGCAGTTCGCCTGGGGCTGCTCGTACTATCGGCAGCACGGCCGGATGATGCCGCCGGACGCCGTGGAGCAGATGGGGCATTTCGACGCGATCTACCTCGGCGCCGTCGGCGATCCGTGCATGGTGCCCGAGGAGGTCGCGGTGCGGGACACCGTGCTTGCGATCCGCTTCGGCTTTGACCTTTACGCGAACATCCGCCCCGTCCAGCCGCTGCCGGGCGCGCCCTACCCGCTGGCTCGTCCGCCGGCGGAGGACGTTGACTTCGTCGTGGTGCGCGAGGCGACCGAGGGGATGTACGCGGGGCTCGGCGGGCGCTATCCCGTCGATGCGCCCGAGGTCGAGGCGGTCGTCGCCGCGAGCGAGACGTGGCAGCGCTCACGCGAGATCGCGCTGCAGACGGGCGTGTTCAGCGAGGCGGGCTGCCGCCGGGTGATCGAGCGCGCCTTCGGCCTCGCCGAGGAGCGCGACGGCCGGCGGCTCGTCACCAGCGCCACCAAGGCCAACGCGATGGCACACGGGATGACGCTGTGGAACGATGTCTTCGACGATGTTGCGAGCAGCCACCCGGATGTGGAGGCTGAGTGGAACAACGTTGACGCCCTCGCGATGCGGATGGTGCTCAAGCCGCATGAACTCGATGTGGTGGTGGCGCCGAACCTCTTCGGCGACATCCTCACCGATCTGTCGGCGGCGCTCCTTGGAGGCCTCGGCTTCGCCCCGTCGGCGAACCTCGGCGACGGGCACTGGCCCGCGATGTTCGAGCCGTGCCACGGCTCGGCGCCGGATATCGCCGGGCGCGGGATCGCGAACCCGTCGGCGGCGATCCTGACGCTCGCGATGATGCTCGACGACCTCGGCGAGAGTGCGGCGGCGCGAGCCGTGGAGGGCGCGGTGCGCGCGGTCGTTGCGGAGGGCCGGGTGCGCACGCCGGACATGGGCGGCGGCGCCTCGTGCGAGGAGATGGGGTGCGCGATTGCAGAGGCGGCCGCAGGCCTGCTCGCATCTGGCTGACCTCCGTGCGAACCCGCGCGAACGCCGTCGCGCCGACGGTGCAGTGCCCACGAGGTGGCGATGATGAGGCAGGAGCTTCCGTCACGCGATGAGATCGAGCAGCTTCCCCCCGACGGCGGTGAGCAGTTCAACCGCCTGATCTTCGAGAGCAGCCCCTACCTTCTGCAGCACGCACGCAACCCCGTGGACTGGTGGCCGTGGTCGGAGGAGGCCTTCCGGCGGGCGGAGCAGCTCGACCGCCCGATCTTCCTCTCGGTCGGATACTCCACCTGTCACTGGTGCCACGTGATGGAGCGCGAATCGTTTGAGAACGAACGGATCGCGGCGATCCTCAATGAGCGCTTCGTCCCGGTGAAGGTGGACCGCGAGGAGCGGCCGGACGTCGATGAGATCTACATGACCGCGACGCAGCTTCTTACCGGCCGCGGCGGCTGGCCCAACTCCGTCTGGCTCACCCCCGACCTGCGCCCGTGGTACGCCGGGACGTACTTCCCTCCCGAGGGGATGCACGGGATGCCGGGGTTCCGCGAGTTGCTCGCGGAGCTTGCCGAAGTCTGGGAGCAGCGGCGCGATGACATCGAGGCGCAGGCGAACCGGCTTCAGCAGCGCATCCGCAGCGCGGCCGCGCCGGGCGAGCTTGCACCGGTGCCGCTGACGCCCGCCCTGCTCGGCGGCGCGCTGGAGGCGCTGTCGGATCGTTTCGACGAGCGCTACGGCGGCTTCGGCGGGGCGCCGAAGTTCCCGCCGCACGGCAGCCTCCGACTCCTGCTGCACCAGCATCGCCGGACGGGCGACCCGCGCACGCTGACGATGGCCACGGTGACGCTCGACGCGATGGCGCGCGGTGGCATCCACGATCACATCGGCGGCGGCTTCCACCGCTACTCCACCGACGAATACTGGCTGCTGCCGCACTTCGAGAAGATGCTCTACGACAACGGGCAGCTCGCCGCGATCTACGCCCTCGCCCATGAGACCACCGGCTCGCGGGAGTACGATGTGGTCGCGCGCGGGATCTGCGACTGGGTGCTGCGGGAGATGACCGACGACGCCGGCGGCTTTTACTCGGCGCTCGACGCCGACAGCGAGGGCGTCGAGGGGAAGTTCTACGTCTGGACGCGCGACGAGGTGGACGAGGTCCTCGGTGGAGAGCGGGCTGCGCTGGCCTGCGAGTTGCTCAGTATTCGGGAGGACGGGAACTTCACCGACGAGGCAACCGGGCGCCGTGCCGACACGAACATTCCGCACCTCCCACGACGTGGACTCGCGAGCGAGCAGTTGTGGCCCTTCGTACAGCAGGTCAGGGACCAGCTCCTCGAACGCCGCAACACCCGCGTCCGGCCCCACCGTGATGAGAAGGTCCTCGCCTCGTGGAACGGTCTGATGATCTCCGGACTCGCGATCGCCGGGCGCGTCCTTGGTGTCGAGGGCTATCTCGATGCCGCCGTCGCGGCCGCGGGCCTCGTGCTGCGTGAGATGAAGGTTGACGGCCGGCTTATGCGCGTCTGGCGTGACGGCGTGGCAAAGCAGCCGGGATACCTCGACGACCACGCATTCCTCGCCGTGGGACTGCTCGACCTGCATGAGGCGACCGGTGACGCGCGCTGGCTCGCCGAGGCGCGGTCGCTGACCGATGAGATGCTCCGCCTCTTCGAGGACAGGCGGCAGGGCGGCCTCTTCTTCACCGCCGAGGACGGTGAGGAGTTGTTCGCGCGGGTGAAGCGCCCCTTCGATCAGGCCATCCCGTCGGGCAACGCGATGGCGGCGCTGGCGATGACGCGGCTGGCGGCACTCACCGGCGACGCGCAGTACGCCGAGGCGGCCGGGCGAACGCTGAGGGCGTTCTCCTCCGCGATGCAGAATGCCCCCACCTCCACGGAGACCATGCTCCGCGCCGCCGCCGAGTACCTCGACCGTGAGCCGGAGGCGACGCCGCGGGCGGGTGCGGGGACCGACGTGGAGCCTGAGCCTGACGCGCGTGCGCGGCGCGGCCCGGTGACGGTCGAGGCGTGGGCGTCCCGGCGGACGGCCGGGCCGGGCGACGAGGTGGAGGTCGCGCTGCGCGTGAGCATCGCGGATGGCTGGCATATCAACGCGCATCAGCCGATCGGCGAAGACCTGCTGCCCACAGAGCTTGAGGCCGCGGAGGATGCGCGTTTCGCGCTGATGCAGACCATCTACCCTGAGGCGATCGAGATCGCGCCCGCCTTCAGCGATGAGCCGATGGCCGTCTACGAGGGCGAGGTCTGGCTGCGCGCGAGGGTGACGGTCCTGCCGAACGTTCCGGAGGGGAACGCCCCGGTGCGGCTGCGGCTGACCGCGCAGCCGTGTGACGATGCCTCATGCGCGCGCCCGGAGCGGCATCTGCTGGAGCTGCCGCTGCGGATCATCGAGGACGCGCCCGACGAGCGCCGCAATGACGCGATCTTCCAGCGCTTTGACGGATAGCCTCTGTGCCGGCGCGCCGGTCATGATGGTCGGGGAGTGATGAAGCTGAGTGGCATCATCGACATGGTGACAACCTTCGGCATCGACCGCACGCGTGAGGTTGACTGGGGCCTCGACACCTTACTCGCGGTCATGCGCGAGCATAAGGTCGAGCGGGCGTACACATGCTCGCTCCGTGCGGTGTACTACGCAGGGCCGCAGGGCAATGACGAGACGCTCCGCGCCTGCGAGCAGCATCAGGTGCTGCGGCCGGTCGCGGTACTCGACCCGCGGCGGTTCTTCGACCAGCAGGACGAGGCGAGGCGTCGCTTCGAGCAGGGCTGCGGGGTCTTTCGGTTCTTTCCCGGCGAGCAGGGTTGGCCGCTGGAGTTCCTCCCCTTCGTGAAGATCTGCGAGACGCTCGCCGAGCTGGGAGCCCGAGCGATCGTGCCCGCCGCCGGCTACGGCGAGGCGACACGCGTGGCGAAGCTGCTCGGGCACCTCGAACTGCCGGTGCTGCTGATCGGGGGCAGCTACGTCAACATCGGCGAGTTGATGGCGGTGCTGGCGGACTCTGACACGATGTACTGTGACGCGCACATGCAGGACGGCCCGTTCGCGCTGGAGGGGCTGATGGAGCGCGGGGGAGAGGATCGCGTGATCTTCGGCTCCAACTCCCCGGACCGGGAGTTCCTCGCTCCGCTGCTGATGGCGAGGCACGCGGAGATCACCGACGAGCAGCGCCGGGCCTACCTGCGCGGGAACGCCCTCGCATTCCTCGGGGAGGACGCGCCATGAAGAAGATAGACATCCACGGACACCTCGGCTACTGGGCGTTCGCGATCCCCAACTGCGGCAGCGCCGAGGCGCTCCTTCGTCTGTGCGAGCGATACGACATCGAGTACCTCGCAGCCTCGTCGTCGCTTGCCCTGAACTACGACATGCAGGCGGGGAACGAGGAGATGGCAGAAGCCGCGCGGCGGCATGAGCCGCTGCTGATGTACGTCTATGTCAACCCGAACTTCCTTGAGCAAAGCTGCGCCGAGATGGACAGGTATCTGCCCGAGGAGTCTGTGGTCGGCTGCAAGATCCACGCGAGCTACTCGGCGACGCCGACCTCCTCGCTTCGGATGTACGACCTGATCGCGGAGATCGCGCGCCGCACCACGCTGGTGAAGGTCCATCCGGGCGATGCCGAGGACCTGTCGTGCTGGGCACGGATGTACCCGGACCTGAACATCGTCGTCGCGCACTCGTTCGGGGCGAACTACCGGCCCGCGGTGGAGCTTGCGGTCGCGCATCCGAACATCTACCTGGACTTCTGCTGCAGCCATGCCGGCCGCGGAAAGGTCCGCTACGCCCTCGATCGTTGCGGGCCCGGTCAGATCGTCTTCGGCTCGGACATGGACCTGCTCGATCCGGCCTTCACGATGGCGATGTTCGAGGCCGCCGACCTCACCGATGAGGAGCGTCGCGCGGTCTACCGCGACAACGCCGCCCATCTGCTCCGGCTGGAGGGAGCCTGAGCCCCGCGCCTCCGACGCGCTCAGCCCCGGGTCTGACCGAATTATGTAGGTTGCTGGGGCTGTCGTTGCCGCATCTACATTATTCGGTCACACCCCTCAGCCCTGCCGTCGTTGCTTTCGTTGCTGCCGTACGCTACACTTGCGGGCAGTACACGCCGCGAGGGAGGGTCCGATGCCGAAGTCACTTGATGAACTGCGCCGCAGGATCGATGAGATCGACGCGCGGCTGTTGGAGATGCTGGTCGAACGAGCGCGCGTCGCGGCGGAGGTTGGTGAGGCGAAGGAGACCACCGACCGGGCCGTCTACGCGCCCGATCGGGAGGCGCAGCTTCTGCGGGCGCTCACCGGGCGCGACCTCGGGCCGCTTGAGGCAGACTCCATCGAGGCGGTCTTCCGCGAGATCATCTCAGCCTGCCGCGGGCTGCAGCAGTTGCCGTCGGTGGCGTTCCTCGGGCCCGAGCACACATTCACGCACCTCGCCGCCCGCAAGCGCTTCGGCCACCGCGCGCAGTTCACGCCGTTCCCCTCGATCGCCGACGTGTTCGACGCGGTGGAGCGGGGCCGCGCGAGCTTCGGGGTCGTCCCGATCCAGAACTCCACCGAGGGCGTGGTCGGCCTGACGCTCGACTGTCTGCTCGACACCCCGCTGCGCATCTGCGCCGAGCTCTACGTGCAGGTGCACCACTTCCTCGCGGCCTCCGGGGAGGTCCAGCAGATCCGCCAGGTGCGCTCACACCCGCAGGTGCTGGCGCAGTGCAGGCGCTGGCTGCGCGAGACGCTGCCGCGCGTCGAGCAGGTCGCGACCTCCTCGTCGAGCGCCGCCGCCGGCGAGGCCGCCGCCGCGGACGATCCGGCCGTCGCGGCAATCTGTACACGCGAGGCCGCCGAAGCCCACGGCCTCAGCGTGCTGGCGGAGAACATCGAGGACCTCGCCGACAACCGGACCCGCTTCTTCGTCGTCGGCGACCTCGACGTCCCCCCGACGGGGGATGACAAGACCTCGATCGTCTTCAGCACACCACATCGCGCCGGAGCCCTCCACCGGGCGCTGAGCGCCTTCGCCCTCTATGAGATCAACCTCACGATGATCCAGTCGCGCCCGGCCCGCGGCGGGCTCTGGGAGTACGTCTTCTTCGTGGACTTCGAGGGACACCGCGATGACCCCGCGGCTGCCGCGGCGCTCAAGCAGTTGCGCGAGTTCTGCCCGCTGCTGAAGGTGCTCGGCAGCTACCCGGCGGAGCGGTCGTAGTCTCGCACTGCGGCGACGGCAGGCGCTCGCCGACACACATCCCCGTGCGTGCGTAGTTGAGCCGCCGCCCTGCCCCGCTCGCCCGCACGAAAGAGGGCAGCCGCCTCATGGACGGCTGCCCTCAACTCCCTCCCCCGCGTCCGCGCGCTACGCCAGCCTCTGCTTCGCCTCGATCATCTTCTGCATCGCCTGCTGGCCCTCTTCGGTCCTTGGGAACTGCCGGATCTCCTCGATCCGCTCCCTGAGCGTCTCGTGCTTGCCGAGGAACTCGCCCATCTTGAAGTGCCGCTCGATCTGACCGGCGTCGCTCGCCAGATCGCTGCCCGCGTCGAGATAGGCCTCAAGCTCCTCGCGGGTGATCTCAGATTCCCTGTCCATCGCGACCTGCAGCTTCACCAGCGCGGCGTTGATCAGCGCCGGCCGCCCGCCCATCAGCAGCGCCATCCGATCCGCCGTCGCCTCCGCGAGGTCCATCCACCCGCGCAAGAAGAACGCCATCGCCGTGATCGGGAAGAGCAGCACCTTGAGCACCGGATTCGTGCGGAGCATGAAGCCCGCAACAATCATCATCCGCGGGTGACACGCCTTGATATGACCCATCTCGCGGGCGATCATCAGGGCGATCTCCTCGTCGTTGAGTGCGTCGAGCATCGCGGCGGTGGTCACGATCTTCCCCCGTTTGCCCGGCAGTGAGTACATCACCGGCGCGTCCTCATCGAGCACGTACATCTCCGGCTCGTCGATCCCCAGCAGCTTCGACTGCTCCGCGAGGATCGCCTTGAGCTTCGGGTAGTTCTTGTTGAGCACACGCGCGTGCAGCCCCTCCTGCTTGATGCGCTGATTGCGCTGTCGCAGCGCGATGAAGTTCGCGATCAGCCACGTGATCAGCGGCAGCAGCAGGACGATGATAGGGATCCACCACTTGTTGTAGAGCGGGGCGTCGGGGAGGATGTTCTGATGCAGTGGGGGGCCGACCATGAAGTACTGAATGTTGTACGCGGCGATGATGAAGATGCCGAAGAGCCCGCCGACGCCCTCCCAGTAGATGCGCTTCTCGCCCGGCACGCGGTAGTCCTCAACGGTCAACTCGACCTCGGGCTTCTTGCGCTTGAGCTTCTTCCTCGACATTCTCCGCGCCACTACTGCTCACCCTCCCGGGCAGTCGCTGCGATGACCCGCAGGCGATCCACGTGCTGGTCGTTGCTCTCAACCACCACGAATGTCGCGCCGTCGGCAGTCAACACTTCCCCTTCGCGGGGCACGCGACCTGCCATCCCGGTGAGGAATCCGCTCACTGTGTCATGATTGTCGGTCGAGATCTCCAGCCCGAGCTGCTCGTTCACGTCGTCGATGCGCGCCTTCCCCTGCACGATCGCTTCCCCATCGGCCGTGATCAGTATCTCCGGCTCAGGCAGGTCGTGCTCGTCCTCGATCTCACCGACAAGCTCCTCGAGGATATCCTCGATCGTCACGAGGCCCTCCGTCCCGCCGAACTCGTCGATCACGATCGCGATGTGCACCTTCTGCTGGCGAAGCTCCCAGAGCATCTCATCGAGCGGCTTGCTCTCCGGAGCGAGGATCGGCATGCGCGCCACCTCCGCCAGCGTCAGGTCGCGCTCCCCCCGGCTGAGGCTCAGCAGCGTGTCGTTGACGTAGACGATCCCGGTGATGTGATCGATGCTCTCCCGGTACACGGGGATCCGCGAGAAGCCCGACTCCACCGCGACCTCCAGGAGGTCCTCCAGCGTCGCGTCCTCGGGCATCGCCACGATGTCCACGCGCGGCACCATGATGTCCCGCACGGTCTGCTCGCGCAGCTCCATCACGCTGTCGAGCATCTCACCCTCATCCGGCTCGACCGTCCCCTCCTCCTCGCCGAGGTCGGCGGCGGCCGCGATCTCCTCCGCCGTGATGAATACTGGCTGGTGCGCCAGGCCGTCCCCACCGCCCCGAAGAATCGTGTTGGTCGTCCAGTTCAGCAGGCGGATGAATGGTCTGAGGAAATGTATCAGCGTGTGCATGATACGGGCAACAGCACGCGCCGACGGGGCGGGACGAAGCGAGCCGTAGGTCTTGGGCAGCAGCTCGCCGAACAGCAGGATCGCGATGACCATCCCGACATGTGCGACCGTCTCCGCCGAACTGGACACGCCCGCACCCTGGATGTTGAGGTCGCGAATGATGAGGGTCATCAGCGTGGACATCAGCAGAATCAGGGCATTGTTGCAGATGATGAAGACGTAGAGGAAGTTCCCTTCCTCGGTCACGGCGAGCACCAGGCGCGCACGCCGGTCGCCCGCTTGAGCCGCCTTCTGCATCTCATGCCGACTCACCGCCAAAAGCGACGCCTCCGACAGAGAGAGCGTGAAACTCAGCAAGAGCGAAAGCACGATCGCGGCCATCATTATGCTGACGACGATGCTCACGCTCGCTCCCCCTCCCCTTCGTCATCCGCCGTGTCGCGCTCAACGATCCGCACTCTCGAGATCCGCCGCCCGTCCATCTTCTCCACCGTCAGCGTCAGCCCGCCCCAGCCGAAGCTCTCGCCCTCCCGCGGGATACGATGTCCGGCGGCGGCGAGCACCACTCCGCCGAGGCTGTCGAAGTCCTCCGTCGGGAGAGCCTCGCCGACGATGTTGTCGAGTTCGTGCAGACCGATCGAGGCGTCGCAGACGAGGCAACTGTCCGTCCTGACGATCTCGGGCTGCTCGATGTCATACTCGTCCTGGATGTCGCCGATAATCTCCTCGAGCAGGTCCTCCACCGTCACAAGCCCGGCGGTGCCGCCGAACTCGTCGTAGACGATCGCCATCGTGCGCCGGCCCACGCGAAACTGACGCAGCAATTCGTCAACCGGAAGGCCCTCCGGGACGAAATGTGCGGGGCGCGCGATCAGCCGCACGGGCTTGGCCATCTCATCCAGCCGTACGTAGGGCAGGACATCCTTGACATAGAGGATACCCGTGATGTGATCCTTGTCCTCGGCGTAGATCGGGATGCGCGAATGCTTGTTCTCCATCGCGTAGAGCAGTGCCTCGCCGATCGGGGCCGTCTCCTCGACGCACTTCATGTCCGGCCGCGGCGTCATCACCTGTGCGGCCGTCTGATCGCCGAAGTCCAGTGCGCCGTGCAGCATCCGCCCGGTGCCCTGCGCGAGCGCCCCCTGGGACTGCCCCTCTTCGATCATCGCCTTGAGCTGCTGCTCGGTCACCGTCGGCAGCATCCCGTGCCCGCCGAGGCCGATCACCCAGAGAATCCCGCGCACGATCAGACTTAGCAGTATGACCACCGGGTAGAAGACGATGGCGAAGACAAACAATACGGGGGCGCAGAATGAGGCGAATCGGCGCGTGTTGCGCAGTGCAAACTGCATCGGGATAGCTTCCCCGAAAACCTGCACCACCACGGTGATAACCCCGAGCGCGATTGCTGCCGCGAGGCCGGGGCCGAGAGCCGCGCCCCACAGGTCAATGCTCATATTGACGGCAATGTGTTCGGCCCAGTAGTAGCTTCCGGTGATCCCAACAAGCAGAGTGGCGAGAACGATCGACCTGCGCTCCTGCAGCATAAGCAGCAGTTTGCCCAGCTTCGATCCAGACTCAGCCTTCTGTCGTACCCACGAATGGGGCACGGCGAGGAATGCGACCTCGGAGCCGGCGAAGAACACTGCGAGGGCCAGAAGGCCCACCAGCAGCGCCGCCTCACCGGCGTGCGCTGACGAAGATTCCAAAACCGACCTTTCCTCCATGGCCCAGTTTTGAGCCGAACTGACCTCACGGGCAGTATAACACATTCGCCCGGCGGAGGGCAAACGTCCCATGAAGGCGGGGCTGACCACGCTGTGCAGGTTGCCGGCGTCAGGGGCTCACGTCGGCCTCCCGCCGACCCGCTCGCTGCGCTCGGGATTAGCCCCTCTCCCTGGACGCGTACACGACATGCGTCAGGCGGGAGAGGGGCAGAACACAGCCGTGCGCGGAGATGCGAAAGAGTTCTGGCAGGTCGTAACGTGGACTCATTCCCCCTCCCGCCGGAGTTCGCGCAGCGAACTCACAGGGAGGGGGTGCCCGAACGTTCTCTGTGAGGGCGGGGGAGGTCGCCGTTGCCGCGCCCGCCATGCACACGGATGGGGATGCCGCCTGGAGGCCGGGCGCTTCCACCCCGGCCGCGCCGATGCGACCTCTGTAACTTTCGTCCCGGCGCAGGGCAAACTACGGTCACCGCAGAATGTCCGCACCTGCACCGCACACTTCCGGGGGATGCAAAGGTGATACCCATGCCCGTCCGCTCGCTGGCTCGCGCACTGCCGCTCGCGCTCCTCACTCTCATCGCCGCGTCCGTCGCCGCTCAGCAGGCCCCTCCCCCCGGCTGGATCAGCCAGATCAGCGCCAGCGACTTCGCCCTGCTCGAGCGCGATCTTCCCGCGGGCCTGTTGATCAACCCCAATATCGGCATCAACGCCGAGGCCCGCGCGATGGCCCTCGGCTACACCGACGCGGAGGGCAACTTCGTGCGCCAGGACTCGCACGCGCTGGAGGTCATGCAGCAGATCGACGCCGACGGCGGTGATGCGCACTCCGTTCATATCCGCGTCGCGATCGTGGACAGCCCCGAGCGCGCCCAGATCCTCGCCCGCGACAGCGTCGGCTCCGATCTCGTCGGCGTCAACGAACTCGGCGACCCCCGCCTCACCGTCGACGGCGGTTCGCGTGTGGCTCAGGGGTGGGTCTTTATTCGCTACCGCGATGCCTGCGCGCGCTTCAACACGATCGGGCGCATCGATGACGCCTCCGACGCGACGACCGCGCGGGTCGCCCGGCTGTGGCTCGACAAGGTCGCCGGCCCGCCCGGCGCGGACCTCTCCCTGCACCCCGACACCATCCTTGTCAAGCTCTGGTCGGATCACCCGGCGCGTGAGCGCGAGCCCGCCGCAGACCGCCAGCACGTGATCGCCCAGGTGACCAACAGCAGCCCCAACGTGACCGCCCGCGGCGTGCAGGCGCGCCTCTCCGTGCAGATGCCCGGTGAGGACGAGTACACCCCGCTGCAGGTCGTCGCCCTCAACGACATCCCCCCCGGCCAGTTCCGCCTCGCGACCTTCGAATGGGACCTGCGCGGCGAGAACGTCACCCGCGCGGGGCTGCTGGTGGACGCCTGGGCCGATGGGCCGCGCGACACCAACCCGAGGGACAACCAGGCCGGAATCGAGGTCAGCGTCTACTACGCGCACAATGGCACGGCAGCCTACCGCTGGCGCGAGGACTCCTACGGCTTTCGCAACTACAGCGCCGATGACGACGATTTCTCGGACATGGTGAAGGGACTGCTCGCCACCATCGTCGGCGAGATGTACACTGACCCGCGGGCCGGTGAGCTTCTCAGCCGAATGTTCTTCCCGCAAACCTACATGCGCCTCCACAGCTACCTCCATCACGGCCTGCAGACCGGCGTCGGCGGGCACTGCTACGGGATGTCCGCGACCGCCGGCCTGTACTTCCTCGACGGCTCGCTGCGTCCCGGCGGCGGCAACACCTCCGCGCTCAGCCGCGACGACGCGGACGCGAATATCAAGCTCTATCAGCGCGCGCAGATGGTACCGATCGCCCAGGCGGTGATCAACGGTGACTTCTGGTTCGACCGCCACTTCAGCACCCTCAGTTGCCTCAACACCGTCCGCCAGAAGCTGCGTGATGAGCGCCGCCCGGTGATCCTCTCGATGTCGGGCACCCGGCAGGTGGGGCAGGACCAGAAACGCTGGGGCCATGCCGTGATGGCCTACAAGCTCGTCGAGGTCACCGGCAGAGTCAGCGCGATCTACGTCTACGACCCCAACATCGTCCCCGCGCGGCGGTGGGAGACGAACGAGCCCATGTCCGCGTTCCTTATCAACCCCGATGACGGCGGCTGGAACTCCAGCAGCGACATGCGCGCCATCTACGATTCCGACGGCAGCACTCTCACGCACATCGCCGCCCGCGAGGTCACCCGCGAGGTCTCACTCGCCGAGGCCAACGCCATCGTCCCCGACCTGAAGGCGAAGCTGCGTGAGATGAGCGACTTCCTCGCCAGCGCGAACAGGGTCATGGCCGTGCTGCGCTGCCCCGCCGACGCGGTCTTCACCGACCCGCAGGGCAGGCGCGTGGGCTACATCAACGGGCGCGAGGTCAACGAGATCCCCGGCGCGGAGATCCGCGCCTCGGGCACGGTGGAGATCTACATCCTCCCCGCCGACGTGCCGCTGACGGTCTCGATCACCGGGACCGGCGCGGGCGCCGCGGGCTTCGACATCATCCGACCGGAGGCCGGTGAACCCGCCATCACCTCGTTCCTCGAGATGCCCGTTCGGGCCGGAAGCGCGCTCGCCGGGACGCTCGCGCCCGGCGGGGAGATCGCGGTGCTCGCAGGCGACGGCGCGACACACGCACCGACCCTGGTCGGCTCGCTCTCCGGCGACCGCGTCACCTGGCAGGAGCCCGCGGCGCCCGCGCCAACACCAACTCCCGCACCAACTCCGGCTCCTGCGCCAACTCCGGCTCCCGCACCCGCACCGACCGCGGCGCCTGTCGCTGTGCCCAATCTCAGCGGCGTGTGGAGGATCAATGCCAACAACTCCTGGAGCGACCTCACGTTGCAGCACGAAGGGAATCGGCTGAGCGGGACGGTGTTCAATGTTCCTCTGGAGGACGCTGCGGTGCTGGCGGACGGCACGGTGAAGTTCATCCGCACCGGCGTCAACCAGTCGTACACGGGACGCTTCACCATCGAACCGGACGGCACGTGGAAACTCAGCGGCACCTTCGACTGCCCGGTGACCCGCACAACCGGGAACCGGTGGGTGGCGACTCGCACATCTCCAGCCGCGGGACCATCGCAGCCCGCTCCTGCGCCCGCACCGACGGCGGACGCTGAGATCATCGTCTGCCGCGATGTGGTGAATGGTGAGCCGGTGGGCGCGGCGACAGTCTTCGCGGATACTGCGAAGATGGCGATCCTGCACCGCTATCGCGACCAGGCGGGCGGAACCGCGCAGGTCGTCTGGCTCCTCGAGGGCGCCGAACTGACGCGCTCGGAGCGGGAGATCGGCGCGGGGGATGGTTGGGTGTCATTCTCGCTGATGGCCGGTGGCGGCCAGATGCTGCCGCCGGGCCGCTATGAAGTGGTGCTCACGATGCCGGGACGCCCGGCGGCCCGCGCGGGCTTCACGATCGGTGGGGGAGGGCAGGGCTGAGCCATCTTCCGAGGAGCGGTCAACGGCCGCGCCGGTCGCGGCCGTTGACCGTTCACACATTCGCAGCGCGGATTTCCGCGCTTCCGCCACAATCGAGGCAGGTGATGGCCCGCCCGCCGCGAAATGCACCTCCGACAGCAGGGCGCATCGGACGCTTCGCATCACCGGAGGTGTGTCGCAGATGCAGTACGGCTCCCACGCACGGATCATCGTGACGGTGGCGCTCGCAGCGCTGCTGGCAGTGCCGCTTGCCGCGCAGCCACCGCTGCTGAACTCCTCGGCTCCCGGCGCATTCGGCGTACGCTATCTCCCCGACAGGGCCGTCGTGACCTACACGGTGGATCGCCCCGCCGACTCTCAGGAGAACACCTTCACGCTCCGCGTGCGGCTGCCCGAACGGGTGCAGTGGGGCTTTGTTGACGGTGACCCGATCCCAGGCGACGAGCTGCGCTGGGACAGGGGCCAGGCCATCGTGCAGGTTCCGTTCGGCAGCCAGCGGCTGCACCTTGGATGGACCGACGAGGCGTTCCTACCCCCAGACGCGGCCGAGGTGCCCGTCTTCGTCGGCGACAGGCGCGTCGGCTCGCTCACCGCTCGTTTCGACCTGCAGGGGATGCTCGCCAGCGGCGGCCTGCAGGACGTCGGGCCGGGCATGGCGGCGCTGAAGGTCGAACTCACGGAGCCGCTGCACCCCGACTCGGTGTCGCTCTCGGCGGGCAGCGAGGCGATCTCAAAGTGGCGCTATGACGGCACAAGCCTCGAGGCGCGCGACAGCGTCTACGTCGAGGCGAACCCGCGGCTCTCGCTGCGGGTGGAACAGCGCGGGCTCAGGGGCAGTCCGGTCGAGCGCGTAGTATTGACGGAGGTCGATCCGCCCTCGCAGGTCATCCGCATCCCCGACGACCGGCGGCCCGAGGGTGTGCTGGTTGAGGGTGAGGACTTCGTGGCGTGGACCGGCACCCAGCCGCAGGTCGAGCCCGGCCGCCACCACGGCACCTCCGGCGACGCGGTCGTCTTCAGCTTCATCGGCGACGGCACGACCATCGACTGGACGGTCGATATCCCCGAGGACGGGCTCTGGGACCTCTACGTCCGCATGGCGTGCGGTGACGTCGGCGCGTGGCGCTCGGTCGCGGTCAACGGTCAGATCGCCGACGGCCTCGACCTGGTCGCATTCCCCGGCACCGGCGGCTGGGGCTACGCCGATGACGAGTGGTGGATCGTGCGGCTCACCGGCGGTGAGGGGCAGGCTCCTCCGCTGGAGCTCAACGCAGGCGAGCAGACGCTGACGATGACCGGCCTGCTCACCACACATATGAACATCGACTACCTGCTGTTCGTCCCGCACGACTGACGCAGCCGGGCGCGAGCAGCTTGACATGCGCCGGCGACGGGGCATATAATCGGCGCCGATGATCGGCCTCCGCTGGCCACACACACGCGGCGGGCCGTGGTGTGCAGCAAACGGCATCGACCCTGCCTCGGCAGGGCTATAGTGGCCGCGTGGCGGCCGTCGATCAGGAGGGTGATCCGCGGTGACGCGCCGAATAAGAGGCTTTACGCTCATCGAGCTGCTCGTTGTGATCGCGATTATTGCGATCCTGGCAGCGATCCTGTTTCCCGTCTTCGCCCGAGCCCGGGAGAAGGCGCGAATGACCTCGTGTCAGAACAACATGAAGCAAATCGGCACGGCCTTCGCGATGTACCGGACGGACTACGATGGCGTCATGCCGCCGGACTGGTATCGCTCAGATGCCAACAATCGGGTGTACCGATGGATTCACATGACCTACACCTACATCTACGATGACAACGTCTACCAGTGCCCCAGCCAGGGTACGACGATGGACGTAGGATGGAACCCACCCTACGCGACATTCGGCCCGTACAGCTCCTACTACTACTGCCATCACTTCCTGGCGGGCACCAGCGACGCGAACATACGCGCCGCGAGTGCCACGGTAATGATGATGGACGGGTGGTTCTTCCCCGAGGCCAACCGCGGGGACTGGATGATCGGGATGTTCAACTCGTGGCCGACTCTCGACCGGAGCAACGTCGTTCCCGCCCAGCACATGGCGGGATGGGTCAACGGCAATGCTGACGCCGACTACGTCAACTCGACGATCCTCAGGAACATGCGCCGCCACAACGACGGCGTCAACGCGGTCTACTACGACTCGCATGTGAAGTGGATCAACCGCGCCGAGCCGGCGGACTTCACGCCCGGAGCGTAGCGGGACGGGTCGCAAGCTGACTGAGGGCCGGGGTTGCAGCCCCGGCCCTCTCTTTTCGATGCGCCGCCGTGTGACGGCGCGGGCGGCCAGGGCCAGCCGAGGAGCGGCCCCCCGCCCATTTGTGCCGGCACCCCCAGCATTGACATCAGGGGGGGCTTATCCTATACTGAGGTACATACTTTGCCCGGCTTCGGCCCCGTCAGATATTCCCTTTGTGCGCCGGCGCGCCCTGAGACGAAGGAGAGCTAATCAGCATGCAGCCACGCCCCAAGGTCTGGATACCGACCATCATCGGTATCTTCATAGTCGCCTTTCTCCTCGGATTCGCACCGATTCGATGGGAGAGGGCATCCGGCTTCACCGTTGACAGCACATTCGCGTATGAACTCGATGAGCCGCTGTACGAGACGGCCGGAGAGATCGCACACGTGAGGGAAGAGATCCTCGAGATCCTCGAGGACGCGAATGTGACCGATCCGACGGTCGTCATCCGCGACCCGAGGCTCTTCAGCGTCGATACACCGGCTCTCACCCAGCCGGAGGCCGACAGGGATGAGCGGCTGATTACCGAGGCGCTCAGCGCCGAGTTCCCCGGAATCAGACCCACGCGCCTGCCGACCGAGGAGGTCGTTGAGACGCCCGTCGCCACCTTCGGCCCCCTCGGGATATACACGCCGAAGCCGCAGATCCATCTCGGGCTCGACCTTCAGGGCGGCGCCCACGTTGTGCTCCGCTGCCTCTCCGAGGCGGAGATGCACTTCTCGCTCGCCGATGACGTGCCGATGGTGACCGGCCCGGAGGCGGAGGGCAGCGCTTACACTCCGCCCTTCACCGAGCAGCAGTTGGTGCAGGAGATCCGCACACTGCTGGCTGAGCGAACCGACGCCCGCCCGCGCGAGGTGCGCGTCGAGGTCGTCGGCGGCAACCGCCTGATCGTGACCACGCAGCCGCATGACGAGCAGCAGGCGAACGCGCAGGAGGCCGCGGTCCACGAGTTCCTGATCGCCAACTACCCCGGCATCGGAGTCGAGGTCGGACAGATGTCATCGGTGTTCGTGGACGCCGACACGGCCGACACCGTCCAGAACATCATCGAGCAGCGGCTCTTCCGCCTCGGTGAGATCCGCGAGCCGGTCATTCAGAAGCAGGGCTACGACCGGATCATCGTCCAGATGCCCGGTGTCCGCGACCCCGAGCGCGTGCTCGACATCCTCAAGAGCACCGCGATGCTGGAGTTCCGGCTGATCCCCGAGCAGTACGAGCCGATCGACACACTCACCTACCAGGAGTGGCGTGACACAACGAGCGATCGGACGGTCTCATGGGATCTCGTGCGGGCGGAGTCGCCGGTGGAGTTCTCCGGGCGCGACCTCAAGCCGAACGCGAAAGTGCAGTCGGGCATGGCGGGCGACTGGGTCGTTGCCTTCGAGCTCAAGGATGACCAGAAGGACGACTTCAACGAGTTCACCCGCCGGAACATCGGTCGCATCATGGCGATCGTCCTCGACCGGGACTGCCAGATGGCGCCGGTGATCCGCTCGGCGATCCCCGGTGCGGGCATCATCGAGGGGAACCTCAGCACCGAGGAAGCCAGCGATCTGAAGCTGCTGCTCAACGCCGGCGCGCTGCCGGTTCCGCTGGAGATCGTCGAGAACCGCACAGTCTCGGCGACGCTGGGGCAGGACTCGATCACCCGCAGCCTCTACGCGGCGCTGGTGGGCTTCATCGCCGTCATGATCTTCATGGTCGCGTACTACCGCCTCCCCGGTCTGCTGGCCGACTTCGCGCTGATCATGTATCTCGCGCTGGTCATCGCCATCACCGCCTACGCGGAGATCACCCTGACGCTGCCGGGAATCGCGGGGATCATCCTCACACTGGGAACGGCGGTTGACGCGAATATCATCATCTTCGAACGCCTGAAAGAGGAGTTGTGGGCGAGGAAGTCGATGCGCGCGGCGGTCGCAGCGGGCTTCGACCGCGCGTGGACGGCTATCCTCGACGCGAACGTGACCACGCTGCTTGCCGCCGCCGTGCTCTACTGGCTCGGCACCAGCCTGATCAAGGGCTTCGCGATCATGCTCTTCATCGGCGTTATCTGCAGCCTCTTCACCGCCGTGACGGTGACCCGGTGGTTGTTGACGATGGTCGCGGACCAGCGCTGGGCACAGAAACGCAGCCTCTACGGAGTTGGTGAGCGCTCCGACGACGAGGAGACGCAACCGGCGTAGACATCCGTCACACCGGGCACGTCGTCATCAGCTCACCGGACGCTCGCGTCACATGAGGAGGACAACTGGTGGATTTTTTTCACAGGCGAAACTGGGACATCGTCAAATACTCGTGGCTCTGGTTCACCATCTCCGGCATCCTGATCCTGACCGGAATGGGCTTCTGGGCGGTCAGAGGCCTGAACTGGGGTATTGACTTCACGGGCGGAAGCCTGCTGCAGTACAGGTTCGAGCGCCCGCTGGTGACCACTGCCGGTGAGGATATCGAGGTCATCGCACAGACCCGCCAGTTCCTCGTGGAGATGGGTCTGGGGATGAGCCAGATCCAGGTTGCCGACAACGATCAGATCTTCATTCGCACCCCCGAAGTCGAAAATGACGAGGAGGCGCGCCAGCGGGACCTCGCCATCGAGGCGAAGCTCGTTGAGGTCTTTGGCGACCGCGGCGGGGACGTCGAAAGCCTCGGCCGGCAGACGGTCGGCCCGGTCATCGGTGAGATGCTGACGCGCTCGGCCATCGAGGCGCTGACCCTCGGCGTCATCCTGATCCTGATATACATCACCGTCCGCTACGAGTTCCGCTTCGCGGTCGCATCGGTGATCGCACTGCTGCAGGACACGACGTTGCTGCTCGGCGCGCTGGCGGTGGTTCAGACTGAGCTGAACAGCTGGTTGGTCGCGGCGATCCTGACCGTGATCGGTTACTCGATCAACGACACCGTCATCATCCTCGACCGGATACGCGAGAACCGCAGCCTGCACCGGCGCGCGCCACTTGAGAGCGTCGTCAACGCCAGCCTGCTGCAGACGATGGCGCGCTCGATCAACACCGGACTGACCACGATCTTCACGCTGATGGCGCTCTACCTGCTGGGTGGGGCGACGATCGAGGGCTTCGCGCTGGCGCTGATCATCGGGATCGCCGCCGGAGGGTACTCCTCGATCTTCACCGCAAGCCCGATCGTGGTGACGTGGTACCGGCTCGCGGACCAGCGTGGTGGGCGAGCCCGCAGTGGCGCGCCGTCGAGGGCGCGTGCCGCCTCCCGTGCGTCAGTGGCCGCCGCCACCGGTGCCGAGTCCGAGGAGGTCGAGGGGCAGCAGCCCGCCAGGCGCAGCATGCGGGACACGATGAAGGAGGCCGAGCGCGTCGCGCAGGAGGAGAAGAGGCGCAAGAGGCGCGAGCGGCGCAAGAAGGACACCGACGGCAGGAGCGGCCGGCAGCCCAAGAAGCGCTTCTGATCCTCAGCCCCGAACACCGGCGCAGGTCATGAGAGCCGACGCGAGCCGCGCGGAGCATTGCGAGCCTGGGAGAGCACGATGCGCGAGAAGATCCTGAAAATCCTCACCGACGAAGGACGGCTGCCGGACGCGGAGATCGCGGAGCGGCTCGGGCTGACGGCCGAAGAGGTCGCCGAGACCATCTCTGAGATGCATCGGGACGGGACGGTGCTGGGCTACCGCGCACTGGTGGACTGGTCGAAGGCCGACGTCGAGCGCGTCTTCGCGTATATTCTCGTCGAGGGCACGCCGCAGTACGGCGTGGGCTTCGACGAGCTCGCCGGGCACATCGCCCGCTTCGACGAGGTGCACTCGATCCACCTCACCTCCGGCACGGCCGACCTGACCGTGGTCGTGGAGGGCCGGGACTTTCGCGACATCGCCCGCTTCGTCGCCGAGAAGCTCGCGCCCTCGCAGGGAGTCACCGGCACGTCCACGTCGTTCGTGCTCAAGACATACAAGCTCGAGGGCCGGCTCATGGGCGAGCAGCCCACCAGCCGCAGACTGGCGGTGTCGCCGTGACGACCGATCAGAGGACCGGCCGCATCTCCCGACTCGCGCGCGACCTCAGACCGTCGGGGATCCGCGAGTTCTTCGACCTCGTCGTGGGGATGGACGATGTTATCAGCCTCGGCGTGGGTGAGCCGGACTTCCCCACGCCGTGGCGCATATGTGACGCGGTGATCGAGTCGCTGCGGCATGGCGCGACCTCCTACACCTCGAACCTCGGGCTGCTCGAACTGCGCGAGGAGATCGCGCGCTATCTCGAGCGCAAGTTCGGCGTCAGCTACGATCCGACGAGCCAGATACTGATCACCGTCGGCGCCAGCGAGGCGGTTGATCTCGCCATGCGGGCGCTGCTCGACCCGGGCGATGAGTTCCTCGTCACCGATCCGTCCTACGTCTCGTACGCGCCCTGCGTCGAGATGGCGCACGGCCAGGCCGTCGCGGTGCGCACACACCTCGAGCACGAGTTCCGCATCCAGCCCGGCCCGCTCGCCGACGCCTGCACCGGGCGCGCGCGCGGCCTGCTCTTCTGCAACCCGTCGAACCCGACCGGCGCGGTCATGCGCCGCGAGCATCTCGAAGCGGTGGCCGAGGTCGCTCTCGCGAAGGACCTGCTGGTCATCTCCGACGAGATATACGCCGAGCTGACGTACGACGGCGACCACTGCTCATTCCCGACGCTGCCGGAGATGTATGACCGCACCCTGCTGCTCAACGGCTTCTCGAAAGCCGACGCGATGACCGGCTGGCGCGTCGGCTACGCCTGCGGCCCCGCGGAGATCATCGAGGCGATGACCCGCATGCACGCGTACACCACGATGTGCGTGCCGATCATGGGGCAGATCGCGGCCGTCGAGGCGCTTCGGCGCGGCGAGGACGATCGCGCGCGGATGGTCGCCGAGTACGATCAGCGCCGCCGCGTCTTCATCAAGGGCCTCAACCGCATCGGCCTCGACTGCTTCGAGCCGATGGGCGCGTTCTACGCGTTCCCGTCGATCCGTGCCACCGGCCTGAGTTCCCAACAGTTCGCGAAGGCCCTTCTCGCCGACCAGCGTGTCGCGGTCGTGCCTGGTGATGCGTTCGGCGAGGCGGGCGAGGGCCACGTGCGCTGCAGCTACGCCAGCTCCATCAGCGACCTGCGGGAGGCGCTCTCGCGGATCGAGGCATTCCTCGCGCGCCTCGAAGCCGGCGAGATCGCGCTCGAACAGTGAGCATCGGGGCCGCGGAGGGTGCTCAGCCCGAGATGACCGAGACGGCGCCGACGATCACGACGACCCTGCGGCTGACCTGGCCGAAGGTGGCGCTGGCGGCGGCCTCAGGCGTGGTCCTCTTCGCGGCATTCCCTCCCCTCGACCTCGGGCCTCTCGCGTGGTTCGCCCTCATCCCGCTGCTCTTCGTGCTCACGCAGGTCCGGCCGGTGGGCGGGCTGGTGCTGGGCCTCGTCTTCGGCGTCTCCTTCCTCGGGCTTTTCGCGGGGTTCATGCTCAAGTACGGATTCCTCGCGTGGTTCGCCAGCGTGGCGTTTCAGTCGCTCTTCTTCGGCCTCTTCGGCCTCGTCGCCGCGATGTGCAACCGAGCGAGCTTCCCGGCGGTGCGCGCCCTCTCGGTCGCGAGCGCGTGGACGCTCTTTGAGATGTTCCGGGGCGGAATCGGCGGCCTCGGCTTCACCGTCGGCAACCTCGGCTACACCCAGCACGATCAGCTCCCGCTGGTGCAGGTGGCCTCGATGGTCGGGCACTTCGGCCTCGGATTCTTCATAGCGGCGATCAACGCGGCCGTGGCGCAGGTGATCCTCGCGGTGGCGCCGGGGCTGCGCGCGCGACCCCGGATGCACCCGGGGCAGTTCTTCCATCTCGCCACGAAGACCGCCCTCGCCTGCTACGTCGTCGTGCTGCTCATGTTCATCTGGGGGGCGCTGATCCTCCGCATGCCGGAGAAGGACGCCGGGGACCCGATCGAGGTCGCGGCGGTGCAGGCGTCGCTGTCGGACATCGAGGGCACGAGCGTGCAGCGGGCCGAGGAGGCGCTGGCGATCTACTCGACGCTCTCGCGCACCGTGCCCGATGACGTTGAGCTGATCGTCTGGCCGGAGACAGCGATCCCCGTCGTGCTCAACCAGGAGCAGACCTACGCCGATCAGATCGCCGAACTCGCGGTGGAGAAGTCCGCGTGGATCATCACCGGTGCGTTCGAGATCGTCGATGGCCACGTGTACAACACGCTCTTCGTCTTCTCGCCGGAGGGCGAGATGACCGACAGCTACGCGAAGGTCGTGCTCGTCCCGTTCGGCGAGAGTGTCCCGTGGGCCGAGCGCTTCCCGTGGCTGCGGCAGTTCGCGCTGCGGAATGTTGACTTCTCGCCCGGCGACGGCCACCGGGCCCTGCGCATCGGCGAGCACCGCGCCGGGCCGCTGATCTGCTTCGAGGCGCTCTTCCCGCATGTGCTTCGCACCAACGTCAGGCTCGGGGCCGACTTCATGGTGATCGGCACCAGCGACGCCTGGGCGGCGGACACCTACGAGATCGAGCAGCACTCGGTCACCGCGCCGCTGCGCGCGGCGGAGAGCCGGAGGTACATCGTCCGCGCCGCAAGCTGGGGGCGCTCGCAGATCATAGCGCCTGACGGCGAGGTGCTCGCGGACGTGCCGGTCGGGGAGGCAGGCGTTGCGTGGCATGAGATCCGGCCGCGTTCGGAGCCGTCCACCTACCACGAGTGGGGCGACCTGCCGGTCCAGGTCGTCTGCGGCGTGCTGCTGTGGCTCGGGCTTGCCGGACTGCCGCGAGGCGCGTTCGACGAGACCGACGAGGATGCGCCCGCCGGCGAGTGAGCGGCGGCGCCGGCCACATCCGGCAGGTCAGGGAGGTCGTCATGAAGCCGCGCATCGGCGTGCTGTGCAATCATTCGGATGACGGCTCAGGCGCGTTCTCCGAGCGCCAGCTCGTGAACCAGCCCTACCTCGACCGGATCGCGGATGCGGGCGGCGCGTCACTGCTCATTCACGACGCCGCCGATGATGAGATCGTGGCGCTGCTGGAGCTGTGTGACGGCCTGCTGGTCACCGGCGGCCCGGACGTCGATCCGCGCAGCTACGACAGCCAGCCGCACGCGAAGCTCGGCTCCATCAGCCCCCGGCGCGACCATCTTGACCGTGTCGCGGTGCGGTACGCGCTCGATCGTCCGGCGCTGCCGATGCTCGGCATCTGCCGCGGCGTCCAGTCGATCAACGTGATCGCGGGGGGCTCACTTCTGCAGGACGTCGGCAGCCAGGTGGAGGGCGCCCTCAAGCACAAACAGGAGGCCCCCGGCTGGTTCGGCACACACGACATCGAGGTCGCTGAGGGCAGCCTGCTCGCCGAGCTCTGCGGTGTCACGCAGCTCTCGGTCAACAGCTACCACCACCAGGCCGTGGAGGACGTGGCGCCGGGCTTTGAGGTCGTTGCGCGGAGCGAGGACGGGGTCGTCGAGGCCACCGAGCGGCGCGATGGAACGTTCTGCCTCGGGCTGCAGTTCCACCCGGAGATCATGGCCGACCGCGACGCGTGCCTGATGCGCATCTTCACCGCGTTCGTGGACGCCTGCCGCTGAGCTACCTCCGCACCCGGACGGTCCAGCCTGAGTGCGCGTAGTACGTCTGCTCCGCGCCGCCGGGCCACGTGATCTCCACCACCACCGCCCCCTCGTAGTCGCCGAGGCCGAAGTGCAGCGTCATCTCGCTCTGATTGCCCTCGCCGGTGGACGACTCGACGTGCCTGGTGAGCGTCGCCTCCCCGATCTGCACCCGCGCCACCGCGCCGATCGCCGAGCCGGGGCCCTCGAGCTTCACCCGCAGGAAGTTCCCGCCCTCGGTGCGGTTCTCGTAGAGCCTTCCGCCGGTGAGCAGGTCGAGGCGGCCGTCGTTGTTGAAGTCGGCCCACGCCGCCTGGTAGGTTCTCTCCGCCTTGATGCCCGCCTCAGCGGTCACATCGCGGAACGTCCAGTCGCCGTCGTTGAGGTAGAGGACACTGTGATCGCCCGCGTAGACCGTGGTGAAGTAGAGATCGAGGTGGCCGTCATTGTCAACGTCGGCGAGCGCGGGGCTGGCGTATGGCTCCTGCCACCGCAGGTCCGCCTGCGCGCTCATATCCTCGAAGGTCCAGTCGGGCGGGCCGGTGTTGCGCATGAACTGCGGGCGGTCCTGATAGGCGGGCGGGTGGCTGAAGTTGCCGACGAACAGGTCGATGTGCCCGTCATTGTCGAGGTCCCCCCACGCCGAGCCGATCGTGTGCCCGCTGACCGGGTAGCGGATCCCGCCGGTGTAGTTGATCGCGCTCTTCGCCACGCCCGCGACCCCGCGCTCGACCGCCACCTCGGGCATCGGAAGCTCGCCCGTGTTCAGCAGCAGATGGTTCGGCTGCAGGCGGTAGTTCGAGACGTACACGTCGGCGTGGCCGTCCTCGTCGAAGTCGGCGGCGGTCACCCCGCGTGCCGAGCGCCTGCCCTCTGGAGTGCTCTGCCAGCCGAGGGAGAAGACGCCGTCGCCCTCGTTGATCAGCACCGCGTCAACGTACACGTCCTCCTCCCACTTCTCATACCCGGCGATGTAGAGGTCGAGGAGGCCGTCGTGGTTGAGGTCAACCCAGCACGCGCCGCGGGAGTTGACCACCGGGATCTCGGGCAGGCCGTTGGAGCGGCTGAAGGTCCCGTCGCCGTTGTTGAGCGCCAGCGCGAAGGTTGAGCCGAATGTGAAGAGGTCGAGGTGCCCGTTGTTGGTCGCATCGCCCCATGTCCCGCCCGTCGCGCCAACCCCCTCCGGCAGCGCGACCTCCTCGAAGCGCTCCCCCTCGATGTTGCGGAAGAGCGTGCCGCCGATGAGCACGTCCACCCAGCCGTCGCCGTCGAAGTCGGCCCACGCGGCTTGCTGGCCCCCGGAGAGCCCCACCTGCTCGGTGACGTCAACGAAGACCGGATCGGCGGACAGCGTCAGGGGAAGCAGCGCGAGCAGCAGAACCGGCACGACCGGGGCCAGGCGACGCATGGGCATCCTCCGGGGTGGCCTGTGGTGGGCTCAGGGCATTCCGGCCTGGTGCAACTCGTAAAACGTGGTGCTGACCTTCTTCACGTAGTTCTGGGTCTCCCGGATGTTCGGCACGCGGTGGCCGGCGCGCTTCACGGCATTCGGCCCGGCGTTGTAACATGCCAGCGCGAGGATCACGCGCTCGTAGTTCGACCGATCGGCGTACTTGCCAAGCTGCTCGGCAAGGTAGCGGGTGCCGCCCTGGATGTTCTGCTGCACGTTGTGCGGGTTGACGCCGAGGCCGCGCGCGGTGCCGGGCATCAACTGCATCAGCCCGATGGCTCCCGCGTGTGAGACGCAGGCCGGGTTGAACCACGACTCCCACTTGATCAGCGCAAAGATCAGCGTGTGGTTGACGTTGTACTCCTGCGCGTAGTGCAGCACCCATCGCACGATGTCGCGGGCCTGCTCTCCGGTCAGCTTCGAGTTGTGCTCCAGCACCCAGGACGTCCACGTCTCGATCGCGTCGAGCTGGTATATGTTGCTGGCCGCCGGGCGGGGAAGCTGGAGCGGGCCGCTTCCCGCCGGGCCGGGGGCCGCCGGTTGCTCGGGGGTGCGGGCAGGCGTCTCCGGCGCCCGAGCGTCCTCCGCCTCCTCGACATCCTCCACCTCGCGCGGCAGGTCCCACTCGTGGATCCACGTCTCCACCGTCAGGCTGCCGGACGAGCTGCCACCACGGGAAACCTCTGCGATGACCGCGATCCGGTGGCCGACCTGCAGGCGATCGATCTCATCACCCGCGCGCAGTTCCACGTTGCAGCCATCGTCGAGCGTGACCATCAGCGTGCGGAGCAGCTCACCGCTCAGTGCCGGAGCCGCGGAGGCCTTGCCACTGACGTCGCCGACAAGCTCCACATGCGCGAAGTCGCCCGTGCCGAGAACCTGCCGCAGGGCGATGCGTGAGGAGACAGGGGCGGGCACGAGGCGCTCGCGAGCGGCGAGGTAGTCGGCGGAGAAGTCGTCGTACGCGGCGGCGACCGGGGCGATGAGTACGACGGCGAGGCAGATGAGCACAACTCGGGTCATCACTCGCCCCACCTTTCTCCCGCGGCCCGGTCAAATGCCTCAAAGGCGTCCTCACCGAAGAGCACCAGCGCGACGCGCTGCAGGTTCGTCCCCTGCCCGGCGAACTCCTCGATGGCGCCTGTCATCAGCCGCGCTCACTCACCGACGTCGAAGCCGCCGACACCCGTGCCGAAGGCGGGGAGCGCCAGCGACGAGAGGCTCAGAGCCTCCGCCAGCTCGAGACAGCTCACAGTCGTCCGGGATATCAGGTCCGCGCTCGTCCTGAGGTCCTGGCCCATCACCGCGCCGTGGATCACATACGCGTGCGAGAGGTCCCCGGCGGTCGTCTCGATCGCCGTGCCGACCTCGATCGGGCCCTTCGCGACGGCCTCGCGCTCGATCTGCTCGCCGCCCGCGCGCTTGATCGCGCCCGCAACCCCGGAGCCCATCCACAGGTGATCGTTGGCCGCGTTGGTGATCGCGTCCGTGTCGGCCTCCGTGATGTCGCCCTCGAGGACCTCGACGACGAGACCCTCGACGGAGTAGCTGGCCATGAGCATCACTCGCCGGCACACAATGAAAAAGCCGCGCAGTGGGCCTGCGCGGCCTGGCGTAATCCGCGTGCGACCCGCGTCTTGCATGGCAGGCCTGCGGCACAATAATTGCTGGTACGCCCACGGGGAATCGAACCCCGGCCCCCGGGCTGAGAACCCGGTATCCTCACCACTAGACCATGGGCGCACCCTTTTGCGGCGAGCGTCAATATACCACGTCCGCGGCCTGACTGTCAAGACCGTTTTCCGCCGCGGGGCTGACCGTATTGTGCAGGTGCGGCAACGACAGCCTCCCCCGCCCTCATACACGACATTCGGGCACCCCCTCCCTGTGAGTTCGCGGTGCGAACTCCGGCGGGAGGGGGAATGAGCCCCACGTTCCGACCTGTCAAAGCTCTTTCGGATCTCCGCTCACGGTTGTGTCCTCCTCTCCTGCAGGACCCGCGCGCAGCGCGGCGTCTCAGGGAGAGGGGCTACCCCCGAGCGCAGCGAGCGGGTCGGGGTGAGGCCGCCGTGAGCCGTCAGCGCCAGCAACCTACATAATTCGGTCGCACCCTTCCGCCGCCGCGGGCGCACGAGAAGCGGCACCGTCCCCTCCGCGCAACGCCTGCCCGCCCGCGGAGATCTGCGTCATGCATGGCCGCCCGAGAGTGGGGGAGGCGTGGTGCCCGGTCGCGAGGAATATGTCACGACACGTTAATCTTTGACGCCTCGGGTATCCGCTCTCATGCCCGCCGCAACCGGCCTCTATCTCATCAGCCTGCTCCTGATCACGCTCTTCACAGACGTGGTCTTCGGCGTCAACGCGCAGTCGCTGGCGTACGTCCCTCTCACGCTGGCGCTGATCGTTCTTGTGTACGCCGCGATGGCCGGGGAGCAGCGCGACTTCCTCGGGCGGTGGTACACCTCCAGCCCGATGATCGTGCCGGGCCTGCTCTTCCTCGCCGGGCTGGCGCTGGCACTGCCGCACGCCCGCGATCTCGGCCTCGCGGGCCGCGACTTCGTGCGCTGGAGCTTCGTGTGGCTTGTCTTCGCGCCGGTGACGCGCGCGATCTGCTCGACGCCCGGCCGGGCGAGGCTCTGCGCCCGGGTGGTGCCGATCTTCATCAGCACCTTCGCCGCGCTGACCGTCGCCGACCTTGTGTTCGGCGGCGGGATCGTGCGAACACTGCTCGGGGTCGCGGGCGTCACAGGCGAAGGTCGCTACCAGTCGCTCTATCAGAACGCGGGCATCTTCGCCGGGATGCTGATCGTCGGCCTCCCGCTGGCGCTGGTGCCCGCGCTGACCGAGCGGCGGTGGCGCTCGCGCGCGGCGTGGGGCGTGGCGGTGGCCGTGCTGGCGGCGGGGGTGCTGCTGTCGGGCGCGCGGGCGGCGGTTGTGGCGAGTCTGGTGGCGCTCGCGGTGATCGGCGTGCTGCTCCGGCGTCGGTGGCTGACCGTGGCGGTGGCGGGCGCGGTGGTCGCGGGCGGGGGGCTGATGCTCAGCGGCGACCTCGGCGGGCCCCCATCGCTCTCGCGCTTTCAGGACGTGCTCATGCGCAGCGGCACCGGCCATCGGAGTCTCAAC
Organism: Armatimonadota bacterium; assembly: GCA_050942735.1. Taxonomy (GTDB): domain Bacteria; phylum Armatimonadota; class Zipacnadia; order Zipacnadales; family UBA5352; genus UBA5352. Next base: position 91,951 of record JBMNNW010000003.1, read on the forward strand.
CGCAGGCTGCAGGTCTGGTCCGCGGCGGGCGAGCTGATCGAGCGCAACCCGGTGATCGGCCTCGGCGGCTCGCAGTTCCGCCACCATCAGCGGCTGGGCCTCAACCGCGCGCACAATGCGTGGCTCGACGCATGGCTCGACGGCGGCCTGCCCGCCGCGCTGGCGATGGTCATCGTGACGGCGGTGGTGCTTCGACGGGCGTGGCTCACGCACTTTCGCCGACCTGCCCGCTGGCTCGATCCAACGCATGTAGCGCTGCTGGCGGCGTGTCTGGCGGTGCTGACCGGGTGGACCGTGCGCGCGGGGATCGGGGGGCGGATAGACTGGTTGCCGATCTTCATGTTATGCTCTGTGTGGTGGGACCTGCGCATCTGCCCGGAGCGGGAGCAGTGCGCCGGTGCCCCGCACGAGGATGTCGCACGCAGTGCCTGAAGAAGATTTCAACCCGGCCGCGGAGAAGCACGCGGCGGAGGTGCAGCTTTGAGCGCGATGAGCAGTGACAGAATCCGGAGCCGCTTTGACGACGACATCCCGGCCGATATGTGGGAGGAGTGCCCGCAGTGCCACCAGCTCCTTTACACCAAGGAGCTGCGGCAGAACCTGTGGGTGTGCGGCAAGTGCGGCTTTCACTTCCGATTGAGCGCGGCGCAGCGCCTGCAGATCACCGTTGACGACGGGAGCTTCGAGGAGTGGGACACCGATCTGCCGCTGTGCGATCCGCTGGAGTTCCCGAAGTACCGCGGCAAGCTCGAGGAGGCCCGCGAGAAGACCGGCATGCAGGACGCGGTCATCACCGGGAAAGCGGCGCTTGCAGGGATGGACATCGCCATCGGCGTGATGGAGTCGGGCTTCCGCGGCGGATCGATGGGCTGGGTCGTGGGGGAGCGGATCACGCGGCTGATTGAGCGCGCGGCGGAGGAGAAGCTGCCGCTGATCATCATCAGCGCATCCGGCGGAGCGCGCATGGAGGAGAGCCTCATCTCGCTGATGCAGATGGCGAAGACCGCGGGCGCGACCGCGAGGTTCGCGAAGGCCGGTGTGCCTTACATCAGCCTCCTGACCCACCCGACCTACGGCGGCGTCACCGCCAGCTACGCATTCCTCGGCGACATCATCATCGCCGAACCGGGCGCGGCGATGGGCTTCGCCGGGCCGCGCGTGATCGAGGTCACCGGGATGCCGATCGGCGATGGCGTGCAGACCGCGGAGTACCAGCGCGAGCACGGAATGATCGACCTCGTGATCCCGCGCGAGGAGATGCGCGAGACGCTCGCGACGCTCATCGCGTGGAGCACCGGCGACGCCCGTGGGGCCAGCGGTGGCTTCGACGAGGCCGATGACGCGCTGCGCACCGAGCCGCGGCCGCGCGATGAGGCGGACAGCGTGGATGCGTGGAACCGCGTTCAACTGGCCCGCCACCCCGACCGCCCCTACTCGCTTGACTACATCGAGCAGGTCGTTGACGGCTTCATCGAACTGCACGGCGACCGGCGCTTCGGCGACGACGGCGCGATCGTCGCCGGGCTGGGATGGATCGAGGACCGACCCGTCGCGGTCATCGGCCATCAGAAGGGGCGGCAGGCCCGCGAGCGCTCGCGACGCAACTTCGCGATGGCCCGGCCCGAGGGCTACCGCAAGGCGATGCGCATCATGCGGCTGGCCAACCAGGTCGGCAGGCCCATCGTGACGCTCATCGACACCCCCGGCGCCCACTGCCTCGACGAGGCCGAGGCGCGCGGGATCTCCGAGGCGATCGCCGCGAACCAGCGCGATATGTTCGCGCTGACCGTCCCCATCATCCCCGTCATCATCGGCGAGGGCGGCTCGGGCGGCGCCATCGGGATCGGCGTGGGCGACCGCGTGCTGATGCTGGAGAACTCGTACTACTCGGTCATCGCACCGGAGTCGTGCGCGGCGATCCTGTGGCGCAACCGCGCGCTCAACAAGGAGGCCGCCGATGCGCTGCGGCTCACCTCCGACGACGCGCTGCGCCTCGGAGTGATCGACGGCATCGTGAGCGAGCCCGAGGGTGGCGCGCACACCGACCCGAGGGCCGCCGCCGACTACCTGCGTCGGGCGCTGCTGCTGACACTGAGCGAACTCGAGGAGCTTGACTGGAACGATCTGCCCGATCTGCGCTACGAGAAGTTCCGCACGATGGGCGCGCCCGAGTAGTGCCGGGGATAGCCGCGAGAGGATCGCCGCCGCCCGCGCGGCCGCGCGGGCGCGCAACAGCACGGGGAGGATTCGCAATGAATCTGATCGTGATCGTCACCGACACCTTCCGCGCCGACCATCTCGGCTGCTTCGGCAACAGGCGGGTGAAGACTCCGAACCTGGACCGACTCGCCCGGGAGGGAGTCACCTTCACCAACTGCTACGCCGACGGCCTCCCGACCATCCCGATGCGCCGCGTGTTCCACACCGGCAACTCCATCCTCCCCGAGGGCGCGTGGCGTCCGCTCTCACCCGATGATGTCACCGTCGCGGAGATACTCCGCGAGCACGGGTACACCTCCGGGCTCGTCGCCGACTGCTACCACATGTTCAAGCCGGACCTCAACTTCCATCGCGGCTTCAACTCGTGGGAGTGGATCCGCGGGCAGGAGAACGACATGTGGCGCAGCGGGCCGCGCGACGCCGTCAACCCGCGCGATCACATCCCCGAGCACCACTGGAACCCGACCTACGACGAGCGCCTCAGACAGTACCTCATGAACATGCTCGACCGCGAAGACGAGCAGGACTACATCTGCGCCCGGTCCTGCACCGCCGCGATGGAGTGGCTCGACCGCAACGCCGCGAACTCGCCCTTCATGCTCTGGCTCGAGCTCTTCGACCCCCACGAGCCGTGGGACGCCCCTCCACGCTTCCGCGAGATGTACCGCGACCCCTACCCGATCGAGGACTATCAGTTCGGCTACGGCGTAAACGTCGCCGACGTCCGCGAGGAGGACTACCCGGTCCTGCAGGACCTCTACGCGGCGGAAGTCACCTTCGTTGATGAGTGCATCGGAGGGCTCCTTGAGCACGTTGATGACCTCGGGATGCGCGACGACACCGTCGTCGTCTTTACCACCGACCACGGCACCCACCTCGGCGAGGAGGGCTGCATCCAGAAGCAGTGGAGCCTCCTGAACTCGGCGGTCGCACAGCTCCCGCTGATCGTCCGGCACCCCGACGAGAGCTTCGCCGGGACGCGTGTCGATGCGCTCGCGAGTGGGATGGATCTCGCGCCGCTGCTGATGCGGCTCGCGGGCGTGGAGGATCATCCCCCGATGGATGGCGAGGACCTCTGGCGACTCGTCGAGGGCGAGGCCGAATCGCTGCACGACTGGCTGCTGGTGGGCTACCGGAACTTCGCGGCCGCCCGCACGCTCGACTGGCACTACTTCGAGGGGCTCGACGCGGATGACCCCGGCCACGGGCCGGCGCTCTACGATCTCAACGCCGACCGCGCGGAGACCACGAACGTTGTCGAGGAGCATCCGGACGTGGTTGCGGGGCTGCGTGAGTTGATCGCGGGGTGCTTCCGGACGGGCGGACGTTGACGCCGAAGACCGGTCCGCGCGCATCACTTGACAGCGGGCCCGCCGCGTTGCATCATGATGCTGCGCCAGCGGGAAAGGTGGAGCGAGGGTCAGGATGGTGCCGGAGGCGGGATTCGAACCCGCACGGGGTGTTGAGCCCCGCCAGATTTTGAGTCTGGTGCGTCTGCCAGTTCCGCCACTCCGGCACTCACTACCAGTCTACCAGCGGCCCGAGCGTCCTGTCAACGGGCAATCCCCGGCTGCCGGGCATCGTATGAGTCTGGCGTCCGGGCACGCTCGCCCGGACGCAGTTAAGAACCGTCGAGGTGAACGATGATGGCCTACGCACAGACAGGCGGTCCAGGGCGGCCGGAGCCGGCGGGAGGAGCCGACTACGGCGGCTCGCCTCCACCCCCGCCCCCGTCCGCGCCGGGCGCGTCACGCAGCAACTGGCTGCTCATCGCAGGCCTGGCGTTCATCGGGATCGTCCTGCTCGTCGGGATGATCATCATGATCGTGGCCATCACAAGCATGGCCTCCGGCTCCGAGATGCGCCTCGGCGGCGTGGGGGAGCGCGTCGGGGTCATCACCGTCGAGGGCGTCATCTCCGCCTCCGGTGGGCAAACGATGTTCGGCGCGCCGCTCGGTGGCGTGCGCCAGACGCTCAGACAACTGCGGCGCGCGGAAGAGGACGCCAGCATCAAAGCCGTGGTCCTGCGCATCAACTCACCGGGAGGAACCCCCGCGGCGTCTCAGGAGCTTTACCATGAGATCCGGCGGCTCGCCGATGCCAAGCCGGTCGTGGTCTCGATGGCGGACGTCGCCGCATCCGGCGGGTACTACATCGCGCTGCCCGCCGAGAAGATCATCGCCAACCCGGCGACGCTGACCGGCTCGATCGGCGTGCGCATGAGCTTTCTGCGTTACTACGAGTTGATGGACAGGGTCGGCGTCGAGGGCGGTGACATCACCTCCGGCCCCCTCAAGGACATCGGCAGCCCCTGGCGGACTATGAGCGAGACCGAGCGGCAACTCATCCAGGACATGATCGACAACATCCACAAGCAGTTCGTCGAGCATGTCGCTGAAAGCCGCAGGATCGAGATCGAGGACGCAAGAAAGTTGGCCGACGGGCGCATCTTCACCGGCGAGCAGGCGCTGGAGGCGGGGCTCGTCGATGAACTTGGCGGGTTCAACCACGCCGTGAAGGTCGCCGGCGAGCTTGCGGGCATCGAGGGGGAGCCGCAGGTCCGCGACATCGGCGGCCGCACCGGCCTCCTCGACCTGCTCGGGGCGTCCTCGCAGGCAGTCGCCCGCGAGGCGGCCCGGGAGGCCATCGAGCAGATGCTCCAGGAGGTCCGCGTCAGGGACGTCGATCAGATGCTGCAGATGCCGCGCTGAGGGGCCGCGAATGCGACTCGCCGACCGGCCTCACCCGGTGCCGGGGATACTGACCACCTTCGGACGGACGAGACGACTACGACTTCAGCAGGGGACGCGACGCCGATGGCCGACAAAGTGCTGCTCGTTGATGGACACTCGCTCTTTCACCGCGCCTTCCACGCCCTGCCCCCGCTGAGCACCAGCGACGGGCAGCCCACCGGTGCGCTGCTGGGCTTCTTGCAGATGATGATGCAACTGCTCGAGCAGGAGCAGCCGCAGTTCGCCGCGGTGGCGCTCGACCTCCCCGGACCGACCTTCCGCGATCAGATCTACGATGAGTACAAGTCGCACCGTCCGCCGACCGACGACGCCCTCAGGGCGCAGGTCCCGCTGCTCTCCGAACTCATCGAGGCCCTCGGGATCTCCGCCGTCTCGCTTGAGGGCTACGAGGCCGACGATGTGATCGGGACGCTCGCCAGGCGCGCCGCCGGGCAGGGACGGCAGGTCGTCATCGTCACCGGCGACCGCGACCTCCTGCAGCTCATCGACGACAACATCGAGGTCGTCGCGACCCTCCGCGGCATCAAGGACACGAAGCGCTACGACCGCGAGGCGGTGCGCGAGGACTACCACCTCGAGCCCGGGCAACTCATCGACCTCAAGGCCCTCTCCGGCGACAGCTCCGACAACATCCCCGGCGTCGCCGGCATCGGTGACAGCAGCGCGCAGCAGTTGCTCGAGCAGTTCGGCTCGCTGGAGGCCGCCCTCGCCGGTATCGATCAGATCGAGTCCACCCGCATCCGCAACCGGCTCAAAGCCGGGCCCGAGCAGGCGGAGCTGAGCAGGCGTCTCGCCACCATCGCGACCGACGCGCCCGTCGCCACCGAGCTGGCGGAGATCGCGTGGGAGGGGCTGCCGATCGAGAGGCTCCGTGAGCTGGCGCAGAGGCTCGAATTCTCCGCGGTCCTCGATCGCCTCCCGCAGGGCGAGCAGCACGAGCGCGAGGTGCACGTCGGGGTCGTGCACGAGCAGGAGCGCCTCGACGAGATCGTCGCACAACTCCGCGAGGAGGGCTTCATCGCGCTCGCCCTTGCCGACGATGATGCGCCGATGCTCGCGCTGGCCGCCGGCGATGACCTCGCCGCGCTCATCCCGCTCGACAGCGGCGCGGAGGCCGAGGGCACACTCTTCGCCACCGAGGCCGCGGACGGTCTCGACCTCAGCGGACTGGCCGGGCTGCTCGCGGACGAGACGGTCGGGAAGGGCGCGGCCGACCTCAAGGCACACCTCCGCGCGCTCACCCCGCTCGATCTGCTCGTCGCGGGCGGCCGGTTCGACCCGGAGATCGCCTCCTACCTCCTGCTGCCCAACCGCCGCGACCACTCCATCGGGCTGCTCGCGCAGGAGCATCTCGGCTACGCGCTGCCCGAGGCCGATGGCGAGTCGCAGGCGGAGATCGAGCCAGCGCACCTGCGCGCGGCCACCGAGGCGCTCTCGGTGCGCGATCTTCGTGAGCCGATGCGCGGCCATCTGCAGCAGGCCGGGCTGCTGACGCTCTTCGATGAGATCGAGATGCCGCTGGCGCCGATCCTCGCGGAGATGGAGCTTGCAGGGATCGCGGTGGACACGGAGAAGCTGGCTGAACTCGGGGAGAGATTCGACGAAATCGTCGATGACCTGGAGGGCCGCATCTGCGAGTTGGCGAACTGTGAGTTCAACGTCGGCTCACCCCAGCAGCTCTCCGAGGTGCTCTTCGAGCGGATGGAGCTGCCGAAGGGGCGGAAGACGAAGACCGGCTGGTCCACCAGCGCGGCGGTGCTCGAGGAGCTGGCCGAGGACCACGAGATCGCGAAGCTCGTGCTGGAGTACCGCGAGTACGCGAAGCTGCGCTCAACCTACGTGGACGGGCTGCTGCGCGAGGTCGAGGCCGACGGGCGCATTCACACCACCTTCGAGCAGACCGTCGCGGCGACCGGACGGCTCTCAAGCCGCAACCCGAACCTTCAGAATATCCCGATACGCACTGAGGTCGGCAGGAAGATCCGAAGCTGCTTCGTCAGCAGCCCCGGCCACCTGCTGATCGCCGCCGACTACTCGCAGATCGAGCTGCGTATCCTGGCGCACCTGTCCGGCGACGACCGCCTCAACGAGGCTTTCGCCTCCGGCGCGGATATACACACCGAGACGGCCGCCGCGCTCTTCGATGTCCCCGCCGACGAGGTGGACTACGAGATGCGCGGGCGCGCAAAGACCGTCAACTACGCGGTGCTCTACGGGCAGGGCCCGACGGCCCTCGGCGCCCAACTTGGAATCCCGAGGGAGGAGGCGGAGGCCTTCATCGAGAACTACTTCCGCGCGCTGCCCGGAGTCCGCCGATACATCGACGAGACCGTCGCGATGGCGCGGGAGGCCGGCTACGTCGAGACGCTGCTGGGCCGCAAGCGTCCGCTGCCGGAGATCAACGGCTCGGACGGCCGCGCGGCCGCATACGCGGAGCGGGCGGCGGTCAACACGCCCATCCAGGGCACCGCTGCGGACATAATCAAGGTCGCGATGATCGACCTTGCGCCGCGCCTGCCACACATAAGCCCGGCGGGCCGGATGCTGCTGCAGGTACATGACGAGCTGGTCTTCGAGGCACTCGAAGAAGATGCTCACGCCGTCGTTGACCTGGCCAGGGAGGTGATGGAGGCGGCATGGGACCTGAGTGTGCCGCTCACCGTCGATGTATCCGCGGGGAAGAACTGGCGCGACATGACGGACGCGTGAACGTGCCCTGAGACGTCATTACTCAACTCAGCCGGTTGACCTTGAGTCTGAAACGTGAGGTCGAGGCCTGGTGGGGACGGTGCGAGCCGATCGCCCGCCGGGCGAAGGAGGACTTCGGATGTCTGCCTGGGATTTCGAGAACGACGACAGCAAGCCGAACGAGCAGCCCGATGTAGAGAACACCGCCGACGAGATGCCCGAGCGTCAGCAGCAGCCGCCAGCCGAGACGCCCGCAGCCGAAGAGATTGCAGCACAGGAGCCGGAGGCCGGAACTGATGAGCCCGAGGAGTCGGCGGCGGCCGCAGAGCCGGTGGAGGAAGCGGCCGAGGAGATCACGTCGATGGACGACGTCGATCTCGACGCCGCCGGTCCGGCGGAACTCAAGCCCGGCGAGATCGTGACAGGCACCGTCGTATCCATCGACGAGGGCGGCGTACTCGTGGACGTGGGCGGCAAGGCCGAGGGCGTCGTACCCATGTACGAGTTCCTCGACCGCTCCGAGATGCCCGAGCGCGGGGACGAGATCGAGGTCGCCGTCGTCAAGCTCGAGGATGACGACGGGATGACCATCCTCTCCAAGAAGAGCGCCGACTACGAGCGCGTCTGGAACCGCGTCATCAAAGCCATGGAGAGCGGCGAGATCGTTGACGCGATGGTCACAGACCGCGTCAAGGGCGGCCTCCGCGTCGATCTCGGCGTCTCCGGCTTCGTCCCGGCCTCGCATGTCGCCACCCGAGACGTGCGCAACCTCGACCGCTTCGTCGGCCGCTCTCTCCGACTGAAGGTCCTGGAGGCCGACCGCGAGCGCAAGAAGGTCGTCCTCTCCCACCGCCTCGTCGTCGAGGAGGAGCGCAAAGATCGCCGCCAGGAGACGATGGAACGCCTGCAGGAGGGCCTCGTCTGCGAGGGCAAGGTCCGGAACATCACCGACTACGGCGCATTCATCGACCTCGGTGGCGTAGATGGTCTGCTGCACGTCTCCGAGATGTCATGGGGGCGCATCGAGCACCCCTCCGATGTCTGCAGCGTCGGCGATACGCTCCGCGTCGTTGTCCTCGACATCGACACCAAGCGCGACCGCATCTCACTCGGCCGCCGGCAGATACTCCCCGACCCGTGGAAGCGCGTCGGTGAGGAGATCCGCCCGGGCTCGACCGTCAGGGGCCGCGTAAGCCGCATCGTGCGCACCGGCGCCTTCATCGAACTGCCCGAGTACGAGGTCGAGGCATTCCTCCCCATCGGCGAACTCGTCGAGAAGCGCATCGACGCCCCCGGCGAGGTCATCGAAGAGGGCCAGGAGCTGGACCTGAAGGTCCTCAAGCTCCGACCACAGGCGCGGCGCATGACCCTCTCTCTGCTCGCCGCCACGCAGGAGAAGCAGCGCGAGGAGATGCAGAAGTACATGGTCGATGCCGAGGATACACCTCGCACCACCCTCGGCGACCAGTTCGCGGACGTCCTCGGCGCCGTCGCCGCCGAACTCACCGGGGATAAGCCCGCGGAGGAGGCCGAAGAGCCCGCGGCCGAAGAGGCCGAAGAACCCGCCGCCGAAGAGGCCGAAGAGCCTGCAGCCGAAGAGGCCGAAGAGCCTGCAGCCGAAGAGGCCGAAGAGCCTGCAGCCGAAGAGGCCGAAGAGCCTGCAGCCGAAGAGGCCGAAGAGCCTGCAGCCGAAGAGGCCGAAGAGCCTGCGGCCGAAGAGGCCGAAGAGCCTGCAGCCGAAGAGGCCGAAGAGCCTGCAGCCGAAGAGGCCGAAGAGCCTGCAGCCGAAGAGGCCGAAGAGCCCGCGGCCGAAGAGGCCGAAGAGGCCGAAGAGGCCGAAGAGGCCGAAGAGCCTGCAGCCGAAGAGGCCGAAGAGCCCGCAGCCGAAGAGGCCGGAGAGCCCGCAGCCGAAGAGGCCGGGGACTCCGACGACGACAGGTGATCGCAGCAACCGGACGGGAGGCCTCGGAGGCGCGACCGATGATTGTCATCGGAGTGATCGGGCCCATCGCCGCGGGCAAGTCGGTGGTCCTCGACGAACTCGCCGGGCTTGGCGCGGAGACGATCCGCGCCGACGAGGTCTCCCGGGAGTTGCTTGCGCCGGGAAGCGATCTGCTGGACGAAGTGATCGCGGATTTCGGGAATTCTTTCCGCGGGGAGGTCGGGGGGCTGGATCGGGCGAAATTAGGTGCGCTTGTCTTCGGCGATGACTCCGCGCGCCGCCGGCTCGAACGCATCGTCCATCCGGCGATGGTGCGGCGAATCGCTGAGAAGATCGCCCGATTTCGCGAAGCCGGCGTCCGTGTTGTGGCCGTCGAGGCCGCGAATCTCGTCGAGATGGACGCGCTGCCGCTGGTCGATCTGACCGTGATGGTGACCGCGCCCGAGGACGTGAGGATCGAGCGCCTGATGCAACGCGACGGGCTCTCGGAGGCCGAAGCGCAGAGCAGGCTGGCGCTTCACCGGCGGCTCGGAATCGAGAACCACCCGACCGACTACCGCATAGATACATCCGGCGGCGAGCAAACGACACGCAGACAGGCGCAACGGCTATGGCGCGAGACTGTCGAATGATCCACAGGACAGATTATCTGACGCGGCCGGTACGTCACGCAGCGTTAACCGTGCCGCAGCTTGCGTTGCTTTACACGGGTGTGCTATAATCCGCTGCCGAAGTAGCCCTGTTGCGGGGCCGGAACGAGAACGTTCGCAAAACGTTGCTCGCACGCTCGTGAGAGGTCGGAGCGGGACCGAATACGACCCATTGCAGGGGGAGGGACGGCCGGTGGCCCCCACCGGGGGATCGGCCCCTCAATCTTCATGAAGCCCGGAAACGAACGAGGACTTGCAGGGTATCACGAGCAGCGACCGCAGCCACCGCATGAGCGTATGCCGCAGGCCCGGGGAGTGATTGTGTTGCAGAAGGGACGGTTCCTTCTGACGCTCACTGTTTTGACGTGCGCCGCACTTATCTTCTCCACAGCCGCCGCCTCCCTGGGCGCACCCGAAGGATTGGCCCTCGAGGCGAATCCGGCCGCGGCGAAGCAATACGCCGACGGGGCGCTCACGCCCAGCGGCCGCAACTACATCGGCCTCCAGAGGCCCGACTGGCTCTTCGAGCGCATGGCGGAGATGCGTACCGCACAGGGCGCGGGGCCGATTCCCGACCTCAACATTACGCCCACCGCCACCGCCAGTCAGGAACTCTACGCCAACTCCGCCACCTACGGTGAGTTGAACCGCCTCGTCATCTCCAGCAACGGAGTGGACGAAAACGGCGACGGGCAGTTCGACCCGGACGTCGTCGCCGATTCATTTAACCTCTGGCTGATCCGTGTGGATG
>JBMNNW010000055.1:0-31583 GCA_050942735.1 Armatimonadota bacterium
GCCACTGCGAGGGCCGACCACCACCGTAGACCCCGCACACTGACCATTCACCCGAACACACCTAACCGACAACTCAATCGCTCACCAAACTAAAACCGATGCTGCTGGGCGTGGCGGCTTGGCAATTGCATCGCCCCGCCTGCGTGTTGTATAATGCTGCTTCAACGTCGGCCGTCCCGGGTCGGCAAAGGACTGCACGGGGCAGCGGGTTGCGTCCGCGACCAGGCGGCCCCTCCCGGCAGTTGACGAGCCCTCGTAATCACGCGACGCAGGCTCCATGGAGGAGCACCGCCGCGCGCTCTGAAGTACACTCACTGCGCGGGGAGAGCGCAATTCGCGGCCGCGAAGCGGTCGCAGTGGAGGCTAAGTTTCCTGATGGATGACAGCAGATACTACGTCGGGATCGATGTCGGCTCGGTCAGCGTTGACATAGCAGTGCTGAGCGAAGACGGAGAGGTCGTCGAAACGAAGTACATCCGCCACCACGGCCGCCCCATTCAGACCGCCGGGACCGCCCTGAGCGAGACCATCGAGGCGCTCGGCCGGGACAGCGTCCTCGGAGTGGCCGCCACCGGCAACGCCGGCAGGCTCATCGCCGAACGCATCAACGCCGCATTCATCAACGAAGTCGTCTCTCAGGCCACCGCCACCGGCCGCCTCCACCCCGAGGCGCGCACGATCATCGAGATCGGCGGCGAGGACTCGAAGCTGATGTTCGTCGGCCCCGGCGAGGGCGATGGGGACGTTGAGGTCGCCGACTTCAACATGAACGCGATGTGCGCCGCCGGCACCGGCTCGTTCCTCGACCAGCAGGCCGCCCGCATGAACCTGTCCATCGAGGAGTTCGGCCAGATCGCCCTCGACAGCGAGAACCCCCCGCGCGTGGCTGGCCGCTGCTCGGTCTTCGCCAAGTCCGACATGATCCACCTCCAGCAGATGGCCACGCCCGTGAAGGACATCGTCGCGGGGCTGTGCTACGCGCTGGTGCGCAACTTCAAGTCCACCGTCGGCTCGGCGCGGGATCTGCAGGTCCCGGTTGCGTTCCAGGGCGGCGTGGCCGCCAACCCCGGCATCATCCGCGCCATCCATGACGTCTACGACCTCAGTGAGGACGAGTTGATCATCCCCGAGCACTTCGGCTCGATGGGCGCGATCGGCGCCGCCATGCGCGGGATCGATGACGGCCTGCCCGAGGTAGACTTCGACGCCATCGAGCTGCTCGCCGGCCACGCCTCGGCCGCCTCGAAGCGCGAGCGCCTCGAGCCGCTGGAGCTGCGACGCAGCACGATCCACCCCGCGGAGGTCGTCCCTCCCGCCGAGGGCGAGGTCGTTGACGCCTATCTCGGCGTTGACATCGGCTCGATCTCCACGAACCTCGTCGTGATGGACGCTGAGGGCACCGTGCTGCACAAGGAATACCTGATGACCGCCAGCCGGCCGATCGAGGCCGTCCGCAAGGGCCTCCGCCTCACCGGCGAGGCCGTCGGCGACCGCGTCAACATCCGGAAGGCCTGCACGACCGGCTCGGGCCGCTACCTCATCGCCGACTTCATCGGCGCGGACGTGGTGAAGAACGAGATCACCGCGCAGGCCCGCGGCGCGGTGCAGCTTGACCCGACGGTGGACACGATCTTCGAGATCGGCGGGCAGGACTCGAAGTACATCAGCCTCGACAACGGCGTGGTTGTGGACTTCACCATGAACAAGGTCTGCGCCGCCGGCACCGGCTCGTTCCTCGAGGAGCAGGCGGAGAAGCTCGGGATCTCCATCAAAGAGGAGTTCGCCAGCAACGGGCTCAGCGCCGAAGCGCCGGCGAACCTCGGCGAACGCTGCACGGTCTTCATGGAGTCCGAGCTGCTCAAGCACCAGCAGGCCGGCGTGGACACCCCCGACCTCGCGGCCGGGCTCGCCTACTCGATCGTCGCGAACTACCTCAACCGCGTGGTGGAGGACCGCCGCGTCGGTGACAACATCTTCTTCCAGGGCGGCACCGCCTTCAACAGGGCCGTCGTCGCCGCCTTTGAGATGGTGACGGGCAAGCCGATCACCGTCCCACCGCACAACGAGAACACCGGGGCGCTTGGCTGCGCGGTCATCGCGCTCGAGAATGATGATGGCGAAGGCAGCGCGTTCAAAGGCTTCGACCTCTCCAACGTGGAGTACACCATCGAGAGCTTCGAGTGCAAAGACTGCGCGAACCGCTGTGAGATCAACAAGGTCATCGTCGCGGGCGAAGAGCCGCTCTTTTATGGCGACCGCTGCGGGAAGTTCGACATCCGCGACACTGTCGAGGACGTCTCACACATCCCCGACCTCTTCCGTGAGCGCGAGCGAATGCTCCAGGACGCCTATCACAGCGACGTCGAGCTGCCCGACGATGCGCCGCGAGTCGGCATCCCGCGCGCGCTGCTTTACTACGAACTCTTCCCCTTCTGGAAGGCATTCCTCACCGAGCTGGGCGCGAAGATCGTCCTGTCTTCACGGACAAACAAGCTCATCGTGCATCGGGGAGCAGAGCGCTCGGTCTCGGAGATGTGCTTCCCGAACAAGGTCAATCTCGGCCACGTGCTCGACCTGCTGGACAACAAGCAGATCGACTACCTCTTCCTGCCGAGCGTGATCAACCTGCCCTGCCCGGATGAGCGGATGACCGACAGCTTCGTCTGCCCCTACGTGCAGAGCGTTCCCTATCACATCAAGTCCGCGATCGAGTTCGACGAGTACGACGTGGAGCTGCTTGAGCCGCACCTGTGGATGGCTCAGGGCGAGAAGCACGCCGCGAAGCAGCTCACCGAGCTTGCCGAGCAGCTCGGTGCGGACACCCGCAGGGTCCGCGACGCCGTCGCCGCGGGCTGGGAGGCGCAGGAGCGCTTCGAGACGATGACCCGGGCGCGCGGGCGCGAGATCCTCGACGAGATGGGCGACGACGGGCGCGCGATCGTGGTCGTCAGCCGCGCATACAACGGCTGCGATCCCGGCGCGAACCTCGAGATCCCCCAGAAGCTGCGGAAGATGGGCGTGCTCGCCATCCCGATGGACTTCCTCCCCCTCGACGAGGTGGAGTTGCCCACCGACTGGTTCAACATGTACTGGCGCTACGGGCAGAAGATACTCTCCGCCTCGGAGATCATCGCAGGGGATGATCGGCTCTTCCCGCTCTACCTGACCAACTTCGGCTGCGGGCCCGACTCGTTTATCATGCACTTCTTCCGCGAGCGCGTCGGGGAGAAGCCGACGCTGATCATCGAGGTTGACGAGCACTCCGCCGACGCCGGGATGATCACCCGCTGCGAGGCGTTCCTCGACTCGCTGGAGGCCACGCAGGGGCGCGAGTTCGAGAAGGGACGCTTCCTCCGCCCGCTGGGGATCGAGCCGGACTCGAGGCGCATCATGCTGATCCCGAACATGAGCGACGCGGCACACGCGCTGGCCGCCGCTTTCGAGCAGCAGGGCATGCCCGCACAGGTGCTCCCCGAGCCGGATGAGGAGACCCTCCGCTGGGGCCGGCGATACACCTCCGGCAAGGAGTGCTTCCCGGCCATCGTCACCACCGGTGACATGGTCAAGTTCGCCAGGCGTGAGGACTTCGACCGCGACAGGTACGCCTTCTTCATGGGCGGCTCCGGCGGCCCCTGCCGCTTCGGCCAGTACAACACGCTCCAGCGCATGGTGCTCGACGACCTCGGCTACGAGGATGTGCCGATCTACGCGCCGCACCAGGGCCGGAACTTCTTCGACGAACTCGGCATCGTCGGACGCGACTTCCTGCGCGTCGCGTGGAAGGGCATGGTCGCCCAGGACATGCTCTTCAAGGCGCTGCTCGAGACCCGCCCCTACGAGACCGAGGAGGGCGCGGCGAACGCAGTCTATCAGGAGAGTCTCGAAGACCTCATCTCCACGATCCGCACCGACGACGACATGGTCAAGTCCATGGAGCGGGCGCGGGTGCGCTTCGAGCAGATCCCGGTCAATCGTGCGCAGGCAAAGCCGGTCGTGGGGCTCTCCGGCGAGTTCTACGTGCGCGCCAACGCATACAGCAACCAGCATGTCATCGAGAAGCTCGAGGCGCTTGGCGGCGAGGTCTGGATGGCGCCCGTCTTCGAGTGGTTCCTCTACCGCAACTTCCGCCGCGACATGCGCGCCTCGCTCGACGGCGATTTCCTCTTCCGCATCAAGAACCGCATCGAGGACGAGGTCATGACACGCGACGAGCACAGCCTCGCGAGACCGTGGAAGGGCTTCCTGCGCAACTACGCCGAGCCCACCACCGGCGAGGTGCTCGACATGGCCGACGAGTACGTGCATCGCTCATTCGAGGGCGAGGCCGTCATGACGGTGGGCAAGGCCGTGGACTTCATCGAGAAGGGTCTGCATGGCGTGGTGACGGTGATGCCCTTCACCTGCATGCCCGGGACGATCTCCCACGCGATCCTCAAGCGCGTGCGGACGGACTTCGGCGACTTCCCGTTCCTCAACATGGTCTACGACGGGAACGAGCAGGCCACCGATCAGACGCGCCTTGAGGCATTCATCTACCAGGCGACTGAGTTCATGAAGGCCAAAGGCCCGATCGAGGCCGACCGCGAGGAGATGCAGGCCGCCGGGCACTGATCCTGCGCGGCACAACCTCAATCAACGAGGGCGAGGCCATCGGTGGCCTCGCCCTCTCTGATGCCCACCCCTCATGTGGGGCTACCGGGCGTCGCTCAGTTCGATGATACGCCGGGCCAGCCGCTCGCGCTCGGCCTCCAGCGCCGCCGGGTCATACGTGAAGCTGCTCACGCCCTCGACCACCTCCGGCGCGACCTCCCCCTCCGCCGGGGGAAGACCGCGCTCCTCCAGCAGCCGCCGCAGCAGGACATAGTACTCGTAGTCCTCAAGCCCGTCGCGGATGTTCTCCAGCCGGATCGTGGCGAGCGGCCCCTCCGGACCGGGACAGAGGAGGCTCCCGTCACCGTTCGCCAGGCTCCCCGGAGAGCGGCCGATGCTGTTGGGGTGCCAGCGCGTCCGAGGCCCCTCGGTGATGAGCCCGCGACGACCATGCTCGGCCTCCCACCGGCCCGTGGGCTGCTCCCACCAGCGCGCGATGTTGTAGTACATGAACCCGTCGGGCCGGAACTTCGCGGTCATCGCGCCCATGATCAGCCGGGCCTCGATCGCAGGTGATTCCACCCACCAGTTCGGCCGCGGGGCGAACGAGCCGATCGCGAAGTACCACCAGATCTGCTTGCCCGCCCCCCTCGCCCGCGCGATATGCGCGAGGTTGCTCTCGTAGGTCCCCATGCCGGGGAACCACACGTCGATGGCGCCACCGCCGGGTCGGCCGAGACCGTAGGTGTGATCGTAGGCGCAGGAGGAACTGAGGATCTCCGGGCGATCGGCCCAGCGCTCGCTGATGCGCCGCGCGGTTTCATGGACCACGTCCAGCCCACCATCCTGCGCGTCGGACCACTCGTCGAAGAGGTAGGTGAGCAGCAGCACGTCATGATCGCTCACGCCCGCCTCGTCGAGGACCGTGAAGTACTCCTCCGCGCGGCTGATGCGCTCCTCGAACAACCCCTCCCAGTAGTCCTCCGGGAGCGGCTGTCCGCGCCTGGGGCTGATGCCGATGACCCGGATCGTCTGCAGGCCCTTCTCCAGCAGCTCACGCAGGCGCCCTGCGTCCCATCGCGGCGGGTTCGCGCCGTAGAGGAACGCCGGGTCGATGCGGTAGCGCTCGAGCAGCCAGTTCTCGTACACCTCGTGCATCCGCGCCGAGTCGTCGCCGTAGAGCAGGCTCGGCGTGATGCCCGGGAGGCTGCTCATCGAGAAGAGCGTCCGCAGGCTGCTGCGCCGTGGGATCTCAAAGTCCATCACCTCGACCGCGAACGGCAGCGTCTGCAGCGGAGCATTGTCCGCCCGGACCGTCAGCGCGCCCTCGTAGCGTCCGGCCGCGGCATCCCCGGGAGCCTGCGCGGTAACCCAAAGCGGCACCACCTCGTCGGCGGGAATCCGCTCGATCTCCGTCATGAAGTCCAGCAGCGGATCCGGCCACCACCCGGTGTGAGGGACGGTGTACCTCGGTTGATCGGTGTCCACGTATCCGACCACGCGGACGGTCACCGGAAGCTCGTTCCCTTCAGCGTCCCGCGGCGGCTCGATCTCCCACGTGACGCCCCCGAGGTCGCGCCCGACCGGCACGATCACCGCCTGGAAGCTCTCATACTCATTGCGGGCGGCGCACAGACGCGGCTGCACTCCGAATTCTGCACTGAAGCGCTCCTGCTCGAGGAAGACCTTCCGCATCGCACTCTCCGTCGCAAGCACCATCGGAGCGTCGCCGAGTTGTGCGGAGCGGGCGTGGATCCGCGCCCGATGAAAGGTCGGCTGCAGCCGCGCGAAGCGCCCGTCCAGCACCGCGAGGCGCTCCCGGCGGTCGCGTACCTCCTCCCACGAGTCGAGGCGGCCATCCGCCAACTCACGGCGCAGCGCTTCCGCGAGCTCGGCCAGCCGCGCGGTGTCGCGCTCAAGGCCCGCGGTCACCGCCCCCGGCATCTCCGCGGTGCGAACGCTCAGTTCGCCCGCGGCGGCGGCAAGCTCGGTGGCGGGAGAGAGCAGGTCCACAGTGAGGCGGACGTTGTCGAGGTAGACGGTGCAATCGCGATCGGGCAGCATCATCGAGAGGGCCAGCGCCACGACGTTCGACGGCGTCTGCACGTCCTGCAGGCGCGCCCGCAACTCGGGCATGCCCAGCACGAGCGAGCAGGCACGGGTGGCGTGAGGCTCGACCGTGAAGAGCGCGCCCGGCGCCAGCCGCCTCTCGGCCTCGCGCAGTCCAACGCGCAGCGTGACGGGGAAGTCCTGCGGATTATGAAGGTCGAATTCGAGGCGATCCAGCAGGCTCGTCTCCGGCTGGTCGAGCAGGGCGTTGAAGCGGTCGAGCGGCTCCAGCAGGCCCGCCTCACGCGTCGCGACCGCGGCCGGGTTCTGCGACTGCGCGCGGGCGGCGTCGGTGAGGCCCTCGATGTCATCCTCCAGCGCGCCCGGGGTCTGAGCGTCGGCCTCCGGCGAGGGCTCCCAGCCGTGGAATGTGATCGCGACCGACTGCCTCCCGCGCGAGGCCCAGCGCTCGGTGACCGCAACCTCGGCCCCCGGCTGCGTCTCCCAGCCCTGCAGCGGGGCGTCGCCCTCGAAGTCGAACATCAGGACCTCGCCCGGAGCCGTCGCGCCGGTCGCAACTGAGACGAGCGCGCTCAGTGCCACCGTGATCGCCGCGAGAGTCATGCGTGTCTTCATCGAGAATGCCCCTCCGCTCACGCTGCAGGTCGCAGATCACTCGTCCATCTCCTCGAGCAGATCGCGCGCGAGTCGCAGCGCGTCCTGCTCACTGGAGATCTCATCATCCTCACGCGCTTCTTGGATCGCGTCGAGCAGCTCCCCCACCAGCGGCCCCTGCTGCAGGCCCAGCTTCTCCATCAACGCGGCCCCGTCAATCAGCCGCGGGCGCTTGCGGCGCTCGCGCAGCCACCCGAGGTAGCGCACGAGCAACCCGTCGAAGACCTCGTACATTCGCCCGCGCTGCTCGAGTCGGCTGGCCGGTCCGCGGCAGGCCGACCGGTCGCCCACCGCCAGAAGCAGCAGTCCGATCGCCGCGGGCTCGGCGTCGCGCATCAGCCGCCGAATCGCACTCAGCGTGATGACCCCCCACGGGTCGCGCCCCTCCTCCTCGGCCTTCAGGCCCGCGCTCACAAGCTCCAGCGGCCGCATGTGCAGGCGGATCATGCGCACCACCTGCCGTCTCATACGCGTGGGAATGCTCCAGCGGCGGGCGTAGTCGAGGAACGTCGTGGCGCTCGCATCGGCGTGTCCGAGGAAGCGCGTCCGATCGTCCTCCTCGGTGCGGCACTCGGGCTTGCCGACGTCGTGGAAGAGCGTGGCCATCCGCACAGCGGCCCGGTTCTCCGCCTCCCGCAGCCACACGCGGATCGCCTCGGCGGCCCGCGGAAAGAAGAGCTCGGGCTCGTTGATCGCCCGCTCGGTCTCGTGCAGCGCCAGCAGCGTGTGCCCGAGCACATCGAGGTGATGGAAGCCGCCCTGCTCCACGCCGCGCATCGCCGCCAGCGAGGGCACCAGCGCCTCCAGCACCCCCAGCTCCTCCGCCGCCTGCATCGCATCGGCGGCGTGGGATGCCGCGAAGAGCTTCACCATCTCCTGCCCGACCCTCTCACCGGCCACCCCCTCGATGCGCGGCGCAAGCTCTCCGAGCCACCCGCCGGTCTCGGGATCGACGTCGAAGTTGAGCTGCGCGGCGAAGCGGAAGGCCCGCAGCACTCGCAGGGGGTCGGCAGCGATCACATCGCGCCCCGGCGCCCGAACGAGGCACCGGCGCAGGTCATCCACCCCCCCGGTGGGATCAACCAACTCATCGGCTCCGCGGATATCCCACGCGAGCGCGTTGATCGTGAAGTCCCGTCGCCGAAGGTCTTGCTCGATGGTGGCGGCGCGCAGTTCGGCGAAGTCGAGGAAGCCGAGGGGGTCGCCCGGGCGGAGGATGACGCGGATGGTGGGGAACTCCTCGTGCAGCACCACCGCCCGCAACTGCTGCTTTGCCGCGAAGTGCTGCGCGATCTCAATCACACCGTGCCCGGCGAGGTCCCAGTCCCCCACCTCCCGGCCCAGCAGCACATCGCGGACCGCGCCGCCGACGAGGAAAAGCTCGTAGCCCCGCTCGATCGCCAGCGCCGACACGGCGGCATGCAGCGGCTCGGACAGCCACGCCCGCCGCACAGCCGCGACCGGTCGATCCGGCAGATCGGCCACCCTCACTCGCCTCCGGTGTGAAACCCCGCCGCCTCGCGAAGAGCACTCACCTGGCCCTCACTGAGCCTGCGCACCGCCCCCAGCGACAGCTCACCGAGGTGAATCGGCCCCATCGCAACACGCTTGAGCCGCCGGACCGGGTGCCCGATCGCGTCGCACATCCGCCGGACCTGGCGGTTGCGCCCCTCGGTGATCGTGATGCGCAGCCGCGACTCCCCTCCGCCCTGCGCGACCAGCATCACCTCCGCCGGCTGCGTGCGGCCGTCCTCAAGGTCGATCCCTGAGCGCAGTCGTCGGAGCCGCGACTCGGTGGGCGTTCCCTCAACGTCCGCGAGGTACTGCTTCGCAACGTGGTACCTCGGGTGCAGCAGCCGCTGCGTGAGGTCACCGTCATCTGTCAGCAGCAGCAGCCCCGTCGAGTCCTGGTCGAGCCTGCCCACGGGGAAGACGCGATCGCGGAGCCCCTCGGGGACAAGCTCCATCACCGTCGCCCGCCCCTGCGGATCGTCCTTCGTGGTCACGTAGCCCGGCGGCTTGTTGAGCATCAGGTAGACGTGCCCCTCGGGGATCACGATCCGCTTCCCATCGACGCGGATGTCATCATCCGGGCGGGCCTTTGCTCCGAGCTTCTCCACCGTCTTCCCGTTGACCGTCACGCGCCCCTCGCGGATCAGCCCCTCGCAACTCCTGCGGCTACCCAGTCCCGCGCGAGCCAAGAGCTTCTGAAGCCGCTCCATGCACCAACACCCCCACCGCCAGCGCCACCAGCGCCGCCAGCGCAATCAAATACCCGCGCTCACTGAGCACCCGGGCCCACGGTGATCGCGCAACGTCCTCCGTCGCGATCAGATCGACCGAGCGCGTCTCACCGTCGGGCATCGTCACACCGAGCTGACCGACGACCTGCCCGGCCCTGATCGGCGCATCGACCGCGCCGCTGAGGAGCACCGGCTCCTCGGGCGCAGGTCCGCGCGGCACGATCGCGATCACGTCCTCGGCGGCGCTCGCGGCAACAACCGCCTCAACGCCTCCGCGCACCTCCACGCTCGCCCGCGTCAGCTCGGTGGAGACCAGCGCCACCTTCAGGAAGCTCTCAAAGCCCCACTCAAGCAGCGTCCGCGCCTCATCCCACGCCCTCGCCTCACAACCAAGCACCACGCAGATCAGACGCCAGCCGTCCACGTAGGCGCTCGCGGCGATGCAGTTGCCTGCCTGCCGCGTGTACCCGGTCTTGATGCCGTCGGCGGCCTCCCAGTGCTCCAGCATCCGGTTGCGGTTGATCAGCTTGCGGTCATGCGGCTTGCCCGGCCACGGGACCACCGCCTCCCGCATCCGCACGATCGGCCGCAACTCCGGCCGCCCCATCACATGCAGACCCAGGATCGCCATGTCCAGCGCGCTGGAGTAGTGATCGTCGTGGTGCAGGCCGTGGGGGTTGACGAAGTTCGTCTGCGTCATCCCCAGTTCGGCCCCGCGCTCGTTCATCAACTCGGCGAACGCCTCCACCGACCCGCTCACCGCCTCCGCACACGCCGTCGCGGCATCGTTGGCGGACGGCAGCAGCGCCCCCATCAGAACGTGCTCGAGCGTAAGCTCCTCGCCGGCGGTCAGATTCATGCTCGACTCGCCGACGCTCGCGGCATGCGGACTAACCCTCACCGTCCGGTTCAGAGCGCCCGACTCCGCCACCAGCAGCGCCGTCATCATCTTCGTCAGGCTCGCCACGTAGCGCCGCTCCTCGGCGTCCCGCGCGTAGATCACCTGGCGCGTCTCCGGGTCGATCAGCACCGCCGCGGTGCAACTCAGCTCGGGCGGCTCAGGCCACGCCGCCGCGGCCACCCCACTCCCGAGCACTACCAGCCCCATCAACGCGACCAGCATCGCCGCTCGCCCGCTCACTCGACCGCCCTCCGCTCCGCGTCCCCATCTCCGGTGTTCTCTGCAACGTCCGACACCTCCGCCTCAAGCTCCTGAAGGCCGGCCTCGCCGATGTCCACGCCCTCGGAGACCAGCCCGCGGAGTTGCTCGCGGAAGTCCGTCTCACTTGACGACAGCTCCGGCAGTTCGCTGAGATCGTTGAGGCCGAAGGTAGACAGAAAGTGCGCCGTCGTCCGCAGCAGGAAAGGCCTGCCGGGCGCCTCCTTGCGCCCGGAGATCTCCGCGAGCCCCTTCTCCAGCAGCGAGTTCACCGAGCCCGTCGAGTTCACGCCGCGGATCTCGTCGATCTCAGGCCGGGTGATCGGACCGAGATACGCGATGATCGCCAGCGTCTCCAACGCCTGCGGCGAGAGCCGCTCCGGCTCCGGCTCCCGGAGCCGCTGGACGTAGCCCGCGTAGCGCGGCCGCGTCGCGATCTGATAGCCGCCAGCCAGCCGCACCACCTGCAGCGCCGATTCGCTCATCAGCTCCCGCAGCTCCGCCACCAGCCCCTCGATCTCCTCCACCGGCACCTCCAGCAGCGACGCCAGCCGCTCCTCCTCACACGGAGAATCGGCCGCGAAGATGATCGCCTGCAGGCCCCGGATTACCTCATCGCGTTCACTTGTCACGAGATCGTCTCTTCCTCCGGCTCGATCAGCTCAAGTCGTATGCGCCCGCGCGGTCGATCCTGCGACACCATCAGCTCGCCGCGGCGAATCATCTCCAGCACCGCGAGGAACGTTACCACGATGAACACGCGGGTGGTCGCCTCCGGCACCAGCTCGTCAAACCACGTCCGCTGTCCGATCCGGCGGCGGAACTGCGCCCGAAGCTGGTCGATCCGGTCCGCGACGCTGATCTCCTCACGAGCCATCCGGTGCGGAGGCGGCTCCTTCGCGCGTTCGAGCATCTCGTGCACCGCCGCCACGATGTCGAAGACCGACACGTCCTGCAGCGGCACCACCCCCGCCCCGACGGACTCGTCGCCCGTGAGCGGCCGCAGGTAGATCTGCTTGCGCGCCTCCTGCGCCTCCGCGAGGATCCCGGCGGCCTCCTTATACGTGCGATACTCCGCCAGCCGCCGCGCCAGCTCGACGACGCTGTCCTCCTCCTCGATCTCCTCGTCGTCCGGCGCCTCCTCCCGGGGAAGCAGCGCCCGCGACTTCAGCAGCAGCAGGGATGCGGCGGTCTCCACGAACTCCCCCGCCACCTCGATGTTGATCTGCGCCATCGTGCCGAGGTACTGCAGGAAGCGGTCGGTGATGTGGACGATGTCCACCTCCGACGCCTCCACCTCCTCCCTCTGCACGAGATGCAGCAGCAGATCCAACGGTCCCTCGTAGATCTCAATGCGCACAGGGTAGCCGCTGAACTGCTCGAACCGCGCCCCGAGGTCCCTGACTACCAGCTCAATCACTCACCGTTCGCCGGACCGACCACCGAGTCATCGGCCAGCAGCAGGCTCATCTGCCGTTGCTCGGCCGCTCCTATCCCGCTCACCCGCACGTTACGGCCGATCACGCACCGCCGCAGCGCCGCGTCTACCTCCGTGATGGCAGTGCCGCTGTCAATGATGCTGTCGCTGAGCGTCACGTCCACCAGCCGGCAGCCCTCCCCGACCGCGACGTCGGGCCCGATCGTGGCGCCCTCAACCACGCTCCCGGCGCCGACCAGACACGGGCCGATGATCTGCGAGCGCGTCACCCGCGCCCCCTCCTCGATCGTCACGAGGTCGCCCTCGATCACCGAATCGCCATCAACGCAGCCGTCGATGCGGTGCTCGGCGCGCGCGAGGAAGAACGCGTTCGCCGCCAGCAGCGCATTCGGCGACCCCGCGTCCGCCCAGAAGCCGTCCGTCACGTGGCACTCAACGCGCTTCCCGGTCGCCACGAGGTGGTCGATCGCGTCGGTGATCTCAAGCTCTCCCCTCGCCGACGGCTCGATGCTGTCCACCGCCTCCCAGATCTGCGGACCGAACCCGTACACGCCGACGATCGCGAGGTCGCTCGGTGGATTCTGAGGCTTCTCCACGAGGCGAGTGACCACCCCGTCCTCAACGACCACCACCCCGAAGGCGCGCGGATCATCCACCGGCTTGACGATCAGTGAGGCCGCCGCATCCGAGGCCGCGAACGCCCGCGCGAACTCGCTCACGCCGTCTCCGAGCAGGTCGTCGCCGAGGTACATCAAGAAGCGCTCGTCCGCGGTGACCAGCCCCCGGGCGCAGTTCAGCGCGTGGGCCAGCCCCAGCGGCTCAGGCTGGGCGCAGAATCCCGCACCGATCCCCCACTGCGAGCCGTCGCCGACGAACTCCTGCAGCGAGGTCTCTCCCGGCGAGACCACGAACACCGCCTCATCCACGCCCGCCTCCGCCAGCGCTGTCAGCACGCGATCGAGCACTGCGCGCCCCGCCACCGGCAGCAGGTGCTTCGGCCGGCAGTACGTCAGCGGCCGCAGCCTCGTCCCCTGTCCGGCGCACAACAGCACAGCCTTCATCCGCGACCTCCCTCACCTGCTCCAGTTAAGATGCATCGCCTCGCGCACCTCGTCGATCGTCTCCTGCGCGACCACTCGTGCCTTCGCTGCACCTCTGCGCAGCACCTCGTGCACGTAGTCGCGGTTCTCCGCAAGCTCCGCCCGCCGCTCCATCACCGGGCCAACGCCCGCGAGCAGCTTGTCCGTCGCGCGCAGCTTGCAGTCCACGCAGCCGAGTTCACCCGACTCGCACTGCATCTTGATCTCCTCGATGCGCACCGGATCGTCGTCATACATGCGATGGTAGACGAACACCGGGCACTCGTCGGGATGACCCGGATCGCCCATGCGCAGCTTCGTCGGGTCGGTGAACATCGACTTCATCTTCGCGCGCACCTCGTCCGGCGCGTCAGCGAGCTTGATGTCGTTGCCGTAGGACTTGCTCATCTTCCGCCCGTCAACTCCCGGCACCAGCGCAAACTCCGCGAGCATCGCGTCCGGCTCGGGGAAGATCTCCCCGAAGAAGTTGTTGAAGCGTCGCACGATCTCGCGCGTCAACTCAAGGTGCGGAAGCTGGTCCTCCCCCACCGGCACCACGTTCGCCTTATACATGATGATGTCCGCCGCCTGCAGCACCGGATAGCCCAGCAGCCCGAAGCCCGGACCCGCCCCGTCGGTCAGGTTCGCGATCTGATCCTTATACGTCGGGCAGCGTTCCAGCCACGAGACCGGTGTGACCATCCCCAGCAGCAGGAACAGTTCCGCATGCTCGGGCACATCCGACTGCACGAACAGCGTGCTCCGCTCAGGGTCCAGCCCCGCGGCCAGCCAGTCAATCGCGATCTGCTCGATCCGCTCAGGCAGCGTCTCCGTGTCGTCGTAGCCGGTGGTCAGCGCGTGCCAGTCGGCGATCTCGAAGAAGCAGTCATAGTCATCCTGCAGCGCCGCCCAGTTCCGCAGCGTGCCCTCGTAGTGTCCGATGTGCAGCAGACCCGTGGGTCGGTGTCCGCTCAGAATGCGACCTTTTGTCGGCAACGAAATCACTCTCTCAGAAGGGCCACATCGGCCCGACAAATAGCTGACCCAGCAGGCTCACCGGGCCCCACACGAGGATGTCGCGAAGTGGTCGGAAGAAGATGATCACCAGCAGCAGAATCATGCCCCAGCGCTGCGAGAACTCGGTGAACTTCTGTGACTGTCGCGGAGGCAGCAGGCCCTCCACGATCCCCGCGCCGTCCAGCGGCCCGACCGGCAGCAGGTTGAAGAACGCGAGGATCAGGTTCAGCAGCACCATCAGCATCAGCGGCAGCGCGTAGTCGCCGGCGAAGCCGAAGCGCAGCGGGATCGCGGCGAGGCCGGCGATCACGATGTTAGTCATGATCCCGGCCGCCGCCACGATCACCGAATCACGCCGGATCTTGCGGAAGTTGAAGGGGTTGACCGGCACCGGCTTGCCCCAGCCGATCCCGAAGAGCACGATCATCGTCGTCCCGACCGGATCGTAGTGGTCGATCGGGTTCAGCGAGACACGCCCGTTCGCGCGCGGCGTCGGGTCGCCCACCTGGTCGGCCGCGTACGCGTGGGCGAACTCATGCAGCGTCAGGCCCACGATGATAGCGACCAGCCAACTGAGCAGGACCGGCAGCATCTCCTGCAGACTCTGTCCTGATGCCAGTAGCAGCATATATTCTCCACATGGTGCGTTTCATTCAGATGTACGGTCAAGCACGCTCAGCGCGATCGCGAGTTGCTTCTCGCGGTCGGCCCCCTCGTCCAGCTTCGCCTCAAGCGCCGCCTGCAGGGCCTCGCTGAACCGCGGCCCCGGCCTCCGCCCGGCGGCGATCAGATCCGTGCCGGCGATCTCAACGCACGCGCCCCGAAGCGCGCCCCAGTAGTGCCCAAGCCGCGCGCGTTCATCATCCCTCAGCACCGTCCACAGCGCCACCGCCGCCTCCGGTCGCAGGCCGCGAAGCGCGAAGAAAAGCTCACTGTTGCGCGCAGGCCGCGACAGCACCCCCGGTGGCCGCGCGATCAGCGCCGAGCCCTGCAGGATCGCATCCCGCGCACAGGCCTCAAGCATCAGGCGCACGGCCAGTCCCGCCGCTCCCTGCTCGGACAGCCCCACGTAGACGGCAAGGCACGCGCTCATCGGCTCGATCTCGCTCAGCCCGATGCCCAGCCCCTCCGCCGCCTCCGGCACCAGCACCGCCGTCGCGCAGGCCTCGCCCGACGCCGGCTCCAGCCCCATCGCCTCAAGCAGCCCAAGCTCCTGCAGCATCGCCAGCCCTCGCGCCGGGGCCTCGCGGAAGAGGTACTCCAGCTCATTGCGCAGCCGCGCGCCCGACACCGTCGCCGCCCTGCGCTCGGCCACCGCGCGCCGCAGCAGCTCCGCCGTCTTCGGCTCCAACCGGAAGCCCAGGCGCAGCATGAAGCGGGCCGCGCGCAGCATTCTCGTCGGGTCGTCCTCGAAGCTCGTCTCATGAAGCACGCGCAGGCGCCGCGAGATCACGTCCTCGCGGCCACCGTGCGGATCGATCAGCTCGCCGAACCGCCGCGGCTCGAGGGACATCGCCATCGCGTTGACGGTGAAGTCGCGCCGGTCGAGGTCATCCTCGAGCGTCGCGGGAGTCACCACCGGCAGCGCACCAGGCTCCGGATAGGTCTCCGTCCGCGTGCGCGCGAGGTCAAGCTCCACGCCGTCCTCAAGCAGCAGCGTGGAGGTCATAAACTCCGTGGTCTTGCAGACGGTCGCGGCCAGCCGCTCGCAGAGCGCCTCACCAAGGGCCGCCACCGGCCCGTCGATCGCCACGTCGAGGTCGAGGGCCGACCGCCCGAGCAGCAGCGCGCGCACCGGCCCGCCGACGAGGTACGCCGGCATCCCCGCCTCGGCCGCCACCTCCCCGACCCGTGCGAGCAGCGCGCGATCCTCTGCGCTCAGTCGATCGTCGATGCGCAGCGCGCCTCACCCCTGCCCCGCTGCGAGACCTCGCTCGCCGGCCTCGCCCGTCTGCAGGCGCCGGGGTATCCGATCGTGCATGATCAGGTCTGCGAGGCTCTCGCGCTCGACCAGCACGTCGTCCTTCCCGTCGCAGCACAGCACCATCGCCGGTCGCGTAAAGCGGTTGTAGTTCGACGCCATCGCGTAGTTGTACGCGCCCGTCGCGAAGACCGCGAGGATGTCGCCGGGCTTGCACTCGGCGATGTTGATGTCATCGATCAGCGTATCCGTCTCACAGTGCTTGCCCGCAACGCGGACCCAGTGCGTCGGCGTCTCATCCGCGCGGTTCGCCACGACCACCTCATACTCCGCGTCGTAGAGCGCCGGCCGCGGATTGTCCGACAGCCCGCCATCGACGGCGACGTACGTGCGCAGATCGGGTATCTCCTTGACGACCCCGACGGTGTAGAGGGTCACCCCCGCCTCCCCGACGATCGAGCGCCCCGGCTCGAGGATCAACCGCGGGTGATTGAGGCCGTGCTCATCGAGCTTCGACAGCAGTCGCGGGCAGATGGCCTCAGCCAGCTCGGCGACCGTCGGCGGCTCGTCCTTCTCAGTGTAGCGGATTCCCAGCCCACCGCCGAGGTCGAGATCCTCACACTCAAGGCCAAGCTCGTCGTGCATCCGCGCGAGGAACTCGATCATCTGGTCAATCGCTCGCTCGAACGCGTCGGTCTCGAGCAACTGACTGCCGATGTGGCAGTGCAGGCCCCGCAGATTCAGCGCCTCGGAGGCCAGCGCGCGCTCGATCGCCTCACGCGCCTCGCCGCCGTAGATCCCAACGCCGAACTTGCTGTCAACCTGCCCGGTCTGGATCGACTCATGCGTGTGTGTGTCGATGCCCGGCCGCACGCGGATCAGGATGTCCGCCACCGTGTTCATCTTCAGCGCCCAGCGGTTGAGCTGGCCGAGTTCGAGCAGGCTGTCGGCCACGACCCGGCCGACGCCCGACTCGAGCGCCATCCGGTACTCCATGTTCGACTTGTAATTCCCGTGCATCTTGATACGCTCGGCCGGGAAGTCGGCCTGCAGCGCCGTGTAGAGCTCGCCCGCCGACGCCACGTCCAGCCCCATCCCCTCCTGGTCCATCAGCCGCGCGATGGCCGTCGTCAGCGCAGCCTTACTCGCGTACGCGATCTCCACCTCCGGGTAGCGATCGCCGAACTGCTTGATGTACTCCCGGCAGCGCGAGCGGATGTGCTCCTCGTCGTAGACGTACAGCGGGGTCCCGTGCCTCTGAGCAAGCTCGACGGCGTCACAGCCGCCGATCATGAGATGACCCGCCTCATTCACCTTCAGCATCGTGTTCTCAGACATGCGCACGTCGCCTTTCGAGCGCGGATTTGCGTGCTGGTCATACCAACAACCTGTCGCGTGTTACGAAACCAGCCCCATGCGCGCGGCCCTGGGGCTGGAGGGTATCCATCAGGCGATCGTCTCTTCGACGACCCGCCCCGTCTTAGAAGTCGTTGCTGGTCAGACAGATCTGACCGGTCTCGGGATTGAACGTGACCGTGACATCGAGGGTGTCCGCGATGAACTGCAGCGGAACCATCGTCCGCCCCTGCTTGATGTAGGGCGCGATCTGCAGCACCCGCGTCTCGTTGTTGACCTGCACCTCGGGGTTGCCGATCGTCAGGTCCATCTCGGTGCCGGGCCGGCTGGCCTTCACGCGCTTCTCCACCGGGTACCAGTAGAGCACGCCGTCGCTGGCCTCGAAGATCTCGCGCAGCGGCGCGATGGAGACCCCGTCCTTCATCTCGGGCGCCGCAAGCATCTGCAGCGTTTCGCTGTCGAAGACCATCTGCACCTCATCGAAGTTCATCGACGCCACCGGAGCGATCGCAGGCTGACCGGGGACCGTCATCCGGCCGTCGGCGGGGATCGCCGACCGCGATGCGCGCTCCGGCAACACCGCGATGCGCATCGTCTCGGTGTCGCCCTCGAGCGGCCTGAAGGCGCTCAACTCCTCGCCGGTGGCGGCCGCAACGCCGCCGTCGAGTGTGCGCTCGGGCATGGTGATGCGGCCGTCAATGCGTGCAGCCATCGGGCCGAACTCCGCCTCCGGGCCCTGTGACATCACGAGCGTCTCAAGCGCCGCCTCAGCCGCGAGGAACTGCTCGGTCGGCACCAGGCTCGCGGTCGGCAGCGTCGTCCGAGCAGCGCGAAGCTCCGGGTCGGCGGTGACCGCCAGCATCGGCTCGAGCATCACGGCGCCGGGCCGCAGCTCCACAGCGGAAGCGGTGCGCGGCAACTGATCGGCCGGCGGCCGGGGCAGCGTCACCCGCTGCAGCGACTCCGCCGCCGCCACCTGCGGGGAGACCGGAGCGTCGGCGCGCTCGCTGTCCGTCATCGGCGTGATCGTGTGCGCCTCCAGCGTCCGCGGGACCGTCAGCCGCGGCGTCAGCTCGCGACTGGCAACCTGCTGCTCCTCCACCGGCTCGCGGGCCGTGGAAACCGCCAGCGCCTCGAGCGCCGCCTGCTGCGCCGCCAGTTGCTGCGGCGTCTCAGGCCGCAGATCCCGGGGCAGCGCCGAGAGCATCCTCGGCGCCGACGTGCGCGCCCCAACCGTCTGGTCGCCGATCGGCGGGACGTACCCCACCCGAGCGCCCTGCGCCTCAAGCGCGCCGGTCGCCATCGCCATCAGCGGGTCGGTCGGCGCGGCGAACTGGCTGTCGATGACCGTCGGCTGCTGGGCGCCCACACTCGGTGCCGCGGGCTGCATCATCACGGACGGACCGGCCGCCAGCGACTCCGCGGGCGCCATCGTCATGTCGCGATTGTTGACGAAAACCGTCACTTCAGCCGAGGCGCTCTCGTTCTCAGCGTGATCCATGGCCTTCGCCTGGATCACATGAGGACCGTCGGACATCTTCGTGGTATCCCACCGGGCCGTGTAGGGCCCGGTGTTCATGATCGCGGTGTGGAACTTCCCGTTGAGATAGAAGAAGACCGCCATGACCCCGACATTGTCGGTGGCCTCGGCCTTGATCTCCACCTCGCCCGCCAACTCAGCGCCCTGCGCCGGGTAGTAGATGTTGATCACAGGCGGGATCCGGTCCGGGCCCGAGGGGCTGCGGCTCTCCGCCGACGCCACCGTCACGGCGATCGTCGCCATGCCCGCCTGGCCGGCGCTGTCCACCGCACGGGCGCTCACGGAGTGCTTGCTCCCCGCCGCGGAGTCGAAGGCCCACTTGAACGCCTGCGTTCCGCTGATCTGCGGGGGAGTGAGGGCATACTGGCTCACGACGGCCCCATCGATCAGCAGATCGATCCGGGTGATCGGATCCTCCGAATCGGAGCGGTAGCTGACGTCGATCACGATCTCTCCCCGGACGACCTGCTCGTGTCCCGGATTCGTGATCTTCACGACGGGGCTTGCGAGAGCGATCGGAGCCGCGACACTGCTGATCATCCCGAGCAATGCCATCGCAGTGACACTGCCCCAGAAAAGCGACCCTATTCTCTCCATGTTGTGGTCCCTCCCACGAGCGCGCGCGGAGCGTGTTCCGAATCAGTTGTGCAGACGCTGTTGCGAGAATCCGGCTCGCATTCGAAGGCCTCGTACCTCACGCACCATCAATGACCGAGCCTGTCAAAGCTCTCCGCCAGGCCGACGGGGCGCAGACATTCCAACCGAACGTAGCACAGTCGAAGGTGAAAGTCAAGAACCTCCCGACGCCAGAATCAGGGGAATCACTGATTTCCGCCGCCGGGATGGCCACTTTCGCCCATCCGCACATTTTATGCACCGGCCTTTTTCCGCGGCACCGGCTCAATACCTCCCCGTTCACGAAAAAAGTCACCGCGCTCAGGTCTTCCGCTCCTGCGTCTTCGCCGCCGGGAACAGAATGTTGTTGAGAATCAGCCGGTAGCCCGGTGAGTGCCGATGCAGCGAAAGGTCGGTCGGGTCGGCCCCCACGATATGCGCGTAGTCCTCCGGATCATGCCCGGCGAGGTATGAGAACGTCCCCTCCCCGTAGCCCCCGTGGATGTACTTCACGCGGTCCTCGCCGGGGAAGTCGCCCAGCACCACCACCCGCTCCTTCAGCGCGCTGCGCCGGAACGCCGTCGTCTGCCCGAGAAAGTCGGCGACCCGACCGACGTGGCACTGCGTGAGCATCGTCGGGATCGGGTCCTGCCGCGCCGAGAACTCGAAAAGCTCGAAGGTCTCGCCCGTGGAGATGATCGCCACCGGACCGGGCGAGACGTCGATGTCCGCAACCTCCGGCGCCATCGGGTCGGGCTCGAGGCGAAAGTCCCTGAAAGCCAGCGTCGCGCTGAAGTCCAGCCGCTCCTGCGCATCAGGCGGCACCGGCGTACCATCCACCGGCGCGACCACCAGGTCCACCGACTGCCCGGCCAGCGCGATGTCGAGGCTGTCGGCCGCCGAGCACATCGCGAAGAGGAAGCCCCCGTCTGACACCCACGCGGCGATCGTCGCCGCCACGGCCTTCTTACACGCCTGCACATCCGGAAAGCCCAGGTCCTCCGCGGCCCGCCGGGACTCAAGCACCATCCGCCGGTACCACGCCTGCTCGGCGAAGCTCACGTGGAACTTCCCGTAGTTCCCGGTGAAGTCCTCATGGTGCAGATGCAGCCAGTCGTACTCCGCCAGCGCCCCGCCGATCACTTCGCGGTCCCACACCTCGTCGTACTCCACCTCCGCGTAGGTCAGCGCCAGCGTCACCGCGTCATCCCACGGCTCCGTGTACGAGGGCGTGTACACCGCGATCTTCGGCGCCTTCGTCAGGTGGAGCCGCTGCATGTTCCCCTGCTCGATGGTCGCGGAGATCGCGTCCACCTCGCCCGGACCGATCGGCGTGACGGTGACGCCAAGCTCCTCCGCACGCGCCCGAACATCCGCCCGGTCGGGGAGCACGAAGCTGCCCGCGCGGTAGTTCAGCAGCCACTCACACTCGTAGCCCCGCGGATCATCGAGACACCACCACGTGAGGCCGTACGCGCGCAGATGATCGCGCTGCGCATCATCCATCGGCACGAGCAGATGCTGCGCGCCCGCCGGCGCGATCAGAAGAACGATCAGACAGATTGCGGGGACGATTCGGCGCATCGGCGCTCTCTCATGTGGGTGAGATCAAACGCGCGTGGCGTTTCCCGGTGAGGGGCCTGGAATCCTTCGGAGGGGGCCGGGAGTGCGCACGCAGACGGACGCCCAGACGCGCTCGAACGCCGCCGGCCGAGGTCGAAGCTGGCGGGGCGGTGAGACGGGGCGCCCCGGACAGGACGCCCCGGCGATGGCCGCTTCAGTGCGACTGCGGCCTACTGCTCCTCGGCCGCCATCGGGCCGCGTCCCTCGGCCGCTCCCGAACCGAGCAGTCCGAAGAACGAGATGGCCCAGATAGCGGCGATCCCGACGAGCGTGTACACCACGCGAGCGACGGTACTGCCCTCACCGAAGATCGCCGCGACCAGGTCGAACTCCGCGACACCGACCAGTCCCCAGTTCAGCCCGCCGACGATCACCAGGATCAGCACGATCGTGTTCAGCGCCTTCATCTCACGCGCCTCCTCTGCCGGTCTTATCCACGCGGACTGCCGTCTACTCCCCTCGGAAGAATACGACGCGCGCGGCAAAAGGGCCTGCACGCCGCCGCATACATTTCTGCGCCAATCCCGAAAGCACACCGAAGATTGCTCGCGACGGTGGGCTCTCGCGCGCGTGCCGAATGCCTCATGTGCAGGGGGCGGCGTGGGCGAGGCGCGCGCTCCACACTCCCCTGATCCGCCCCTCACCGGAGGGTCCGTACCAAGAGTTAAGGATAGCGAGGCTTCCCCGTTGCAGTACGCAGTTGCCGTTCCTCCCCCCTCGTCCCGCCTGTCGACGCGTCGTTTACGTCGACAGGTCTGTGGGAGAGGGGGGATCGAGGGGGGTGAGGCCCGCCAGCCGCTGCAACAGTGGAAGCCAATCATGAGACCTTGATACGCGCCCCTCACCGGAAGGACCTCACGCCTCATCGGGCGAACACACCACCCGGAGGTCATGCCATGCTGCAACCGGGATACTCGAGCTTCCGCGACAGGCCGCGCGCGATCTTCCTCCGCAGGGCGGGGGGCTTCCTGCTCGTCGCCGGGGTGGCGCTGAACGTCTCGATGCTGCTGGGCGGCCACGACATCAACCTGCGACTCGCGCTGCTGATCCTCTCCCCCAGCCTCATCCTCCTCTTCAGCGCGTTCCTCGCAGAGAACACCCCCTCGATGCGCGGCTGCCTGACATTCTTTGCGCTCCTGCTGGCCTTCACCGCCGCGTTCTGGGCGTGGGTCGGCGTGACCGTCGCGCTCAGCCCCGAGGACGAGCCGCCCGGAATCTTCCAGGAACTCCCCGCCGAAGACGCCGCCGAGCCGACCGAGGCGGAGGCGGACGAGCGCGGCGGCGAGGCCGCACCTGAGACGAGCGAGACAGAGCCTTCAACCGAAGAGGAGTGAGCGCGATGGCCGCACCGAACATCCTCCTGATTGTCGCCGATGACATGGGCTACGGCGACTTCGGCGTGTTCAACGAGGGCCTCTCGGAGACCCCGCACCTCGACGCACTCGCCGCCGAGGGGCGGCTGCTCACTCAGCACTACGCCGGCTCCTGCGTCTGCGCCCCGTCGCGGGCCGCGCTGCTGACGGGCCGCTACCCGCACCGCACCGGTTCCATCGACACCCGCGAGGCCCGCGGCACAGACCGCCTCGGCCTCTGGGAGACCACCCTCGCGGAGCGACTCGCCGCCGAGGGCTACGTTACCGGCCTCGTCGGAAAGTGGCACCTCGGCGAACTCGACCGCCGCTACCTCCCCCAGAGCCGCGGCTTCGATGAGGTCTGCGCATTCCGCGGCGGCTGGGAGGACTACTGGCGCTGGTGGCTCGACTACGGCGGCGGCTGGTTCCGCAGGTCCGACGGCGGCTACCTCACAGACACCCTCACCGACGAGGCCTGCGGCTTCATCCGGCGTCACCGCGATGAGCCGTTCTTCCTCTACCTCGCGTACAACTGCCCGCACACGCCGCTGCAGGCCCCCGAGAGCGACATCGCGCCTTTCCGCGGCCGCGACGACGTCAATGACGCGGTCGCCACGCTCTACGGGATGATCCGCCGCATGGACCGGGGCATCGGTCACGTCCTCGAGACGCTCGAATGGCTCGGCCTCGCCGAGGACACCATCGTGCTCTTCACCTCCGACAACGGCCCGCAGTTCGGCAGCGAGATCGGCCGCATCGAACGGCACAACTGCGGCTTCGCCGGGCACAAGGGCAACATCTACGAGGGCGGGATCCGCGTCCCGATGATCGTGCGCTGGCCCGAAAGCATCGAGCCGGGCCGCTGCGACGAGATGGTGCACTTCTGCGACTGGACGCCCACGCTGCTCAGCGCGGTCGGCGCGCAGCCGCAGCAGGAGCCGGCCGCCGACGGCGCGAACATCCTCCCGGTGCTGCGCGGTGAGTCGGCGGACGTCCCCGACCGGCGTTTCTGGCAATGGAACCGCTACCGGCCGGTCGGGCACTGCAACGCCGCGATGCGCGATGGCGACTGGAAGTTGGTGCGGGCACCGATGCCGCAGTGTTTCAAGACCACGCCCGAGGACCACACCGACGACCATCAGCTTCGCGACCGCCCCGGCTACCTCGGCGAGGTCACCGACCGCACCCCGCCTGAGCGCGACGTCTCGGACCCGCCGCCCGCGCAGCTTTTCAACATCGCGCAGGACCCGGCAGAGGCCCACGACCTCGCCGAGCAGGAGCCCCGGCGCGCCGCGCGGATGGAGGGCGAACTGGCCGCGTGGTTCGAGGAGGTCGAGTCCGAGCGACTCTCCCACGGCGTACGACCAGGGTGAGGGGGTAGATCGAGAGAGCGAGGAGGGGCAGGGTGTTTCAGAGGGAGATACGCTGGCCGATCTGGGCGCTCGTGCTGATGTCCGCAGGCGGACTTCTCAAGCATCTGCGCCTTCATCCCCCGGCAGAGAGCTTCTTCTTCTGGATTCCTGTCATCGTTGGCGCCTTCAACATCATCGTGCTGCCGTTTCTCTTCAACCGGCGCAGCACGGCCTCCGCCGCCTACGTCATCAACTGGACAACCGTCTTCGTTGGCACCGTCACGATGGCGTTCTACTCGATCGCGGGTTGGCAGCGGGAGGTCAATCTCCTGACGATCGTGCTCTACTCCACGCTCGGGGACATCCTGATCCTCGCGGCGCGCCTGCCGATTGGAGAGATCATCATGGACCACTACCGCGAGACCGAGCCCGAGGAGCGGTCGCCCGAGCAGGCTGACCCGGCTCCAACAGCGCCCCGGCCCGAGCCCGAACCACCCGGCGCGCCCGTGGCCTCCGTAAGCGCGATGGCGCCGGGCGCACGGCTGGCCCTGCAGATCATCGTCATCGCGCTCTTCGTCGCGCTGCTGGCCTTCGTGGCGTGGCTGCCGCTGCGGCACTTCGCCCGCGTGGCGGATGCGATCGGCCCGCTGCACGGAGCCCTCGGGCTCGCCGGCCGCGCCGCCGCGCTCCTCGCCGCCACGCTTATCATGACGCAGTTCGTCTTCGGCGCGCGGCTGCGCCTGCTTGATGAGGCATTCGGGCTCGACCGCGTGCTGAGGATCCACCGTGTCACCGGCGCGACCGCCGTCGTCCTCGCGCTGCTGCACCCGATGCTCCTCTACGTCACCCCGCAATACGAGTACGGCGCCTTCAGTCTCGACCGGTGGCCCGAGGCGCTCGGCGCGCTGGCTCTGACGGCACTGCTGTTTATCGCCGTCACCAGCATCTGGCGCAAACTCCTCGGCCTGCGCTACGAGACCTGGCACCGCCTCCACTACCTCGGCTTCGCGGTCGTGGTGCTCGCGGGGGTGCACTCGCTCCAGCTCGGCAGCGATCTCTTCAACGGCCCGGAGCGCACGGTCTGGATGGCGGTGCTCGGGGCCTACGCGCTCCTCTTCGTGTGGGCGCGTGTGATCCGCCCGCGCATCATCGCGGCACGCCGCTGGACGGTCGAGCGCGTCGCGCCGGTCAGCCACGACACCTGGCGACTGGATCTCGCTCCACGGGGGCATAGGGGCATCCGCCAGCTTCCCGGGCAGTTCGGCCTGCTCACGCTCCACCGTGACGATGCCCCGAACGAGCGTCATCCCTTCACGATCTCCTCCCCGCCCCGCGAGGACGGCTCGGTGAGCTTCACGATCAAGCAGTCGGGCGACTACACCGAGCGCATCGGCGAGACGCCCGAGGGCGTTTCGGCGGTGGTCGAGGGGCCGTGGGGGCAGTTCTCGCACCTCCGCCACGGCGGGGAGCGGCTGGTGATGATCGCCGGTGGCGTGGGGATCACGCCGATCCTGAGCATGATCCGCCACATGGCCGCGCGCGGCGACGAGCGGTCGATCACGCTCATCTGGGGCAACCGCACCGAGGCCGACATCCTCTACCGCGAGGAGATCGAGGGGCTCGCCGAGCGGCTCGACCTGCGCGTGATCCACGTGCTCTCCGAACAGGAGGACTATGCGGGTGAGACCGGTCACCTGGACGCGGCGCTGCTCGCGCGGCTGCTCGACGATGGTGAGCGGTCCGGCGAGGTGTACCTGTGCGGGCCTCCGCCGATGATGGCCCTTGTGCGCGACGCACTCGGCGGGCTGGGCATCCCCCGCTCACGCATCCACAGCGAGCGCTTCGAGTTGTAGAAGAGCGGCCGGCGACGAGCGACGAGCGACGAGCGACGACGTCAGTTGTTGCCGTTGTGGCCCCGGCGCCCTCGCCGGGGAGTCGTTGGTGTTTGCCGTTCGTAGGACAGGCATCCCTGCCTGTCGTCGTTGGTGGAAGGGGCAAGGGGCGGCAATGGCGGGTGGGCAGGGTCAGCTCCCTGAGCTGCGCCCGCCCCGCCTGAACGGCAACGGCGACGGCGGGCGGGCGTTGGTTGGTGTTTGCCGTTTGTAGGACAGGCATCCCTGCCTGTCGCCGTTGCGAGACGGAGAAAGGCGGACGACAAGCGACAGGCGGGGCACAGGTCCCCGCCCTACAGCAACGGCGGGCGGGCGTTGGTTGGTGTTTGTCGTTCGTAGGACAGGCAGCCCTGCCTGTCGCCGTTGGTGGAAGGGGGAAGGGACGGCAACGGCCGACGCATCTGAAGATGCGTCGCTCCGGATGGCGGACGACAAACGGCGGGCGGGGCACAGGTCCCCGCCCTACAGCAACGGCGGGCGTTGGTTGGTGTTTGCCGTTCGTAGGACAGGCATCCCTGCCTGTCGCCGTTGCGAGACGGAGAAAGGCGGACGACAAGCGACAGGCGGGGCACGGGTCCCCGCCCTGCAGATGCGCCGTTGTAGGGCCGGGACCTGTGCCCGGCCGGTCGTTGCCGTCCGTCCGTCGCCCTCACCTACAGGCCCTGCCAGCGATCCCGCAACGCCGCCACCTGGCGTATCCGCTCGTCAACATCCTTCGGATCCGCCGGACGGATCTCCAGCGTCCGCCCCCCGTCGTAGCCGCTCTCGCACAGCATCGCGAGATACGGCTCAAAGTCGAGGCAGCCCTCGCCCGGGATGTAGTGGTCCTTTCCGTCCGCGTCAACGTCGTGTAGATGCAGCGCGAAGAGGCGGCCGGAGGAGAGCGCGACCGAAAGCTCCTCGAGCAGATCGAGCCGCGCCTGCTGTGAGTGGCCGATGTCCATGCACAGGCCCACGTGCTCACCGAGGCCGTCGATCATCTCGAGGATCGAGGCCATCGTCGAGCCGGGCCGGCCCTCGCGCCCACTGTTCTCCACCGCGAGCCGGAGCCCCGCCTCCCCCGCCTCGTCGGCGAGCACCCTCAACGACTCCTCGGACCGCCGCTGCGCGGCCTGCCAGTCGGTCTCGTCACTGGCCTGCACGCCGCTGACCGCGTGGACGACGATCTCTAAGAGCCCGCAGGCTTCCATCAGGCGGAAGTAGCGGATGTGCTCGTCTATCGCGGCCTGACGGGCGTCGTCATCGGGCGTGCTTATCACGCGAGCGGCGTGGGTGCTGTGTACTGATACCGCTGAGATGCCCGCCTCCGCGAGCTGCGCGCAGACGCCCTCCGGGTCGCTCTCCCACGCGAGGAGCAGCGCCGACCCGGTGGCGGAAAGCTCCGCCTCGACGAAGCCGGTCTCCGCCATCAGACGGATCGCCTCATCGGCCGGCAGGTGCGCGAAGATCCACGTCGAGATTGCGTAGGTGCTCATCCGATCGTCCTCCGAGTGGTTCAGCAGTCTGCTCAAAGTCGTGGCTGCCGCGCGCCAGTTCGCCGCGGACAGCGTGCGATCCTCCGCAGCCTCGGAGGGCGCCGCGGGCGCCGCCGGCGCTCGCGGCAATGCAGTGGAGAGGAGGTCGAGGTGCGGGTGCGCGTCGAAGCTATCGGCGGCCGGAGTCGTCAGGCCGCGACCGAATGAGGAGGCCCCCGTGATGACTGCTGCGAGGATCCTGCTGGTGACGTTCGCGCTCGTGCTTCTCTCGACGTGCTCAGTCTTCCCCGAGACCGCTCGCCTCGCCGCGGGCGGGCAGGCCCTGATGCCCGTGGTGATCGCCCCGGACGCGTCCGAGGAAGTTCAGGAGGCGGCCGCCGACCTCGCGGAGTACCTCGGCCGGATCGCCGGGGCGCAGTTCGGGGTCACCGCCGCTGACGGCTCCTCCGGGATCGTCCTCGGCTCCGCCGCCGACTTCCCCGCGCTCGCGGAGGGCGAGGACTTCGCCCCCGACCATCCGCTGCGGCGCGAGGAGTACATCATTCGCTCCGAGGCCGACCGGCTGCTGCTGATCGGCGCGACCGCAATGGCCGCCGAGCACGCCACGTGGGACCTGCTCCACCGACTCGGCTACCGCCAGTACTTCCCCGGCGAGCGCTGGGAGGTCGTCCCGACCACGCCCGACCTTCAGATCGACGTGGCCGACCGTGAGGCGCCCGACTACCACGCCCGCCGCATCTGGTACGGTCACGGGCTGTGGGACTACAACGCCGAGCCCTACGCCCGCTGGTGCCTGCGCAATCGCGCGCGCTCGGGGATGACGCTCAACACCGGGCACGCCTACGGGCGGATCATCCGGGCGAAGGCCGAGCAGTTCACCGCACACCCGGAGTACTACGCGCTCGTGGACGGCGAGAGGCGCTTCGCCGGGGAGGTGGACGGTCGCGGCAACATCAAGTTCTGCATCTCCAACCCCGGACTGCGCGAGCTGGTCGTCGAGTACGCGATCGAGTACTTCGAGCAGGACCCCGACGCCGACAGCATCTCGATGGACCCGTCGGACGGCGCGAACTGGTGTGAGTGCGATGACTGCGAGGCGATGGGCTCGATCTCCGACCGCGCGCTGACCCTCGCCAACGAGGTCGCTCAGGCCGTCAACGAGCGCTTCGGCGAGAAGTTCGTGGGGATGTACGCGTACAACCAGCACTCCCCGCCGCCAAGCATCGAGGTGCACCCGAACGTGATCATCAGCGTGGCGACGGCCTTCATCCGCGGCGGATACACGCTCGATGAGCTGATCGAGGGCTGGCAGCGCCAGGGCGCGACGATCGGGATGCGGGAGTATCTCGGCGTGAACGTCTGGGACCGCGACGTCCCCGGCCGGGCGCGCGGCACGAATCTCGATTACGTCACCACCACCATCCCGGACTTCCACGCGAAGGGCGCGCGCTTCTACTCCTCCGAATCCAGCGACAGTTGGGGGCCCAACGGGCTCGGGTATTTCCTCGCCGCCCGGCTGCTGTGGGACATCGAGGAGGCGGCGCTCCGCGATGAGACCGTGGAGCGCTTCATCGCCGACTGCTTCGGCCCCGCCGCCGCGCCGATGCGCGAGTTCTACGCGCTGATCGACGGCTCGAACGCCCCGCTGTTCTCCCGCGATCTGGTGGGGCGGATGTACCGGCACCTCGACGCGGCGCGCGCGGCCGCCGGGGGCGATGAGGCAGTGCAGGGGCGGATCAGCGACCTCGTTCTCTACGCGCGCTACGCGGAGCTTTTCCTCGACTACTCCACCGCCGGGGGCGAGGCGCGCCAGCAGGCATTCGAAGACCTGATCCGGCATGCCTACCGGATGCGCGAGACGATGATGGTGCACACCCGCGCGCTCTACCGCGACCTGGTGAACCGCGACAACGCCGTGAGCATCCCCGAGGGCGCGGAGTGGAACGTGGACGAGGAGCAGAACCCGTGGAAGGACAGCGCGCCCTTCAGCGAGACCGAGCTTGCGGCCTTCATCGCTGAGGGCATCGAGGCGAACCCGGTGGTGGAGATCGAGGCGGTGCGCTTCAGCGACGACCTCATCCCGGCGAGGCCGCTTGCGCTTGAGGGGCCGGTGGAGGGTTCGATGAACGTGGCGGTCCGCAGCAGGCAGGTGCGCCACCTGTGGATCGACGAGGCCCCCGCAGAGCTTCTGCTGCAGGTCACCGGCGGGCTGATCGCGCATTACCGCGACCGCGGGAACGTGCAGTTCGAACTCTACGCGGACGCTGAGGCGACCCTGGAGCCGGTGGACGGCGACATGAGCGTCCCGCCCGATGGCGAGCAGCGGGAGATCGTGCTGCGCACGCCCTGGGACGGCCTGCACCGCCTCGAGTGGACGGACGGCGGCGACAGGACGCAGGTGGTCTTCCCGGAGGGCCTGCCGGTGACGGTGCGCTCGGACCTCGAGCAGCCCGCGCGGCTGGAGGGGCGTTGGACGCTGGTGTTCTACGTCCCGGAGGGGACCGAGACGGTCGGCGGCTATGCGACAAACCCGACCGGCGAGGTCGTCAACGCCGACGGCGAGGTCGCGTTCTCATTCGAGGAAATGAGCGAGGCGGGGTACTTCGCGGTCCCGGTCGGCGAGGGGCAGGACGGGCGGCTGTGGGCGCTGCGCAACTGCTCCGGCCAGCGGATGCTGATGACCGTCCCGCCCTACCTCGCGGAGAGCGGCGAGACGCTGCTGCTCCCCCGAGAGGTGGTGGAGGCGCGGTAGGCGGGCGCGGGGAAGCAGGACATCCCCCACTCGCGCCGAAATCCCACTCCCGCGATCACATCGCCTGGAGGGGTCCGCCATGCTCACCGTCTACAACACCTCGAAGGAGATCGCCGACGCCAACCCGCGCATCGCCATCCTTCCGGTCGGCTCGCTCGAGCAGCACGGCGAACACCTCCCCGTCGCCACCGACTGGATCCGCGCCGACGACATGGGCCGGCGGATCGCCGAGGCCCTCGGCGACTGCTACCTGCTCCCCGCGCTGGCCTACGCCAACTCGCAGGAGCACATGGACATGGCCGGCACGGTCACCCTCCGACCCTCCACCCTGGCGCTGGTGGTCGAGGACATCGTCCTCTCCCTCCGCCACCACGGCATCCGCCGCATCGTCGTCGTCACCACCCACGGCGGCAACTGGATCCTCAAACCCACCATCCGCGACCTGAACTTCCGCCACCCCGACCTGCGCGTCATCCACGCCGACGGACCGCTGCTGTCCGAACGCGAGCAGATGCCTCGCGAGCTGCACGCGGGTAGAGGCGAGACCGCGGCGATCCTCGCGCTCCGGCCCGACCTTGTGAAGGGCCGCTCCCCCGATCACCACGCGCTCTTCGGGAAGGAGTGGCTCGACTACGCGGGCATGGGCGCCACCACCGAGACCGGCACATGGGGAGAGCCCTCGAAGGCCGACTCGGGGAGCTACGAGGAGAGCGTCGAGGCGCTGGTCGAGCATCGGGTGGCGTACATCCGCGAGACCTTCGAGCGTCTCGATGAGGTGCGGGGACCGGTGGAGGAACCGTGATACACCGGACGGCCGGGCCGGCGTCCGACGTCCATCAGAACATCGTCATCGCCCCGGTCGTTCAGAGGTAGCCCAGCGACTCCAGGCGCTTCTTGACCTTCTCAAGCTCCTCTTCGGAGTAGTCTTCGCTCTCCGCCATCGCGTGCGTGGAGACGAGGTCGCGCAGCACGTAGACCACGAACTCAGTCACCGAGTTGTAGCCAGCGCCGTCGATGATCTGCCCGATCCGCTCATACAGCGGCCTCGGTATCTTGAGCGTAACCTTCTCGCCGCCACGTGACTTCCTCGCCATGCTACTGCTCCCGTACGCGTCGTGGCCGCGGGCAGCGCGGCCGAGTTGCCTCCCTGTGTGTGTTCCACGGCTACCCCGAGCGGCCCTTCCCGTGTTCCGATGCAATTCCGGCCACGTTTTTTTAACGCAAAATGAAGGCTGTGGTGCAGGAGTGGGGAATACTACCTCCGTCCGCACCCAGACTCAATGGAGGTGTTCTCGATGCGACGTGGCTTCACGCTGATCGAACTGCTCGTCGTGATCGCGATCATGTGACCGCTGAACAACCGCCCATCCACGCTGGTTTTTCCCCTCGACGGCCTCCCCGCGTTTCCGCAGTTCCGGTATTGCTCCTGTGCGCAGATGTGAAAAGTGCCGTTCC
>JBMNNW010000167.1:0-7084 GCA_050942735.1 Armatimonadota bacterium
CGATCACTGCGTCGTAGAGCGACGGCGTCCGCGGCTGCGGTGTGTGCTTCATCGAACCACCTCGCAGCCAGATTCCCCCTCCTCACAACCGAACCTCCAGCGATCAATACTTTTTCAGCGGTCACATTATTGCGATTCTCGCCGCGATCCTGTTCCCCGTCTTCGCACGCGCGCGCGAGAAGGCGCGCCAGGCGAGCTGCCTCTCGAATGTGAAACAGATGATGATGGCTGCTCTCATGTACACTCAGGACTATGATCAGCGGCTGCCGATCTACTACGCCTACTACCCCGCGCCCGGTGTAACGTGGCCCGGAGGGGGTGTCAGCCGCAACGTGACGTGGATGGTGCTGATCCACCCGTACGTGAAGAACCAGGGCGTCTTCGACTGCCCGTCCTCCGAGGTCCGGTGGAACGGCAACTACGCCCAGCAAACCTCCTACGGCTGGAACCGCGCGCTGATGCACTACAGCCCGCTGATGTATGCCTTCCGCATGAGGGACGTCGCCGAGCCGGCATCTCACCCCGCCCTCGCCGACACCGCCGGGCCGATAAGCTTCTGGGTCAGGGACACCATCCAGGTCACGAGCGGCGGTCCTGACGGCTACGTGGACGATCGCCACAACGGCGGCGCGAACATCG
Organism: Armatimonadota bacterium; assembly: GCA_050942735.1. Taxonomy (GTDB): domain Bacteria; phylum Armatimonadota; class Zipacnadia; order Zipacnadales; family UBA5352; genus UBA5352. Next base: position 640 of record JBMNNW010000167.1, read on the forward strand.
GCTTCCTCGATGGGCACGCCAAGTGGGCGGGCTTCAACCTCGAAGAGAATCTCTCGAACCTCCGCAACGACATCCCCGGCGTCTCGCCGTGGTGGAGAGCCAGGCCGTAAGGACGCGCGTCGGATGGATGCCGTACGGCCGCAGGGACGCGTCGCATCCGTCGTTCCCGTTGTTCGAGAATACAGAAATCGGAGGAATATTATGTCCCTTAGAAGCAGAGGGTTTACCCTGATCGAATTGCTGGTCGTGATCGCCATCATCGCGATCCTGGCGGCGATTCTATTCCCCGTGTTCGCTCGCGCGCGGGACAAGGCCGAGCAGAACAGCTGTCTGAACAACCTCAAACAGATCGCCCTGGCGGAGCTGATGTACCAGAATGACAACGACGAGCGCACCGCCGCCGTCACCAACTGGCCGGTGAACACCAGCACGTGGAGCCGCTACACCTGGGTCACCATGCTGATGCCTTACGTGAAGAACACTGAGGTCTTCTCGTGTCCCAGTCAGCGAGAGGAGCGGATGTATCGAGTGAGCACCGTGACCACGTCATGGGGGGCCAACCCGTGGGAGTTGAGCAGCTATTCGGCCAGCCGCATCGGCGTCGCCTCAGGTCCCACCTACTACACCTACGTCTACGCTTACCGTGTCACCGCGACTATCAAGTACCCCGCTGATTGCGTGTTCGCGGCCGATGGGACCGACAGCATCTGTCGGCTGAACGAGACGAATGTGGCGGCCATCCACAACGAGGGTGCCAACTTCGCTTTCTTCGACGGACATGCGAAGTGGTTCGCGTACTCCAACGTGCCGAGGGATCGCAGCGACCGCTTCTGGAGCGGCGGGATCGACGAGTAAACAGACCTGGGCCGGGATGAACGGAGGCGCTCTTTGGGCACCGCCACGGAGCAACGCATCGAATCCGGACGGGCTGCCATGTCCCAGACAGTCCCGGCACACGGTTGCCGAAAACCCGCGGGGTCCGGGGCGCCTCCAATGCCCCGGACCTCAGCTTTGAACGGCGCCGTTTCGCGCAACCGATCAATATCGCTCAGGTCCAGCCGATGGAGGCATCACCGAGCATGTCTGCCAGGGCCGTACCGCGAAGTGCCGGTGCAGTGTTTGCGGTGTTTGCATGCGCATGCGCCCTGATGATCGCCGCGGGTCCCGAGGCCGCCGCGCGGGGCGAGGAGATTGATCTGAGCGGGGCGACGGTGATCCACGACCGCGGAGACTGGGGCTATCACATCGAGGCTCAGACCGATCCCTCCGCGAAGCCTGCGGCCATCCTCGATGGCGATGATGAGACCGCGTGGTCGGCCGGGCACCTCTTCGATCTGGCCGAACTGCCCACCAATCTGCTGCTGACTCTGGCCGAACCGGTGGCGATCGGGGCCATGGAGATCACCACCTCGGTGGACAGCGGCCAGCGCATCCGGTTGACAGACGTTGAGGTCTACGCGCGCGCCGGTGACGGGTGGGCGCTGCTGGCCGACGTGAAGGGCAACGAGGAGACCGTGATCTCGCGCGATCTTCCGCCCGCCGAGGTGGCGCTGCTGCGTGTCCGCGTCATGGGCAACCAGCGCCCTGACAACAAGTGGGCGGTCATCCGGAGCCTGCGGCTCTTCGGCCCGGAGCCGGGTGCCGAACTGGTGGATATGCGCCCCGGCGAGGTCGCGGGGGAGAGCCTCAGCGAGAGGATCTTCGTCCGCGAGGCCCTCGGGCTGCGCGAGCCCGAGCCGCGGGTCAGCTACGATCCGGGGATCGGCTATCTCGGCTACGTGACGGCGTTCATGGACACGATGATCGAGCACGGAACCGACCGCTACGGCGAGGTGCACAGCCCGCAGTTCGTCAGCATGCTGGAGCTTCAGAGTCATCAGCATCCCGGGGCCTGGCTGCCCGCGATCCCCGGCCAGCGCATCTGGGACCGGGCGATGTGGGGCAACAACCTCGCGCACGATCTCGAACTGCTCGAGACGATGGAGGCCGTCAGCGAGATCACCGGAGACGGGAAGTACCGTGACGCCGCCCGCGCCGCCCTCGAGTTCTTCCTCAGCAATTGCACCGACACCCCGACGGGCCTGTGGCCGTGGGGCGAGCACGCCTACTGGAACTTCTACACAGAAAGCTACGACGCGCACCTGACCCTCAACCACGAGACATTCGGCACCTCCACGAGCTTCTGGGAGATGGCGTGGGAGATCAACCCCGCCGCGGTGCGGGGGCAGGCCGACGGGCTCCTCAATCACGTCAAGGACCTCAACACCTTCGCATTCTGCCGCCACGCCGACATCACGAAGGTCCTGCCCGACCCCAGGCCCGAGGAGCTTCTCAACAGCCTGCTGGACTTCCAGTCGGTCGGCGGGAATCTCATCCACCTGTGGGCGTTCGTCTGGTCGAAGACCGGTGACGCGAAGTACCACGACTGGATCGAGCGGATGACCGACTACTTCGAGACCTGCCGCCTGCAGGAGTCGGGGATGCTGCCGGTGCTCAGCCAGCACGCGTACCGCCCGTCGCTGCAGCCCTCGCCGGGCTCGACCCTCAACGTGGGGATGCTGATGCTTCAGGCCTCCGCGCTGATGGAGGGCACCGATCTGGGTGCGAGGCTCGAGACCTTCGGAACCGAGCTGATCGAGGTCGTGGCCGCGGACTACTCCACCGAGCCGCCGCCTCCGGGCCTGCGCGTGGTGCGCCGCGACCTCGCCTCTGGCGGCCGGACGATGAGCTTCTGGGAGGATCACGGGGGCTGGCTCGACCTTCGGTTCGACCTGCCGCGGGCGGGCGAGTACCAGCTCAGACTGCACTACGCGCTCAGCCACGACAGTACCCGCCGCGTGGTGCTGGTCAACGGCGAGGAGGTCGGTGAGTTCGAGCTGCCCGGCACCGGCGACTGGGACACATTCGTGGAAGCCACGGTTGCGCCCGGGCCCCTGACGCTGCCCGCCGGCGAGGTGGTCGTTCGCCTGCTCAACCGCGACTCGGTGGGCCTCTCCCTCGACTGGATGGCCCTGCAGGGCGTGGACGGTGGGCCGGAGGTGCGCGTGGAGGGAGAGGACTTCCTCGCAACCGGAGGGGTCGGTGAGCAGCAGCCGGCCGGACTGACGGTGGGCTTCGACAGCGCCTACGGCGGCGCGGGGATCCTGCGGCGGCAGATCACCGACCGCGAGATCGTCGGCTACATGAGCAACGGCGTGGAGATGCGGGCCTATCGCGCCACCGGCGATGAGCGCCACCTGCAGGCGGCCCGCCGTGTCGCCGAGGCCTACGCGCGCATCACCGAGGTGCCCGAGTACGACCATCTGCGGGCAGGCGTCTTCGGCGGATTGGTCCACATGATGCTCAACATGAACGAGTTCGACCCCGACCCGCGCTGGCTGGCGGCCGCCGAGCGCTTCGCCCAGGCAGGGATCGAGGGCCTCTACGGCAACGGCCTGTTCCGCGGCGCGACCGGCCAGTGGTACTACGATTCGCACCTCGGCGTGAGTTCGCTCGTCAGCGGCCTCGTGCGTCTGCACCAGGCCACGCAGCAGTAAGGGCACCGGGCGCCGGCGCATCGGTGTCGGCGCCCGTTCACAGGAGGAATCGGCATCATGTCATTCAGAGCCTTTCAGGGGCGAAGAGACGTCTGCGCGTATCCGAGTTGGCGGAGCCAATCTGCAGCGAGTTGGCGGAGCCAATCTGCAGCGAGTTGGCGGAGCCAATCTGCAGCGAGTTGGCGGAGCCAATCTGTCCTCGTTGCGGTGGTGGTGACGATGCTGCTGTCGGGCTGCGGTGCGGTGGAGGCGGACGGGCAGGAGGAGATTGACCTCACCGGCGTGACCGTTCTGAGCGACCGGGGCGACTGGGGCTACCACATGGTCGCACAGGGCTCCCCTCCGGACGCGATCCTCGACGGCGACGAGGAGACCGGCTGGTCCAGCGGCGGGACTGATCTGTCGATCCTCCCGTCGAACCTGCTGCTCACCTTCCCCGAGCCGGTTGAGATCGGGAGCATGGAAGTGGTCACCGTCATCTCGAAGGACTTCCTGCGGCTGACCGACTTCGAGGTCCACGCGAAGACCGACGACGGCTGGGCCATGCTCGGACAGGTGCGGGACAACGAGCAGACCACGGTGCGCCTGGAACTCGTTCCGGCACAGGTGCAGACCCTGCGCATCCGCGTGCGGGGCAGCGCCCGCCCGGACAACGCGTGGGCGGTGATCCGCATCGTCCGCTTCTTCACCCCCGCCGCCGACGCCGACCTGGTGACCCTGGCCACCGCTGAGGTCCCCGATGAGACCCGCAACGAGGCCTGCTTCCTGCGCGAGGCGCTCGGGCTGCGGGGGAGAGAGGCCCGTGCGGTCTACGACCCCGAGATCGGCTACCTCGGCTACGTAACCTCATTCCTCGACACGATGATCGAGAAAGGCACCGACCGCTACGGTGAGGTGCACAGCCCGATGTTCGTCGGGATGCTCGAGATCGACACCCACGAGCACCCCGGCGGGTACATCCCGTCCATCCCCGGCCAGCGCATCGGCGACCGGCCGTTCTGGGGCGCGAACCTCTCGCATGACCGCCCGCTGCTTGAGGCGATGGAGTACGTCAGCGAGTACACCGGCGACGCGAAGTACCGCGACGCCGCCCGCGCCTACCTGCAGTTCTACCTTCAGAACTGCACCGACACGCCCACCGGCCTCTGGCCGTGGGGCGAGCACGTCTACTGGGACTTCTACCGCGAGCAGCACAGCACCGACCGCCTCGAGCACGAGTCCGAGGGCGTCTCGCCGTTCAGCTTCTGGGAGACCGCGTGGGAGATCAATCCTCGCGCGGTGCTCGGCGAGGCGAGCGGCCTGATCAACCACATCTTCGATCTGAACACATTCGCCTTCAACCGGCACGCCGACATCACCCGCGTGCTGCCCGACCCGCGCCCCGAGGGCATGGAGGGGCTGGACTTCCAGTACCACGGCGCGCGCTACCTCCGCATCTGGGCCTTCGCGTGGTCAAAGAGCGGCGACGACACCTACTACGGCTGGGCCGAGCGAATGGCCGACTACTGGGAGGACTGCCGCCTCGAGGACTCGGGGATGCTGCCGGTGCTGAGCAAGTACGCGTGGAGGCCCTCGCTCACCCCCAACGTCGGCGGGACACTCTCCGTCGGGATCGGGATGCTGGAGGCGGCGGAGTACTTCGAGGGCACGGAGCTTGCCGACCGGCTGCGCCGCCAGGGCACGGAGTACGTTGAGCTGGTCGCCACGCAGCAGTCAACGCCCCCCGCGGAGGTCGGGTTCGACAGCGGCTACGGCGGCGTGAGCATCCTGCGCCGACAGATCCTCGACCGCCCCATCACCGGCTTCGTGGGCAACGCCAATGACGTGCTCGCGTACCGCATGACCGGCGACGAGCGCTACCTCGACGCGGCGCGCCCGGTCGCCGAGGCCTACGCCGCGTTCGACGAGGTGCCCGAGTACGACCATCTGCGCGCGGGCGTCTTCGGGCAACTCATTCACATGATGCTCGACATGTATGAATTCGATCCCGACCCCCGCTGGCTTGAGGCGGCGGAGATGTACGGGCGCGCGGGCATCGAGGGCTTCTACGCCAACGGCCTGTTCCGCGGCGCGACCAACCAGTGGATCTACGACTCGCACCTCTACGTGAGTTCGCTGGTCCACGGCCTGGTGCGGCTCCACGCGGTGACGCAGCAGGAGGAGACACCCGCTCCGGCACTGTACTACCACCGGTAAGATCGCGTTGAGTACCGTCGAACTGACAGGAGCTTGAGGTGAGCGGCTTGAGACGAGCAGTTGCAGGTGCGCTGATTATCGCGCTGGCGGTCGGCGGCGCGTCCACCGCCGCGGCGGATGGAGGCGCAAGGGCCATGACGATCCATGAGGCCTCGTGGACGGGAGATACCGTCGCGATCGCCGCGGCGCTGGCCGCCGGCGCCGACGTGAACGCCCCCGACGGTCTGGGGATGACTCCGCTGCACCGGGCGGCCGCGCGTGGAGCGGCGGGCGCCGCGGGGCTGCTGCTCGAGCGCGGCGCCGATGTCAACGCCGCCGACGGCCGCGGCTTCACCGCCCTTCACCGGGCCGCGCTGGTGGGCGACGGCCCCACCGCGCAGGTGCTGATCGCGGCGGGCGCCGACCCTGACCGCGGAGACCGCACAGGCATCACGCCCCTGCACTCGGCGGCGATGAAGCGCAACGCCGCGATGGTGGGGCTGCTGGTGGAGTTGGGGGCGGGGATCGACGCGCGCATGCACGACGGCAGGACGCCGCTGCACCTCGCGGCGGTCGAGAACGCGCCGGGGTGCGCGGAGATGCTGCTGGAACTGGGCGCGGACGCGGTAACTACTCACCTTGTGGTATCAGGTGCGTTGTAGGAGGAGGTTCTCGTCAATAGAGGGACCGACGGCGTCGGTGAGCGTTTCGAGGGCAGCATGGCCATGTTTTCG
>JBMNNW010000189.1:0-4389 GCA_050942735.1 Armatimonadota bacterium
TGCAGGATGAGCTTGACCGGCGCAACGCCGGGCTCGACCCGCAACTGTGCGCGAGCGTCCGAGGCTGGCATCCGGAGGGGCGGAAGCTGGCGCTGGACGCGATGATCGAGAACGCGGGCGTTGACCCGTGGTTGCGCACCACCGTCGTCGGCGCCCTTGTCGAGGATGGAGTCGTGCGCGGCGTTGTGGTTGACGGAGAGCGCGGGCGTGTGGTCGTCCTCGCGCATACCGTCATCGACGCCACCGGCGACGGCGATGTCGCCGCGCTGGCGGGCGCCGAGTGGCTGATGGGCCGTGAGGGCGATGACATTCCGATGGCCTACTCGCTCACGCCCGGTGTCAGCAACCCTCAGCAGAACGCGCAGATCACGCATTCGAACTTCGACGCCGGATGGACCTTCCCGACCGACCCGATCGACTACTCCCGCGCCTTCACCATCGCCCGCCGCCGCCTGTGGCGCGAGCCCTGCAATGAGGACAACCGCCTGCAGTACTGCGGCCCGATCCTCGGCATCCGCGAGAGCCGCACCATCGTCGGGGAGAGCACCCTCACGCTCGACGACCTCTTCTTCGGCCGGTGCTTCGCTGACACCATCGGGAAGACCCGCAGCCACTACGACAACCACGCGCGCGACTACGCGCTTGAGAGCGAGCAGGCCCGCCTCTTCTGCGATGTGACCGGCAACTGGAAGACCCCGCTGGAGTGCGATGTGCCCTTCGGAGCGCTCATCCCGACCGGCCTCGACGGGCTCCTCGCCGCCGGCCGCTGCATCTCGATGACGCACGACGCCGCGCAGGCGGTGCGGATGATTAAGGACATGCACCGCATCGGGGAGGCCGCCGGAATCGCCGCCGCCCTCTCCGCCCGCGACGGCGTCGGCGTCCGCGAGATCGAGATCGGCGAGCTGCAGCGCGAGCTGGTCAAGAGCGGCATCCTCACGGATGCGGAGATCGCGGCCGGGCAGGCCAACGAGCGCCGACCGCTTCGACCGGTCGGTGCGCTGATGGACGCACTCGGCGGCGAGGACCGCAGCCCGGCCATGTGGGAGCTTTACTGCCACGGTGAGGCCGCTCACGCCGCCCTCATCGACGCGATGGACGCGGGCGACGATCGCTCACGATGGGCGGCGCTGGTGCTCGGAGCGCAGGATGTCGAGCACGCGCGGCCGCTGCTTCTCACGATGCTGCGCGAACGCGACGAGACGCTGCCGAACGCGGGGCCCTTCGTGCAGCCACGCTGCGTCAGCTCGCTGGCATGCCTCGTCCGCGATCCGCGCCCTGACGAGCGCCCGCTCTACGAGGAGGAGTTGGAGGCCCAGGCCCCCTTCGGAGAGTCGTGGCTCTACGCGCTCGAAGCTCTCGAACGCCTCGCCGACGCGGCCTCCGCCGAACCTGTCCACCGGTTCATCGAGCGACTGCGCGCGGACGGGCGCTTCTGGAACCTGACGTACGAACCGAAGCGCCATCCGGGCTGGAAGTTCGAGATTGCCGCGGCGAAGACCCTTCGCGCGCTGGACGATCCTGAGGGAGAGGAGATACTCCATCTCTACTCCAATGACCGCCGTCTGACGGTCAGTCGCTACGCCCGGCGTCTGCTCGGTGACTGAGCGCAGATCGGCGGAATCCGCCCTCCCCGGCGCGCGTCTCGACCGGTGACGGGAGCAACACACTCGCCCGCCCGGGAGGGCTGACATGCGCGGCATCCGGACGATCCTGTGCAGCGCTCTTGCTGTGGTGCTTATCTCCGGATGCGGCGGCGCTCCATCTGCCGACGCTCCGGCGAGTGCGCTCACGTACCCCATCGTCGGCACTGCGCAGACCGCCTGCTACGACGCGACGGGTGAGATCGACCCGCCGGGCCCGCGTGAGCCCTTCCGCGGGCAGGACGCGCAGCAGCAGTCCGCCCCGCCCGGCTACCGTGACAACGGCGACGGCACCGTCACCGATCTCGTCACCGGTCTGATGTGGCAGCGCGATCCCGGCGAGAAGGTCACCTGGCAGCAGGCGATGGACGCCGCGGCCACCCTCGACCTCGCCGGCCACACCGACTGGCGCGTCCCCTCCATCAAGGAGCTTTACTCGCTCATCCGCTTCGACGGGTATGTCGGGAGAAGCCCTCAAGCGTCCGTGCCCTACATCGACACCTCCGTCTTCGTCTTCAGCTACGGCGACGAGGCCGTCGGAGATCGCTTCATCGACTCGCAGTTCTGCTCAAGCACGGAGTACGTCGGCGCGGTCTTCGAGGGCATCGAGGCCATCTTCGGTGTCAACTTCGCCGACGGCCGCATCAAGGGCTACCCGAAGGGTCGCGTCGGCCCCCGGCAGAAGACGTACTTCTGCCTTTACGTTCGCGGCAACCCCGCCTACGGGGTGAACGACTTCGTGGATAACGGCGACGGAACGATCACCGATCGCGCCACCGGCCTGATGTGGCTGCGGGATGACAGCGTGGCGTACGCCGCGGGGCCGAGGGAGGATGGCCTGCTCAACTGGCAGGAGGCGCTCGCATGGGCGGAACAACTAACACTTGCCGGTCATGAAGACTGGCGGCTGCCCACCGCGAAGGAGCTGCAGAGCCTCGTGGACTACACGCGTGCGCCGGCGGTGACGGGCTCGCCCGCCATCGCGCCGCTCTTCAACTGCTCGCCGATCGTGGTGGAGGACGGCGCGACCGACTTCGGCTTCTACTGGACGAGCACCACGCATCTCAGCGGGCGCCGACCGGGCGATGCCGCGTGCTACGTGGCGTTCGGGTCGGCCCCGGGGTTTATGCGCGGCCGGTGGATGGACGTGCATGGAGCAGGTGCGCAGCGCAGCGACCCCAAGAGCGGCGACCCATCCTTCTTCCCGCAGGGCCGCGGTCCGCAGGGCGACGCCATCCGGATCGTCAACCCGGCCCGCTGCGTCCGCGACGCAGACTGAGCCCAACCGCCTACGCGTCCTCTCCGCGCACCTCGAACTGAGGGATGATCGCAGCAAGTTCGTCGCGCAGGTCCTCCGGGAGGCGCGCCGGGAGCGCGATGGACTCCCGCAGCCACCGCACCGGGCAGCCCTCCGGCCGGAAGAGCTGCACCACCCAGCGCGTGACGCCGATTTCAGCCAGCTCCGCGGCGATTCCCCGCAGATGTTGGTGCGTGAGCAGTGCGGGGTGGTAGGTGGTGCGGAACTCGTGGTGGACGCAGGACGCATTGAGCAGGCGCGCCGACCGGCGGGCCGCCAGGCCGCTTGAGGGCACCTGCGTAACCAGCTCGTAGCCGTCGAACGGGGCCTTCACATCCATCGCCACGAACGAGAGCGCCGACGTCGCAAGCGCCGCCTCCAGCGCGTCCGGGTCGAAGCCGTTGGTCTCCAGCGCGACCTCAAAGCCCATCGCCGCGACCTCGCGGATCGCCGCCGGCAGTTGCGACTGGTAGGTCGGCTCGCCACCGGAGAAGATCACCGCGTCGATGAACCCCCGCCGCGACTGCAGTTGGCGCATCGTCTCCGACCACGGGGTCATGCCCGGCGCGGTCAGCGGCGTCAGTTCGGCGTTGTGGCAGTAGCGGCATCTCCACGGGCAGCCCTGCAGGAAGACGACCGCCGAGAGCCGTCCGGGCCACTCGACCGTCGTGAGAGGTTCAAAGCCCCCGACGCGCAGGCGAGGATGTTCCTCGTCGGCGCCCGAGGGCGTGGGGAACTGAGCGGGTGCGGCCATCCCTTACAACCCCAGCTTCTCCTGGCCCGACGGGGTGTGGTACGTCGAGGGCGGCTCGAGGAAGGCGCGGCGGTCGGCGTACTCCGACTGCTTGCCCGCGTTCCACATCGAGACAGGGCGGTAGTACCCCATCACCCGCGTCCAGACCTCGCAGCGCGTGCGCTCAGATGAGTCAAGCTCAACATCCGCGGTCTTCTTCTGCTCGCGATCCATCCCGGTTCTCTCCGTTTGGTGTGATGATAGTCTGCTATCTTGCCTGCCGCGCCGCGCGCTTCTCCGCGAGCTTCTCGGCATCGCACTTCGGGCAGAACTCGTGTTCCCCCGCGATGTAGCCGTGGCGCGGGCAGATCGAGAACGTCGGCGTGATCGTCAGATACGGAATTCGGAAGCGCTCCAGCGTACGCCTGACCAGCAGCTTGCACGACTCCGCGGAACTGATCCGCTCGGACATGTACATATGGAACACCGTGCCGCCCGTGTACAGCCGCTGCAGCTCCTCCTGGTGCTCCAGCGCCTCAAACGGGTCGTCGGTCCAGCCGACCGGAAGCTGGCTGGAGTTCGTGTAGTACGACGCCTCCTCCGGCCCCGACTGGATGATCTTCGGCCACCGCTTCCTGTCCTCGCGCGCGAAGCGGTAGGTCGCGCTCTCCGCCGGAGTCGCCTCGAGATTGTACAGATGCCCGGTCTCCTCCTGG
>JBMNNW010000205.1:0-2676 GCA_050942735.1 Armatimonadota bacterium
ACCATCTTCGCGCGTATGTGTTCGAGCAGGTCTACCGCGAACTGCCGCCCCCAGTCATCGGTGATGTCGTGCCTGCCGCCGGTGAAGTTGGCGATGCACTCGTGGATCCCGTTGACGCCGATCGTGCTGAAGTGATTCCGCAGTGAGCCGAGATAGCGCTGTGTGTAGGGAAGCAGGCCGTTATCTATACAGCGCTGAACGGTCTTGCGCTTCAGTTCGAGACTCTCGCGGGCGAGTTCGAGCAGGTCGTCAATCCGCTGGTAGAGCGCCGCGAGATCGCCCTTCGCGAGGTATCCAACCCGCGCGCAGTTGATAGTCACCACGCCGATCGATCCGGTCTGCTCGGCGGAGCCAAACAGACCGTTGCCCCGCTTGAGCAACTCGTTGAGGTCAAGCTGCAGCCGGCAGCACATCGAGCGGACCATGTTCGGCTCCAGATCGGAGTTCAGAAAGTTCTGGAAGTACGGAATGCCGTACTTCGCGGTCATCTCGAACAGGCGGTTGGTGTTCGGATGGTCCCACGGGAAATCGCGCGTGATGTTATACGTCGGAATCGGGAATGTGAAGACCCGCCCGCGCCAGTCGCCCGTCGTCATGACCTCGAGGAAGGCCCGGTTAATCATGGCCATCTCATCCTCGAGCTCACCGTAGGTGAAGTCGGCCTCCTCATCGCCCATGCGCGGCTTCTGGTCGCGCAGGTCCTCGGGGCAGGTCCAGTCGAGCGTGATGTTCGTGAACGGCGTCTGTGTGCCCCAGCGCGACGGGACGTTGAGGTTGTAGACGAACTCCTGTATGCACTGCTTGACCTCGCCGTAGCGCATGCGGTCGGCGCGGATATAGGGGGCGAGGTAGGTGTCGAAGCTGCTGAACGCCTGCGCGCCCGCCCACTCGTTCTGCAGCGTGCCGAGGAAGTTCACCATCTGTCCGACCGCCGAGGACATGTGCTTCGCGGGCGCCGCCTCAACCTTCCCGGGCACGCCGTTGAAGCCCTGGTAGAGCAGGTCGCGCAGCGACCAGCCCGCGCAGTAGCCGCAGAGCATGTCGAGATCGTGGATGTGCAGGTCGCCGCGGCGATGCGCCTGCCCGACCTCCGCGGGATAAACCTCGCTGAGCCAGTAGTTCGCCGTCACCTTCCCGGCGACGTTGAGGATCAGCCCGCCGAGAGAGTAGCCCTGGTTGGCGTTGGCGTGGACGCGCCAGTCGGCCTCCTGAAGGTACTCGTTGACCGAGCCGATGGCGTCGATGAAGACCTTCTGATCGTCGCGGACACGCTTGCGCTGCTCGCGGTAGACGATGTACTTGCGCGCCGTCAGGAAGTAGTCGGCCTCAATCAGCGTCTGCTCTACGATGTCCTGAATCTGCTCGACCGAGGGGCTGTCTGACCAGCTTCGATGCTGCACGACCTTCAGCACCTGCGCGGCGAGGTGGCCGGCCTCCTCGCGATCGAACTCGCCGGAGGCCTTGCCCGCCTTGAGGATCGCGCTCTCAATCCGCGCCGGATCGAAAGGCACCCGCTGCCCGTCACGCTTGATGACCTCGCGTACACCCCTGCTCGGGTCGTGCCCGTCTGCGCGGTGCCTGTCTGCGTCCATGGCCGCCCCTTCCTCCCTGGCCCCCGCGTGGCGCGGGGCCTCTCGGCATTCGTGCATTGAAACGCTCTCACTGCCGCATCCACGCCGCGTCCGGCGCGGGCTGCAGACAGGCGGGCGGGCTGTGCTCTCAGCGGTTGCCCCTGCCCCTGCGCCATCGAGATCCCCTTCGCCGTGTCCGAGAGCCGACCTCCTCACCTCCTCGGAGGTCGCTCGCCACCCGGCAGTCGGCCCGGGCCCCGGCGGCCGGCGCATCGTCTCCCGCCGGCCCAATGCGGCCGCAAGCGCAAACATCGCGTCGGGCAGGACTGTGCAACTTTACCCGCGGCAAGGTGCATTCACTTATACATGGGGTCCGGGGGGCGAGTCAAGGCGCGCACACAACTCCTCGCCTCAGGCCGCTGAGCGCTCAGATTCGCGACTTCGGCGGCTTCAAAGTAGGACTCTCAGAGGAGTGCGACCGGCGAGACAGCCGGCATCGGCGGTCAGAGGACGTGCCCGGCGACGACCGGTGTCGCCGCCGGGCCCCGAGGTATCCCGTCAGTTCGTGGAGGCGTCAAAGGAGGTGCGACAGGTCGAGCACTTGCGCATCCGTGTCTCGAACACCGACAGAAGCATTCGGCAGCGCGGACAGATCATCCGCTCCAACTCGTACGGGCGCTTTCTCTCCCGGCGGTCGTCGCCATCCTCCTCCGGTCGCTCCTGGACGGCCACGTTTCCCTCGTCACGATCGTAATCCCACGACATGGCACTCAACCCCAATCCTAAACATCACATGATGTTGTGAATTCGCTCTTCAGTCTGACTCAATCCTCAGACTCTCACAGGCCAGGTGAGTGTTCACCTCAATGTGGGGTCTCCCTGTCAGGAGATTCACGGATTTGTCGGTGGGCTTAATCAGGAAACACTCGTGGGGGATTCAGAACGCTTCAGGTCGGGGCGGGATGGGAGTGAGTCGGGGCGGAGCGGCGGGCAACGACGGCGGGCCGGTGAACCACTCACCGGCCCGCGTGAAAGCCACGGCCGCCGCCACCGGATGCGACCGCCCGTTCAGCCGCCGGGCGTCGTGATCCAGATCGGCGCTGAG
>JBMNNW010000056.1:0-31397 GCA_050942735.1 Armatimonadota bacterium
CTGTCGTGGTATTCCCCACGCACGTGGGGGTGGACCGGTCATGGGGCATACGCTGCGGGTGCGATCGGCCGTATTCCCCACGCACGTGGGGGTGGACCGGGATCGATAAGGAGCGACTGGTGGCTGTCGTGGTATTCCCCACGCACGTGGGGGTGGACCGGTCATGGGGCATACGCTGCGGGTGCGATCGGCCGTATTCCCCACGCACGTGGGGGTGGACCGACGTAACCTCGATGTTCGAGTAGGCGGATCAAGTATTCCCCACGCACGTGGGGGTGGACCGTGAAAACGCAGGTAGCGTAGCTCTCGCCCGTAGTATTCCCCACGCACGTGGGGGTGGACCGCTCGGCACCTGTACGTGGCCATGTTGCCCGCGGTATTCCCCACGCACGTGGGGGTGGACCGTGTGCGGCCTTCTCCGCCTCTGCCCACCACCAGTATTCCCCACGCACGTGGGGGTGGACCGCCGGCGTGCGGCGTCGGCACACCACTGATGATCATCCCGCCGTGCAGAGCCATGGTGGCGCGGAAGAGGTCAATTGCGTCGCATGACCGGCGTCGCATTCCAGGCCACCAATACCCCTGTAGATGGATGATCGCAAGCTGTTCGTCACGAGTTACCGGCGAGACGGTCAACGGCGCTGAACAGAGGGCTCTGTTCAGCGAGAGGTCTGCGAACTGGTCTCCGCGAAGGTATCGTTCGAGGTGCTCATCTACCGTCCAGCGGTTCCACGGGGGAGTCCATATTGACGGCCACACTGACGTGGGTCGATTCGTCGCCGGATCAGCAGCGCCGGATGATGGAGCTGCTGAATCGCTGGGCCGAGACCGAGACGCTCGATGAACTGGGCGTCGGGACGATACGCGATGCCTTTTCCGACTTCTTCTTCCCCGGCACCTCCACGATCCAGACCCGCGCCCGCTACATGCTGATCATCCCGTGGATGTACCTCGACCTCGAAGAGCAGAAGGTCCCCTCGTGGAAGGTCGCCGACCGCGCCCGCGAATACGAGGGCGATATCATCGAGGCGCTCGTGCGCAACTGCCCCGATGAGGACGGCATCATCGGCGCGCAGGCAGGCCGCTCGCTGCAACAGATGCCGAGCAGTATCTACTGGACCGGCCTGGCAAGCTGGGGCATCCGGCGCTTCGAGGGGCTGCGCAGGGCTTATCACCAGCAGCTCGACCGCTTCTACGCCCGGGCGGACAGTCGCCGCAGGCTTGACACCGAGGCCCAGAGGGAGAGCGCCCCACCACACAACTGGCATCCGAAGATGCCTGATCCGCCGGGCGACTGGCCCGACGCGAAGACGCTCGCGTTGCGTCGGAATGAGGCCGCTTTTCTGCGCGACCGGATCATGGAGAAGCACCCGGACGCGCTGCTGGCGCGGCTGATCGACCCCGGGTTCGGGGACACCGAAGTCGGCAGACTCTGGATGGTCCCGCAGCGTGAGGAGCTATCCGCCGAGCTTCAACAGGAGGTCGATCGGGCGCAGTCCTTCGCGGAGTTGATGCAGGCGGCGAACCTCGTGTACGCGCTGGTTCTCGCCGAGATGCCCGAGAGCGCCGAGAGCCCGGAGTCCTACCGTGAGCAGCTCCTCGACTGGGCGGAAGTGAATGAGCCACGAATGTCGGCGCATCAGCGGCACGCAAACTCCGATGAATGGCTGGCGGTGAAGACGCGGCGACCCGCCGCCGGCGCGTTGCACTTCGAGCGGGAGTGGCGGGCACACCTGCTGAAGCTGGGCGATCTCAGCGCGCTGTCGGATGATGATAATGCGAAGCGGATGATCCGCGAACGCGAAGTGCGGGTCAAGGGCCGGCGGGCCCGCGTCCATGGCGGGCGGCGACTGGAGCGCTGGACGGGCTCCGGGACGGTCGGGACGCTCGACTTCCGCTGGGGGACCGCCCGCAGGATCATCGCCGACATCGTGGAGGGGCTGGAGCGTGACGCGAATGCTTGAGCCCTCCGATCGGCAGGTTTACTGGGAGCCGCTGTCCCCGCCGCCCGGCTATGAGCTTGACCTGGCGGTCGCCACCACCTACTCGCTGGACCTGCAGGCGCTGATCATGGCGGCGGTGCCCATGGCGTTCGGCGCGCTCACCTTTGAAAAGGACGGCCTGCCCGACGAGGTGCCGGCGCTGGCATCGCTGCAGCGGGTGGCCCGGCGGACCACGGTCTTCTGCCAGCAGGCACAGATCGCACCGCCGGGCAAGTATTCGCGCCTGTTCAGCCTGCTGGAGCCGGTCGTCGCCGAGGTGCGCGCGCCCCGTGGCGGGGTCTTCCACCCGAAGATGTGGCTGACGCGCTACACCGCCGAGGGCAGCGACCCGCGCTACCGACTGGTGGTGCTCTCGCGGAACCTGACACTGGATCGGTCGTGGGACGCGATGTTCGTGGCGGACGGCGAGGGCGGACACAGCGCCCGCAATTACCGCGAGCCGCTGATGGACTTCGTGCGGGGGCTGCCAGACCTGTGCGTGGAGCCACTCGATGCACACCGTCGGAATGCCATCGAGGAACTCGCCGATGAGCTTCCCCGGGTGCGCTTCGACAGGCCTCACGGAGTGCGGCGTCGTCGCCATCGTCCAATCGGTGTCGCAGGCTACGACGATCTCTACACGGGCTGGGCGGATCGACGGATGGTGATCTCCCCGTTCCTTGCCGACCGCACAGTCGGCGAGCTGTTGGGAGACGTTGATGAGGGTATCCTGATCTCGCGCGAGGACTCGTTGGACCGCCTCAACCAGGAAACGCTCGACAGCCTCGATCATTGTCGCATCTTCTACTGGTTGGATGACGTGGCCGACGAGCCCTCGGATGAGGAGACTGCCGAGCCGCCGCCCGGACACGAGCCTGACGCGGGCGAGGGGCTGCGCGGTCTTCACGCCAAGCTCATCGTCAGCGAGCGCGGCAAGCATGCACGGGTTTTGATCGGCTCCGCGAACGCGACAGACGCCGCATTCGGGAACCACAACGTGGAGTACTGCATCCAGCTTCGCGGCTACGTCGATGAACTGGGAATCGACTGTATTCTGCCGCCCGAAGAGGACGGTGACGACCGCCGGGATGCGAGTCTGAGGAACATGCTTCTGGCCTACGAACGGCCGGACGACTTCGTGCCTCCAATCGACCCACCCGAGGAGAAGAAGCTGCGGACGCTTCGCGACCACCTGGCCGCCCTCGACCTCGGACTCGCGATATACCAGGCGGGTGATAGCGCGTGGGATCTTTCGATTGAGGCCAATCAACCCGCTGAAGCGCCGCCTGCGGGCGCCACCGTCCGCTGCCGGCCGATCTCGCGCGAGCAGGAGGTCAACCTCCGCGATGCCTCGTGCCTGTGGCGGGGCGAGCCGGTGGTCTTCGCCGGAGTGTCTCTGGAGACGCTGACGACCTTCATTCTCTTTGAGATCGCGATCGGCCGCCAGCGCAAGCGCCTCGTCATGAACCTGCCTGTACGCGAGGGCACGATGCCCGACCAGCGCCAGGACCGCCTGATTGCGCGCATGATCGCCGACAGCGACGGCTTCCTGCGCTACCTCCTGATGCTGCTGTGGAATGAGGATGACGTTGAGCTTGATTCGCTGGGGATGACCCCGTGGATCGTCGGCCCGCCGGAGAGTGGAGGCAGTCGAACTGAGACGCTCCCGCTGCTTGAGGAACTGGTCCGCACCTTCAGCCGCAATCCGGAGCGACTTGATGACATTGAGGACCTGATCCGCCGCCTGCGCACAACCGAAGAGGGGAAGAAGATCGTGCCTGAAGAGTTCCTGCAACTGTGGGAGGCCTTCGAGGCCGCTCGGGGTGAGGCCGATGCGTGATCTCCTCACGCCGGAGCAGGTCGAGGACGTCCTCGCGCCATTGAAGGACTTCCAGCGGCGAACGGTCGACTACGCCTTCGAGCGGCTCTTCCGCGACGGTGACGGCTCGCGGCGGTTCCTCGTGGCCGACGAGGTGGGGCTGGGCAAGACGCTCGTCGCGCGCGGCGTGACCGCCCGGGCCATCGAGCATCTTCAGAGTGAGAGCGTTGAGCGCATCGACATCGTCTACGTCTGCAGCAACATGGACATCGTGCGCCAGAACCTGAATCGCCTGAACTTCCTCGAGGACGTGGACGCCGACGCCCTGTGCACCCGCATCACGCTGATGCCGATGCAGGTCTCAGAACTCAACAGCCGCCGCGTCAACATGCTGGGGCTCACGCCCGGCACCTCGTTCGACCTCAGGTCTAACACCGGCCAGGCGATGGAACGCGCACTGATCTGGAGGATGCTCGATTCTCACTGGAAGCTCTCCGGAAACACTTGCGCTTTCAGAGCATTCAAGTGCACCTGCAAGCCGGAGAATTGGGAGTGGTGGATTAATCACGCGGAGGAGTATCAGATCGACGTTGACCTCGAGAATGCCTTCGTCGAGCGTGTGCTCAGTGAAGCCGGGCTCCACGCGGAATTCGAGTGCGTCTGCAGTGACTTTCGGAAGCGATCTCAGCAATGGGAGGTGCGTCATCGACGCAACAGGCTCATCTCCCGGCTCCGCCTGCTGCTTGCGACGGTCTGCGTCCACGCCCTGAAGCCCGACCTGATCATCCTCGACGAGTTCCAGCGATACCGCCGGATCATCGACGGCACCGACGACGAGACCATGCTGGCGCACGAGCTTCTGAACTGGGAGGACGTTCGCCTGCTGCTGCTGTCGGCGACGCCCTACAAGATGTACACCGGCTCCGCCGAGGACGAAGATCATTACGACGACTTCATCGCGGTCTCCAGGTTCCTGCTCAACGGCGACGAGCACTCAGTGACGGAGCTGCAGGAGGGCCTCGGCGACTTTAGGCGGGGGCTCTACGGCGCGCGGCACAGCGACCTTCAGCCGCTGAGAGACGCGCGCGATCGGGTGGAGGCGCAGCTTCGCCGGGTGATGGTGCGCAATGAGCGAGGCCGGGCGGTGGAGGAGGAGCTTGTCTGTGACGCCGACGACGGCCCGGTGCCGGTGGGGCCGGGTGATCTGCAGGACTACGCGCTCTTCGACCGGGTGGGGGAGGCGGTCAAGGGGCCCGCGCCGGTGGACTACTGGAAGTCGGCGCCCTACCTGCTGAACGTGATGGACGGGTCGTCATACAAGCTGAAGAGACAGCTCAGCGACCAACTGGAGAATGGCAGAGTACTCACATCGATGCCGGAGGGCGCGTTGCTGCGCAGGCGCGACATCGAAGACTACGCCGGGCTCGATCCACGCAACGGCCGGTTGCGCGCGCTGATCCGCGACACGCTCGACAACGAGGCATGGCGGCTGCTCTGGATCCCGCCTGCACTGCCCTACTACCGGACCGACTCAGTGTATGACCGCCCCGAACTCCGCGACTTCACCAAACGCCTGGTGTTCTCCTCATGGGGCATGGTCCCGCGCGCGATTGCCACACTGTGCAGCTACGAAGCCGAGCGGCGGATGATGGCCGAGGCCAGGGACGTGAAGTACTCGGAGGCCACCCGGAGCATCGCGCGTCTGCTTGAGTTCGCGCGCGAGGGCGACCGTCTCACGGGCATGCCCGTGCTGGGGACCCTCTACCCGTGCATCACCCTCGCGATGAAGATCGATCCGCTTAAAGAGGCGCTGGCGGCATCCGAGCAGATCGACCTCCGCGAGGTGCAGACCGAGGTTGAGGCGCAGGTGCGGGAGCTTCTGGAGCCGATCGTGCGCCACGAGGCGGCCGTCGGAGAGAAAGCAACCGGGCGCGCGGATGAGTCCTGGTACTGGGCGGCGCTGGCGCTGCTCGACAGGAAGTACGGCGGGCCGAAGTCACCTGCACGGGCGTGGCTGGACACGAAGGGCGATTGGCAGTGGGAGCGGCTTCTGCACTCGGACGGGGAGGAGGACGACGCGGAGGACGGGTTCTCCGAGCATGTGGAACGCTTCCGGCAGTGCTTCGCGGGCAAGATCGAGCTCGGCCCTCCGCCGGACGATCTCTACGAGGTGATCGCGCAGATTGCGCTGGCCGGTCCGGGTGTGGTCGCCGTGCGCAGTCTGCTGCGCCAGATCCCCGGTTTTGCGCAGGGGCGCACGCAGATCATGGCATCCGCCGCGCGGATTGCACTCGGCTTTCGGACTCTCTTCAACCTGCACGAAGTGCGGTCGATGCTGCGGCCGACGGGTGTGCGCGAGGATACGCCCTACTGGCGCATCGTGCTGGAGCACTGTGCGGCGGGACACCTTCAGGCGGTCATGGATGAGTACGTGCATGTGCTGCGGGAGAGCATGGGGCTGATCGACGCCGGTGCGGTGCGGGTTGCGCATGAGCTTTCCAACGAGATCACCGAGGTGCTCTCGCTCGGCGCGGCGACGCTGCGGCTGGACGAGTTTGAGTGGCGGTCGGACAGTGGCCTGCGCCACATGGGTGACATGGGCGTGCGCTGCCGCTATGCGCTGCGCTTCGGCGATCTGAGGTCGGAGGATCGGACGGTGGCCCGGCGTGGCGATGTCCGGCAGGCCTTCAACTCCCCTTTCAGGCCCTTCATCCTCGCGACGACCTCGATCGGCCAGGAGGGGCTCGACTTCCACCTCTACTGCCACAGCGTCTGCCACTGGAACCTGCCCTCGAACCCGGTGGACCTCGAGCAGCGCGAGGGGCGCATCAATCGCTACAAGTGCCACGCGATTCGCCGCAGCGTCGCGCGCGACCTCGGACTCACGGCGCTGTCCGAACGCAACGGCGATCCGTGGCAGGCGCTCTTCGCCGCGGCCGAAGCAAATCGTGGGCACGACCAGACGGAGCTTGTGCCGTGGTGGGTCTATGACGGCCCGGGGTCGGTGAAGATCCAGCGCATCGTGCCCATGCTGCCGCTGAGCCGCGAGACGCAGCGCCTCCCGGCGCTGAAGGAGGCGCTCGCGGCTTACCGGCTGGTCTTCGGCCAGCCGCGCCAGGAGGACCTGCTGGATTACATCCTCGACCGCCTAGACGGGGACGAGATCGACCGCGAGGCGCTCCGACGCTGCCAGATCGACCTGTCGCCGCGGTGAAGAGAATCACTGCTGCGCTGTAATGACTGAAGACCATCGCCGAGCATCGTGGCGGAGAGCGAGAATGTCTCCGCCGACGGAGAGTACCAGAGCAAGGGGTCATGACTATGGTTAGGTTCGTTCATACCGCCGACCTGCAGCTCGGGATGAGGGCTGGGGACGCCAGCGAGGCCGGTGAACAATTGAGGGAGGCGCGCTTTGACGCGCTCCAGAGGATCGTGGATCTCGCGCGGGATGAGGAGGTTGACTTCATCGTCATCGCCGGCGACATGTTCGAGCACAACCAGGTTGCCTCGCGGACCGTCTCGCGGGCCGTCCAGATTCTGCAGGAGACCGCCCCGATCCGGGTGTTCGTGCTGCCGGGCAATCACGATTGGTATGATGCCGGCTCGGTCTACCAGCGCCGAGAGTTCTCCGAGGATCAGGCACGGAACATCACCGTTCTCAGCAAACCGGAGCCGATGCAGGTCTCTGATACCTGCACACTCTATCCCTGCCCGGTGACCGAGCGCTGGAGCTACCTCGACCCCACCGCGTGGATCCCCGAGCGCGAGGAAGACGAGCCGATCCGCATCGGTGTCGCGCACGGCACACTGCCGATCGCATCCGAGGAGCGCATCCTGCCGATCGAACCCGACGTCGCCCAGCACAAGGGCCTCGACTACATCGCGCTGGGACACACCCACGGCCTGCGGCGCTATGAAAGCGCCCGCATGGCCTACCCGGGCACGCCAGAGCAGACCAGCTTCGGCGAGGAGGCCGCGGGGCACGCGTTGATTGTGACGGTCGAGCCGGGCAGGCCGCCGGAGATAGAGGAGCGCAGGACCGGCAGCCTCACATGGCTCACCCTCGAACGCAAGGTCAATGAGCCGGTCGGGGAGGCCCTCGACGGCTTGCGGAGCGAAGTCGAGACGCTGGAGGATGGCCCTCACACGTTACTGCGTCTGCGCGTCGACGGGACCGTTTCCGCCGACAGCCTGCCGCTGCTCGGGGAGTTCGCCGAATGGCTGGATGCGCGGCGCGACAACGGTCAGCTGCTGCACGTGGAGCTTGAGCGCGAGATCGGTACAAGCGAGGAGCTTGCCGGAGCCCTGCGGGCGCTGGCCGATCAGGATGAAGTGATTGCCGGCGCGATCGCGGACCTCCGCTCGCTGGCTGCGCCCGAGGAGGCGGCGCCCGACAATGTCGCGGGCATCTCACCGCGGGATAGAGGCGTGCTGACCGAAGACTGGCTGGCAACCGATCCGCCTGAGGGTGAAGTGCTCTCGTCGGCGGACGTCGCGAGCGAGGCGCTCCATCTGCTGGCGAGGATCTCGGGGGAGGTTAACTGAGATGATACTGCGCGAGATCGTGCTGAAAGGCGTCAAGTGCTTCCGTGATGAAGTCACCGTGGGTCGCTTCGGCGACGGTCTGAATATGATCTTCGGGCCGAACGAGACGGGCAAGTCCACGTTGATCGAGGCGACGGCCCGGGCGCTCTTCGATGGGTACACCGTCACCGGTGACGCGATCGAGAGCCTCAGACCGTGGGGCACGTCTCTTGCACCGGAGATCACGCTGGAGTTCGAGGCACGGAACGACCGGTGGCGGCTTGAGAAGCGCTTGCTCAGCGGCGCGTCATGCACTCTGAAGCGGATGGAGAGCGCGGGCTGGTCGCTGATGCACGAGCGCGATGCAGCGGATGATTTCGTCCGGGAGCTGCTGCACGGTGAAGCGCCGGGGCGCGGCGCGAGTGATCTCCGACACTGGGGACTGGCGCGGACTCTGTGGTGTCTCAATGATCCCTGCATGATCGGTCGGGCTGAGGGGAACAGGTGCGTGGTGCCGGGCGCCGTGGCGAGTCAGTTGCGCGCGGTCCTCGGCGAGGGCGCGGTGGGCACCGCTCTGGAGCCGGTGATGGAGCGCGTCGTCGATCTCTTCGAGACCCACTTCACGCCAACCACCGCGAGGCCGCGATCTGGATCGCCAATCGCGGCCCTGACCGATGAGATCGAGCGCCTCGAAGATGCTCTGGCCGATGCAACAACGGGCCTTGAGGAGGTCGAAGAGGCCGCTCGACGCCTGGAGGAGCTGGGCGGTGAGGCAGCGGATCTTGAGCAGGAGCGCGAGCGGCTGCAGGAGCAGATCGAGAGCTATCGAGAGGACGCCGCAGAGGTCGAGGCGCTGCAGCGCGAGATCAAGAGCGTTACGACTGACCTTCAGCGGGAGCAGGCAGATCTCGCTGAAATCGAGGAGGACCTCACAGCATTCCACGAGGCACGGGATGCTGCTGGGGAGGCCCGCGACAAACTTGACGAGCTTTCCGGCATCCTTGCAAACACCGAGGCTGAACTGCGGGCCGCGCGGCGGCTCGTGGATGAGGCCGAGGAGGCGCACTCGGACGCCCAGGCCGAACGCAAGCGCATCGCGGCTGATCTCGACCGCGGCCGTGCAGTTCAGCAGGCTCTGTCGCTGCTGGCAGAGCGAAACGTGCTGAACAAGCTGCTGGCGGATATCGGCGAGCTTCATCGGAAGCGCGAGTCCCTCGTCGAGCGCCTGAATCAGATGCCGTGTCCGAGCGATGTCGAGATCGAGCGTGCCGGGGCGCTCGAAGGCGATCTTCAGCGTCTGCAGGCCCAGCTTGAGGCGGCCGGCCTCAGCGTCACGGTCGAGGCCCACCGGGAGCAGGAGATATCACTCGGCGGCGGCGAGGAGGATCTGTGCGAGACCCTGGGGGAGGGTGAGGAGATCGAGTATGCCGCCGGAGCCTCGCTCACGATCGACCTGCCGGAGGTGGCGCGTATCTTTGTGCGCTCCGGAGCGAGTGAGCCCGCGCAGCTGCAGGCCGATCTGGAAGAGGCACGGGAACAGTTGCGCAGTCTGCTGGCGCCGTACGCGGCAGACAGCTCCGCGGCCCTGCGCGACCTCCAGCGCGAGTACGAGCGCCTCGCCGAGGACCGCAAGCGGCTGGAGGAGCGGATCGCCGACACCGCCGACCCATGGAAGACGCCCGAGCAGGTGCGGGACCGGCAGGCCGAGATCCGCCTCGAGCTGACGAGGCGTCTGAATGAGCTTGATCTCAGCGAGAACGAGCTTGGAGCGCTCGACCGTGCCTCCTTGGATGAGCTTGAGGATCGTTTCCGATCCGCGCAACAGCGTGAGGACGAGGCGCAGACTACCCTGAACGGGCGTCGCGAGCGCGCTGAGGCGCTCGTGGAGGACTGCGAGACCCTGCGTGACCGCCGGAGCACCCTCGAGGGCCTCGCCCGGGAGAATGAGACCACGGCAGGCCACCTGCTGCGGCGCTACGAGTGTGAGAACGACGCGGATCTGAGAGATTGTCTGGAGGGAGCCCGGGGCCGGGTTGAGACGCTGGCGGAGGCCCTTGCCGAACGGCAGGAGCAGTTACCACCGGAGGAGGCCGATCCAAGGCGCCTCATTGAGACCGCGGAGAAGGCGCTTGCGGATGTCAGCGCCCGTGAGATCGAACTGGCCGGGAAGCGCGGTGACAATGAGGGGATCATCGAGCGAGCGCGGACCGAGGGCCGCTACGAGCAGCTGACTCAGATCGAAGAAAACCTTACGACCGCCCGCCGCAGGCTGCATGAGACGTGGGGGGACGCGCAGGCGGTCAAGCTCTTGCGCAGGATAATCGAGCGAAGGCGCAGTGACGTCGCAGGCGGTGCGCTCCCGGGATTGGAGGAGCGGATATCAGCCATGTTTCGGCACGTCACCGGACGTCGCCGGACTCTCCAGATGGATGACGACATGCGTGTCAGTGCCATCGTTGATGGAGAGACCCGCCATGCTCCGGCGGCCCTCAGTTCGGGGACCCGGGAGCAGCTTGATCTCGTCACGCGGCTGGCGCTGGGCGCGACCTACGCGGAACACTACGGCCGGACGATGCTGGTACTGGATGATGCGCTGCTCTACACCGACCCGCGTCGGCACGACCGAATCAAGCAGGTGCTCCAGCGGGCAGGCGACCTCCTGCAGATATTCATCCTGACCTCCCACCCGGAGCGCTACCGCGGCATCGTCCCCGAGGACTGTCGCTTCGACCTCGAAGCCGTCCGCACTGGGGCGCGGTAGCGCCACCTCGCGTCTCGGGTGGAGGGAGGAGTCCGGGCCCAGCAACAGGAAACCCGATGAAGGCGCCGCGCCATCGAATTCATACAATCGTCTCTCCCCAGGGGGTACTCCATGACCGCGCAACCGGTCCCCGAGCAGGGCCAACTCGTTCAGGTCCGCAACCGGCACTACGTGGTGCTCGATGTCGATGAGTACGCCGGTAACGGCAACATCAGCCGCAAGGTGCGCCTGGAATGCCTTGATGACGACGCACTCGGTGACCGGCTGGAGGTCGTCTGGGAGCGCGAGATCGGCGCACAGGTGCATCACACCTCGCATCTGCCGCGGCCGGAGCGCTTCGACTCGCTTGAGACCTTCCTGGCCTACATGCAGGCCCTGCGCTGGTCGAGCAACTCGGTCATTGCCGGGCCGCCACTCACCGCGCCCTTCTTCGGCGCGGTGGAGATCGAGCCCTATCAGCTTGTGCCGGTGGTCCGCGCACTGCAGATGAACCGCGTCAGCCTGCTGCTGGCCGATGACGTGGGCCTGGGCAAGACGATCGAGGCGGGCCTCGTGGCGCAGGAGCTGATCCGCCGCCACCGCGCCCGGCGCATTATGATCGTCTGCCCGGCCTCACTGCAGCGCCAGTGGGAGCAGGAGATGCGCGAGAAGTTCAACCTCGACTTCCGCATCCTCGACCGCGCCGAATCCGAGCGCCTGCGCAAGGAGTACGGCCCGCACGTGAACCCGTGGCGCAGCCACCCGCGCCTGATCGCCTCCATGGACCTGCTCAAGGCCGAGCGCTGGCTGTCATTGTTCCACGGGTCGCTGGAGCAGAGGCGCGCACCGGGCCTCCGCGAGTGGGACCTGCTCATCGTGGACGAGGCGCACAACTGCGCGCCTGCCGGCCGTCAGGAGTACGTCCGCGATTCCGACCGCACGAAGATGCTGCAGGCGATCACCGAGCACTTCGAGCACCGACTGTTCCTGACCGCCACGCCGCACAACGGCTTCACCGCCAGCTTCACCGCGCTGCTGGAGATGCTCGATCCGCTGCGTTTCGCCCGCGGCACGGAGTTCAGCCCGAAGGCCCGCGACTTCATCATGATCCGGCGGCTCAAGGAGCAGATCCTCACCGAACTCGGCGCGAAGCGTTTCGCCCATCGCGAGGTGAAGACCCTCGCCGATCTCCACCTGCCGCCCGACGAGCGCCGCGCCCACGAACTGCTTGATGCCTACATCGACTCGCGCATGTCACGCGTGGAGTTCGAGCGCCGCACCGCCGTCCAGTTCGCGCTCACCATTCTCAAGAAGCGCCTGCTCTCCTCGCCGAGGGCATTCTTCAAGTCGCTGCACACGCACGTGGAGACGCTCGCCGAGCAGGAGGGGCGCGGCGACATTGCCCTCGTGGAGCGCATGAAGGAGCGCGCCGAGGAAGACTTCGACGATGACCACGAGAAAGCCGAGGTCGAGGCCGCCGCGCTGCAGGAGGCCACCCGCCTCTTTTCGAGCCTCACCGCCGACGAGCGCGCGTGGCTGGACGAGCTGATCGCCCTCGCCGACCGCCTGCGCCAGTCCGCGGACACGAAGGCCGAGGCGCTGCTGGACTGGATCGAGGAGCATCTGCGCGATGGGAATGCGTGGAACAACGAGCGTCTGCTCGTCTTCACCGAGTACCTCGACACCCTCGACTATCTGCGGGACCTGCTGGAAGAGCGCGACTGGTCCGACCGCGTCCTGGTGATGTCCGGCGGCATGTCGATGGAGGAGCGGCAGGCCGTCAATGAGGCCTTCCAGACGCCGCCCGATCAGGAGCCCGTGCGCATCCTGCTCGGCACCGACGCGGCATCCGAGGGCCTGAACCTCCAGAAGCACTGCCGCTACCTGGTGCACTACGAGATCCCGTGGAACCCGAACAAGATGGAGCAGCGCAACGGGCGCATCGACCGTCACGGCCAGCCCGCCGACCGCGTCTTCTGCTACCACTTCCTCTACGATCAGGAGGAGGACCGCCGCTTCCTCGAGATCATCGTCGAGAAGGTCAGGACCCAGCGCCAGGACCTCGGCCAGGTCGGCGACGTCATCGCCGAGGGCGTCGAGCGCGCCATGCTCGGCCTCGCCGACACCATCGACGACCCGCGCGAGCGCCGCTCCGTCGTCGAGGAGGAGCTTCCGAAGGACCTCCGCCTGCGCGAGGAAGTCCACAGGGTGCGCGAGGACATCGAGCAGACGCGCTCCGACTGGGACCTCACCCCCGCGCAGATGGCCCTTGTGCTCAACGAGGCCCTCTCGCTCGATGGCGGCAGCCGCATGCAACCGGTCGAGTCCGGCGCACTCGCCGGCCGCGCCTGGCGATGCACACTTCCCGAGAGCTGGCGCGACCTCCGCCACCACCTCTACAACTCGCGCGGCGACCGCCTGCGCGTCACATTCGACCATGCGCTTGCCCGGGCGTCCTCGGGCGTCGCACTCCTGCACCTCGGCCACCCGATCATGCAGCGCGCCATCGGCCTCTTCCGCTCGTGCGTGTGGGAGCAGTTCGCGGAGGGCCGCCCGTCGCTGGAGCGCTGCACCTTCAAGATCGTCCCGCGCGCCGTCACCGCCAGTCCCGCCCTCATCGCCTTCGGCCGCCTCGTCGCGGTCAGCGAGGAGGGCCGCATCCTCCACGAGGAACTGCTGGAGGTCGGCTCGTCCATCGAGGAGCGCGACCTGCTCGCCCTCACCGGTGACACCGTCCACCGCCTCCTCTCCGCCGACGGTCGCTACGAGCCGATCCCGGCCGCCGTCGCGGGCCGCCTGCGCGCGTTCTTCCCATCACACGAGCAGCAGATCAGCGCCCGCTTCGCCGAGACCGAGGCCACCGCCCGCGAGGAGATCGCCGCCGCGCTGCAGGACAAGTCCGACGAAGCCCGCACGCAGACCCGCGAACTGATCGACCAGCGCACCGCCGAGATCCGCCAGCGCCTGAAGACACTCCGCAAAGAGCAGGAGACCGCTCAGCAGCGACTCATCGACGTCGAGGAAGTCGAGCAGCTTGAGGACAACGTCAACTGGCTCGAGCGCCGCCTCGATCAGCTCCAGCGCGACCGCTCATCCGAACCCGACGCCGCCGCGAAGCGCTTCGCCCTGCGCTCGGTGCGCATCTTCCCGGCCGGCCTTCTGTACATTCTGCCGCAGAGCCTCATCGAAGGAGCACGATAGCCGTGCCTGACGCGAACCATGACTGGATGGCCGCACTCGACGCCTCCGGCCTGCTCGTCAGCGAGCCGGTCCTGCACGATCATTTCCCGCAGGGCCCGCCGCCCGTCGGCGACCGCCTCCGCCGCCGCGTCACCACCGAGTGGGAGCGTTTTCAGCTTCGTCCCGAGGACGGCCAGTCGCGGTGGCTGAGCCTCGTCCTTGAGGACCTCACCGGGATCGGCCGCGAGCGCTGGCGCAAGCACCCTCAGATCCCCGAGCAGACCATCCACGCGCTCGCGGAGTACCGCCAGACCCTCCGGCCCTCCCGCGTGCTCGTCGATGACGCGGGCGAGCCACGCCTGCTCGTGTGGATCGCGCCCGCCGAGCACGACCTCGACCGCCGCGAGACCGAGTCCGGCACCTGGCGCGCCAGCCCCTCCACCAAGCTCGAGCGCCTCATGCGCGAGGTCGATGTCCCCCTCGGCCTCACCACCAACGGCCGCCAGTTCCGCCTCATGTTCGCGGGCGAGGGCGTCACTCCGCACATCACCTGGACCGCCACCGACTGGATGGATGACCCGGCGACGCTCGACGCCTTCGCCATGCTCCTCGGCGAGGAGCGCTTCTTCGGCGACGAGGATTCCCGCCTCCTCGCGCTCGTCGAGCAGAGCCAGCAGCGCCAGCTTGCCGTCACCGACCAGCTTGGCGACCAGGTCCGCGCCGCCCTCGATCAGTTCGTCCGCGCCGTCGGGCAGCGCGATCAGGCCGCCGATGGCGAGATCCTCCGCGGCATGTCCTTCGAAGAGATCTACGAGATGTCGCTTGTCTTCATGATGCGCCTCGTCTTCCTCCTCTACGGTGAGGAGAACGCGCTCCTGCCGCATGGCGAGGTCCTCTACGACCGCTCCTACGGCATCACCCACCTCTCCACCCGCCTCGCGCGCGAGGAGCGCGAGGACGCGCCCGCCATGCGCCGCCGCCACGACGCCTTCCCGCAGCTTCTCGCCACCTTCCGCCTCATCCACGAGGGCTGCGAGCACCCGGACCTGTCGCTGCTCGGCTACGGTGGCAACCTCTTCGACCCGGCCCGCTTCCCGGCGCTGGAGGACCCGCGCACGCGCATCTCCAACGCCACCATGCACGATATCCTCCACAGGCTCATCTTCGCGCGCGGGAAAGTCGGCCGCACCACCATCAACCAGCGCCTCAGCTACCGCGAGCTTGACGTCGAGCAGCTCGGCAGCGTCTACGAGGGCCTCATCGACGGGATGGTCAAGCGCGCCGACGAGACTATGGTCACCATCGCCTCCGGCGATGAGCCGATCATCGCGCTGCGCGAACTCGAATCCCGCCAGGGCGACGACCTCGCCGACTTCCTGCGCTCCGTCTCCTCCATGTCGCGCAAGAAGGCCGACTCGGCCGTCGAATCCGACGAACCCGCGCTTCTCGACGACATCGACGGCGCCGAATCCCTCGACGCCGACCTCCTCCGCCGCGTCGCGCCCTACGCCGACTTCCTCGACGTCGGCGCCACCGTGCTGCCGGGCGATCTCTACATGGTCAACGAATCCGGCGCGCGCAAGGCCGGCGGGCAGTACTACACTCCGAAGTGGATCACCCGCTTCATCTGCGAGCGCACCCTTGAGCCGCTCGTCTACGAAGGCGAGGGCGACGAGCGCCGCATCAAGTCGCCGGAGGATATCCTCGCGCTGAACGTCTGCGACCCGGCGATGGGCTCGGGGGCGTTCCTCGTGCAGGCCTGCCGCTACCTCGCCGAGCGCCTTGTGGATAGCTGGGACGCCTGCGTCGAGCGCGAGGGCGGGCAGGTCACGCTGCCCTTCGGCGAGCCCGCCTCCGAGGCCGAGGGGACGCCGCGCCTGCTGCCCGATGAGCACGATGAGGCCATCATCTGGGCGCGCCGCTTCGTGGCCGACAACTGCCTCTATGGCGTGGACGTCAACCCGCTGGCGGTGGAGCTTGCGAAGATGTCGCTGTGGCTCGCCACGCTCTCGCAGGACCGGCCCTTCACCTTCCTCGACCACAAGCTCAAGCTCGGCAACTCCATCATCGGCGCGTGGGCCGAGGACATTGACCGCTACCCCGCAGCCGCGTGGGACCGCAAGGCCGAGACCGGCTCGCCCCTCAACGAGACGCTCAAGGAGGTCCGCAGGCAGGTCCGCGAGCAGCTCAAGCAGGCCGAGAAGGATGCGAAGACCGGGGCCCGGCAGCTTCTCAGCGCGCAGGTCCCGGACGTGCGCGAGCAGGCCTCGCAGGCCATGCTCACCGTCGAGGCCATCGACACCCTGCACCCCGAGCAGAAGGAGCGCGAGTACCACCGCCTGCTGGAGGAGAACGAGCGCTGGCAGGCTACAAAGCGCATGTACGACGCCTGGTGCGCGCTGTGGTTCTGGCCGGTTGCCCCGGACGGCGCCCCTCCCTCGGTCCCTCCCCGTGCCGGGGAGGGAAGAACGGAAACGGCCCCCGCCGCCGTTCCCCCCTCCGGCACGGAGGGGGGCGCAGGGGGGAGGCCGCCCTCCGACCTCCCCCTCCTGTGGGCCTACCGCGAGTTGCAGCAGCACCTGCAGCCCGGCGGTGAGGCGCCCGTGCTCTCGGCGGCCACGCCCGAGAAGCTCGAGCGCTGGCAGCAGACCATCGAGCGCCTGCGCAGGGAGCTGCGCTTCTTCCACTGGGAGCTTGAGTTCCCGGACGTCTTCGAGGAGCGCGCCGGCTTCGACGCCATCGTCATGAATCCGCCGTGGGAGCGGATCAAGCTGCAGGAGAACGAGTTCTTCGCCACGCGCGACCCGGAGATCGCCGGCGCGCCCAACGCCGCCGCCCGGCGCAGGCTCATCAAGCAGCTTCCGGACGCCAACCCGGCGCTCTACGCCGAGTTCCGGCATGAGAAGGCCATCGCCGACAACACCGGCAGCTTCCTGCGTGATTCCGGGCACTTCCCGCTCACGGCGGTGGGCGACATCAACCTCTACCCGATCTTCGCCGGGCTGGGGCGGCGGCTGATCAGCCCCATCGGAGGCGTGGGCGCGGTCATCCCCAGCGGCATCGCCACCGACTACTACACCCAGGACTTCTTCCGCGACCTCATGGAGACCCGCTCGCTCAGCGCCCTCTACGACTTCGAGAACCGCGAGGGGATCTTCCACGGCGTCCACCGGTCGTACAAGTTCTCGCTGTTCTTTGTGAGCGGGCCCGCGCGAGGCGGAGCGGCCGCCGACTTCGCGTTCTTCCTGCAGCGCCCGGACCACATGGAGGACGACTGGCGGCACTTTGAGCTTACCGAGGAGGAGATCGAGCTTCTCAACCCCAACACGCGCACCTGCCCGATCTTCCGCAGCCAGCGCGACGCGGAACTGACCAAGGCCGTCTACCGCCGCCATCCGGTGCTTGTGCGAGAGGTCTATGACGAGCACGGCGAGCAGGTGGGCGAGGAGAATCCGTGGGAAATTAGTCCCCAAACCATGTTCCACATGGCTAATGACTCGGATCTATTCAGCATGGCTGGGGAACTCGACAGCAGCGGATATGAACTGCAGCCAATCGGTAGTCGCTTCTGCAGCAATGGGAAAGTAATGCTGCCGCTCTACGAGGGGAAGATGATGCAGGCGTTCGATCATAGAGCAGCGTCGATTGTGCGCAATGAAGCCAATCTTAACCGTCCAGCGCAGCCCGACCCGGCGACCCTCGAAGAGCATCTGGACCCCAGTTTTTCCGTGCTGCCCGAGTATTGGGTAGCCGAGGAGGCGGTTTCTTCTTGGGTCGAAGGGCGCACAGCCCCTGAATGGCTGATCGCCCTGAAGTCAGTGACTTCGGTAACAAACGAGCGAACCGCCATCCTCTCAGCAATACCCATGAGCGGTGTGGGTCACAATACCACTGTCATATGCCATTACCTCAGTGGCCTGCGGGCGTCATGTCTCCTGTGTACGATGAATTCTTATGCTTTCGATTTCGTAGCGCGCCAGAAGGTGGGCGCCACCTATCTCTCCAACTTTATCCTTGAACAACTCCCCGTCATTGCGCCCTCTCGGTATGAGGAGGAGTTTTGCGGGGAGCGGCTGGCGGATGTGGTTGCGGGGCGGGTGCTGGAGCTTGTGTATACGGCGTGGGACATCCGGGCGTTTGCGCAGGACCTCGGGGACGAGGGGCCGCCGTTCGTGTGGGATGAGGAGCGCCGCGCGCAACTGCGGGCGCAGCTTGACGCGATCTACTTCCACCTCTACGGGATCGAGCGCGCGGACGTGGAGTATATCATGAGCACGTTCCCCATTGTGGAGCGCAAGGACCGCGCGGCGCATGGCACCTACCGCACCCGCGACCTGATCCTCGGCTACTACGACGCGTACGCCGCCGGCGACCCGTCCGCGCTCCAGACCTGGCTCGGCCCGGAGGGGAAGCGGACGGCGAGAAGGCATAGTGCGGAGACGAGGGCGTGAAAGGGGATCGACGCCATGGATTGGACTGACCCGCAGGTGCTACCGGGCCTCATAGGCGCAGTCCTATCGGTTCCGCTCGCCATAATACGCGGATACGAATTCTGGCGGGACCGTTCTCGTATCAAGGTTGGCGCATGGGTACAACCTCACCCGAATGATCAGACTCCTGGACCGTTTGTGATCCTGTACGCCGCAAACAACGGTAGGCGTCCGGTGACGTTGGTATCTGCGGCGCTTCTGATGAGCGATGGCGGCGGTCTGAATGGTGGAAGGACGTGGCTGCGTCCCCTTGGAGATGAGAGATCTCCTGCGGACAGTGGAGCGTGGCAGTATCTTCCGGCTTATCTGACAGAGGGACAGATCTGTCAACTCCCGATGCCGCTGGAGGTTGTCGAGGAATGCGAGCGCGAAAGAGAGGTTGACGTGGTGGTGGTGTACTTCCGCGATCAAGCCAAGAATGAATACCGCGCAGATTTCGACCTCCGCAGAGACCGGAGCCCTTCTCTGCGATAGGTTGTGCTGGAGCTTGTGTATACGGCGTGGGATATCCGGGCGCTTGCGCAGGACCTCGGGGACGAGGGGCCGCCGTTCGTGTGGGACGAGGAGCGCCGCGCGCAGTGGAGCAGGTGTGCTCATGGCGCAGCTTGACGCGATCTACTTCCACTTGTATGGGATCGAGCACGCGGACGTGGAGTATATCATGAGCACGTTCCCGATTGTAGAGCGCAAGGACCGCGCGGCGCATGGCACCTACCACACCCGCGACCTGATCCTCGGCTACTACGACGCCTACGCAACCGCCGCCCCCTCCGCCCTCCAGACCTGGCTCGGCCCGGAGGAGAAGCGGGGGGAACGACACCCCTCCCCCAGCCCCTCCCCGTGCCGGGGAGGGGAGTGAACGACACGGGCGCAGCGGTCGGATCGTTGACGCCGGCTTGGGCGGGGTTAGCCCTTCCCCGGAGTCGCAGCGAAGCTGGACTTAGCGGGGAGGGGAGTGAACGGCAGGGCCTTTCGGTCGTCAAGCTGTTCGTCGTCAAGTAGTTCCCCCCTCCGGCACGGAGGGGGGTTAGGGGGGAGGCGCCGTTGCCGTCCGCCCTCCGGAACGCGCAGGGGGAGGCGCCGTTCGTGCAGGAGGAAAGCTATGCAGGAGAAGCCAAAACACACCGTCGAGGGCGTCGCGCATCGCAGCAAGATCGAGTTCGCGCGGGAGCAGCGGCAGGAGCCCACGAGAAGTGAGGAGATCCTCTGGGAGGCCGTGCGGCGCAAGCAACTTGGAGTGAGGATCCGTCGGCAGCACCCGATCGACACGTTCGTGCTGGACTTCTACTGCGCCGAAGCCCGCCTGGCGATCGAAGTTGATGGGCCGGTGCACGATGAGCAGCAGGGCTATGACCGATGGCGCGACAAACAGCTTGCGACGTGGGGCATTGAGGTCATGCGCGTGCCTGAAGAGCGGGTGCGAAAGGAGCTTGCAGTAGTTCTGGCAGAGATACGAGATCGGATTCACGAACGGCTTGACCAGGAGCAGTTGCCATGCGTATAATTGATCGGAATACCGATCATATGATCTGAATACCGATCAATAGACGCGAGGCGGGTGGTCGCCGATGTGGTTGCTGCATCCGCTCGAGGACATCCTGTCGTCGCCCGCGAAGGTCGCCATCCTGCGCACCCTGTGCCGGACTCGCGGCCCGCTCAGCGGGCGCGAGACGATCCGCAGGGCCGGCACCACGTACGGATCGGGATGGGACGCGCTGCAGGACCTGGTGGATTCGGGAGTGCTGAGCAAGCGCGACCTCGGCCGGGCGAGTGCGTACGAACTCCGGGAACCGGAGAGTCCTCTGATCCAGCGCCTGCGGGCGCTGTTCGACGCTGAAGAGGAGCGAAGAGAGCAGGTCGCCGCTGAACTGACCGCGGAGATCGACGACGCGCTGACGATCATCCTCTACGGCAGCGAGGCGCGCGGGGAGGCTGAGGCCGGGAGCGACACCGATGTGCTGATTGTGGTCGAGCGCAAGACGGACGAGGTCGCGGACTGGATCGACCAGACCTGTCTGGAGATTGCGGAGAAGTACTCGCTGGCGCTATCGTGGCACATCGCGGACCTCGATGCCCTGCGGGAGTGGGAGGAGACAGGCAGCGACTTCTGGCAGAACATCCTCGCAGACGGCGTGCGGCTGGCGGGGGAGCCGATTGAGAGGGTGAGACGCCGGTGGCAAACTGGGAGGGTTTCCTGAGGGAGGCCCACAAGTTCTGGACGGTCGCGGAGGTCGCCTACGACGGCGCGCACGGGAACCAGGCGGCGAGCAACGCGATACTGGCGGTGATCGCCGCGAATGACGCGATCTGCCTCCACTTCCTGGGCGAGCGCCCCGGCGGCGAGTCTCACGGCGAGGCCGCGAGGTTCCTCAAGGACGCGTGCAGGGGGACCCGCTGGGAGCGGGATGCGGCCAAACGGGCGGCGCAGTTCACGAGCATCGTGCGAGAGAAGAACGCGGCGCAGTACGAGGGCAGGCCGATCGGCCCCGAGACCGCTGAGAGAATCATGAAGCAGGCGAAGCGGTTCATCGACTGGGCGGACGGCGTGCTGCCGGATCTGCCGGTTTCACCTCAAGACGAATAGACGCACTTGAGGGGGCCTTCTGATGTCACTGAACCCGATCGCATTCGGCGAGCACGTGGTGGAGCAGTTCCAGCGCTACCTGCTGACCTACTTCCCGATCGCGGATCGGCGGCTGGAGAGCCAGGTCGAGGGGCACCTGCTTAAGGGCCCCGGCGGCCAGCGGGAGCTCATCCGCGGGCCGTACATCCACCTCAACCGGCCCTTCGATCCGGGCCCGCTGCTGACAAACCTCCTCGCCGAACCGGACCTCGGCCTGCACCACACGCTACCCGACCTCTTCCGCTTCCATCAGCTATACAAGCACCAGGAGCTTGCGGCGAAGCACATCCTCTCGGGCAAGCACACGGTCATGGCGACCGCCACGGGCTCGGGCAAGACCGAGGGCTTCCTGCTGCCGATCCTCAGCCACTGCCTGCACCTGCGAGACAAGGGCGCCCCGGATGGCGTGACGGCGGTGCTGGTGTATCCGATGAACGCGCTGGTGAATGACCAGCTTGACCGCCTGCGCAGGATGCTGGCAGGGACGCAGATCACCTTCGGTCGCTACACCGGCGAGACGCCGAGCTTCACGCCCGACAACGTGCGGCACCTCGCGCAGTCGCGGGATTACACGGACGAGGAGAAGCGTGCCTACCGCGAGGACCACGCGGACCTGCCGCGTCCGTGGGAGGAGTGCATCTCGCGGGCGGAGATCCGCGAGCGCAAGCCGCGCCTGCTGCTGACGAACTACCGGATGCTCGAGTATCTGCTGCTGCGCGACAGGGACCTGCGGGAGCTTTTGCAGGACGCGCCGCTGAAATACATGGTCTTCGACGAGGTGCACACGTACACCGGGACGCTGGGCTCGGAGGTGGCCTGTCTGATCCGGCGGCTGCGGCACGTGGCGGGCAAGTCGCCTGACGAGGTGACCTGCATCGGCACCTCCGCGACCGTCGCTCCCGACGAGGACGAGGCTGAGAGCGGAGAGGCCCTGACCGCGAACTTCATGCACCGGCTGTTCGGCGTGCCCCGCGAGGACGTGGAGGTCGTAAGCGAGCAGTACCGCGACTTCCCGGAACCGCCGGGCGAGCCCTACGCGCCGCCGAGGCCGGAGGACGCACGGGCGATGCTGGAGCGGGTGCTGGCGGCGTCACGGGAGGTGCATCTGCAGGAGGAGGTCGGGGACGAGCTTCCGGAGGGGCTGCTGCGTGTCGCGGAGGAACTCTGCGGGCATGAGGCACCGGCCGACGGCAGCAGCCACGATCGTCTCCACGCGCTGCTGGCACCGAACGAGATCGTGATGAACCTTTCGCGGGAGATGACGCGGCCGCTGACGCTGGAGGATCTGCACGCTCGGCTGCAGCAGGTGGGCGACCGCAAGGGCGCGGGCGAGGACGACCTGACCTGTGAGGCGATGGCGTACCTGACGCTCGGTGCGATCTGTCAGCACGACGACGAGCCGCTGCTGCGGCCGAAGCTGCACTACTTCGTGCAGGGCTATCCCGGGCTGTGGCTGAGCTTCGAGCCGAAGAACCCCGACGTGACTGTCGCAAGCGAGGCTCTGCCGACGGTTCACTTCGGCGGCCAGCAGCGCGAGACCGACGAGGCGCTGACCACGCGCCTGCCGCTGATGCTCTGCCGGGTCTGCGGACAGCACTACGCGCGGGCGATCGCGGAGGAGGCGTGGGCGGCGGAGGATGACAACGCGGTGATGCCGGTGCGGGCCGCCGACCCGTGGGAGCATCCCGGCGAGGATGAGAGCATCTGCTACCTCAGCGACCGCCTGCACACGCAGGAGGAGGATGCGCACGCCGAGACGTGGTTCCTGTGCCGATGGTGCGGGGCGCTGCACAGGCAGGACAGCGGCTCCTGCCGGCACGAGAAGTGCGAGCGCGCGGGGCCGCTGGTCCCGGTGCTGGTGTGGCAGGATGACCTGAGCGAGAAGACCTGCAAAGCCTGCGGCTCGATGAAGTCGATCTCCGGCACGCGCAGCGCTGAGGTCGCGGACATCAACACGCTCTCAGAGTCGATGCTCAGCGCGATGGATGAGCCGACGCTGCGCAAGCTGCTGGTCTTCAGCGACAACCGCCAGGAAGCGGCCTTTCAGGCGGGCTGGATGAAGGAGCGCTCGCGACGGCACGAACTGCGCCACCTGCTCTACACCATCGTCCATGGGGCCGAGGAGCCGCTGACGGTGGACGCGCTGGTGAACCGGCTGGTGGATCGCGCCGAGGAGCATCGCGTCCTGGACGTCGGCAACACCGAGGATGATCTGAAGAGGGCGCAGATGCGCGCGCGCTGGTTCCTGCTGCAGGAGTTCGCGTCGATGCGCGAGCGGCGGGGGAGCCTGGAGACGCTGGGGCTGGCGCGCATCGAGTACGAGGGGTTGACGGAGGAGGCGGACCGGGATTTCTTCGCGCGCTGGGCGGAGACGTTCGGCGTCGGGCCCTCCGACGTCGTCAACATCACGCGCACGCTGCTCGACTACTACCGCCGGCGCGGGATGCTCTCCGACGGCCTGATGCAGCACTGGTGGGCGTGGCGCGACCCGGAGGTGCGCGACGGGTTGATCAGCGTGAGTGACTGGTGGCGGCCGAGCGTGTTGACGCTGCACAAAGTTGAGGCGCCGGTGACCACCAAGAACCTCCTCGCGCAGAGTGGCGTGACGGCCGCCGGGCATATCGTCGGCAAGTCGGTCAGCGATGGCGAGGATCGCGTCGCCGACTTCCTTGCGGAGTTGTGGGAGTGGCTGCAGCAGGAGCCGCATCGCTTCCTCGAGGACGCGCAGATCACCCAGCGTAGCTACGGCCGGACCTCCACCGTGTCGGTGGGCGCGCACGCCTGCCAGGTGAGCACGGGACGGCTGCGCATCGGCCCCGCGGAATCCCGGCATCTGTGCAGTGTCTGCAGATCGGTGCAGTCGGTGAAGCTGCCGGGATCACCCTGCGCCGAGTGGCGCTGCGACGGGACGGTCGAGGAGGCGCCGAGTGACGAGGATCACTACGCGGTGGTGCGCTACACGCAGGAGGACTTCGTCCCGCTGCACCCGGTGGAGCATTCGGGCCAGGTGGACCAGGAGAAGCGGGAGTTCATCGAGGAGCAGTTCCGCAGGGATGACGGCGCGGTCAACTGCATCGTTTGCACACCCACGCTGGAGCTTGGAGTCGACATCGGGCAGCTTGAGATGGCGCTGATGCGCAACGTGCCGCCGACGCCGGCCAACTACGCCCAGCGCGCGGGGCGGGCGGGCCGCCGCCATCGCATCGCGGTGGTCGTGGACTACTGCGGCACGTCGCCGCATGACCGCTACTACTTCGAGCACCCCGAGGAGATGATCGACGGGCGCATTCGCATCCCGGCCTTCAGCATGAGCAATGAGCCGATGCTGCGCAAGCACGCGCACTCGGCGATCCTGACCGCACTGCGGCAGTCCTCTGACCCGACGGTGCCGGAGGTGCTGGCGAACGCGCTGCCGCCGTACATCTGGCGCTACTTCGCACCCGCGGACGCCGACGGGAAGCAGACCGACGGCTACGCGCAGAAGCCGCCGACCTTCCCGATGCTTCGGGAGGCGGTCGATCGTCACGCGGACGACCTGCGCCACATGCTGACGGAGACCTTCGCGACCACATGGCCCGGCGGCGATGAGGCGGAGGTTGTTTCCGACGAGCGCCTCGAGCAACTTGTCACGAACATGCCCGGCGAACTTGAGAAGCATGTGCGGGCGCTCTTCGAGCAGGTGCGCAGCTACCGGGACCGGCTGCGGGAGCTTGCGCGGAAGGTGCTCGATGAGGACCGCGACCTCACGCCTGAGGAGGAGCGCGAGCGGCAGCGACTGGAGTTCGCTCTGCGGACCCTGCGCCGCCACGATCAGGACCGCTACACGCTCAGCTACCTGAGCAACGACGGCTACTTCCCCGGCTACGCGCTGACCCGGGACAGCGTCGTGGCGCGGTGCCTCAAGCCCTACATCGAGCTGCAGCGGCCCGAGCCGATCGCGCTGCGAGAGTTCACGCCCGCGAACTGGATCTACGCCGCCGGCGACGTCTACGCGGTCAGCCGCATCGAGTGGTTCTCGCTGCAGAGTGGCGAGGAGGTATCCGCGGGCGTGCATCGGCGGGAGATGATTCACGACCAGGACCTCGACCGCGTCATCGACCCGGCCCTCAGCGATCGTGAGGGCCACACCGGACAGGCGTTCGTCTCCATGCAGCTTGGCGGCGTGGAGTTGCGCCAGCGCCAGCAGATCGATGACACCGAGGACCGCCGCCATTTCGGCGCACAGGACATCACCGGGACGGTGCTCGGACCCCACCGTGGCGGCCGGTTGGGGGAGGTGGGCGATGTTCAGTGGAGGCTCTTCCGCCAGGCGGACCTGCGACTGGTGAACCTCGGGCCGGTCGGACGCGATCGGGAGGGGCTGCAGATCGGCTTCCCGATCTGCCGGGTCTGCGGGGCGGTGCGAAGTCCCTACCAGAGCGAGGCGGAGATCGAGAGGTTCGAGGAGTATCACCGGGACAGTTGCGGGCGCGAGTCGACCGAGTGGGCGGCGCTCCATGTGGACTTCCGTTCGGACCTGCTGGAGATCGGTCCGCTGGTGGAGCGCGCGGAGGCGGTGAACCTGATGGAGGCGGTGCTCACGGGAGCGCGTGAGGTGCTGGACATGGGATCATCGGAGCTTGAGGGCTTCGTCGAGGAGCGCGGCGAGGGCTCCGCGTGGGTGCTGCTCTATGATCCGATGCCCGGGGGCTCGGGCTTCCTGCAGCAGCTTCAGAGAAGCTGGCAGACGGTCTGCGAACGCGCCCGTGAGATCATGCAGGCCTGTGACTGCGAGCAGTCCTGCTACGCGTGTCTGCTCACGTTCTGGAACCAGCGGCATCACGCGCTGCTGGACCGCCACCTCGCGGGCGAGCTTGTCGAGCGGCTGGGCGGGGAGATGTCGGGCAGCGTCAGCATTCCTCCGAACTACCGCGAGCGCTCTGAGGACACCACCGTGCCTGAGAGCGGCGCCGAAGAGAAGTTCGCCGCGATCCTTGGCGAGCGACGCTTCCCGCAGCCGGATACGCAGCATCGTGTTACGCTGGGCGACGGCACGACGACGGTCGCGGACTTCGCGTATCCCGATGATGACGTGCTGATCTACATCGACGGGATGTCGGAGGAGATCCACGGCAGCGCCGAGCAACGGCGGAAGGACAGCATCCTGCGGGCGAAGCTGCGCAATGCGGGCTACAAGGTTGTCGAGATCACCGCCGCCTCGCTCGACGACAAGACAGCGGTGAACCAGAAGCTGGATGAGATTGCGGTATATCTCGATCGGGATGAGAGCATCCTGAAGTTGCTCAAGTTTGTCATCCTCGTCAGAACTCAACGTGGCTAGGTTGTTGACCTCTTCTGGCTTGGTGGAAGCGTCAAGGTCCTCGAGCAACTGGGCGACCTTTGTGCCCTCGTGTACGGGAGAGGCAGCCAGGGCGGCGCAAGGCTGAAGGTCAGCTCCATTCAGGTCTTCCTGCAGTCTCCCCTTGAGCCAATCGAAGGTGTCAGCGAGTTTGTCGAAGACGTCGAGCCCGAGCGGACGGAAGGCAAGCTCGTTTTCGCTGTTGACGTAGATGCTCGCGCATTCTCTGTCAAAGACCGACACAGCCGCAAGGTCACGGCATGCGTCCTGTCCACTCTCCCACTTGGTGGTGCGGGCCTCAGGTCCGACCTGGTAGTTGATGCGTGCTGACGGCTGTTCAGGCGGTCTGTCAGTGAGAACGTTCGGCAACACGTTGGTCTCTTCCACGCGTGCCCTGCAGCACGAGCGTAGAATGCGGAAGAAGCCCGACTTGCCTGACGCATTCTCTCCGTACAGGATGGTCAAACCTTCGGTGTCAAACGTCACACAGTCGGAGGCAAGCGCATTGACGTTTTGGATATCCGCAATACTGCGAATGTGCACCGACTCTGTTCCCTGTGGCGCAAGAGGCAGATGCTTCTCGGCCAATGGCACAGGTCGGGGAGCGCCGTCAGCATCGAGGCCATGAGCACTCAAACACATACTGAGCAATTCAGCGCGGTCTTTGTCGGTGAGCTCCCCCCGCACCACGATGCGCCTTAGTGCATCACGCTGCCAGAGAGGAAGGCCCTGCGACCATTCGACAACTTTATCGAGAACCGTTTCAGCGGCCATCGTCTCAAGCCCCCTGCCAAGCGTCACTGGACGATTATGCGACAAGACGTATCTGTTGCCCTGGTCACTCCCTGACGCCCGTTCACCCATCAGGAGAGCGGCAGCGTCAAACCGTCCTCACTCTCCTCGTCTTGCTGGCGCACTTCGACCACATCCATGCTCTGCCCCTGCCGATGGACGACGAAATGGTCGGACCGCCTCAGGTCGCGAACGCCGATGTCGATGGAGAACGGGAACAGCTCGTGGCTCTTCAGCAGCTGCGTCGCCTCCACGGTCTCAGCATCCTTGGCTGTCAGCAGCGCCTCCATCAACCACAGTTGCAGGTCAGAAGACCCCGTAGTCCGCTTCTGCGCAGGGAGAAACACGCCCTTCTTCTCGCCTTCCTGGATAGCGCCCCACTCAACCATGCTGCGGACTATTCTCTGCGAGGCCCGTGAGACGGTGCTACGTTCGCCATACTCCTCGGTGAGACGACGCTGAAGTTGCGCCAATGATACGTCTCCCTGCAGGGACAGCAGCCTGCCAACACCAGAAGCTATGTCGCGGAAGATAGGGAAGCCCACCAGCAGCATGCCCCAGTGCAGCCAGATGAAGTCGCTTCTCGGCACCTCTTCTTGAAGCTGCAGTGCGTGACGTCGGAGCGACCGATGCTCGGGAGGTACCAGTGCCCATGTCCGCATGAGCACGGTGATTGTCTTGCCCCGCGCAGTATCCGCGGGGTGGTCCGACCGCAGCAGGTCATGCAGGAAGTCGCGCAGTTCGCCCTCCGAGCGGCCAGCCCGAAGCTCGTCCGTCAGCGCGTCCATCCACGCAAGCTCGATTCTACGGTCGAAGCTGATTCTACGTGCCATTGCTGCTATCAGTCCTGACTTCCACGAACGGAACGACAACTTCCTCCAGCGCTATGCCGCCGTGGGTGACGACGCTCTTCCCCTCGGTTGTGAAAGCACTGAGGTTATCTGCAATAAGAACATGGTAATCGTCGGGCAGCCCCGCCCCCGTCCAGCGAAGCGCCTTCTCGTTTGCGGCAGCCGCTTCGTCCAACAGGCTTGCGTCATCATAGACACGTGCCCGACTACCCGCCGTTTCTACGAGCACACCCTCTCTGATACTGCCGCTGCCCACAGCGTTCACGTTCCCGTGGTCTGCGGTGAGGAACGTGCTGAAGCCTGCGTCGTTGAGGTCGGCCAATAACTGGGTCAAGTGCCCCTGCCTTGCCCACAGTCTCACGCTCTGGTGAAGGTCCTCGGTACCGAGCTTCTGTCCGTGCAGCAACTCGTCGATGTCGGGAATCACGATGCCGAGAGCCCGCACTTCTGCGAGGTCGGCTACTTCGGTGAGGCGTTCCTTGTCTGGTCGATGCAGGGCGTAGTGGACCTGTCGCCCGTCCAACCCATGCTGCCGCCAAAACTCCATCCACCGAGTGCCGTCCTTCGAAGTGGTCGTCAGCGAGTCGGCAAAGCGCAGCGGAGGAACGCCCGCGAAGATTGCCTGCCGCGCAACAGGCGTTAGCGTCGGCACCGACGAGAATACAGGAGACGCGTCGAACTGCCAGGCCTCTTGTTGCCGTTGCAGCTCCCGCCGAATGATGACCCACTGGTCCTGCGCCATGCCGTCGAGCACCACAAGCGCCACACGGTCAACCTCGTTCAACTGTGCTGCCAGGCAAGGCGCGATGTGATGCGCCATTACAGGATTGGGGTACATGGGCATCTGCGACAGGCTGCCGAAGCGGTCCAGCATCCAATCGGCGAAGCGCGCCTCTACTTCGTGGTGAAGGTCCTCAAAGTGATGCTGCTCTTCCGCCGACAGTGCCTCGTCGCTCTCCCATCGTAGCGCCGTCAGTTCGCCCCACAGCTCTGACATGCGTTGCCAGGCGCGGTGTGACCCGTCTTCGTCAGGCATGTTCTCCTCAACGCGCTCCAGCAAGCGCCTGTAGCGTGTCGCTTCACTCGACACTTGCTTGCCTGCCACGCCCACCTCCGCCCATTCGGGAACGTCCTTCTGCGTCTCCACGGGGCGAAGTATCCCCTCCGCGAACAAGTTGTCCAGGTAGACACGCACCTCGTTATGTTCGAAGGGGATGACCGCTTCTCCACTCTCAAGATAAGTCTCCCACTGCTCCTGCACGTAGCGGAAGAAGCTCTCGCGGTTGGGCAGAATGTCTTCTAACGGGAATGCCTGCAATGCCGACTGCTGACTCAGTTCGCGCAGCAGCAGTTCATCAAGTTCCTCAGGAAGCGCCGTCCTGCTGTAGTGTCGCTGAAGGAGGAACCTCATGAGGTCGGCGGGTGTACGCACAAGCGAGGGCACCACACTGTAGCAGGCTCGCAGCACGAACTCCTTGGTTGAGCGCTCACCTAGCCTGCCCCCATCGTGCTTCTGATAGGCTTCGTAGAGGTCGTCCAGCAGAGCGCGGTCTAGCTTGCGTATCACGGGATAGTTGAGCTGAGGAAAGAGGTCGTGCAGAGCGAAGCTGAGATGCCTGCTTTGTGAGTAGACGTCGTATGGCACACAGTCGAGTGCCTCACCTGTCTGCACGGCGACAACGAGCGCCACGTCTTCCCCGTTGTCCCATGCTTGCCTGTAGTCAGACTCGTACACGTACCGGAACGCCATCTCGTGCTCGTAAGTGACCACATCATAGCCGCGGTCGCCGATGGCGGTCAGCACGCCCTCTTCGGTCAGCAACGCGTCGGGGTCCGAGACGAGCGTCAGCCTCGCAACTCCTGGCTCGAAGTGTCGCAGGATGCTGTCGCGCCAGCTACTCATGTGGCTCCACCCTCAGCAGCAGCACGGGGCGCAGTTCGGGCAGGACCGTCTGCTGTGCCTTCAGGTCAGCCGCCCACTCCCGCTGCTCCTGCTCCAACCGTCTCAGTCGGTAGTCACGCACCTCGGGAAGCCCGATGCGATTGATAGCCTTTCGTCGCACCTCGAACGCATACTCGCCCTTCTCCCGCTCTCGACGCAGTCTCTCCTGATGCTGCTGCCGTAGCTCCTCGAATACTCCCTGCCCCTGTCGCTCGGCTTCCTCTCGCAGGCGCTCCCAAACGCCCTCCGCAGCCTTCGTTTGCTCGCCAGCCTTCACATCGCCCGATGCCT
Source organism: Armatimonadota bacterium (assembly GCA_050942735.1). Taxonomy (GTDB): domain Bacteria; phylum Armatimonadota; class Zipacnadia; order Zipacnadales; family UBA5352; genus UBA5352. The sequence continues at coordinate 30,573 of JBMNNW010000056.1, forward strand.
CCATCAGCTTATCCCACACAAGCCGCGCGGTCGGCAGCAGCGTGCGTCCGTCGTCGTTGCAGAACAGCGGCATCGCGCGAACCTGCTCTGTGCCCCCACTGCGCAGCGCCACCTGAAACAATCCCCAGTAGCCTGCGACGCCCTCGGGCAGTCCGTCTATCTGCACCGTGGGCACATCGTCGCCGGGGCTCTTGACGGGCACATCCTCGACCAGCCTTCTCACCCGCTCGTCACGGAAGCTCAGGTGGTTCAGCCCGCGCTCGACCGCCTCGCGCCCGTTGAAGCACACGTCGCGCATGCTTGTCCCGTCAGGCCACGTCAGGTCGTAACCCGTCAGCTTCGGCTCCACTTCCCCGCCCTTTGCCTTCACGTGCGAGGTCACCATCTGCGCAATCCAGTGTTGAATGGGGTGGTTCTGCACCCGCCTCGCAGCGTCGGCGTCCAGTGGCATCTCGTCATACATCGACCGCCCTGCCCGTTCACCTTCAGCCGCTTGTCTCACACGTTCGACCGCCTCGTCCACGGTGCCCTCGATGTCGTCGGGGTTGAGTATTGCTGCGGCAATCGCCTGCTCGAAGACGGAGCCGCCCTCCTCCGCGTCGAGTACGTCGGCGGTCTTGTCTACCCCGAACTCCTCCAGGATGACCTGCAACTTCTGCTGCAGCACCTCATGCACCCGCAACTCCACGCTGTCCTCGAAGAGCATGTTGTAGGCTTTCACGGGCTCCGTCTGGCCGATACGGTCCACGCGCCCGATACGCTGCTCCACCTTCATCGGGTTCCACGGCAGGTCGTAGTTCACCACGATGTGCGCGAACTGCAGGT
>JBMNNW010000207.1:0-2662 GCA_050942735.1 Armatimonadota bacterium
GCGTTCCCAGGGGAGCCCGGCGTGCTCCGCGGCGAGGATCTCGTGCAGGCGGCGCGGGGTGCCACCGCCGGAGAGAACCAGCGTGGCGCGGTCGCGGGCCTCGACCGCCCGGCTCAGTGTTCGCGCGACCTCACCGGCCAGCACCCTGCCGGCGCTCTCGGGCGTCGGGAATACGCGCAGGTCGGCGGCGCTCATAGCGGGCACGACTCCCCACGCGGGACGAGGATGCGGTTGGCCTGCTCGGGTCCCATCGTGCCTGCAGCGTAGTGGTGGACGCTGCGCTGCTGCTGCAGCAGCGGGGTGTACTGCCGCCACGCCTCCTCCACCTCGTCGGCGCGCACAAAGAGCGTCTGATCGCCCTCGGCGATGTCCACCAGCAGCGTCTCGTAGGCATCGGGGAGGTCGTCGAAGGCCTCGTTGTAGCGGAACGAGAGGCTCTGTGTCCTCAGCCGCAGCGGATCGCGGGGCGCTTTGACCTCGAACTTGAGGTCGAAGCCCTCGTTCGGCTGGAGGGTGATGACGAGCGAGTTCGCGTGTACCGTGGACTCGAAGTGTCGCTGGAAAAGCGCGAGGACCGGGCAGCGGAAGTTGATCACGATCTGCGTGAGCTTCTCCGGCATGCGCTTGCCGGTGCGCAGCACGAAGGGGACGCCCTGCCACCGCCAGTTCTGCACGTACACGCGCAATGCCGCGAAGGTTTCGGTCTGCGAATCGCCCGCGATGCCCTCCTCCTCGCGGTAGCCGCGCACCGGCTCGCCGCCGACCTCGCCGGCCTCGTACTGCCCGAAGATGACCTGGCCGGGGTCGATCGGGGCGAGGGAGCGCAGGACCTTGACCTTCTCGTCGCGGATTGCGTCCGCATCGAACTCCGCAGGATGCTCCATCGCGGTGATCGTGAGGATCTGCGTCATGTGGTTCTGCACCATGTCGCGCAGCGCTCCGACCGAGTCGTAGAACTCGCCGCGCTCGCCGACTCCGAGGTCCTCGGCGACGGTGATCTCCACCGAGCCGATCCGGTCGCGATTCCAGACCGAGTCGAAGAGCGTGTTGGCGAAGCGGAAGGTCAGCAGGTTCTGCACGGTCTCCTTGCCGAGGTAGTGGTCGATGCGGTAGATCTGCTCCTCGGAGAAGTGCCGGTGGATGCGGCGGTTCAGTTCGATGGAAGAGTCGAGATCGTGGCCGAAGGGCTTCTCGATGACGACGCGCGTCCATCCCGGCGCGTTGTTGAGGCCGACCTCGCCGAGGTGCTCGACGGTCTCGATGAACGCCCCGGGTGGCGTTGCGAGGTAGAAGATGCGGTTGCCGGGAAGGTCATGCTCGCGCTCAAGCTCCTCGATGCGCTCCCGGAGGCGCTCGAAGTCCTCGGTCTGCTGATCGCCGACCGACTGGTAGTGCAGGCAGCGCTCACACCAGCCGGAGCCCTCAGCACCGGCGGGCAGCCCCGCCTCCTCCAGCGCCTCGTTGGCCCACTCGCGGTAGCTCGTGTCATCGAAGGTCGCCCGGCGGCCCGCCGCGAGGATGACGGTCCTGCCCTTCAGCGCGCCCTCCTCGGTCAGGCGGCGCATCGCGGGCAGCAGCTTGCGGTGCATCAGGTCGCCCGTCCCCCCGAGCACGATCATCAGGTGCGGATCGATCTCACTGCGAGCCATCCCCATCATCCTCCGCGTCCTTCACCTCGTGTCCGCCGAACTGGTTGCGCATCACCGCCAGCAGCCGGTTGGCGTACTGGTCCTCATCGCGTGAGGCGAAGCGCTGCATCAGCGCCATCGAGATCACCGGCAGGTTCGTGGCGGTGTCGATCGCCTCCTCGACAGTCCAGCGGCCGTGGCCGGAGTCATACACCCAGGGCGCGATGTTCTCAAGCTCCTGCCCCTCCTGCTCGAGGCCGCGGGCGATCAGGTCGAGCAGCCACGAGCGGACCACCGAGCCGAAGCGCCAGGTCTCGGCGATCTGGTGCAGGTCGAGGCTGAACTGCTCCTTTCGCCTCATCAGCGCGAAGCCCTCGGCGTAGGCCTGCATCATGCCGTACTCGATGCCGTTGTGCACCATCTTGACGAAATGACCCGCGCCGGTCGGGCCCATGTGCCCCCAGCCGGTGTCGGGCGAGGGGGCGAGCGTCTCGAAGAGCGGCCTCAGGTGCTCAACGACCTCATCCTCGCCGCCGATCATCATCGAGTACCCCTCATCGAGGCCCCAGACGCCGCCTGAGGTGCCGACGTCCACGAGATGGTAGCCCCGCGCGGAGAGTTCGTCGGCGCGGCGGAGCGCGTCGGAGTAGCGGGAGTTGCCGCCGTCGATGAAGATGTCGCCCTGCTCGGTCAGCGGGATGAGCTTCTCGATCATATCATCGACCGGGTCGCCCGCCGGGACCATCAGCCAGAGGACGCGCGGCGTTTCAAGCTCCGCGACGGCCGCTTCGAGGTCGGTCGTCGCCGGGACGCCCAGTTCCTTCGCCTCGTTGACGGTGCCCTCACTGCGGCTCCACCCGGAGACCTCGTGCCCTCCGCTCATCAGCCGCAGCGCCATGTTTGCGCCCATCTTCCCGAGGCCGAACATGCCGATCTTCATCCGTCATCCACCGCTCTCTCGTGATCTCGCGCATCGGTGTGCGGGCGACGGGCGGGGGGGGGGGCCGCCGGCCAAATACAACACCGCCCCCCCC
>JBMNNW010000072.1:0-28055 GCA_050942735.1 Armatimonadota bacterium
GGCGCCCGCCGCACCCATTCGCCGTCCCTGGCCCTGCCGCGGTGCTCCGCCTCACCCATCCAGCAGAGCCATCGCCCTCTCCACCACGTTCTCGACGGTGAAGCCGAACTGCTCCATCAGCACATCGCCGGGGGCGGAGGCCCCGAAGTGGTCGAGGCCGATGACGTTGGCCTTGCAGCCCGTCCAGCGCTCCCAGCCGAGGCTCACCCCCGCCTCGATGGCGATCTTCGGAACGTCGATGGGAAGCACCTGCGCGATGTACTCCGCGGTCTGCTCCTCGAAGATCTCCATGCAGGGCATCGAGACGACCCGCACGCCCACGCCCTTCTCCTGCAGCGCCTCGCGGGCGTCCATCGCCAGCGCGACCTCCGAGCCGGTGGCGATGAGCACAAGCTGAAGCTCACCCTCGGCCTCGGCGAGCACGTAGCCGCCCCTGACCGCGCCCTCGCGCACCGGGTAGGTCTCAAGGTCCATGATCGGCAGGTTCTGCCGCGTCAGTGCCAGCGCGACGGGACTCTGCCGCTCGATGGCGAGCTTCCACGCGATGACGGTCTCGTTGGCGTCGGCGGGCCGAATGACCGCCATGTTGGGGATCGCGCGGAGGCTCATCACATGCTCGATCGGCTGATGGGTCGGGCCGTCCTCGCCGACGCCGATGGAGTCGTGGGTGAAGACCCAGTGCGCGTCGGCGTTCATGATCGCCGAGAGACGCAGGGCCGCGCGCATGTAGTCGGAGAAGACGAGGAAGGTCGCACCGTAGGGGATGACGCCGCCGTGCAGCGCCATGCCGTTGACGATCGCGCCCATCGCGTGCTCGCGGACGCCAAAGCGCATGTTGCGGCCGCCGCAGTCCTCCACGCAGAAGTCGCTCTCACCGTCCATGAGTGTTTTGGTGGAGGGAGCGAGGTCGGCCGAGCCGCCGATGAGCGTCGGGAGCCGATCTTTGATGGCGTTGAGGACGTTTGACGACACGCTGCGCGTCGCCATCGGGCCGTCCTCGGGCGAGAAGACGGGCAGATCAACATCCCAGTCATCGGGCAGCTTCCCGGCGATCGCTCGGTCGAAGAGCGCCGCCTGCTCGGGATACTGCTCGCGGTAGCGCGCCAGGCGCTGCTTCCACTGCTCCTCCGCCTCGCGGCCCCGCTCGATGGCCCTCGCCATGTGCTCGCGAACCTCGTCGGGCACGTAGAACTTCGCGTCCGGCGGCATCCCGTAGGTCTCCTTGGCTGCGCGGACGTTCTCCTCGCCAAGTGGCGCGCCGTGCGACTCGGAGTTGTCCTCGAGCGGGCTGCCGTAGCCGATGTGTGTGCGCACGCAGATCAGCGATGGGCGCTTCGTCTCCTTCTGCGCGGCCTCGATTGCGCCGGCGATCGCCTCAAGGTCGTTGCCGTCCTCGACGACCTCCACATGCCAGTTGTAGCTCTCGAAGCGCTTCGGGATGTCCTCACTGAAGGCCAGATCGGTGCTGCCCTCGATGGAGATGTGATTGTCGTCGTAGAGGTAGATCAGCTTCCCGAGGCCGAGGTGGCCTGCAAGTGAGGCGGCCTCGTGGGAGATGCCCTCCATCAGGTCTCCGTCCGAGCAGATGCCGTAGGTGAAGTGATCGACGAGCCCGAAGTCCTCATCAGAGCCATCCGGCCGGTTGAAGTGGTGTGCGAGGAATGCCTCGGCGATCGCAAGCCCCACGCCGTTGCTGAAGCCCTGGCCGAGGGGGCCGGTGGTGGTCTCGACGCCGGGAGTGTCCTCGAACTCCGGGTGCCCCGGGGTCATGCTGCCCCACTGGCGGAAGCTCATCAGCTCCTCCATCGGCAGGTCGTACCCGGTGAGGTGCAGGAGCGAGTAGAGCAGCATCGAGCCGTGCCCGGCCGAGAGCAGGAAGCGGTCGCGGTCGGGCCACTGCGGATTCTGCGGGTTGTAGCGCATGAAGCGATCGTACAGCAGGTAGCCCATGGGCGCGGCGCCCATGGGCATTCCGGGGTGGCCGGAATTGGCCTTCTGCACCGCGTCCATGGCGAGGCCGCGGATGGTGTTGATGCAAAGCTCGTCGATTCTGTCCATGATGCCCTCCGATTGAGTTGGTGCGTGCGTCCGGTTCGCGCGCGCATCTCCACTGAGCGCCCGGTCCGGCGCTTCGTTTCATCACTGTGGTTTCCGGGTAAAGCTTCTCCGTGAGGGGCCGGGGTCCCTCCCGTTCGAGCAGGCCTCTGCAGGAGGTTTCCGGAGGAGGTCGAAGTATTGCATCGAGCGAGCGGTCAACGCCGCTCGTGATGGTCGTGCATAAGACCCGTCACGCGGGTCCGACGAGGAGGTGGAGTACTTGTTCAGGTGGAGATCACAAACGAAGGTCGCCGCATACGCGGTGGGGCTGTGCTTCCTGGCCATGGGCGCATTCTGGCTGGGGACGCAGGCCGACCACGCGCTCGGTGTCGGCCCCTCTGTGGCGCTGGCGCAGGGCGGTGGTGCGCCCACCGTGGCTGACCGAGCCAGCACAATCGGCGGGGTCACCGTGGGCGAAGTACTGGTGAATGGAGATGTCGTGATCCGCATGAGGACGTCGGCGGGCGGCTTCAGCGCCCCCGAGCGGGCTACCGTCGTGGCCCAGCGGCTCAACCGCTGGCTCTCAGGAAGATACTCTCCGTATGATCTGGCGGTGCGTCGCGGCACGGGCGGCGCCGCCGAGCTGCGCGCGCATGGCGACCTGATCGTGGACGTGAACCCGGCGGAGGCCAGGGCGCTTGGCTCCACGGCGATCGGCCTTGCCAACGCCTGGCGATCCAACATCCAGATCGCGCTCGGCGTCGAGCCGGCCCCGGCGACGCAGCTTGTCGGCGACGGCACCGGCGCCGCTGCGACCGGCGCGCAGGCCCAGCCCGAGCCGCCGGTCGCGTACGGTAGCAAGATCGTCCCGATCCTGAGTGTCGGAGGCACCGCCGCCATCGGCGGCGCGCGACTGAACGGGCCGAGGGACAGCCTCAGGGACGTCGTCGCCTGCACTCAGGTCGAGATGACCTTCAGGAACTTCCTGGAGATCGACATCTACGTACCCGTGAAAACCCGAGGCGGTCTCGACCGCGTACAGCAGGTCGGCGTGACTGCGCTTGGAGACCTGCGACTGTAAGCAAGGAGGCTACGATGATGCGAATGAGCGACACAATGCGAAGTCTTACAGTGCTCGTCGTCGTCTGGGCCTTCGTGCTCGGGATGGCGGTCGGTCCTCAGCCTGCGTCCGCGCAGTTCCCCGGCGGTGCGCTCGGCGACCTGGTGAAGATCTTCGGGATCGGCTGGGTTGTGACCCAGTTCTCCGGTGAGATCAATAACGCCATCAACAGTCTGCTGCAGCAGCGCGAGGCGCAGATTGCCGGTGCGACGAAGGTGGTCCCGATCATCCGCGTTGCCGAGGGCGGCGACCATGCCGTCGGCGCCGCGCAGGTGCAGGGACCGCAGGCGCAGGTGCGCCAGTGCGAAGCGGTCGCCGAGCTTGAGCTTGACATCGGCGACCTTCGCGGCCGCGCTCTGCTGCCGGTGACCACACGGCGCGCGCTGACCAGCAGCGTCCGGGGCATCTCCGGCGTTGGCGTCTCGGCGAACATCAAGTTCCCGCTCTGACGCGCCCACGCACAAGGAACCCCGGCTTCACGCGACGAAACAACGGGAGGGCCCTCAGCGGCCCTCCCGTTGCCATTGGGCGGGCCGGTCGCGGCGCGCGGCCGGTGCCTTCACGACTCGCAGCGTCCCGTTCGCCGATCGGAGGCTGTCGTCATGACCAACCGCGAACGTGTCATCGCCGCGCTCGAACATCGCCAGCCCGACCGCGTGCCCTACCACATGGGCTTCACGCAGAACGCCCGCGCGGCCTTCATCGAGCGCTACGGTGAGAGCGCGCTGGGGCTCATCGACAACGCCATTGCCGGTGTCGCCGCTGCACCCGGCCCGCTGCAGGGCATGATCGAGGCGACTACCTGGCAGGATGAGTTCGGGGTGCAGTGGGACCAGAGTGTGGACAAAGACATCGGCGTGGTCCGCAACCGCGTCCTCCCCGAGCGCGACCTCTCAGGCTTGCGCTTTCCAGAGCCCCGCGACCCGCGGCGGTGGGAGGGCTTCGAGGCCGCCATCGCCTCCGCGGGCGACCGGTGCGTGCAGTTCGCCATCGGCTTCTCGCTCTTCGAGCGCGCCTGGACACTGCGCGGTATGGATCAGCTCTTCATCGACATGATCGAGGCGCCCGAGTTCGTGGACGACCTGCTCGACATGATCTGCGACTACAACGTCGCGATGGTCGAGCAGGCGGTGCTCTACGACATTGACATGGTGCACTTCGGCGATGACTGGGGCTCGCAGCGCGGCCTGCTGATGGGGCCGAAGCTCTGGGAGCGCTTCCTTGCGCCACGCCTCGAGCGCATGTACGGCGCGGGTAAGCGCGCGGGCAGGTTCGTCAGCATCCACTCGTGCGGGATGGTGCAGGAGGTATTCCCGCGGTTGATCGAGCTTGGGCTCGACTGCTTCAACCCGTTCCAGCCGGAGGTCATGGACCCCTATGAGATGAAGCGCGAGTTCGGCGACCGGCTGGCCTTCTGGGGCGGCGTGAGCACGCAGCGGCTGCTGCCGTACGGAACGCCGGGCGAGGTGCGCGCGGAGGTGCGGCGGCTGATCGACGAGGTGGGGGAGAGCGGCGGGTACATCTGCGCCCCCGCTCACGCCATCCCCGGAGACGCCAGGCCCGAGAACGTGATGGCGATGCTCGAGGTGCTCAACGACCAGTAAGCCCGCGGGGCCTGCGCGCGCACCTGTCTTCGAGTTGACGGTGCGCGCGTCCGCGTCAGGGGAAGATCGGAGGAGAGCGTGGCCGATGACCGCCCGGCGACACCCCATCCTGCTGGCGCTTCTGCTGGCGGTGGCCACCGCGGTGCGGCTGCCGATGCTCGGCCAGAGTCTCTGGCTGGATGAGGTCTACAGTCATCACTTCGCCTCCCACGCCCTCGACGGCTTCGCCACGATGCTTGCCGCTGAGGACGTCCACCCGCCGGTGTACTATCTCGCGCTGAAGGCATGGATGCTGCTCGGCGGCTCCGAGGTGTGGATGCGGATGCTGTCGGTGCTCGCGGGGGTGGGCGCGGTGGGGCTCGTGTATGCGGCGGCGTGGACGATCCGCGGGCCGGGCGTGGCGCTTCTGGCGGGCTCGTTCGCGGCGCTGAACCCGCAGCTTGTGGATCTCTCCCAGCAGGCCCGCCCGCATATGCTGATGGGCCTTTTCGTGGCGGCGGCCATCTACATGCTCGCGCGCATCATCAGCAGCGGCGAGGGGCGCTGGTGGGAGTGGCTGCTGCTGGGGGTCTTCCAGGGCCTCGCGCTGCTGACGTTCTACTACTCGGCGTTCTTCGTCATCGGGATCAACCTCGTCCTGCTGGTCGATGCGATTCGCACCCTCGGGCGGACCGTCCCGCCTCAGAAGCTCATCTCTTCGTGGCTGGCGCTGCCTGCGCTTTTCATGCCGTGGATTCCCGGCTTCCTGTCGCAGGCGTCGCGGGTGACCGCATGTGGGGAGGGGATGCGCCCCGGCTCCTTGCCCACCGCGGCCGTCGAGACCCTGCTGAGTCTCGGGCCGCTGAGGCCCTTTTATCTCGGCCTGAAGGTTCTCAGGGCGCCGGTGCTGCCCGAGATCGCCGCCGCCCTCGTAGTGCTCATCATCCTGCTCGCGGTGCGCGGGCTCAGAGCCCGGAACGACACCACCCGCCTTCGCTGGCTTGCGGCGCTTGCGGGCGGCATCGCGGCGCTGGTGGTGCTCGCCCCGGTCGCGAGCTGGTGGAGGGATGTGTTCTTCACCGCACGCTACTTCGGCTACGGCCACCTGCTCGCCGCACTGCTTGGCGCGGAGGCCGTGGCAATCCTCGTAAGAAAGCCCCGGTGGCGGGCGATGGTGGGGGGCGCGCTGTGCCTCGGCCTCGCGATGAGCCTCGCCGCTGAGGGCTACCGCGCCAATGAGCCGTGGCCGGAGATCGCGGGCTTCGTCGATGACCGGATCGATCCGGGCGACCTGTTGATCGGGTTCATCTTCATCCCCGTCTGCTGCGCGCACTACATGGACGTGCCCGCCCGCGTCTGCATCCTGCCCACCGACGTCCCCGGCGCGCCACCCCGCGAGTGGGGCGACTACGTTCGGGCTCTGACCGATGAGGACAGACCGCATCTCGAACGCCTCTTCGCGAACTACCGGCGCGTCGTGGCCGTCTGGGCGCACACCGTCCGCGCCGGGCAGGAGCGCGGGGTGGATGTGGCCGAGAGCGTCCTGCTGGAGATGGGCTTTGAGGTCGTGGAGGAGCGCGCCTATCCCCAGCGCGGCGGGGTGCAGATCCGCATCTTCGAGCGTGTGGAGGACTCCACTGAAGCAGGTGACGCAGATGTTGACCTCGTGAACTAAGCATGTGCGAGCAAGAGTATCTTTGTGAAATGCCGAAAACAACATGCAAAGGAAGGCACCTCCGGTTTGTATATTAATGGGGGAGGTGACTCCCGCACCCGTGTGAGTTGGGCGCGGAGGAGTCAACTCGCGCCGGGGGGAAAGGGCGGGCGGATCCCGTTCAGGCCCATCGCGACGCACTCCACCGAAGGCGAGTGAACCGAATGAGCCCGGAACTGACGGCAGGTCCGTGCACGGTGAGGAAGCTGCCGAAACTCCGCGCGCTTCTGAATGAGGTGTTCATCACCGAGCGGAACGCCGATGGCGACCTCTTCGAGCTGACGCCGCTGCTCTACAACGAGGACAACCTCGCGAACCTGCGGATCGTGCGCGACGGGAAGAAGGTAGTCGGCCACGCGGGTGTTCTGCCACGAAGACTCCGCTGGCGCGGGCAGACCTTCGAGGTGGGGCTGATCGGCGGGGTCTGCGCGCGGCAGGAGCTGCGTGGCGCGGGGATCGGCACGCTCGCGATGCAGGACGCCGCCGGGCGGATGGCCGAACTCGGGCTCGACTTCGGTGTGCTCTGGACGGGCAGCCACGGCTTCTACGAGCGTCTCGGCTGGCGTGTCGCGGGCGGGATTACCATCATGGGCATCCAGGAGGCGGCCGAGGAGCCGATCGAGATCGGCTACGAGATCATGCGGCTGTCAGAGAGCCCGTTCGGCCCCAGATGCTGCCACCGCATGCACGAAGAGGCGGGGCGCAACGAGGTCATCCGCACGGCCGAGGAGACGGAGACGCTGCTCCAGACCGCCGGGCGTGGGGCGTGGCTGGCGCTGGAGGGCGGCCGTCCGGCGGGCTACGCGGCATTTCAGGGCGAGGCGATTCGAGAGATCGAGGGCCCCGCCGCCGTCTGCATCGCCCTTATCAAATATGCGGCGACGGAGGGCGCGCGCCGATGCGTCTTCCCGCTCAACGACCCGCGCATCGAGGCCGCCGACCGGGCGCTGCCGGTGAACGTGCAGCGCAGGGCGCTGGGAATGCTGCTGATCGTGAACCGCGAATCGCTGGTGAGCAAGATCACAGCCGAGGTCGGCGCGACGCCGGACGACCTCGGCATCGGCCCCGACGCGACCGACGAGGTGCTCATCGCGCGAATCTTCGGCCAACCCGAACGCGAGCCGTCCGATGAGCCCCTGCCGCTGGATATTCACATCAGCCACCTCGATCATGTGTGAGGGGAACTGCAGGTCGCAAGTCGCAAGCTGGAGGTCGCAAGTCACAAGCGAACGGCAAGGGCAGGTAACGGCAGGTAACGGCAGGTAACGGCAGAGGGCAGCGATGGCGGGTGCACAGGAGGACGACAATGCACAACATCCTCGCGATCATGGGCAGTCCGCGGAAGGGCGACACCTACCACCTCACCAGGCAGATCGAAGCCACCATGTCCGGCCTCGGTGACGTCGGGTTCGACTACCTGTGGCTCCGCGACGCCGACCTGCGGATGTGCCGGGGCTGCTGCGCCTGCTTCGAGCGCGGGGAAGAGCACTGCCCGCTCGATGACGACCGCGCGGAGATCGAGCAGCGTATCCTCGCCGCCAACGGCGTCATCTTCGCATCCCCGGTCTACGCGCTGGGCATGACCGCGCTGATGAAGAACCTGCTCGACCGCTTCGCCTACGCGCTGCACCGCCCGCGGTTCTTCGATCAGAAAGCGCTGATCGTGGTCTCGGCCGGTGCGGCCGGGGTCAGGGTCACGCAGAAGTCGCTCGCCTACGTGCGCTACATGGGCTTCGACATGTCGGGCGGACGCGTCGGGCTCACGATGCTCCCAAAGCCGTGGACGCAGGCGGAGCTGCGGGCGGTCCACGTGGAGACCCAGCGTGCCGGACGGCGCTTCTTCCGAGCGCTGCAACACCACGGACACCGCGCCCCGTCGTTCATGGAGACGGCCTACTTCCGCCTCCAGCAGGCGGCGTTCGCGGTGAACCGCGAGGAGCAGCCCACAGACTACGAGTACTTCGCCGAGCGCGGCTGGCTGAACCCGGCGCGGAAGTGGTACGTGGACGCGCCGGTGAACCCCTTCTACGACCTCGCAGCCCGCGCGGTCGCGGGCTTCGTCCGCAGGCAGGCACTTGGGCGACAACGCACACTCAAAGAAGAAGCGCCGCGGCGGAAGGAGTAGGGCCACGCCACGGTCAACTCCCGCCCCGGCGCGACAGTTACCCACGAGAGGGAGAGCGACATGATCATCGGCAACTGCACCTACAGCGTGCGCGACTACCTGCGTTCCGGAGAGATGGACCTGCTGGAGTTCGCGGCATACAACGCGGAGATCGGTATCACGGCGCTGGAGTACAACGACATGTTCTTCGAGGACTTCAGCGACGAGACACTCGCGGCGGTGCGCAGATCCGCGGAGGAAGCCGGCTGCTCGATCGTCTGCCTCACCTGCGGAGGGAACCTCGCCTCGGATGACGCGGACGCGAACGCCGCGCAGGTCGAGCTTTTTAAGCAGCACCTCCAGCATGCCCACGCCCTCGGCGCGAACGCCGTGCGGTTCAACATCGGCACGACCGGCGATGAGCAGCGGGACCTGACGGTGGGCGTCGAGCGGGTCATCGACGGGTTCAACCAGCTTCTGCCGCTTGCGCGGGAGCTGGACGTGAAGATCACGATCGAGAACCACGGCGGCGTGAGCAAGTGGGCGAACCCGATCCTGCAGATCGTCCTCGGCACCGACCCCGAGTGGGTGGGCTCCTGCCCGGACTTCGGCAACTTCAAGCCGATCGAGTTCCGCTACATCGAGCTGGCGAAGGTCATCCCGTTCGCGCACCACACACACGCGAAGACGCATGAGTTCGACGAGAACGGGGAGGACGCGGAGTACTCGATGGAGCGGGTCCTGGCGCTCTACCACGCCGCGGGCGTGGACGGCGTGCTGTCGATCGAGTTCGAGGGCTCCATCGACCAGAAAGAGGGCGTCATCAAGACCAGGGACCTTCTGCAGCGGTATATGTGAAGCGGGAAGAACGACCTGTCCTGGCGAGGGCGCCGCGACTCCGGACTGTGTGTTACGCACGAAGCGCGGAGTGGCTGTTGCCGTCGGAGGGGCCGGCCCGTAGGGCTGAACTGACGCGAATGTCGTCTATTCGCGTCAGTTCAGTCGCCTGACCGGCCCGCCGTTCATGGCGGTTCGCGACGGAATCTGCCTGCGCCGAGAAACAGCGGGCCGGTCAGGCGACTGTGTCTGCTCGCAGACGGCGCTCGCAGGCCACAGCCCTTCGGGCCGGCCCCTCCCCGCAGACGGCGCTCGCAGGCCACAGCCCTTCGGGCCGGCCCCTCCCCGCAGACGGCGCTCGCGAGATTGCGCGCAATGCACAGGACGCCGGAGCAGTGGGGCTCAGCCGGTAGCGGAGTGAGTGCTGCGGGCCATGAGTCTGCGGGCCCACTCGGGCACCTCGCGGCCACGGACGTGGCGTGCGACCATCACGAGGAGCACGATGATCATCGTGACAGGGATGAATATCTGCCCGATGGTCACAACCTTTGCGATCGAGTTCCAGGCATCGGTGCCGGTGATGAAGTACACCATCTTGCAGGCGGGGCCGAAGCAGGCCGCGATGACCGAGGCGGCGAGCACGTAGCGGATCGCGAGGCCTCGCAGATGCGCGGTGCCCTGCGCGCCGACGAACGTGCCGGCCGAGGTGCCCAGGAGCATCGTGAGTGCAATCCCCAACTCCACGTTGCCGAGCATGGCGTGGCGGAGGCAGCCGAATGCGAGCCCGACGAACGCCCCGAGGAGGTTCGTGCCGATCGCCATCATGGAGGGCTGTCCGACGAGGTAGATGAGGGCCGGGCTGCGGACGAAGCCGCCGCCCACTCCGAGGAAGCCCGACAACACGCCGATGGCGGCTCCGAGCGCGAAGACGATCCAGCCGGAGATGCGGAGTTTGGACTTGGTGAAGCGGATGTGCGGGAAGATCGCGAGCCCCTGCAGAAATGCGCAGGCGGCGGTGCGGATCTCGCCCTCCTCCTCCGCCGAGTCAGCGTCACAGCCGTTCGCGAGGTTGATGCTCGACTGCCTGACCTCGCGAGCCATCATCACGCCGACCACGATGAGTGTGAGCAGCAGGGTCCCAAGGACGACGACGTCCGCGGTACTCTCGCTGCGTATCTGCAGCGCTTCGAGCAGCCGGACGCCGCCCTCGGCGCCAAGCATCGTCCCACCGGCGGTGATGAGCGCCATCTTCAGGTCGAGATGCCCCATCTCACGGTGCCGGATGACCGCGATGAGGTTGTTGGCGGTCATCAGCGCGATGCCGGTGCCGACGGCCACCGGCGCGGGCATGCCCATGATGATGAGCACCGGTGTGAGCAGATAGCCGCCGCTGACGCCGACGAAACCCGCGATGAGGCCGATGCCAACCCCCATGCCGGCGAGCAGATACAGGTTGATGGTGATTCCGGTCGCGATCTCAACCACGCTTAGTCACCGGCCCCCGCATCACGCGGCCGTCGTTCTCGGAAGAGCACAAACGCCTGCTCCGCCTGATCGAACGCATAGGCCAGGAGCCAGCCTGAGGCGATGACGATCGCGACCGTGATCATTCCGATGCCCGTCGGACTGCACATCGCGAAGAGAATGTCGCAGGTGCTGCGCTGTGTGAGTGTGAACCATGCGCCGAAGGATACAAGTGCGAATGAAAGAAGTGCGAGAACCGCAGCGAGCAGACCGCCGTTTCTGAGCCACATCTGAGATCTTTCGCTCTGCCGAAGTTGGTGGGGGCGCACATCGCCGCCCGGCCGACACTCTTATAAGAGTATCGTGGGGCCGAATACAATATGACCCGCCGCTGTGAGTGCAGGCGGCGGGTCACTTCGTCTTCTCTGCGCTCATTATAGCGACGCGCTCAACGCGCGTCAAATCCTCACCGAGGTGCGCGGAGTTGTCCTCGCGGCGGCGGCACCGACCGCCTGCTGAAGGAGCGCGGCTCATTCCCGGCGAACACCCCCGTACGCAGTCGTTCGCAGAGTGCAGAGCGGAAGCCGCAGAGATTCGTGGAGTGCAGCGTTTGGAGGCCGAACATGAAGCGTTTCATCGTCATGATCGCGGCACTTGCGCTTGTCGCCGCGCCATCTTTCGCACAGCAGCCCGACACGGACGGAGACGGCATACCCGACGCGGTGGAGTACGAGTTGGGGAGCGACCCCGACCGGGCCGAGCAGTTCGTGCTCCAGCACCGTGACGGAGTCATCGGCGAGGATGACGAGACCGTCTCGGAGCGGCATGAGGTGGCGCCCGACTTTGTGGAGATCCACCTGGCCAACGTTGCGCAGGACCGGTGGCTGTGGAAGATCACTTTCGCCGACGACTACGTCGCGGACACGAACACGTTCATCCTGTACGTGGACGTGGACGGTGACCCAGAGACCGGCAGGCAGGACGCCGGCTGGGTGCGCGGCACGGACCTGATGTTCACGCAGAAGGACGGGCAGTTCAGCCTCGCGCGACACACGGAGGGGATGCACCCGGGTGAGCCGCGGATGGCGATCGTGGGGGACGCGATCTACATCTGCGCGGACCTGCCGCTCGGCGAGGGGCCGGGCGAGCCGCGCTTCCGCGTGCTGTCGCATGTCTCCCCGCCGAACAACGCCGATTCCGATCAGATGGAGTTTCAGCCGGTGATCGTTCCGGAGCGGCGTGATGCCGTGAAGCCGCGCATCGGCGCGCCGCCGGCGGTCGCGCCGGTAGCGGAGCTGGCGACCGATCAGCCGGATGCCAGCGGCGACGGGATCCCCGATCATGTCAAGCGGGTTCTCGGGATGCCCGTGGAGGAGCACACGGCCTTCCACTTCATCGGCGAGGACGGGACGGTGGCGGGCGGTGATGAGGAGGACAGTTTCGAGTTGGCGAACGACGTTCACAGGGTGTACTTCGCCAACGCGGCCGGTGACCGGTACGTCTGGCGGATCGACTTCGCCGATGACTTCGAGGTGCAGGGCCGGCTGGTGATCCTGTATCTCGACGCCAACAACGACCGCTCCACCGGGCGACAGGAGAACGCGGCTGTGCAGGGCACCGACATCATGCTGGTGTGCAGCAGCGGGACCTTCAACGCCAGCGTTCACAACGCCGACGTGCTCTCCGACAACCGCGACCTGCGGGGGCTGGTGGACGGGAAGTCGCTGTACTACTCGATGGACCTGAAGCTCTTCCAGAACCGCGAGGGCAACTCGGAGTTCCGCGCGCGCGTGTTGAGCCAGTACCCGGCGACGCCCGGCGACAACGACAACGCCGGCTGGTTCGAGATCTGCGGTCCGGGAGAGAGCGCGACCGTCAAGCCGCGGGCAGGCTCGATGGCCGAGATCTACTCCGACGGCGCGCATGTCGAGGCTCCGTGGCTGTACTGGCGCGATCAGCTTCGGGAGATCGAAGCCGTGACCGTGGACCTGACGCGGGCGGAGATGGACGGGATGTATCTGGAGGACCGGGCGCTGGTGACCGAGGCTGAGGGCGCGACGGCGACGGTGCGCTCTCCGGTTGCGGGCGAGTACCATCTCAACGTGGTGATGCAGGACAGCCTGGAGCGGCACCAGGAGATCGCGGTGGCGGTTGACGGAGAGAGAATCGCGACACTCGTGATGGCGGACAACGACGGGCTGATCCGCATCTTCAGTATCCCCGAGTCGGTGACGCTGAGTGAGGGGACGCCGATCAGCTTCACGAGCGACGGCCCGGCGCAGGACGGTCGCATCGTGGAGCTGCTGCTGACGCGGGAGATGCTGCAGCCGCCCGGGATGGCGATCCACGACGTGGCGGCCTACTGCCCGCCCGCACAGGCCGGCGAGACGGTGGACGTTGATGTGGTCTTCCTGACCAACGACGCCTGCATCGGGCGCGTGGAGTGGGGCCGGGGCGAGAATCTGGATGAAACGGCCCGCGAGGAGCGCGTGACCTACAGCCATCTGCTGCGGCTGGAGGGGCTGGAGCGTGGCGCGACATACAGCTACCGGGTGATCGCCGGCCTTGAGGATGACGCGGTGAGCAGCGAGGTGTACACGTTCGTCGCCGACTTCGAGCGCCCGGAGCGGTGTGGCGTTGATCTCGCGCGCGTGGAGCTTGCGGTGACCGACCCGGTCGAGGGGCGTCCGGCATGGGCGGTCAGCGGTGGCATCCCGCTCCCCGAGGGGCATCTGAGCAGCGCCGAACACTGCCGGGTGCGGCAGGGTGTCGCGACCATCCCGGCGGACTTCCGCGAGCTGGCGTGGTGGCCGGACGGCTCGGTGAAGTGGCTGCTGGTGAGCCTGCTGCACGAGGGCGGGGAGTATGTGCTGGAGTACGGCGAGCAGGTCTCGCGGCCCGAGGTCGAGCGGCCGATCGTCGTTGAGGAGACGGCCGAGGGCCTGCGGGTGACGACGGACGTGCTGCGGGCGGAGATCTCGCGGGAGCAGTTCTCGCCGCCGGGCGAGCTGTGGCTGGACCTCGACGGCGACGGCGCCTTCGGCGAGGCCGAGCGGATCATCGCCGCGGCCGAGGGCGCGGTGCTGGTGGACGCGGAGGGCAACCGCTACTCGACGGCGGGGCGGCCGGTTGAGCGGCTGGTGGTGGAGGAGGCCGGACCGGTGCGCACCGTGGTGCTGGCGGAGGGGCGGTTCGCGGGCGATGCGGGCGAGTTGCTGGGCTGGAGCTGCCGGATGTACTTCACGCGCGGCTTCCCCGGCGTGCCGACGGTCTTCACGCTCAAGGGCGATGTGGGAAACTCGATCCGGCCGCCGACGATGACGCAGATCGAGAGCCTGACGGTCCCGGTGCAGTTCGCCGGAGAGGCCGCACAGGAGCCGGTGCGGGTGCTGCATGACTATGATAACCGCTACATCATCACGAGGGATGGGGAGGCGGAGGAGCACGCGGGTCATCTGAGCCCGACGGGCGAGCTGCTCGGCGACGGCCGCGGCGTGACCGTCGCGATGCGCAACTTCTGGCAGATGTATCCGAAGGCGTTCTCCGTGGCGGGCGACACCGTCACAGCGGAGGTCTTCCCCGAGCTTCCCGCCGATCAGTACCAGGACGAGGAACTGACGCCGCTGCAGACGACGCAGTACTACTACTGGCTGCAGGACGGCACGTACATGATCGGGATGGGCGTGGCGCTGAGCTACGACCTGCTGTTCTACGCCTCCGGCGGAGATGCCGCGGAGACGGAGGGGCTGGCGGAGGCGTGGGACGCGATCCCGCTGCTCACCGCTCTCCCGGAGCACTACTGTGCGTCCGGAGCGCTGGGCGATCTGGAGCCGGAGCAGCCGGGCGTGTTCGAGATCTTCCAGGGGTGGGTTGACGAGGGTCTCGAAGGGCTGGAGAATCGGCGGCGGCGGGTGCGGGAGTATGACTGGATGAACTTCGGCGACACGCACGGCGAGCGCGTGGTGAACTGGACGAACCAGGAGTACGACCTGCAGTGGGGGCTGCTGCTGCAGTTCGTGCGTTCGGGCGACTGGCGTTACTTCGAGCGGGCCGAGGAGGCGGCGCGGCACACCGCGTCGGTGGACACCGTGCACTTCGCGCCGGATGAGAGCCTGCGGGGGATTCAGAAGGCGCACTGCCTCGGGCACATCGGCGGCTTTTCGATGGAGCGGCCGGAGAACGCGGCGTACTGGTTCACCGCGGGGATCTGGAACACCGGGCATATGTGGTCGCAGGGGCAGTTGACGACGTGGTGCCTCACCGGCGATCGGCGCTACCTCGACTCGGGGATGATCCTCGTTGAGTGGTTCGCTCGGGAGGAGACGCGGCATCTGCCGGAGTACGTGCATCGCTCGCCGGGCTGGAGCGCGCTGGCGTCGCTGGGCGGCTACCACGTGGAGCCGCATCCGTGGTATCTCAACGCCGCGAGGCTCTTCTTGCAGAACACCATCGCCCGGCAGTGCCCCGGCACCGGAACGCTGATCCACCTGATCGGCGAGTGCGAGTGCCCGGTCAAGCACGCGGGCGGGAAGACCTTCATGACCGGCGTGGTGATGAGCGCGCTGAAGATGCTCGATCAGATCGATCCGGACCCGGAGCTGAAGAACGCGCTGGTGCGCAGCGCCGACTGGATCGGCTGGCGGATGTGGCAGCCGGAGAACAACAGCTTCCAGTACGCGCAATGCGCGCAGTTCGACGGTCGCCCGACCCACGCGGGGACGTACATGATCTGCGAGGGCCTCGCGGAGGCGTACAACCTCTCGGGGAACCCTCTGCACCGTGAGATGCTTGAACGCTCGCTGGGCGACATGATCGTCAACCAGGGCCCGTCGGCGTCGGGCAAGGGCTACGCGATGCAGATCAGGATGACACCGTACGCGCTGTCGCTGATGCAGCATTGGGGGATGACGGAGCTTTCGCCCCCGCCACCGCCCGACCCGACGGTGGGGATGGCAGACACGATCTACCTGCCGGCTGATTCTCCGGCGCTGCTGTCGCTGCGTGTGACCAACCTCAGCCGGCAGCAGATTCCGGCGCGGGTGCAGATCGCTGCGCTCCCCGACGGACTGACGGCGGATCGGTCGGAGGTGGAGTGGAGCGCGGGTGGCGGCGTGACGCTCAGCCCCGTGATCAGGCTCAGCGGGGACGCAACCGGTGAGGTCCGGGTGCGCTACGCGGCCGGGGAGATCGAGGGTGAACTGACCGCCACGCTGCGCCCGGCGAGCGGGCTGGCGCTCGGCGAGGGGGTGGGGATGATCACCGGCGAGGGCGACCCGGTGGCGCAGGCGCTCGGGAGGCTTGGGATCGAGCTGGCGGCGCTTCCCGACCTCGACGCGGTGACGCTCGGCGGCTATCACGCGCTGCTGGTCGGCTCAGAGGCGCACAGCAAGGACTTCGCGGGCCTGCGGGAGGGCTGGCCGATGCTGCTGGACTTCATCGGCGCCGGGGGCCGCGTGGCGCTCATCCAGCTCCAGGACTCCGACTACGAGGCGGGCTTCCTCCCGCTTCCGATGGGCCTGTCGAACGATCTGACGGCGCTGGCGGAGATCACCACGCCGGAGCACCCGCTCTTCGCCGACGGCGCGGGCGAGGGCCTGGTGGACTGCACCTCCTACGACAGTATCACCTCGGCGGACGAGGGCTGGACGGTGTTGGCGCGCGATCGCAGGGGCAACCCGTCGATCGTGGAGGCCTCGATCGGTGACGGGGCGGTGCTGGTGATCCAGCCGTCACCGGATCGCTACGTGATCGGCTCGGAGAGCCCCGCCGGGGCGCTGACCGTGGAGGCCTGCGAGCAGCTTCTGCGGAATGTGATCGGGTGGCTGGAGCGGCCATGACGGGTTGACGGAGGCGTCTGTGGCGCGAGTGGTGTCCTGGCGCACAACACTGGTGGGTAGCTCGGGAGGTGCCGTCGATGGGAACGCGATGGCTGGTCACAGGTGGAGTAGTCGCGATGATCCTTGGCGTTGGATCGCTCGGCAGTGCGCAGGTGGCGCTGGTCGAGGATGGCGAGGCGCGGGCGGTGGTGGTGGTGCCGTCGGAGGCCTCGGAGGTGGAGCAGTACGCCGCTGAGGAGCTTGTCTACCACGTGGAGAAGGGCACGGGGGTGACGCTGCAGATCGTCCCGGAGGACGCGCTGCCCGAGCAGCCGGCCGGACGCGTGCGGATCGGCGGGACGCGGGCGGCGGGCGCGGCGGGGATCGACGCGACGGCACTGCCGCTGGAGACTGTGGTGCTGCGGACGACGGCGGAGGGGCTGCTGATCGTGGGCGAGGACACCGAGGGCGACCCGCTCTCGGAGGCCACGCGCTGTGGGACGCTCTGGGGCGTGTATGAGCTGCTGGATCGCTTCATGGGTGTGCGCTGGCTGTGGCCGGGCGAGCTTGGTGTGCACGTTCCGGCGACCGATACGGTCGTGATTCCGGCGATCGATGAGACGATTCCGCCGACGATGATCCGCCGGCGGGTGCGGGACGGGCTGCGGCGACCGGCGGGTGACACCGGGCTGACCGAGGAGGGCTTCGAGACCTACGCACAGGCGCAGAGAATCTTCCTGCGACGGCACCGCATGGGGAGGTCGCTGCCGCTGCGCTACGGGCACGCCTTCGAGCGCTACTGGGAGCAGTACGGCGAGGAGCACCCCGACTGGTTCCAGCTTCTGCCCAACGGCCAGCGCGGGCCGGCGACTCCAACCAGCAGGACCTCGATGTGCGTCTCGACGCCGGAGTTTCACGAGGAGATCATCGAGCGCTGGAAGCAGCAGCGGGCGGAGAATCCGGGAGAGTGGATCAACGTAAACGGCTGTGAGAACGACATCTCCGGGCTCTGCGTGTGCGAGGACTGCATCGCGTGGGACGGGCCGCAGCCGGACCTGGAGGACATCTACCCGCTGGGCGAACGGCGGATGGTCTCCGACCGGTACGCGCGCTTCTGGCTGACGCTGCAGCAGATGGCCGCGGAGGAAGACCCCGACGCGATGGTGATCGGGTACGCGTATACCAACTACTACCCGAAGCCGACCTCGGGGATTGAGTTGAATGCGAACATCCTGATTGGGATGTGCCCGTGGCCTGGCTGGTGGTACCCGCGCAACGAGCGCAAGCAGGAGTGGCTCAAGGAGCAGTGGGCGGGCTGGGCGGAGACGGGAGCGAGCATCTTCCTGCGCCCGAACTACACCCTCGACAGTTACACGATGCCGCACATCTACGCGCGTCAGTTCGCCGATGAGTTCCAGCATTACGCGGCGAACGCGATGGTCGCGACGGACTTCGACTCGCTGACCGGCCAGTGGGCCGCGCAGGGCACGAATCTCTACCTGCTCTTCCGACTGCACACGCGCGCGGATCGGCCCGTCGATGAGGTGCTCGACGAGTACTACTCGGCATTCGGCCCCGCCGCCGAGCAGGTCGAGCGCTACTTCGACTACTGGGAAGAGTACACGATGTCCGACACCGAGCGCTTCGACCGCGCCCAGCGGGAGGCGGGCGTGTCGCGCTACCGCAACTTCGCGGCCTTCGCGCACGTGCTCTACCCGCAGGAGCTCTTCGAGCCCGCCGAGGCGATCCTCGCCGAGGCGGCGGAGGCGGCCGCGGGCGATGAGGTGGCCGCGGCGCGGGTGGATTACCTGCGCAAGGGCCTGCAGCATGCGCGGATGTGCGCGCGGCTTGCGGCGATCAACGCTGGTGCGGGGGCGGACATCTCGCCCGTCGCAGCGAGACGGCTGATGGACGAGATCATCGCCTTCCGCCGCGCGACTGAGGGCGAGTTCATCGCCAACTACGACCGTTGCGCGATGGTGGAGGAGCGGAGCTGGGCGTTGATGCAGATCGAGGGCTACGAGGGCGAGCCTCTGCGGGCGGTGGCGGAGGAGGTTGCGCCGCTGCCGGGCGAGGTGGAGGCGGCTGGCGATCTTCCGGTGTTCTCGCTGCGGCACGGGGGGATGTTCGTAGCGCTGCTTGAGGCCGACGAGCCTTTCCGCGCGCTGATCAACCCTCGCGCGGTGGGGCGAGCCGACGGGCCGGTCGCGTGGCAGCTCTACGGGCCGGACGAGCAGTCGGTGGCGAAGGGCGAGGCGCCGGTGGGAGAGATCACGGAGATCGAGGCGACCTCAGGCCAGGCGGGCGTGCACGTGCTGGTCGTCAACCCCGGTTCGACCTGCGGGCGGGTGACGCTGCTCAACGACCACGCTGCGCTCGCGAGCAGCCGTCAGCGGATGGTCTACCAGAGTTCGCCGATGTTCTTCTTCGTCCCCGAGGGGACCGCGGAGTTCACCTTCGAGCTGCAGAGCCCGGGGCCGGGTGAGACCGCCCGCGTGCTGATCCTCGATCCGGAGGGCAACGAGGTGGACCGCATCGAGACCGGCGAGGAGCGCGAGGTCATCGCCGAGGTTGAGGTGCCGGCGGGCATGTCGGGGCGGGCGTGGCAGATTCAGATCGAGCGCGGTGAGATGGGGACGCTGGAGGATTACACGATCATCCTCGACGAGCGACTGCCCGCGTTCCTGTCACACGCGCCGGATCGGCTGGTGATCCCGGAGTAACGACGAGCGGCTTTCGAGGACCCGCCCGCGGAGCCCGGCATCCCCGCCGGGCTCCGCGGGCTGATGCACGTATGCAGCTTGAGAGAAGGGGCGTTGCGTATGTCAGACGGCCGGAAGATTCGATGCGCCGTGGTGGGGCTCAGCCCGCGAAGTCCGTTCGGGCGGGCGACGCCTGTCGTCGAGCAGCCGAACACGGAACTCGTCGCGGTGTGCGACATCCTCGAAGAGCCTGCGCGGACGGTGGGCGAGGATTACGAGATCCCCTGGTACACCGACTACGAGCAGATGCTCGCGCAGGATGGTATCGAGATGGTGTTCATCGCAACGCCGGATGCCGAGCACGCGCCGCAGACGATCGCGGCGCTGGAGAGCGGCATCCACGTGTTGTGCGAGAAGCCGATGGCGATCAGCATGGACGAGGTGCACGCGATGCTCGCCGCGGAGGAAAGGTCGGGGTGCAAGCTGGGGATCAACCAGGTGCTGCGGACGAATCCGCGGTTCATTGAGGCGAAGCGGATGGCCGACTCGGGGTACCTCGGTGAGATGTTCTACGGTGAGGCGGACTACGTGCACAACATCTCGCACCTGATCCGGGGCGGCTGGCGCGGCGAACTGAGGCAGGGGCACACGCCCTTCGTGGGCGGCGGCTGTCATATGATCGACCTGCTGCGGTGGTGCATGGGCGAGGTCGTGGAGGTATTCGCGTACGGCAGCAAGAAGTGCCTGGGCGACGAGGAGTATCCCTTCGCGGACTGCGCGATCTCGGTGCTGAAGTTCGAGAGCGGCGCATGCGGCAAGTTCGGCACGACCTACGCCTGTCAGCGCCCCTCATTCCGAAACTTCATGCTGTACGGGACGAAGGCAACCTACCTGTCAGGGCGCGAGTTCGACCGGGTGCGGATCAACGACAGCCTCGATGACATCATCAGGGTTGATCTGCCGGTAAAGGGACATCCCTACGGTCCGGTGATCCGGGACTTCGCGCAGGCGGTCATTGATGACACGGAGCCGCCGATCTCGGGGCGTGACGTGGCGAACACCGTCGCGGTGGCGCTCGCGGGCGATGAGTCGCTGGCGACAGGTGAGCCGCAGAAGCCGGAGAGGTTCGAGTTCTGACGTGAGCGGCCGTCCGGGCGCGGGCGCGCGGACAGCCGAGGTGGGGCGGTCAGTCCGCCAGCGACCACCACGGGCGCAGGAGTTCGTGCGCCGGTGTGCCGCGCGCGAGCGACTCGACCGAAGCGAGCAGCGTCTGCGCGCGCGTGGCATCGCGAAGGCCCGAGAACTCCGCGCAGCGGTGGAACTTCACGCGCAGGTCATCCTCGCTCACCGCGTCGGGCGCAAAGACCTCCGCGGGGCATTCGGCGCGCATCAGCCGTCGGCCGTCGGTGGTGTGTACGATCACGCCCTGCCACCCGATCGTGTTCGGCGGGAAATCAGCCGGTAGCGGGAGCGGATCGGGCGCATCATCGGGGACGTCCGCGAATGTGACCGAGCGGGCGAGGTCGGCGACCTGCGTGTCTGCGAGGATGGCGGCATCCGTCCAGTCCTCCAGCCGCTGAGGACCGCGCAGGAGGGCGTACGCGACGCAGTACTGCACGCTGAACTGCGCGGCCACCTGCGGGTCACGCGAGAACTCCAGCGGCTTGCTGACAAAGCCGCCCGCCCGATGGCCGAAGACTTCGACCCGCGCGATCTCACCGGGTGAGAGACGCTGCTCTTCGCGCAGTCGCTCCGCTGCGTGCAGGCACGGGTGGCAGCTTCCGCACGATGTGTGCCGCTTCACCGAGACGCGCTCGATCTCCCACCGGGCGCGCCCGATCATCAACTCCTCGGCCGTGGGCGGTTCGCACTCGTAGCAGGCGGGCAGCAGGCCACTCTCGCCCTCGAGGGCCTCGGAAGGGCCGGTCACGCCGCATGTCGCGAGCGCGGTGGCCCACAGCGCCGACTGCGCGGCGAAGCCCGGCTGCAGGCGCTTGGCGAGCGTGCGGTCATGCAGCGCCTGCCGGTTGCCCGACGCCTGTGCGTAGAAGAGGCCCATCGCGTTGACGCACTGCTCCGTCGAGAGGCCGCGCAGCCGGGCCGCGGCGGCGACCGCACCGAAGCCGCCGAAGACCGAGGTCGGGAGTATCGCGTGGGACAGGGGGCGCTTCGGATGGCCCTTGCACCAGATCGCGGGGCGGGCGGCGACCTCGACGCCGATGGTGACCGCGTCGAGCAGTTCGCGGCCGGTTGCCTCGGCCATCTCCGCCGCCGCCAGCGCCGCCGGAAGGACCACCGACATGATGTGCAGTGTCCCGGGGATGTGCACGTCGTCGTAGTCGAGGGCGTGGACCATCGCGGAGTTCGCAAAGGCGGCGTTTGGTGCTGGGAGGCGGTCGCCGTGGATCAGAAGTGACGCCTCCTCTGCACCACCCCATGCGCGCACCTGATCGACTACCTCACCCACCCCCGGCGCGTCCCACCCCGCCAGGGCGCAGGCGAGGGCGTCGAGGGTCATCCGCCGGGCCGCCAGTCGCGGCGGCCCTTCGAGCGCATCACGCGCGGTGTTGATCGCAAGCTCCGACAGCGCCCCGGTCAGCGTCATCCCGTCGCCTCCATGATCGCGTCGATCTCCGCCTGCAGCCGCTCCATCGCGGCGCTGATGCGATCCCTGCGGCCCTGCTGGCGGCCGCGCGCGTCCTGCAGCGCCCCACGGCGCTTCGCAACGAGTCTTCGGGTCTCCTCGGGCTTCGGGTCGCCGAGGTTGCAGGGGCTCTCGTGGAAGTGCTCGAGGCACATGTCGTACTGCACGGCCTCGTCGCTGAGGTTCGGCTCGGGGTCGCCGGAGATGCGGGCGGCCTCATCGAGCAGCGCGCCGGTGCACTCCCACGGCTTGATGCCGCGCTCGCGGGCGATCCGGACCATCGTGCAGCAGATTCGGTGCGCGCTGCGGCCGCCGAAGCCGCGCTCTTTGACGATGCGAATCGCGAGGTCCACCGAGCCGGAGTACCCCTCGCGGACCAGCTCCCACATCCGCGCGCCGCGCGGGCGGGCGTTGGGGAGCACACCGCGGAAGATTCCGAGGCAGCGCTCAAGATGCGCGAGGCCCTCCAGCACGTAGGCGTCGGCCTTGTACACAGGCAGGATGTCCTGCAGCGGCTCGTTCTTGAATGAGAGGAGGACGGTCTGCATCCTGCCGAGCACATCGTTGCTCGCCATCCTGACGTGCTCGAAGAGGTTGCCGGCGTTGGCCTTGTGCGGCATGAACGAACTGACGCCACGCCACGCCATGTCCACCTCGAAGATGTCCCACTCCTCAGTGACCCAGACGTTGAGGTCGAGGGTGACGCGGCTGAGGGTGACGGCGATGTTGCTGGCGGCGAACATGATCGTGAGCATCTCGTCCTGGCTGGCCTCGCAGTCGTACGCGGGCTCGATGGTCTCATCGAAGCCCAGCAGGTCGGTGATCAGCTCGCGGTCCACATCCCAGCGCGCGCCCGAGCAGGCACCGCAGCCGCCGGAGTTCATGTTGGTGTGCCGGTAGGCCAGTTCGAGCTGCTCGAGGCCGCGGGAGAGGCCGTCGTGGACGGCCAGCAGGTAGGCCCCCCAGGTGGTGGGCTGAGCGTGGGCCCAGTGGCTGTGACCGGCCATGAGGACATCGGCGTGCTCGTCGGCAAGGTCGAGGGTGGTCTCAAGCGCGGGGAGGAGTTCGTCGAATGCGTAGAGGAGGGCCTCGCGCATCATCATGCGGGCCATCGGCTCCTGGAGTGTGCGGCCGTGGTTGACGGCGAATGCGGTGGCCTCGTCGCCGCCGAGCTTCGCGCGGATCCAGTCCTCGCCGCCCCAGCCGTGCTCGGCGTCGGCCTCGGCCAGCACCGGGAAGAGCCTGCGGACGTCCTCATCGGAGACGTGGCCCTTGCGGTGGAGCATCACCAGCCACGCTTTGTCCATCAGGGCGCAGAAGCGAAGACGGTTGCCGGTCTCTTTCACGCGCCGTGCGGGCAGGGTGCGGTAGTGTCCCCACTCGGGGGCCTCGGGCACGCCGGGGGTATGACGTCGGTGCTCGTGGCTCGACCAGTACTGCTCGGGGGTCATCTCCATCGCGAACGCCTCCCTCGTGGGGTCAAACGTTGCTTCGCGTGGAGGGTCTTCCGCCGGCAGGGGGCCGCTTCCTTCACAGCGGGGGGTAACTGAGCAGAATCCGCGCCGGAGGCCGGTGGGGATGGAACGATTGCGAGCGGCCCCCCAGGGGTGTGAGAGGACCGCTCGCCCAGCCGGCGGTCGGGTGAGAGATGGCACCCGCCGCCACAGGAGTTGTGCCGCGCTCACAGAACGAGCGGTCGGCTATTCCTCGTCGAGGCCGAGGGCCTTTCCCGCCGCCTCAAGGTCTGCATCGGCGAAGGTCAAAACTGCCGCGTAGCGTCGGGTCGCGGAGAGGGCGGCGACATCCTCGATGTTGATTCCCGCCTCTGAGATGGCCCTGGTGATGTCACACAGAGCGCCCACGCGGTCGTCCCCCTCGATGAGGAAGACCTGCCGTGTTGTCAGGCGGACGCCCTGGTCGGAGGCGAGCTTGCGGACGGCGTCCGCGTCTTCGGTGATCGCCATCAGTGCCGTGCCCTGGCGGCGCTGGCTGGCGATGGCGAGCATGTTGACCCCGGAGTCTCTGAGCACGCAGAGCACGCGGTTCAGCACACCGACTTTGTCCTCAACCTGCATCACCACCGCGGTCACCTGTCGGATGGAGTGTCCCATCACAAACACCTCCCCGTCGAGCAGTCGATGCGGTCAACATTCATTAATCTATACCCGCGGAAGCCGTCTGTCAACCGGCGGCATCGACTCGAAGGGCCGGTGAGGGAGAGTCTGGTACCAGTACGCCGTTGAGGAGTAGTCGTCCGAGCGATGATTTGCGTGGCCGTGCTCGATGCTCACCCGGATCGATCGCCGGAAGACGATCGGGTCGGGGATGTGAAAGCGGTAGACCGTCCACTGTCCCTCCCAGTTGTGGTGGTCGCGGTTGAAGAGAGAGGTGCCGTGGTAGAGTCCGCGAACGTCCTGCATCCCGTAGGCGTGCGAGAAGTAGTCCTCCGAGCCGGTGCCGTGCAGCGACGGTGGCCACGGCTCACCGTCGATGACGATCATGTCGTCGCCCTCACCCCACCAGCCGCCGTCGTGGTTGTCGATGGAGAGGTTGCATCCGACGTAGTGCCCGCGCCCCTCGGCGTCGAGGATCAGGTAGTTGCCCTCGTCGCTGAGGTTCGGCGTCTCGTTGAGTTTGCGCTCGGCGGCCATCGCGTTGGGCGCGGCCCAGCCGTCGCAGGGGGTCTCCCGCCGCCAGCACGCATGGAAGTAGAGATGATCGGGCGTCGGCTCATCCTGCTCCTCGTAGTCCACGTAGAAGTAGAGCGGGCGAGCCTGCTCGCCCTCGTTGACGACCTCGATGCGCGCGCCGGTCGAGAAGGGCATCGGGAACCAGCAGTTGAAGGCCGATCGCATCGCGCCGCTGGGGTGGTGGGTCATGCCGAGCGGCATCGACTCCCACTCGGCGAGCACTCCGTGGCCGACGCCGAAGAAGTCGCCCAGCGGCGCCTCCACGCTGGGGGCTTCCTGATCGTCCCAGTACATGCGCAGGAGGACCTTCCGCGGCCAGGCGCGCTCCTCGGAGCCTGAGGTCATCCAGATGTGATTGATGCAGCCCGCGCCATCGATCTGCGCGATGGTGGCGGTGTCGCCGGGCTCGAGGATCCAGCGGTCGGCGTTGGCGCCGCTGCGGTCCCAGCTTGAGATGCGTTTTGAGCGCGTGTCACGCGGCAGGATAAGCCCTCGGAGCGGGTTGGTCAGGCCCGGCGTCTTCATGATTGCTCCCTCCCGGCGTTGCAGCGGGCTCTCAGGTGCTGAACATGGGCGCGTCGGTCGGCTCGGGGATGCCGAAGACCTCGCGCTTGCGCTGCAGGTAGTAGAGGTAGTCGGCGTAGCTGACGTCCGGCGGCACGCGATGGTCCACGTGCGGAATGAAGCCGCCCTCGTCCACCAGCGGCTTCAGGCGCGCGACCTCAGCGTCTATCGCGTCGCGTCCCGCGGCCAGCGCGCGCTTGTTCACGCCGCCCATCATCAGCACCTTCTGGCCCCAGCGGTTTCGGATGTCGACCGGATCCGAG
This sequence comes from Armatimonadota bacterium, assembly GCA_050942735.1. Classification (GTDB taxonomy): domain Bacteria; phylum Armatimonadota; class Zipacnadia; order Zipacnadales; family UBA5352; genus UBA5352. The sequence continues at coordinate 25,539 of JBMNNW010000072.1, forward strand.
CCCGCCGCGACCTCCACCGGAAACATGCAGTTCACTCCGCCGTCGAACCAGCCATCGATCGAGTCGGTGATGTTCCCGTCCGAGTCCACGAAGCACATCACCGCGCCCATCTCGTACATGAGGTCCGTGATCCGCTTGTACCGCGGGGTGAGCCAGCGCTTGAACATGGTGGGGGAGATGATGCAGCCCTGCTTGAAGTTGATGTCCTCCCAGAACGAGCCGCAATCAACGCGGCAGCCCGCCTTGACCGCCGGCTCGATCACCGCACATGCCATCTGGCACATGTGCTCGATCATCTCCTCCAGCAGCTCCGGGTCGTCGTGGCACATCATCGCGATGCCCTCGAAGCCCACGTAGTTGCGCAGCCGCCCGAACAGGCTGCCACCGTGGATCTGCACCGGCACATCGCTCTCGTGACTGCGCTTCGCGACCTCGTCCCAGTCGCTCCGGTAGCGCGCCGGGTCGTCGATCCGCAGCCGCTCCTTGAACTCCTCCCACGACGCGCGGTCCCTCACCGGGAACTCGAGGTAGCGCGGGATTGTGCTCGTGCCATCGGTGTAGATGACCTTCTTCGCACCCTCCCCGTCCTGCACGATCTGGCGGTCGCCGGTCTCCTCGAGGATCTTCGTCTCGAAGCCCGGGATCAGCCCGACCGGCGAGGACAGCATCATCACGCGCTCGAAGCCGAAGAACGGGTCGCAGTTCGAGTTGCTGTTGACCTCCTCCGGCAGCCCCTCGTGATGCCAGCGCTTGAAGGTATCATCCCAGAAACCGAACTCCCGATCCGGGACGTGGTCCACCGGCTGATACGTCATGCACGCCACGAAGCGCTCCCGCTGATTCATCGTCAGTTCCCTTCGACCTCGGCGATCTGTGTTCGTAGGAAATCCACGACTTCGGCGAAGCTCTCTTCTTTCGCATACTCGATGATCAGCGGCACGTCCCCGAGCGCCATCAGCCGCTCGAGGAAGACCGGCCAGTCCACCTGCCCCTGCCCGGCCGAGGGGAAGCTCGGCATCCCCTTCTCGTCCACGATGCAGTCCTTCGCGTGCGCGAGGACGATCTGCTCGCCCAGCACATCGAACGGCCGCGCGCTGTCGTCGTAGCAGAGGATGTTCGCCGGGTCGAGCAGCACCTTCAGGTTCGAGCTGCCGACCTCCTCGATCAGCCCGCGCATCGTCCACGAGTTCGGCACCGTCTGCGCGTAGGACGGCTCAACGCAGACCGTGATCCCGGCCGCCTCCGCCAGCGGCATGAACTCCCGGAAGGCCTCCAGGCAGCGCTCGAAGCCTCCGACGCCGCGCCGACCCGACTCCGTGGCGACTGTGTCGCAGCCAAAGCGCCGCGCGGTCTCGATCGCGCCCTTCATGGCGTCAATCGCGGCGCGCCGGACCTCCGGATCATCGCTGCTGATGTTGTTGTAGGAGTCCATCGCCCACGTCGCCAGGCCGGCGTCGTGGAAGCTCCTGCGGATATGCTCCGCCACCTCAGCCGGGTACGCTGACGGGTCCATCGCCGGATGGCGCGTGCTGTACTGCGGATACTCCTGGTAGATCGTGGGCACAGCCACGCCGTCGAGGCCGTAGGAGGCGATGAGCCTGGCCGCTTCCTCGACCGGATGAGTGCGTGTGAAGATGATCGCTCGCACACCAAGCTTCACGTCCGTCACCTCTCCTCAGAGGTCGTGAGCATTCAGAGTGTCAGTGGGCCGCCGTCCCCGAGAGCCTCCGCCAGGCGCCCGAACCCGCGCGCCAGAACGCCAGTGCCGCGAGCGCCTTGAGCGCATCTCCGGGCAGGAACGGCAGCAGCCCTACGCTCAGAGCCTGTCCCACTGAGAGCCCCTGCGACACCCAGAGCCACGCGGATCCGCAGAGCAGGAGCGTGAGGCTCGCGAGGCCCATCGCCAGCCCCACCGTGAGGGCGCTGTCGGTGCGGCGTGTGCACCCGCCAACGATCCGCGCGGCGATCACGAAGCCGATCAGGTACCCGAAGGTAACGCCTGTCAGCGCGCCTCCCGCGAGAGGAACCACGCCCGCTGCGCCCATCACTATGAACAGCACCTGGCTCAGCGAGCCCGCCAGCGGCCCGAGGATCGCGCCTGAGATCAGGACCATCATCGTCTGGCCGGTCACCGGGACAGGTGAGAACGGCAGCGGGATGCGCAGGTCTGCCGCCAATGCGGTCATGCCCGCGGCCGCGAGGGTGCCGGTAATCAAGAGCAGGTGACGCTGTGTGATAGCGGGAATACCTATGCGCGTTGTCAGCGCGGCTATTCTGTCCATAGTGGCATCCTTTCTCATCTCAACCCGGCACTGGAGTCCTGCCGGGGACTGTGCGAGGCAGCAGTATACATAGATCGCAGGCGTCCCGCAAGCGAGCCAGACCAATGACCAGCAGCATCGGTTTTAGCTGTGCAAGTTTTTTGGTGGTGGGGGAGGTACTCGTGTATAGGTTTGCGAATACTGACATGTGTGCATCGAGCGAGCCGAGCAGTGGCAGGTCGTGCTGGAGGACCGC